>NZ_JAFMOX010000009.1 GCF_019049655.1 Rahnella rivi
CGCGAGTTTGCTTCTCTTTGTATATGCCATTGTAGCACGTGTGTAGCCCTACTCGTAAGGGCCATGATGACTTGACGTCATCCCCACCTTCCTCCGGTTTATCACCGGCAGTCTCCTTTGAGTTCCCGACATTACTCGCTGGCAACAAAGGATAAGGGTTGCGCTCGTTGCGGGACTTAACCCAACATTTCACAACACGAGCTGACGACAGCCATGCAGCACCTGTCTCAGAGTTCCCGAAGGCACTAAGCTATCTCTAGCGAA
>NZ_JAFMOX010000008.1 GCF_019049655.1 Rahnella rivi
GCTAGCTTATGCCATTGCACTAACCTCACGATGTCCGACCGTGATTAGCTAACCTTCGTGCTCCTCCGTTACTCTTTAGGAGGAGACCGCCCCAGTCAAACTACCCACCAGACACTGTCCTCACCCCAGATTATGGGGCCGAGTTAGAACATCAAACATTAAAGGGTGGTATTTCAAGGTTGGCTCCACGCAGACTGGCGTCCACGCTTCAAAGCCTCCCACCTATCCTACACATCAAGGCTCAATGTTCAGTGTCAAGCT
>NZ_JAFMOX010000005.1 GCF_019049655.1 Rahnella rivi
GTCGGTTCGGTCCTCCAGTTAGTGTTACCCAACCTTCAACCTGCCCATGGCTAGATCACCGGGTTTCGGGTCTATACCTTGCAACTTGACGCCCAGTTAAGACTCGGTTTCCCTACGGCTCCCCTATACGGTTAACCTTGCTACAAAATATAAGTCGCTGACCCATTATACAAAAGGTACGCAGTCACCCAACAAAGTAGGCTCCCACTGCTTGTACGTACACGGTTTCAGGTTCTATTTCACTCCCCTCGCCGG
>NZ_JAFMOX010000006.1 GCF_019049655.1 Rahnella rivi
GTCGGTTCGGTCCTCCAGTTAGTGTTACCCAACCTTCAACCTGCCCATGGCTAGATCACCGGGTTTCGGGTCTATACCTTGCAACTTGACGCCCAGTTAAGACTCGGTTTCCCTACGGCTCCCCTATTCGGTTAACCTTGCTACAAAATATAAGTCGCTGACCCATTATACAAAAGGTACGCAGTCACCCAACAAAGTAGGCTCCCACTGCTTGTACGTACACGGTTTCAGGTTCTATTTCACTCCCCTCGCCGG
>NZ_JAFMOX010000007.1 GCF_019049655.1 Rahnella rivi
TTGCTTCTCTTTGTATATGCCATTGTAGCACGTGTGTAGCCCTACTCGTAAGGGCCATGATGACTTGACGTCATCCCCACCTTCCTCCGGTTTATCACCGGCAGTCTCCTTTGAGTTCCCACCATTACGTGCTGGCAACAAAGGATAAGGGTTGCGCTCGTTGCGGGACTTAACCCAACATTTCACAACACGAGCTGACGACAGCCATGCAGCACCTGTCTCAGAGTTCCCGAAGGCACTAAGCTATCTCTAGCG
>NZ_JAFMOX010000004.1 GCF_019049655.1 Rahnella rivi
GGGGAATAATCTGTTGATGTTTCCGCGCTGAATTGACTACCTTCAGCAATGACCAGGTCTGATTTTGTTTTTTCTTCACTCATTATATAACTCCATTTATATATATTTAAAAAAACCATTAGTACTCATGCTAATTTGTTTGATGAATCAATCGAAAGATTTAAAAAATAAACATTGATAATTCACCACCCTCATTAATGCATTAATTAAAAATAAAAACGAGATGAATTTATAGAAGAT
>NZ_JAFMOX010000003.1 GCF_019049655.1 Rahnella rivi
TAATGACCCGAGAGGCTTAACCTTACAACACCAAAGGTGTTTTAGAGTGGCTCTGAAGTAGATTTTCAGCTGAATGTTCCGAGATTGGTTCGTAGTGCAAGCCTGACTTAAGGTGCGCGTTATGGATGAAACAGAATTTGCCTGGCGGCACTAGCGCGGTGGTCCCACCTGACCCCATGCCGAACTCAGAAGTGAAACGCCGTAGCGCCGATGGTAGTGTGGGGTCTCCCCATG
>NZ_JAFMOX010000002.1 GCF_019049655.1 Rahnella rivi
CCTGGCAGTTCCCTACTCTCGCATGGGGAGACCCCACACTACCATCGGCGCTACGGCGTTTCACTTCTGAGTTCGGCATGGGGTCAGGTGGGACCACCGCGCTAGTGCCGCCAGGCAAATTCTGTTTTATCCATAACGCGCACCTTAAGTCAGGCTTGCACTACGAACCAATCTCGGAACATTCAGCTGAAAATCTACTTCAGAGCCACTCTAAAACACCTTTGGTGTTGTA
>NZ_JAFMOX010000001.1 GCF_019049655.1 Rahnella rivi
TTATCATACAGGCCTACGGAAGCGATGACAGCGTGACGGTCAGCAACTACTTTGCCGGTACTGATCAACCCGGAGGGATTTATCGCCAGTTCAGCTTTGTCTTCGACGATGCGACGCTGACGGAGTCGGATCTGGCGAGGTCGGGGATGACGTACAACGGAACGGACGCTGGTAACAATGCCTCGGGCTGGTATGCCGCTGATCTTATGTACGGCGCAGGCGGTAACG
>NZ_JAFMOX010000062.1 GCF_019049655.1 Rahnella rivi
CACCCAGAGAGCAAGCTCTCCTGTGCTACCGCTCGACTTGCATGTGTTAGGCCTGCCGCCAGCGTTCAATCTGAGCCATGATCAAACTCTTCAATTAAAAGTTCGATTTGCTTAAACAAGTTAAGCGATGCTCAAAAATTAACTTTCGTAATAATTCAACTAAATGAATTACTGCTTGGTCACTCTTTAAGACTTGATATTTTTTTTGCCACCGAAGTGGCTGATATCGTCTTGTGAGTGCCCACACAGATTGTCTGATAAATTGTTAAAGAGCGTACGTTGCGAGACTTAACTCAGCAACGTGGGAGGAAGATAATACTCTTTCTCCCTGAAGAGTCAACCATTTTCTTTTGCAAGATGCGGTGTTTTCACCGGGTTGATTCTTCCTGGCTGGGCGACTTGTTCTCGTTAGAGGAGTCGTTGTTCCCGGTCAGTGGAGGCGCATTATAGGGAGTTCTCCGAAGGCCGCAACCCCTAATTTCAATTATTTTACCAACCGTTCACTAATTCATCAAAAAAGCCCGTAACGGATAAATTTCGACCGATTTCAGCGAAAAACACGCCGGTTTAAAGCCCGGAGCTGGAGTAAACTCTCTTTAATAAAGAGAAAAGGTATTCAGGAATAACCTCCATGTTACTTAATGCACAGCAACAAGCTGCCCAGCGCAATCTTTCCTATTTGCTGGCAGAGAAGATTGCCCAGCGGGTTCTGTCTGGCGATTACCCGGAAGGTTCGATACTGCCCGGTGAGAATGAGTTAGGTGAGATTTTTGGCGTCAGCCGGACAGCAGTTCGGGAAGCCGTGAAGACGCTGGCGGCAAAAGGCATGCTTTTACCCCGTCCCCGTATTGGTACGCGAGTGATGCCGCAATCCAGCTGGAACTTTCTCGACCAGGATTTGCTCACCTGGTGGATGACGCGTGAAAACTTCGATCAGGTGATGGCACATTTTATTGTATTGCGCAGAGCGCTCGAACCGCAGGCCTGTGCATTAGCCGCTCTTTCGGCCAGTGATGATCAAAAGCATCAGCTCTCTCTTTATATGTATGAAATGAGAATGCTGCATAACAGCTTTGATCGGGAGCGCTGGATTACGGTGGATGCTCAGTTTCACCAGCTGATTTATGAGGCGGGGAAAAATCCTTTCCTGACGTCGTTTTCGAATTTATTCAGTTCGGTCTATCAGAGTTACTTCCGGGCGATCACGGGGAATGAAGTGATTAAGCTGGAATATCATCAGCGACTGACCGATGCCATTCTTGCCAGCGATGCCAATGCGGCACTGCTGGCCTGTCAGCGTCTGTTACTTAGTGACCAATGATCCTACGGACTGTCGCACAACCAGTTCCGGCGTAAGTACCAGGACTTGCGGTTCCGCCTCCGGGTCCTGCAGGCGATGCAAGAGGGCATCGACGGCGAGTTCGCCCAGCGAATCTTTCGGCTGATGGATAGTCGTCAGCGGTGGCATCATATACTGCGCCAGCTGGATATCATCGTAGCCGATGACAGCCACATCGTCAGGCACACGTAATCCGCGCTGATAGAGAGCCTGATAGGCGCCGACGGCCATGGCATCATTTCCGGCAAACACTGCATGAGGCGGTTCGGGGAGTGCCAGCAGTTTTTCCATCGCCGGGACGCCACCTTCGAATTCAAAATCTCCACTGACTTCATAGCCCGGTAAAATTGCCAGGCCAGCTTTATTCATCGCCTGACGGTAACCATTAAGCCGTTCCTGCGCCGTCGTTTTATCCAGCGGCCCGGTGATACAAGCGATTTTACGATAGCCCTGACGGATCAAATATTCCGTCGCCATCTCTCCTCCCAGCAGCGCATTGTCCTGAATGACGTCATTCGCGCCGTCAAACGGCGACCAGTCCATCATTACTATGGGTAAAGAAGGATAGCGGCTGATGGCATCTTTCGAAGGCCGGTGATTTTCGGTGCACATTAATAGCAGGCCATCGACCCGCTTTTGCAGAAGAGTTTCCAGGCTGCGATTCATGCGCTCGGCATCGCCGTCGGTATTGCACAAGATCAGGCTGTAACCACGTTCATAGCAACTGCGTTCAACCCCCCGCACCACTTCTGAATAAAACGGGTTACTGCTGGCGGTCAACAACATGCCAATAGTGCGGGTCTGATTCAATTTAAGACTGCGGGCAAGGGCAGAAGGCGCGTAATTGAGCTGTTCTACGGCGGCATTCACTTTGCCGGCAATAGCTTCACTGACAAAACGATTTTTGTTGATGACATGAGAAACGGTAGAGGTTGAAACGCCCGCGAGGCGGGCGACATCTTTCATGGTGGCCAATCAGGCCTCCTGCTGTGCGAGAAAATCGTCTATTTCTTTACGCCACGGAACAGAAGGTTGCGCACCGGGACGCGTCACGGCAATCGCTGCAGCCGCGTGAGCAAAACGTACCGCGCTGTCCATCTGCTTGCCCTCGAGCAAAGCGGTCACTAAGGCGCCATTAAAGGTATCACCAGCCGCAATGGTATCGACGGCTTTCACACGGAAACCTGCGACTAACTTCCCTTCACCGTTCTGACTCAACCAGACGCCTTTACTCCCCAGCGTAATAATGACGGTCGCAATACCTTTGTCATGCAGGGCTTTTGCAGCACGTGCGGCATCTTCATTATTGTCGACGTTAATACCGGTCAGCTTTTCAGCTTCGGTTTCATTCGGAGTGATGATATCCACCCGCGAAAGCAATTCGTCCGGCAATTCACAAGCCGGTGCAGGGTTAAGAATCACCTGAGTGTCGTGTTCTTTGGCTATTTTCGCCGCCGCAATCACCGTGTCTAACGGAGATTCCAGTTGCATTAATAAAGCAGAGGCTTCAATGACCTGCTGTTTGTAACGTTCGAGGTACTCAGGCGTGACGGCATTATTCGCCCCGGCATCAATACCAATAACGTTCTCACCTTCCGCATTCACAAAAATCAGCGCAACGCCGGTGGTGGCATCCTTGATGGCTTCAACCGGGTGCGTATCAATCTGGTCACTGGCCAGTTGTTTGCGAACCCGTTCGCCAATATCGTCGTCTCCCACACAGGCAATAAACGAAATATCTGCGCCACTGCGGCCGGCGGCTACCGCCTGATTCGCACCTTTACCGCCGAAAGCTACGGTGTATTGCTTACCGATCACCGTTTCGCCCGGTTGCGGGAAGTGGTTGATATTCAGAATGTGGTCAGCGTTGATACTGCCGAGTACCACCAGTTTGCCTGTCTTCATGTGGAAATCCCTGAGTTTAAAGAGCGCCTCCCGTCAGGAGGCGCTTGTTACAGCATCAATCATGCGGATTTTACGGCTGAGCAACCAGTTTCAAATCAACCGGGATAACCGCCGGGACTTTTTCGCCTTTCAGCACTTTATCGGCAGTCTGAACACCGATCACGCCAATTTGTTCCGGACGCTGTGCCACGGTCGCGCCCATTTTGCCGCTGTTTACCGCTTTAATACCGTCTTCAGTGCCGTCGAAGCCGACAACCAGAACGTCAGTTTTACCGGCAGTTTGCAGAGCACGCAATGCACCCAGCGCCATTTCGTCATTCTGAGCGAACACGGCCTGCACGTCCTGATGCGCAGTCAGCAAGTTCTGCATAACGTTCAGACCTTTGGTACGGTCGAAGTCAGCAGGCTGGCTGGCGAGGATCTGGAAATGGTGTTTTTCAGCTGCCTGAGCGAACCCTTTACCACGTTCACGGGCAACGGACGTCCCCGCAATCCCTTCCAGTTCGATGACTTTGGCGTTTTCACCCAGTTTTTTCGCGATGTAATCACCGGCCATTTTCCCGCCGAAGGCGTTATCAGAAGCGACATGGCTGGCAACAACCCCTTTGGTTGCCTGGCGGTCAAGGGTGATCACCGGGATTTTGGCCTGGTTTGCCATTGCTACGGCGTTGCCAACGGCATCAGAATCGGTCGGGTTAATCAGCATCAGCTTCGTACCACGAACGGTCAGATCCTGCACGTTCGCGAGTTCTTTCGCCGGGTTATTCTGAGAGTCGAGAACAATCAGGTTGTAGCCGAGTTTGTCGGCTTCTTTCTGTGCGCCGTCTTTCATGGAAACGAAGAACGGGTTGTTCAGCGTTGAAACGACCAAGGCAATGGTGTCTTTCGCCATCACGTTAGCACTGAAAGAAGCGGTGATCGCTGCGGCGGAAACCCAGACAGCCAGTTTTTTCATATTCATGGTCATAAGTCCTGTAGGAGAGTTTATTTGTTGCTTTTGTTATCCACCAGAACCGCCAGCAGAATGACAACTGCTTTCACGATCATCTGGTAGTAGGAAGAAACACCTAATAAGTTCAAACCGTTATTCAGGAAGCCAAGGATCAGTGCACCGATCAGCGTTCCAACAATGCGTCCTTTACCCCCGGACAGGCTGGTTCCCCCCAAAACAACAGCGGCAATCGCATCCAGCTCGTAACCGGTACCCGCGTTAGGCTGCGCAGAAGACAGGCGCGCCACTTCGATGATACTGGCCAGAGCGGCTAACAAACCACACAGGGAGTAGACGATAATTTTAACTTTATCAACGCTGATACCTGACAGGCGCGTCGCGGATTCATTACCGCCCAGCGCGTAGATATAGCGCCCTAACCGGGTGTGATGCAGCATGTACCAGGCTGCAATAAACACCACGGCCATCAGCCAGACCGGTGTCGGAATACCCAGCGGGCGACCGATACCAAACCAGCCAAAGACATCTGCCACATCATTAAAACCGGTGCTGATCGGGCTGCCGTTGGTGTACACCATCGTGATACCGCGCAACAGCAGCATCATGACCAGCGTGGCGATGAATGCCTGCACTTTACCCTTGGCGACAATCATACCGGTGACGCCGCCCACCGCCGCCCCCAGCGCCAGCGCGGCGCCGACGGCTACAAAGGCATTCACTTCCAGCCCGACAATCGAGGCGGCAACCGCACCGGTCAGCGCCAGCAAAGAGCCGACGGATAAATCAATGCCCGATGTCAGGATCACCAGCGTCATGCCCACGGCCATAATGGCGTTAACGGAGGTTTGCTGAAGAATGTTAAACAGGTTATTCACTGTGAAGAAATTCGGGCTCATTGAAGAGACAACGGCAATCAACACCAGCAGCGCAATCAGAGATTTCTGCTCCAACAACCACTCTTTACTGATCCAGCGCTTTTTGGCTGATAATGTCTGAGAACTCATATCTGATTACTCCTGCGTCACGCGGTATTGCTTGCCGACAGCGGCTGCCATCAACACTTCTTGCGTAGCCTGTGCTATCGGGAATTCACCGCTTAAATGACCTTCGTGCATCACCAGAACCCGGTCACTCATGCCAATGACTTCAGGCATTTCTGAGGAAACCAAAATGATGCTCAGCCCTTCGCGCTTGAACTGGTTAATAAGCTGGTAAATTTCTTTTTTTGCACCGACGTCAACGCCGCGCGTCGGTTCGTCGAGGATCAGGACTTTTGGCCGCGTCATTAATCCGCGGGCAATCGCCACTTTTTGCTGATTACCACCGGAGAGCAGGCCAATAGGCTGCATCATCGATGGCGTTTTAATATTGAAGAGACGAATGAAATCTCCGACAGCCTGTTGTTCATCAGCATGTTTGAGACGTCCGCCGCCGTGGCTGAAATAACGCAGCGCTGTCAGCGACATGTTCTCTTTCACTGACATTCCAAGCACTAAACCATCACGTTTGCGGTCTTCGGAAATGTAAACGATGCCGTTCGCCAGCCCGTCCTGCGGTGAGTGAGTCACCACTTCGCGGCCATCCAGTGAAACGTTGCCACTTTTGCGCGGCAACGCGCCATACAGGATTTTCATCAGTTCGGTACGACCCGCCCCCATCAACCCGGAAACGCCGAGGATTTCGCCGCTGTGCAGATCAAAGCTGACGTTATCCACGCCCGGCCCGCTGACATTACGCACCTGCAAACGCAGCGCACCGCGTTCATGACTAATGCGGGGATATTGTTCTTCGAGGCGACGGCCAACCATCATTTCAATCAGCGTGTCTTCCTCCAGCGAACTGACCGGACGCTCAGCGATGAACTGCCCGTCACGGAAAACGGTGACGTCGTCGCAGATTTCAAAGATTTCTTTCATACGGTGAGAGATATACACCACACCGCAGCCAGCCGCTTTCAGCTCACGAATGACGCTGAACAGAGAGGCAGTTTCGGTATCGGTCAGGGCATCCGTCGGTTCATCCATAATGATGACTTTGGATTCAAAGCTCAGCACTTTGGCAATCTCGACCATTTGCTGGTCGCCGATGGATAAATCCCCCACCAGCCGGTTGCTTTTGTAACGCAGATTCAGGCGCGCCAGCAGTTTATCGGCCTCGGCATACATCTTTTTCCAGTTGATGCGGCCAAAACCGTTCACAAACTCGCGGCCAAGGAAGATATTCTCGGCAATGGTCAGTTGAGGGATCAGGTTTAATTCCTGATGGATAATGCCGATCCCGGCTTCCTGCGACGCTTTCGGACCGTTAAACACCGTTTCCTTTCCGAGGAAATGCACTGAACCGGCATCTTTTTGATAGATGCCGGTCAGCACTTTCATCATCGTGGATTTACCCGCGCCGTTTTCACCCACCAGCGCCATGACACGTCCCGGATAAACGCTGAGCGCCGCGCCGGAAAGTGCTTTTACGCCGGGAAAGGCTTTATCAATCCCTGTCAGTTGCAGCAAAGGTTGCATAAAGGCCTCAGAAGGTTACGCCGGCACACAGGATCACATTCGCGTACGGCGAACATTCCCCGCTGCGGATGACAGCCCGACTTTTTTCGGTTTGCGCTTTGAATACCTCATGACTGACGTAATCCAAAGCAATGGTGTTTCCCTGGTGTTGTTCGAGTTGTGTCAATCGGGCGAGTAACGCTTCATGGAGTTGAGGATTTTTCGTGAGGATTTCCTCTGCGAGGATAGCCCGCTCAACCTGCATCTCGTGTGTCACTACCTCTAAGACTTGTAAAAAGGTGGGAACTCCCTGGGTTAGCGCCAGATCGATGCGCTGGCAAGCTGCTGGCACCGGAAGTCCGGCATCGCCAATAACCAGCTGATCGGTATGACCTAACCGGGCAATAACAGTTGAGATTTCGGCATTTAACAGCGGTGACTTCTTCATTTTGACTCCTACAGCGAAACGTTTCGCTCACGGATGAGTTTATGAAAATGTCCGCACAAGGCAACGAAGATGTGATGGAATTGTGATCAGCGTCGAAACGTTTCGCTGAATGATTCAGAAATCAGAGGGCAATTTGAGTTAGTCGTTTCAGAAAGGATTACGCGCAAACAAAACAGGGTACCCGAAGGTACCCTGTCAGAGACTCAAGTGAACGTCAGATTTCCACCTGAGTACCCAGTTCGATAACGCGGTTCGGCGGGATCTCAAACTGATCTGGCGCGCGCAGGGCGTTTCGGCTCAGGGCCATAAACAGCTTACCGCGGAAGTAGAGATACCACGGACGCTTGGTCAGGATCAGCGATTCATGCGACATAAAGAACGACGTTTCCATCATCCGGCACGGCAACCCTTCCAGACCGCAGCGATGGAAAATCTCTTCCACATTCGGCGTTTCTTTAAATCCGTAACTCGCTACCACCCGCCAGAACGTCGGCGACAGTTGCTCGATGGTGACGCGCCGGACGTTATGCACATAAGGCGCATCTTCCGTTCGCAGCGTCAGCAAGACCACCCGCTCATGCAGCACTTTGTTGTGCTTGAGGTTGTGCAGTAAGGCAAAAGGAATGACGTTGATGGCACGGGACATGTAGACCGCGGTGCCCGGAACACGAACCGGCGGCGATTTCTCCAGAGATGCGATCATTGCCTCGAGAGAATTCCCGTGTTCGTTCATACGGCGCATAAGACGGAAGCGCTCGCTTTTCCAGGTGGTCATCACGATAAACATGCACAAACCGAGCGTCAGCGGCAACCAGCCACCGGAGAACAGTTTCGTGGCGTTCGCGGCGAACAGTGGAATATCCATAAACAGCAGACCGATCAGCAAAATCCCCACCAGGAACGGTTTCCAGTGCCAGTTTTTCAGCGCCACCGTGCAGGAGAGAATGCTGGTCAGCACCATGGTGCCGGTCACGGCGATACCGTACGCCGCCGCCAGATTGCTTGAGTGCTCGAAGCTGGCGATAACGATAACCACCGCGAAATACAGCAACCAGTTTATGGCAGGGATGTAAATCTGACCCGCTTCCATTTCCGAGGTGTGGATGATGCGCATTGGCGGTAAGTAGCCCAGTCGCACAGCCTGACGCGTCAGGGAGAACACACCGGAAATCACCGCCTGAGAAGCGATGATGGTCGCTAACGTGGCTAAAACCAGCAACGGAATCAAAGCCCAGTCAGGAGCCAGCAGGAAGAAGGGGTTTTTGATCGCTTCCGGATTTTTAAGCAGCAGCGCGCCCTGACCGAAATAGTTCAGAACCAGAGACGGCAATACCACGGTGAACCAGGCCAGGCGGATCGGGAATTTCCCGAAATGGCCCATATCGGCATACAGCGCTTCCACACCGGTAATCGACAGAACCACCGCGCCGAGTGCCAGGAAGGAGAAGGATTTATGCTCAATAAAGAAGTTAACTGCCCACATCGGGTTCATGGCACGCAGCACTTCCGGGTTCTGCATGATGCTGTTCACGCCAAGAACCGCCAGCGTCAGGAACCACACCAGCATTACCGGGGCAAAGAGTTTACCCACGATACCGGTACCGTGTTTCTGAATAATGAAAAGCAACGTCAGGACAGTAATAGAAAGAGGAACGATGTAAGGATCAAGGGACGGTGCCGCGATCTCCAGACCTTCCATCGCGGAAAGCACTGAGATGGCCGGCGTGATCACCACTTCACCATAGAAGAAGCTGCCCCCGATGAGGCCGAGGATCACCAGAACCGCCGTGGTGCGTGAGGACGTATTCCTGCCCGCCAGAGACATCAGCGTCAAAATACCGCCTTCGCCCGCATTGTCCGCCCGCATCACATAAGTGAGGTATTTGAGCGACACAATCAGGATCAGCATCCAGAAAATCAGAGAAAGAAAACCAAATACGACGCTAGGCTCAACATTGAAACCATAGTGTCCGGAAAAACACTCTCTTAAGGTATAGAGAGGACTGGTACCAATGTCGCCATAGACCACACCAATGGCGGCCAGGGTTACTGCTGGGAGTGACCGTTTATGTTCAGTGCTCATATTTCGTTTCTTTTTTGCTCGAACATCCGTAAGCGATGCGTGCGCTCAGTCCAATGATGCCCACTAAAAGGCGCACAGTATGCACGAATAAATCAGATTGCCTACCCTTAAATGTGCAGCTAAACCGGCGTTCAGATGAACGAGGTCACAATTCTGATAATAGAAAATTTTTAGTAATCAACAAGCTATACAGTGAAAAATAATCATGGCTTATCGCTGCGAGCCAGTACACTATTCAATATCTAAATGGAAACCGGAAGAGACAGTATGGCGCAATCTCCCCTTCTGGCAGAACGGATCGCCCGTCTTGCTAACGCACTGGAACATGGCTTGTACGAACGACAGGACGCCATTCGTTTATGCCTGCTGGCCGCACTGTGCGGTGAAAGCGTTTTTCTGCTGGGCCCGCCGGGCATTGCGAAAAGTTTGATCGCCCGTCGTCTGAAGTATGCCTTCCGCCATGCACGCGCCTTTGAATATCTGATGACGCGATTTTCCACGCCGGAAGAAGTCTTTGGTCCGCTCTCGATTCAGGCCCTGAAAGATGAGGGCCGTTATCTGCGTCTGACCGAAGGATATCTGCCGGAAGCAGAAATCGTCTTCCTTGATGAGATATGGAAAGCGGGTCCCGCCATCCTCAATACCCTGCTGACTGCGATTAACGAACGTCGCTTTCGTAATGGCGAACGCGAAGAGGCGATCCCTTTGCGTTTGCTGGTCAGCGCATCCAATGAATTGCCCGAAGCCGACGGCAGCCTGGAAGCGTTATACGACCGCATGCTTATCCGTTTGTGGCTCGATAAGGTACAGGATAAGCAAAATTTCCGCTCCCTGCTGACCAGCAGGACTAACGAAAGCGCCAATCCGGTGGCTGAATCTCTGAGCATCAGCGATGAAGAGTATCAGCAATGGCAAGGCGAGATAGATAAAGTCAGTCTGCCGGACGAGTGCTTTGAACTGGTGTTCCAGCTTCGTCAGCGCCTTGATGCCCTTGATACAGCGCCGTATGTGTCGGATCGGCGCTGGAAGAAAGCCTTGCGTCTGTTGCAGGCCTGCGCCTTTTTCAGCGGACGAAACGCCATCACGCCTGTCGATTTGATCCTGCTGAAAGACTGCCTGTGGCATGACCTCAATACCTACCATCTTCTGCAAACTCAGATTGAACAGCTGATCACCGAGCAGGCTTATCATCAGCAAACACTCCTGATGAAAATCCAGCAACTGGATCAGCAATGGATGCAATATCAGCAGCAACAAAGCTCGCGCCAGTCGATCAAACTGAGCAAAAAAGCCGGAATTTTCAGCCGTAAACCTCAGCACAGCCTGCCGGACACCCTTTCCGCCAGCAGCCTGACGCTGTTGTTGCAAACGCCTTTGCACCTGCATGAAATCAAGGTCACGCATCTGCTCTTCGACCACAAGGCGCTGGAAGAGTGGCTCAATAAAGGCGGCATCCTGAAAGCCAAACTGAACGGTATTGGTTTTGCGCAAACCCTTGATGCTGAGATTGATGATAAACAGCAACTGCTGGTGCTGGACGTCAGCCGTCAAAGCACGCCGCTGACGTTGCCGGGCAATGAACATATCGCCGTGCCTGACGAAATGAAGAATACGCTGAGCGATCTGACAGCGAAACTGACCCGGCAGCGGCAGGAATTCAGCCAGCAGCAAAACTGTCTGTTTGTACCGGCAGAATGGATGGCAAAAATTGAAGCCAGTCTGTTGCAGGTCACCGAGCAGTTACGCCATCAGCAACAGACGTTCAGCGGACACTAACCATGTTCAGCCTGGAATCTCTGGATCTGCTGCTGGCTATCAGCGAAACGGAAATCATCGAAGAACTTATTGTGGGGCTTCTGGCCGCGCCTGCGCTGTCGGTGTTTTTCGAGAAGTTTCCCCGGCTGAAGCGCGCACTGACCAAAGATCTTCCTGAATGGAAGTTACGGCTGCGTCAGAGGATCCACGAAACGCCCGTACCGCCGGATCTGGCGAAAGAATTCTACCTTTATCAGCACTGTCAGCAGAGGGATGTCACCACCTTCCAGACCGGGTTACCGGCACTTATTGATGAGTTAATCCGCCTCAATTCGCCTTTCACCACTGAAGCCCGCACGTTACAGGAAAATAATGAAGCCTCGCGTACGGCGCAGACCGGTAACAGTTTTCAAACGCTGTTTCTTCAGCGCTGGCGCCTGAACCTGACCTTCCAGACGGTGAACGTTCATCATCAGTTGCTGGAACAGGAACAGGAGAAATTGCAGGAAGAATTACTGCAACGGCTGGAGCTCAGCAGCGAGCTGTCTCCTTTATTAGCGGAGAACGATACCGCGGCAGGCCGTCTGTGGGACATGAGTAAAGGAAAGCGCCTTCGCGGTGACATTCAGTCACTGGCGCGCTTCGGTGCGTTCCTGCAACAGCAGCCTGAACTGATGCGTCTGGCCGAACAACTCGGACGCAGCCAGACGGTCAAAACCAGTCCACATGAAGATGCTAAAATGGAGACGCACCGGCTGATGGTGCGCGAACCCGCCACGGTGCCGGAAGAAGTAAATGGCATCCATCAGAGCGATGATATCTTGCGACTGATGCCCACCGAACTGGGCACGCTGGGGATCCCCGAACTGGAGTTCGAATTTTATCGCCGTTTGCTGGAAAAGCGCCTGATGACTTACCGCCTGCAGGGCGACGTCTGGCGCGAGAAAGTGGTAAAGCGGCCGGTGGTGCATCAGCAACAGGAACCTCAACCGCGTGGCCCGTTTGTGGTGTGCGTGGACACTTCCGGTTCTATGGGCGGCTTCAATGAACAGTGTGCGAAAGCTTTTTGCCTGGCGCTGCTGAGAATTGCTCTTGCGGATAACCGTCGCTGTTACATCATGTTGTTTGCCAGTGAAGTGATCCACTATGAACTGACGTCCAGCGGCGGACTGGATCAGGCACTGCGTTTTCTCGGTCAGCATTTTCGCGGCGGTACCGATCTGGCGGCCTGCCTGAGGGCCACATTGGACAAGCTAGCCTCGCCGCAATGGCACGATGCTGATGCTATTGTAATCTCAGATTTCATCGCCCAGCGGCTGCCTGACGAAGTGCAAAAGAAAGTCAAAATGCTGCAAAAGGAAAAGCAGCATCGTTTCCACGCCTTAGCGATGTCACATTATGGAAAGCCCGGGATCTTGCGTATCTTCGATCATATCTGGCGCTTTGATACCGGCGTTAAAAGCCGCGTGCAGCGCCGCTGGCAAAGAAACTCACCTTAAAGAGAAAGATAACCATGTCAGAAATTTATCAGCTCGATGAGCTGGATCGCGGGATCCTTAATGCATTGATGGACAACGCCAGGACGCCTTACGCCGAACTGGCAAAGGTCTTCACCGTCAGTCCGGGAACCATCCACGTACGCGTTGAGAAGATGAAGCAGGCGGGCATTATTACCGGCGCGCATATCACCGTGAACCCCAAACAGCTCGGCTACGACGTGTGCTGCTTTATCGGCATTATATTGAAGAGTGCCAAGGACTATCCTTCAGCCCTCAAAAAGCTGGAAAGCATCGAAGAAGTGGTCGAAGCGTATTACACCACCGGTCACTACAGTATCTTCATTAAGATCATGTGCCGTTCCATTGATTCGCTGCAACACGTACTTATCAACAAGATCCAGACAATAGATGAGATCCAGTCTACAGAGACACTGATCTCCCTGCAAAACCCCATCACACGTACCATCCAGCCCTGATTAATGTTTTCTATCCCCCTATTATCCACAGGTAGATCCCAGCTCATTCACAGCGTACAATGTCTTCCTTTTCTCGGGTGAGAGTTCTATGGCTGACATAACCCTGATCAGTGGCAGTACGCTTGGCAGTGCCGAATATGTTGCCGAACACGTGGCAGAGAAGCTGGAAGAAGTCGGTTTCTCCACACAGACGTTTCATGGCCCGGAGCTGTATGAAGTGCCTTCAGAAGGGATCTGGCTGGTGGTGTGCTCTACGCACGGAGCCGGTGAGTTACCGGATAACCTGCAACCCTTCATGGAACAGCTGGAAGATCAGCAACCGGATCTGTCGAATATTCGTTTTGGTGCCTTAGGTTTGGGCAGCAGCGAATACGATACCTTCTGCGGTGCGATCAACGCGCTGGATCAGAAACTGACCTCATTAGGGGCAAAACGGATCGGCGATCGTCTTGAGATCGACGTGACTCAGCATGAAATTCCTGAGGATCCCGCAGAGGTTTGGGTGATCAATTGGATTAATTTACTCAAATAAGTGTAAATTTCAGGCGATCAGATGTGGATAACTATGCTTTAAAGCAGTGTAAAACCCGTAGTTATCCCTCTAACAACTGCTGTACGCTTTTCAGGCTGTGCATAACTCTCAATTCTGATCCCAGCTTATACTGTCCAGGAGCACCGATCATTCACAGCATTCGATCCTTCTTAGCATACTGATCTTCATAGACAAAAATGACTTATGCACAGAGGATCGCGATCCTAATAGAAGTATTAATAAGAGATCTTTAAATAAAAAAGATCTTCTTTTAATTAGGGAAGATCCTCCGGGGCTTGTGGAAGCTCTAAACTTGAGTAGAATCCCTCCTCCCAACGCCATACAAAGAAAGTTCGCTTGAACGCTGAGGTGCAGTCGCATGTTTTATCCGGATCAATTTGACGTCATTATCATCGGTGGAGGTCATGCAGGTACTGAAGCTGCCATGGCTTCTGCACGAATGGGACGCCAGACCTTGTTGTTAACCCACAATATCGACACGCTGGGACAGATGTCGTGTAACCCGGCAATTGGCGGGATCGGGAAGGGACATCTGGTTAAAGAAGTGGACGCTCTCGGCGGGTTGATGGCCACAGCGATCGACCATGCGGGCATTCAGTTTAGGATACTAAACGCGAGCAAAGGCCCGGCCGTCAGGGCAACACGTGCCCAGGCTGACCGTGTGTTATATCGTCAGGCGGTACGTACGGCATTAGAGAATCAGCCAAACCTGATGATCTTCCAACAGTCCGTCGAAGATCTCATTGTGGAAAACGATCGCGTGGTTGGCGCCGTGACCAAAATGGGTCTGAAATTCCGCGCGAAAACCGTCGTACTGACCGTCGGAACATTCCTTGATGGCAAGATCCACATCGGTCTGGAAAACTACAGCGGTGGCCGTGCCGGGGATCCTCCTGCGATCTCCCTTTCTCAGCGCCTGCGTGAATTACCGTTACGCGTAAACCGCCTTAAAACCGGGACACCTCCGCGTATCGATGCTCGCTCAATTGATTTCAGCGTACTGGCTCAACAGCACGGTGATAATCCTGCACCGGTATTCTCTTTCATGGGCAACGCGTCGCAACATCCGCGCCAGATCCCGTGCTACATGACCTATACCAACGAAAAAACCCATGACGTGATCCGTAATAATCTGGATCGCAGCCCGATGTATGCCGGGATCATCGAAGGGATCGGCCCGCGTTACTGCCCGTCGATCGAAGATAAAGTCATGCGTTTTGCCGATCGTAATTCTCATCAGATCTTCCTTGAACCGGAAGGCCTGACCAGCAACGAAGTTTATCCGAACGGAATTTCAACCAGCCTGCCTTTCGATGTTCAGATGCAGATCGTGCGTTCCATGCAGGGTATGGAAAATGCGGTGATCGTTCGTCCTGGCTACGCAATTGAATACGATTTCTTTGATCCGCGTGATTTGAAACCGACGCTGGAAAGCAAATTCATCGCAGGCCTCTTCTTTGCCGGACAAATCAACGGCACCACAGGCTACGAAGAAGCAGCAGCCCAGGGCCTGCTGGCAGGTATGAACGCAGCACGCAGCGCCACTGAAGATGAAGGCTGGGCCCCACGCCGCGATCAGGCGTACCTGGGGGTTCTGGTCGACGATCTGTGTACGCTGGGCACTAAAGAACCGTACCGCATGTTTACCTCACGTGCTGAATACCGTCTGATGCTGCGTGAAGACAACGCTGATTTACGTCTGACGGAAAAAGGCCGTGAACTGGGCCTGGTCGACGATGTCCGTTGGGCTCGCTTTAACCAGAAACTCGAAATGATCGAACAAGAACGTCAGCGTCTGCGTGGTATCTGGGTAAATCCTCATCACGCGCAGGTGGAAGAGATCAATGCACACTTGTCAGCTCCGCTCTCAAAAGAAGCCAGCGCTGAAGAACTGCTGCGTCGTCCGGAAATGACTTATTCGCTGATCACAACGCTGTCCCCCTTTGCGCCATCTGTCCCTGATGCAGAAGCCGCCGAGCAGGTTGAGATTCAGATCAAGTACGAAGGTTACATTGCCCGTCAGCAGGAAGAGATCAACAAACAGCTGCGTAATGAGAATACGGTGTTGCCTGCCGATCTCGATTACCGTCAGGTGAACAGTCTGTCTAACGAGGTGATCGCCAAGCTTAACGATCACAAGCCGACATCGATCGGTCAGGCTTCGCGGATCTCCGGTATAACTCCGGCTGCAATCTCCATTTTGCTGATCTGGCTGAAAAAACAAGGCTTGCTGCGTCGCAGCGCCTGAGTCACCTCTCTGATAACCGCCCTGTTGCTCTAACGGGCGGTTAAATCCTGCTTTTCCCGCCTTTCTGGCTGCTTTATCATTCCCCCCACCGGGCTGTTCCCGGAATACCGACTCTGTCAGAGGATTTTCACTGTGCAAAAGAAACTGGACTCGCTGCTTGCTGCGGCAGGAATAGCGTTACCCGATCAGCAAAAACACCAACTGATTGCCTATGTTGAACTGCTGCATAAGTGGAACAAAGCCTACAACCTGACATCCGTGCGTGATCCAATGCAAATGCTGGTGCGACATATTCTGGACAGCATTGTGGTGAACGAGCATTTACAGGGTAGCCGCTTTATTGATGTCGGCACAGGCCCGGGCCTGCCAGGCATTCCTCTGGCCATCGTTCGCCCTGATTCACACTTTACGCTGCTGGACAGCCTGGGTAAGCGCGTACGCTTCCTGCGCCAGGTTCAGCATGAACTGGGGCTGCAGAACATCACACCGGTCCAAAGCCGGGTTGAAGAGTTTGACCCTGAACCCCCATTCGATGGCGTCATAAGCCGTGCCTTCGCCTCGTTGCAGGATATGTTGTCCTGGTGCCACCATTTACCGAAGAAAGGGCAGGGGCGTTTCTATGCGCTGAAGGGCGTGTGCCCGGATGATGAGCTCGCCGCCTTACCCGCCGGTATCACACTGGAAAGTGTGGTGAAACTGCAGGTACCGGAACTTGACGGAGAACGGCATCTGATAATTCTTAATGCAAACTAAAGTTGAGAATTATCAATTAATCCTTAAAAAATGTGTGTGTTATCAGAGTAAAAATGAGCAGGCTAATTAAATAGCGGTGACTTTCTACAAATCACCGGTTTTTTACACACTGATAGCATTTTTGCGACGTTTTATTTTAATCCGTACCGAGATAGTCACTTGTGAAATTTATTCGGCATTGAACGACTGATATTCAACTTGTAATGAAAATGTTGTTATTTGTTGGGTAGATGTATCAATGAAGGGTGTCTATTTTTAAATAAGATGTTTTCTCAATCGCAAATTTCTTAACATGATGATTTATAACATCTTTAAAAAGCCGGTTTAGCTAAAGACAATCCGGACGCCCAGGGTATATAAAAGGGCTCCGGTTAATTATGTGATCCAGTGCACGCTTCTTTGTCGGGTGATGAAATAACCGAAGCAAAGTAAAAAGGGCAAATTCAGCTATAGTTTCGTTATCAAAATAGTGATGAAGAGGAAAATTTAAATAATTGTTCACCTTTTCGCTACTTATCCATTGAATTCGTTCCTGTGCACCGTATAATTTGCTCGGTTTTTGCTGCTTGACTCAAAACAGTAAAGGCAGTGATATACGGCATTCAGCATACCTCCAGCTAGGTACTTGATACGGAGAGAACAAACGTCATGTCTGTATCCGGTATTTTACACAGTACGCAAAGTGTGAAGGTTGCCAGAAAGCTGTTACTACTGCAGTTATTGACCTTTGTTCTGCTCAGTGCAGTATTTGGTTTCAAAAGCCTGGAATGGACCCTTTCCGCTCTTATGGGTGGGTTGGCCGCCTGGGTACCAAATGTACTGTTCATGCTGTTTGCATGGCGCCATCAGGCGCAAACAACGGTCTCTGGACGGGTTGCCTGGTCCTTTGCTATCGGAGAAGCGCTGAAGGTCCTGGTGACGATAATCTTCATGATTATTGCTCTTGGCCTGTTCAAGGCGGCTTTCGCTCCGTTGGGGTTGGCCTATTTATCGGTGTTGATGACTCAGATTTTGGCACCGGCCGTCATTAACAGTTACCGTACTTAACTACTAAAGGGTAAGAGGCATCATGTCTGCATCAGGAGAAATCTCTACTCCACAAGAGTATATCGGTCACCATCTGACTCAGCTTCAGATAGGGACGGGATTCTGGTCGATTAACATCGATTCGATGTTTTTCTCCGTGTTCCTCGGAGTACTCTTTCTGGTTATCTTCCATCGCGTCGCTAAAAATGCCACCAGTGGTGTTCCGGGGAAACTGCAAACGGCCATCGAGCTGGTTGTCGGCTTCGTCGATAGCAACGTGCGTGACATGTATCACGGCAAAAGCAAAGTCATTGCGCCTTTAGCTCTGACTGTCTTCGTCTGGGTGTTCATGATGAACATGATGGATTTGCTGCCAATCGATTTGCTGCCCTTCATCGGCGAGCACATCTTTGGTCTGTCAGCGTTGCGTGTAGTTCCTACGGCTGACGTGAACATCACGTTGTCCATGGCACTTGGCGTATTCATTCTGATTCTTTTCTATAGCATTAAGATGAAAGGCGTTGGCGGTTTCGTTAAAGAACTGACAATGCAGCCATTCAATCATCCGGTTTTCATTCCGATTAACCTGATTCTTGAGGGTGTCAGCCTGCTGTCTAAACCAGTTTCACTGGGTCTGCGACTGTTTGGCAATATGTATGCGGGTGAGTTGATCTTCATCCTTATTGCTGGCCTGCTGCCGTGGTGGTCACAGTGGATTCTTAGTGTGCCTTGGGCCATTTTCCACATCCTGATCATTACGCTGCAAGCTTTTATCTTCATGGTTCTGACGATTGTCTATCTCTCGATGGCATCTGAAAAACACTGATTTTTCTTTCAACACTACTGCGTTTTAACTGAAACAAACTGGAGACTGTCATGGAAAACCTGAGTATGGATCTGCTGTACATGGCTGCCGCTGTGATGATGGGCCTGGCGGCAATCGGTGCTGCAATCGGTATCGGCATCTTGGGTGGTAAATTTTTGGAAGGTGCTGCACGTCAGCCTGACCTGATCCCTCTGTTGCGTACACAGTTCTTTATCGTTATGGGTCTGGTCGATGCAATCCCAATGATTGCTGTTGGTCTGGGTCTGTACGTGATGTTTGCTGTCGCTTAACACTGAGCTTGCTCACGGTTAAACGAACTACATCAAATATTTCACTTTGAAAGAGGCATTGTGCTGTGAATCTTAACGCAACAATCCTCGGCCAGGCTATCGCGTTTGTCCTGTTTGTCCTGTTCTGTATGAAGTACGTGTGGCCGCCAATTATGGCTGCCATCGAAAAACGTCAGAAAGAAATTTCTGAAGGTTTGTCTTCTGCTGAACGTGCCAAAAAAGAGCTGGACTTAGCGCAAGCCGATGCGACCGACCAACTGAAGAAAGCCAAAGCTGAAGCTCAGGTAATCATCGACCAGGCGAACAAGCGTAAAGCACAGATCGTCGACGAAGCGAAGACCGAAGCCGAGCAGGAACGTAACAAGATCGTAGCGCAAGCTAAGGCAGAGATTGACGCCGAACGCCAACGTGCACGTGAAGAGTTGCGTAAACAGGTCGGGATTTTGGCCATTGCTGGCGCCGAGAAGATCATCGAACGTTCCGTGGATGAAGCTGCTAACAGCGACATCGTTGATAAACTGGTCGCTGAACTGTAAGGAGGGAGGGGCTGATGTCTGAATTTGTAACTGTAGCTCGCCCCTACGCCAAAGCAGCTTTTGACTTTGCCGTTGAGCACCAAAGCTTAGATCGCTGGCAGTCTATGTTAGCGTTCACGGCTGAAGTCACACGCAATGAAATGATTGAAGAGCTTCTTTCCGGTGCGACTGCACCAGAAACGCTGTCCAAGACGTTTATTGCTGTATGTGGTGAACAACTCGACGACGCAGGCCAGAACCTGATTAGGGTGATGGCTGAAAATGGACGTTTACGCGTTCTTCCGGAAGTGTTGCAGCAGTTCATCGAACTGCGCGCCTCTCTAGAGGCTAGTGCTGAGGTTGAAGTCACTTCAGCAAGTCCACTTTCGGAAGAACAGCAGGCAAAAATTGCTGCTGCTATGGAAAAACGTTTGTCTCGCAAAGTTAAGCTGAATTGCAAAATTGACAAGTCTGTTCTTGCCGGTGTCATTATCCGTGCAGGTGATATGGTGATTGATGGCAGCGTTCGCAGTCGTCTAGAACGCCTGGCAGACGTCTTGCAGTCTTAAGGGGACTGGAGCATGCAACTGAATTCCACCGAAATCAGCGAACTGATAAAGCAGCGCATTGCTCAGTTCAATGTAGTGAGCGAAGCTCACAATGAAGGTACTATCGTTTCCGTCAGTGACGGGATCATCCGCGTGCACGGCCTGGCCGATGTCATGCAAGGGGAAATGATTGCGTTGCCGGGTAACCGTTACGCTATCGCCCTGAACCTGGAGCGTGACTCTGTAGGTGCCGTTGTTATGGGCCCTTACGCAGACCTCGCCGAAGGGATGAAAGTAAAATGTACAGGTCGTATCCTGGAAGTTCCGGTTGGCCGTGGCCTGTTAGGTCGCGTTGTTAACACCCTGGGTGCACCTATCGACGGTAAAGGTCCGGTAGAGCATGACGGCTTCTCAGCTGTCGAAGCAATCGCACCTGGCGTTATCGAACGTCAATCCGTAGACCAGCCTGTGCAGACAGGTTACAAATCCGTTGATGCCATGATCCCAATCGGTCGTGGTCAGCGTGAACTGGTCATCGGTGACCGTCAAACCGGTAAAACTGCTCTGGCGATCGATGCGATCATCAACCAGCGCGATTCCGGCATCAAATGTATCTATGTGGCTATCGGCCAGAAAGCGTCCACCATTTCTAACGTGGTACGTAAACTGGAAGAGCACGGCGCACTGGAAAACACCATCGTTGTTGTTGCGACTGCATCAGAATCTGCTGCACTGCAATACCTGGCACCGTACTCCGGTTGCGCAATGGGTGAATACTTCCGTGACCGCGGCGAAGACGCACTGATCGTTTATGATGACCTGTCTAAACAGGCTGTTGCTTACCGTCAGATTTCCCTGTTGCTTCGTCGTCCACCAGGTCGTGAAGCTTACCCAGGCGACGTTTTCTATCTCCACTCCCGTCTGCTGGAACGTGCTGCGCGTGTTAACGCCGAGTACGTTGAAGCATTCACTAAGGGTGAAGTGAAAGGCAAAACTGGTTCCCTGACTGCGCTTCCGATCATCGAAACGCAAGCGGGCGACGTTTCCGCGTTCGTTCCGACCAACGTAATCTCGATTACCGATGGTCAGATCTTCCTGGAATCCAACCTGTTTAACGCCGGTATTCGTCCTGCGGTTAACCCGGGTATCTCGGTATCTCGTGTTGGTGGTGCTGCTCAGACCAAGATCATGAAAAAACTGTCCGGTGGTATTCGTACCGCACTGGCACAGTATCGTGAACTGGCTGCGTTCTCCCAGTTCGCTTCCGATCTGGATGAGGCAACCCGTAAACAGCTGAACCACGGTCAGAAAGTGACTGAGTTGCTGAAACAGAAACAATACGCACCGATGTCAATCGTGGCGCAGTCTCTGATCATCTTCGCAGCGGAACGTGGTTATCTGGAAGACGTTGAGTTGTCCAAAGTCGGTAGCTTCGAAGCGGCACTGTTGGCGTTTGCCGACCGTGAGCACGGCGAGCTTCTGCAGCAAATCAACCAAACTGGTGCGTATAACGATGAGATCGAGGGTAAATTCAAAAATATCCTCGATACCTTCAAAGCAACCCAGTCCTGGTAACACTAAGCGGCCTTGCTGCCCTGCTTAAGGCAGATAAGCAGCAGGCCGTTTGGTCATGAGGAGAAGCAGAGATGGCCGGCGGAAAAGAGATACGTAGTAAGATCAGCAGCGTGCAAAACACGCAAAAGATCACTAAAGCGATGGAAATGGTCGCCGCCTCCAAAATGCGTAAAACGCAGGAACGTATGGCGGCCAGCCGTCCTTATGCAGAAACCATTCGTGAAGTGATTGGTCACCTTGCGTTAGGTAATCTGGAATATAAGCACCCTTACCTGGATGAGCGTGAAATTAAGCGCGTCGGGTATCTGGTGGTGTCTACCGACCGTGGTCTTTGTGGTGGTCTGAACATTAACTTGTTCAAAAGGCTGCTTGCAGAGATGAAAGGCTGGTCCGAAAAAGGTGTCGAAGTTGATCTCGCCCTGATCGGTTCCAAAGCAGCCTCTTTCTTCGGCTCCGTGGGTGGCAACGTTGTTGCTCAGGTCACTGGCATGGGGGATAACCCTTCTCTGTCAGAACTGATCGGACCGGTAAAAGTGATGCTGCAGGCTTTCGACGAAGGTCGTTTAGACAAGTTATGCGTTGTCAGCAATAAATTCGTCAATACCATGTCTCAGGAACCACGCATCGTACAGCTGTTGCCTCTGCCACCGGCAGAAGACGGCGCACTGGCGAAAAAATCCTGGGATTACCTGTATGAGCCGGACCCTAAAGCACTGCTGGATACCCTCCTGCGTCGCTATGTGGAATCCCAGGTTTATCAGGGCGTCGTAGAAAACCTGGCCAGCGAACAGGCCGCGCGAATGGTAGCGATGAAAGCCGCAACCGATAACGGCGGCAGCCTGATCAAAGAGCTGCAGTTGGTATACAACAAAGCTCGTCAGGCCAGCATCACTCAGGAACTCACCGAGATCGTCGGGGGAGCCTCCGCGGTTTAAGCTAGGTTTACGAATTACGTAGAGGATTCAAGATGGCTACTGGAAAGATTATCCAGGTAATCGGCGCCGTGGTGGACGTCGAGTTCCCTCAGGATGCAGTACCGAATGTGTACAATGCTCTTGAGGTAGAAAACGGTACCTCCAAACTGGTGCTGGAAGTTCAGCAGCAGTTGGGTGGCGGCGTTGTTCGTTGTATCGCAATGGGTACATCAGATGGCCTGCGTCGCAATCTGAAAGTGAACAACCTGGAACACCCAATTGAAGTTCCGGTTGGTGTAGCGACTCTGGGTCGCATCATGAACGTATTGGGTGAACCAATCGACATGAAAGGTGAAATCGGCGAAGAAGAACGTCGTTCAATTCACCGTCCGGCCCCTTCTTATGAAGAGCTGGCGAACTCCCAGGAATTGCTCGAAACCGGTATCAAAGTTATGGACCTGATGTGCCCGTTCGCTAAGGGCGGTAAAGTCGGTCTGTTCGGTGGTGCGGGTGTAGGTAAAACGGTAAACATGATGGAGCTGATCCGTAACATCGCGATCGAGCACTCCGGTTATTCAGTGTTTGCTGGCGTGGGTGAACGTACTCGTGAGGGTAACGACTTCTACCACGAAATGACCGACTCCAACGTTATCGACAAAGTTTCCCTGGTCTATGGCCAGATGAATGAGCCACCAGGCAACCGTCTGCGTGTGGCACTGACCGGCCTGACCATGGCGGAGAAATTCCGTGATGAAGGTCGTGACGTCCTGCTGTTCATCGATAACATCTACCGTTACACCCTGGCCGGTACTGAAGTGTCCGCACTTCTGGGCCGTATGCCTTCTGCGGTAGGTTATCAGCCAACGCTGGCGGAAGAGATGGGCGTTCTGCAAGAACGTATCACCTCAACTAAAAGTGGTTCTATCACCTCCGTACAGGCCGTTTACGTCCCTGCGGATGACTTGACTGACCCATCTCCAGCCACCACCTTCGCTCACTTAGATGCGACCGTGGTACTGAGCCGTCAGATCGCGTCTCTGGGTATTTACCCGGCGGTTGACCCACTGGATTCCACCAGCCGTCAGCTGGATCCACTGGTTGTTGGTCAGGAACACTATGATGTGGCTCGTGGCGTGCAGTCCATTCTGCAACGTTACCAGGAACTGAAAGACATCATCGCGATCCTGGGTATGGACGAGTTGTCAGAAGATGACAAACTGGTTGTATCCCGTGCGCGTAAGATTCAGCGTTTCCTGTCCCAGCCATTCTTCGTGGCCGAAGTCTTTACCGGTTCTCCGGGCAAGTTCGTATCGCTGAAAGATACCATTCGTGGTTTCAAAGGCATTATGGACGGCGACTACGATCACCTGCCGGAACAAGCGTTCTACATGGTTGGCACCATTGAAGAAGCAGTGGAAAAAGCCAAGAAACTGTAACGCTAGTTTGTTGTGGTATTGAGAGAGGATGACATGGCTGAAAAAGCTTACCATCTGGATGTTGTCAGTGCGGAAAAACGTATGTTTGCCGGCATGGTACAAAAGATCCAGGTGACGGGTAGCGAAGGCGAACTGGGTATTTTCCCGGGGCATGCTCCGCTGCTCACCGCCATCAAGCCTGGCATGGTGCGCATTGTTAAAGAACACGGGGAAGAAGAGTATATCTATCTTTCCGGCGGCATCCTTGAGGTGCAGCCGAATGCAACAACCGTGTTGGCTGATACTGCAATCCGTGGGCAAGACCTCGACGAAGCGCGCGCGCTTGAAGCTAAGCGCAAAGCGGAAGAACATATCAATAGTTCTCACGGCGACGTTGACTACGCTCAGGCGTCAGCAGAACTGGCCAAGGCGATCGCGAAACTTCGCGTTATCGAACTGACCAGGAAAGCGATGTAAAGACATCAGTTTAAAAGGCGACCTTTGGGTCGCTTTTTTTTTGCCTTTAAATAAGCCACTTTCTAGCATTTGTCCGAAAGCGAAACAGGGCTTTTAATGGAATACTTGCCGGATAAGTGGGCGTTTTACCCTCAGATTTTTTGCTGTAGTCTATAGCGTGTACAACCCTTACAGGCTGCGGCCTGCGGGTGGTTTTTGAAGCGAAATATGTAGTAATCCGACCATTGAACGGGTTACTTTTGTCACTCAAATTGGATTTGTCAGGTTACCTATGTCGAACAGCGCACTGAGTGTCGTGATCCTTGCCGCAGGCAAGGGGACACGCATGTACTCCAACCTTCCTAAAGTTCTTCATTCATTGGCGGGCAAGCCAATGGTGCAACACGTTATTGACGCGGCCACTCAGGTAGGGGCGAAAAACGTGCACCTGGTTTATGGCCATGGTGGCGACTTGCTGAAGAAAAATCTGGCAGGCAGTGATCTGAACTGGGTATTGCAGGCGGAGCAGTTGGGCACCGGCCACGCGATGCAACAGGCAGCGCCTTTCTTTGCCGATGATGAAGATGTGCTGATGCTGTACGGCGATGTTCCGTTAATTTCGGTCGATACGCTGGAAAAATTGCTCAAAGCGAAACCGGAAGGTGGCATTGGCTTACTGACCGTTGTGCTCGAAGACCCCACCGGTTATGGCCGGATTGTGCGTGAAAACGCCACGGTGACCGGGATTATCGAACAGAAAGATGCCAGCGAAGAACAGCTTAAAATTCAGGAAATCAATACCGGCATCCTGGTGGCTAACGGTGCCTCTTTGAAACGCTGGCTGAGCAAACTGAACAACAACAATGCGCAGGGTGAATACTACATCACCGATATTATTGCGATGGCGCATGCTGAAGGTCACCAGATCGCTACCGTACATCCTGCGCGCAACAGCGAAGTGGATGGCGTAAATAACCGTTTGCAACTTTCGCGTCTTGAGCGCGTATATCAGAGCGAACAGGCCGAGCGTCTGCTGCTGGAAGGCGTCATGCTGATGGATCCGGCGCGTTTTGATCTGCGTGGCGAGCTGTCTCACGGCATCGACGTGCTGATCGACACAAACGTGATTATCGAAGGCCACGTAAAACTGGGCGACCGCGTCAAAATCGGTACTGGCTGCGTGCTGAAAAATTGCGTGATCGGCGATGACTGCGAAATCAGCCCTTACAGCGTATTCGAAGACGCCGTGCTGGAAAGCGGCTGCACGGTCGGGCCATTTGCCCGTCTGCGTCCCGGCGCTGAGCTGGCTGAAAATGCCCACGTCGGCAATTTCGTTGAAATCAAAAAATCACGTTTAGGCAAAGGTTCTAAAGCTGGCCATCTTTCCTATCTCGGCGATGCTGATATCGGCGATAACGTGAATATCGGCGCGGGCACCATCACGTGTAACTACGATGGCGTGAACAAGAGCAAAACGATTATTGGTAACGATGTTTTCGTCGGTTCTGACACCCAACTGGTGGCGCCGGTGAGTATCGGTAACAACGTGACCATCGCGGCGGGCACTACAGTCACGCGCGATGTTCCCGACAACGGTTTACTGTTAAGCCGGGTGCCTCAGGTGCATAAACCTGACTGGCAAAAACCGGTGAAGAAATAATAAGCATTACATAATAATCCCCAACTTCTACAAGGCTCGGGGAACCGCAGGTACACCGGAAAACGGGGCTCGCGGATAAATCAGGTCAGGCATCAAAAAAGGTCCGAAAGACCTTCAATAGGAATAAAACTGATGTGTGGAATTGTAGGCGCAGTAGCGCAACGCGATATTGCTGAAATTCTGTTAGAAGGTTTACGCCGTCTCGAATACCGCGGTTATGACTCAGCCGGTCTGGCTGTGATTGATGCGGAAGGGAAGATGGGGCGTTTACGTCGTGTCGGCAAAGTACAGATGCTGGCTGATGCACTGGATCAACATCCTTTGCACGGCGGCACCGGTATTGCTCACACCCGCTGGGCAACGCACGGCGAACCTTCAGAAGCGAATGCCCATCCTCATGTATCTGATTATATTGCGGTTGTGCATAACGGCATCATCGAAAACCACGAGCCTTTGCGTGAATTGCTGATCGAGCGCGGTTACCGTTTTGATTCTGAAACGGATACCGAAGTGATCGCGCATCTGGTGCATTGGGAACAACTTCAGGGCGGCACGCTGCTGGAAGTGGTTCAGCGTGTTATCCCACAACTGCGTGGCGCATACGGCACCGTCGTGATGGACAGACGCGATCCGTCCGTTCTGGTCGCTGCGCGCTCCGGCAGCCCGCTGGTGATTGGCCGTGGCGTGGGTGAAAACTTCATCGCTTCAGACCAGCTGGCGCTGTTGCCTGTTACCCGTCGCTTCCTGTTCCTGGAAGAGGGTGATGTGGCAGAAGTTAAACGTCGCTCTGTCAGCGTGTATGACAAAAACGGTCATGCCGTTGAGCGCGAAGAAATTGAATCTAAAGTGCAGTATGACGCCGGTGATAAAGGTGTTTACCGTCACTACATGCAAAAAGAGATTTACGAACAGCCGCTGGCAATTAAAAACACCCTGGAAGGACGTTTCAGCCACGGTGAAGTGAACCTGAGCGAACTGGGTGAAAAAGCTGATGATATTCTGTCACGCGTTCAGCACATTCAGATTATCGCCTGCGGGACGTCGTATAACTCAGGCATGGTCGCGCGTTACTGGTTCGAAGCGCTGGCCGGCATGCCGTGTGATGTGGAAATCGCCTCTGAATTCCGCTATCGCAAATCCGCCGTGCGTCCGGGGAGCCTTATCATCACGCTGTCTCAGTCCGGGGAAACGGCTGATACGCTGGCTGCACTGCGCCTGTCTAAGGAACTGGGTTATCTTGGTTCTCTGGCTGTCTGTAACGTTGCCGGTTCCTCGCTGGTGCGTGAATCCGATCTGGCGCTGATGACCAAAGCGGGCACTGAGATCGGCGTGGCTTCCACCAAAGCGTTCACCACTCAGCTTACCGTTCTGCTGATGTTGGTAGCGCG
The DNA here is from genome assembly GCF_019049655.1 of Rahnella rivi. Classification (GTDB taxonomy): domain Bacteria; phylum Pseudomonadota; class Gammaproteobacteria; order Enterobacterales; family Enterobacteriaceae; genus Rahnella; species Rahnella rivi. Next base: position 27,120 of record NZ_JAFMOX010000062.1, read on the forward strand.
TATGGGCCGTCTGAAAGGCATGGCGCCTCAGGTCGAGCACGATATTGTTCACGCACTTCAGGCATTGCCTGCGCGTATCGAACAGATGTTATCGCTGGATAAAACCATCGAATCTCTGGCAGAAGGTTTCTCTGACAAGCATCACGCCCTGTTCCTCGGTCGTGGCGATCAATACCCGATCGCGATGGAAGGTGCGCTGAAGCTCAAAGAGATCTCTTACATTCATGCAGAAGCCTATGCTGCTGGCGAGCTGAAACATGGCCCGCTGGCGCTGATTGACGCCGATATGCCGGTGATCGTGATTGCGCCAAATAATGAACTGCTGGAAAAACTGAAGTCGAATATCGAGGAAGTGCGCGCCCGTGGTGGCCTGCTGTATGTTTTCGCAGATCAGAATGCCGGTTTCACCGACAGCGAAGGCATGAAAATCATCCAGTTGCCTCACGTTGAAGAGATTGTTGCACCGATTTTCTACACCGTTCCGTTACAGCTGCTGTCCTATTATGTCGCGCTGATTAAAGGGACTGACGTAGACCAGCCACGTAACCTGGCGAAGTCCGTCACGGTAGAATAACAATCTGTCCCATCAGTTGCTGAGCGCCCCTTGCGGGCGCTTTTTTTATTTCTGAGCAGCAACAGGGTATAGTCCGCCTTTAACTGAAAGGCACTGCTGAATGCTGACCACTCCTTCCGTTCGAATTAACAAATACATAAGCGATAGCGGCATGTGTTCGCGCCGTGACGCCGATCGTTACGTCGGGCAGGGGCTGGTCTTTATCAACGATAAGCAGGCGGGATTTGGCGCGCCAGTATTTCCGGGTGATGTGGTGAATGTGAATGGTCAACAGATCGGGCTGCGCGACGAGGATGACCTGGTGCTGATCGCCCTGAACAAACCGGTGGGGATCATCACCACAATGGATGGCGGTCTGGCGGATAACATCGGTTTGCTCATCCGTCACAGCCAGCGCATTTTTCCCGTCGGGCGTCTGGATAAAGATTCGCACGGGCTGATTCTGCTGACCAATAACGGCGATGTCGTGAATAAGATCCTGCGCGCCGGTAATGACCACGAAAAAGAGTACGTGGTGACCGTTAACAAACCGGTGACCGACGCATTGATTCTCGGTCTGAGCGCCGGCGTCCCGATTTTGGGAACCGTAACGAAAGCCTGCAAAGTGATCAAAGAATCCGATGACGTCTTTCGTATTACCCTGGTGCAGGGGCTTAACCGTCAGATCCGCCGCATGGCGAAATATTTTGGCTATGAAGTCACACGGCTTGAGCGCGTGCGGATCATGAATATCCATCTTGCCGCGCTGCCGCCGGGGGAATCGCGCGAGTTAACCGGCGAGGAGCGGAGTGAGTTGTTCAGGCGTATCGAACATTCGGTTTCCGATCAATAATCGCCCTGAAAGCCAGTTTTACCCCCAAAAGCATCCCCTGTTTCCTCTGGATTGCCCACTTCGGTCCAATTGTGACCACTGTCATAAAACTGTCATATAACGTACATTTTACTGTCACCTAATTGTCCTATTTTCCTCCTGTGCCAAACACTTTAATTAACGTCGACATTAAGTCGGGAAGTTTAAAACCACCAGGAGTGGAACATGAAATTGATGCGTAACACCGTCGCCGGTTTTGTAGCAGCGACTTTTTCCCTCACAGCAATGTCTGCTTTCGCTGCCAGTAATCTGACTGGTGCTGGCGGTACCTTCCCTGCCCCTGTTTACGCCAAGTGGGCGGATGCTTACCAGAAAGAAACCGGCAACCAGGTGAACTATCAGGGCATCGGTTCTTCCGGCGGCGTGAAACAAATTATCGCCAAGACTGTCGATTTCGGTGCCTCTGATGCGCCGATGAAAGAAGAAGATCTGAACAAAAACGGCCTGTTCCAGTTCCCAACCGTAATCGGTGGTGTGGTACTGGCGGTAAACATTCCTGGGATCACATCTGGTCAGCTGACGCTGGACGGCGCAACGCTGGGTGATATCTACCTCGGCAAAATCAAAAAGTGGAACGACGCGGCGATCACTAAGCTGAACCCGGGCGTGAAACTGCCAGACACTAACATCGCGGTCGTTCGCCGTGCTGATGGCTCAGGCACCTCTTTCGTGTTCACCAGCTATCTGGCGAAAGTGAACAACGAGTGGAAAGAGAAAATCGGTTCAGGTTCTACCGTTAACTGGCCTACCGGTCTGGGCGGTAAAGGTAACGACGGCGTCGCGGCCTTCGTACAGCGTCTGCCAGGCTCCATCGGCTACGTAGAATACGCTTACGCTAAACAGAACAACCTGGCATACACCAAACTGGTTGATGCTGACGGTAAAGCGATTTCCCCGACGGAAGAATCCTTCAGCGCAGCAGCCAAAGGCGCTGACTGGAAGAAAACCTTCGCTCAGGATCTGACGAATCAGAAAGGTGATAACGCCTGGCCAATCAGCTCCACCACCTTCATCCTGATTTACAAAGACCAGGCCGATGCAGCGAAAGGCACTGAAGTGCTGAAGTTCTTCGACTGGGCTTACAAAAACGGCAACAAACTGACGACCGATCTGGATTACGCCGCACTGCCTGACTCTGTTGTTGAACAGATCCGCGCAGCCTGGAAAACCAACATTAAAGATTCCAGCGGTAAAGCACTGTACTAGGATCTGACCTTACGTCTGATATAGAGTACAAGTCTTCTGCTTCATTCCCTCTCCGGCCGGGGAGGGAATTAAATCTGAATTAAAAGAGAGTGGTATGGCTGAATACAAGCCGGCTATTAAGGCACCAAGCAAAAACGGTGACATCATCTTCGGCGCGCTGGTCAAACTGGCTGCGCTGATCGTGTTATTAATGCTGGGCGGTATTATCGTCTCGCTGTTTATTGCTTCCCTTCCAAGCATCGAAAAGTTTGGTTTATCCTTCCTGTGGACTAAAACCTGGGATGCCCCGAACGAACAATTCGGCGCACTGGTACCGATTTACGGCACCGTGGTGACCTCGATTATCGCCTTGCTGATTGCCGTACCGGTCAGCTTTGGTATCGCATTATTCCTCACCGAACTTGCCCCTAACTGGATGAAGCGCCCGCTGGGTATTGCTATCGAACTGCTGGCGGCGATCCCCAGTATTGTTTACGGCATGTGGGGGCTGTTCGTCTTTGCACCGCTGTTTGCGCAGTATTTCCAGACGCCTGTCGGTGACGTGCTCTCCGGCATTCCGATCGTCGGCGCCTTGTTCGCCGGCCCCGGCTTCGGTATCGGTATTTTGGCCGCCGGTGTGATCCTTGCCATCATGATCATCCCTTACATCGCGTCTGTGATGCGTGACGTGTTTGAACAAACGCCGGTGATGATGAAAGAGTCTGCATACGGCATTGGCTGTACGACGTGGGAAGTGATCTGGCGCATCGTGCTGCCGTTCACCAAAAACGGCGTGATTGGCGGTGTGATGTTAGGCCTTGGCCGCGCGTTGGGTGAAACCATGGCGGTGACCTTTATCATCGGTAACACCTACCAGCTCGACAGCGTCTCGTTGTATATGCCGGGCAACAGTATTACCTCGGCGCTGGCCAACGAATTCGCTGAAGCGGAAGCCGGTCTGCATACTGCCGCGCTGATGGAACTCGGCCTCATCCTGTTTGTTATCACCTTTATTGTTCTGGCGCTGTCGAAAGTGATGATTCTGCGCCTGGCTAAGAAAGAGGGCCGTTAAGATGACGACACTCGAAATGCAAAGCACACCTGAACTGCTGGAATCGCGCCGTAAACGCCAGGCATGGCGTCGCCAGAAGAACCGTCTGGCGCTGATGGTGTCGATGTTGACCATGGCATTCGGTCTGTTCTGGCTGGTGTGGATCCTGTTTACGACCGTAGTGAAAGGCGTAGACGGCATGTCGCTGGCGCTCTTTACCGAAAACACCCCGCCTCCGAATACCGCGGGCGGCGGTCTGGCGAACGCCATCGCAGGCAGCGGATTACTTATTCTGTGGGCGACCGTGATCGGTACGCCGCTGGGCGTGATGGCGGGAATTTATCTGGCCGAATATGGCCGTAAATCCTGGCTGGCGGAGTTTATTCGTTTCATCAACGACATTCTGCTTTCTGCGCCATCTATCGTCGTCGGCCTGTTTGTGTACACCATCATGGTGGCGAAAATGGGGCACTTCTCCGGCTGGGCGGGCGTTCTGGCGCTGGCGCTGCTGCAAATCCCGATTGTGATCCGTACCACCGAAAACATGCTCAAACTGGTGCCGGACAGCCTGCGCGAAGCGGCTTACGCGCTGGGTACGCCAAAGTGGAAGATGATTTCGGCCATCACGCTGAAAGCGTCGGTTTCCGGCATTATCACCGGTATCTTGCTGGCGATTGCCCGTATCGCCGGGGAAACCGCGCCGCTGCTGTTCACGTCGCTCTCCAACCAGTTCTGGAGCACCGACATGATGCAGCCGATTGCCAACCTGCCGGTGACCATCTTCAAGTTCGCGATGAGCCCGTTCGGTGAATGGCAACAACTTGCGTGGGCGGGCGTGCTGCTGATTACGCTGTGCGTACTGTTGCTGAATATTCTGGCGCGTGTGATTTTCGCGCAGAAGAAACAATAATTCATTATTGAGGGCAGGCGATGTCGGCTGGCCTCACTGTTTTCCCTGCGTCGCGATGCGGCGCACGAATAAGAGAGATGTCTGAGAATGACTGACGCATCCAACAGCAAGATTCAGGTTCGCGATCTGAACTTTTATTACGGCAAATTCCACGCGTTGAAAAATATTTCCCTGGATATTGCCAAGAACGAAGTCACCGCCTTCATCGGCCCGTCAGGCTGTGGGAAATCCACGCTGCTGCGCACGTTCAATAAAATGTATCAGCTGTATCCTGAGCAACACGCGGAAGGCGAAATCCTGCTCGACGGCGAAAACATTCTGGTCGATAAGCAAGATATCGCCCTGCTGCGCGCCAAAGTCGGCATGGTATTCCAGAAACCGACGCCGTTCCCGATGTCGATTTATGACAACATCGCCTTTGGTGTGCGTCTGTTTGAGAAACTTTCCCGTACCGATATGGACGAGCGCGTGCAGTGGGCGCTGACCAAAGCGGCATTGTGGAATGAATCCAAAGACAAGCTGCACCAGAGCGGTTACAGCCTGTCCGGCGGCCAGCAACAGCGTTTGTGTATCGCGCGCGGTATCGCGATCCGCCCTGATGTGTTGCTGCTTGATGAACCTTGTTCGGCGCTGGATCCGATTTCCACGGGCCGTATCGAAGAGCTCATTACCGAATTAAAATCCGATTACACGGTAGTGATTGTGACGCACAACATGCAGCAGGCTGCGCGTTGTTCAGACCGCACTGCGTTTATGTATCTGGGCGAACTGATCGAATACAGCGACACTGACTCGCTGTTCACTTCGCCAGCGCGTAAACAGACCGAAGATTACATTACTGGCCGTTACGGTTGAGGTAAGAAAAATGGATAACCTGAACTTAAATAAACATATTTCCGGCCAGTTCAATGCAGAGCTTGAACACATCCGCACTCAGGTGCTGGCAATGGGCGGGCTGGTTGAGCAACAACTGACGGACGCTATCACCGCGATGCACAATCAGGACGCGGAGCTGGCGCAGCAGGTCATCAAAGGTGATGACAAAGTGAACATGATGGAAGTGGCGATCGACGAAGCCTGCGTGCGCATTATTGCCAAGCGCCAGCCGACCGCCAGCGATCTGCGCTTAGTGATGGCGATCATCAAAACCATTTCCGAGCTGGAACGCATCGGTGACGTGGCGGATAAAATCTGCCGTACCGCGCTGGAAAAATTCTCGCATCTGCATCAGCCATTGCTGGTCAGCCTGGAGTCGCTGGGCCGCCACACCGTGCAGATGTTGCATGACGTGCTCGATGCGTTTGCGCGCATGGATCTCGATGAAGCCGTGCGTATTTACCGCGAAGACAAAAAAGTGGATCAGGAATATGAAGGCATCGTGCGTCAGCTGATGACCTACATGATGGAAGATCCACGCACGATTCCGAGTGTGCTGACTGCGCTGTTCTGCGCCCGCTCTATAGAGCGTATCGGCGACCGTTGTCAGAACATTTGTGAGTTCATCTTCTACTTCGTGAAAGGTCAGGATTTCCGTCACGTCGGCGGTGATGCCCTGGATAAATTACTGACCGACAGCAAAGAGAAAAAAGAGTAACCGGTCAGTGACACAGTCCCAATGAAAAAGGCCTCCGTTGAGGCCTTTTTGCTGTCCGATCAGCGGGTTATTTCATGACGTATCGCAGTGCCACCATGACCGCCAGCTGGCGATAATGCGCGACCTGTAAATCCACTTCATCAGGATTTTCAAATAACGCGCCGAAGGTGTACTGATTAGCCACCTGGTGAACACACAAACTGCTGATCAGCCTGTGGACATCGCGCGCCTGCGCATCATCTTTAAACAGATGGCTCTGCTTTCCCCGTTCCAGAATATCTTCCAGCAAGGTTAACGCGGATTTATTGATCTCCCGAATGCTGGTGGACTGACGGATAAAACGCCCGCGCAGCATGTTCTCGGTGGAGACAATACGGATAAATTCCGGATGCGAGACGTGGAAATCAAAACTGGCTTCCACCAGCTTCACGATGGCTTCCGCCGGCGGAAACGCCGATAAATCCAGCGCCAGCTCATGCTGGCGGATCTCACGGTACACGTGCTCCAGCACCAGCAAATACAGCGCTTCTTTGGTCTTATAGTGATAGACCACCATGCGTTTTGTGGTGTTGGCGTTGGCGGCAATATTTTCCATGCGCGCGCCCATCAGGCCCGATTCGGCGAACTCAGCCAGTGCGCTGTCGAAAATGCGCTGCTTCAGGCCTATTGGATCATTTTTACGTCCCGGCGCCGGGGAACTTTGGCTGCTCAGCGTCTTACCCTCATCGTTAACCACATTTACGCTCCAGAGATTAACCATTGATTCGCCCGGTTACAATCAGCCTGGCGACAATCCGTGCGTACCTGCCCGCAACACTTGACGAACGAGGGTTCAGGGTCCACTACTGTAAGAACCGAAACCTGATAAAAAGGACGCTATTTTGCCTGCAACTTCCCGATTACGTTCCATTGCGACGGTTTCTGTGCCCGGAACTCTGCCTGAAAAACTGAAGGCGATTGCCGCTGCCGGGTTTGATGGTGTGGAAATTTTTGAAGATGATTTACTGAAAAACCCGGTTAAGCCGGTCGCTATCCGCAATCTGGCGGATTCTCTGGGTTTGCGTATCTTCCTGCTGCAACCTTTTCGCGATTTTGAAGGCGTCGCGCCGGAAAAACGGCCTGAAAAACTCGCCAGCGCCCGGCGTCAGTTTGATCTCATGAGCGAACTGGGCTGCGATCATCTGCTGGTGTGCAGCAACACCGACGCCGACAGCTCTGCCGAACGCGAGGTACAGATTGCCGATCTTGCTGTCCTGGCCGACATGGCGCAGCCGTACGCTATCCGCATCGGCTACGAAGCGCTGGCGTGGGGGAAACACGTTAACCGCTATCTGCAGGCCTGGGATCGCGTGCGTGAGGTGAATCACCCGGCGCTGGGCATTGTCCTGGACAGCTTTCACGTGCTGGCCGTCGGCGATAATCTCGACCGTCTGGACGAGGTTCCGCTGGATAAAATCAGCTTCCTGCAACTGGCCGACGCGCCCTTCAAAGACATGAACGTACAGCAATGGAGCCGCAGTTACCGCTGCTATCCCGGACAAGGCGATTTACCGCTGGTGGATTTTGTCAGTACGCTGAATCAAAAAGGCTTCAGCGGGCCGTGGTCACTGGAAATCTTCAACGATAAAATCCTGCCTCTGGCGGATGGTCTGCGCTCGCTCACCGAGCTGGAAAAACGCATGCAGGCTTATCATCAGATCACCTCCGAAGACTGATTCATCGCCAATATGTCATTGCGGACGTGACATATTGGCGGTCATTCTGGCGCGCAGGTCCCCGGGCTGACGACCTGTGCCGGGTTTATGCAGTGTCTGGGCGCTTCGCTGAGTGCCTGAACGGCAGAGGGTAAAACTTATTCAGATGGTTGCGTGTTTATTCTGAATACATTGATGTGAGTTATGGAATCCAGCCCGAACGAGTGATGTAATCCTCCCCATCCAGTGCTGGCGCTTTTCCGCTAAAATCCTTAGGATACCCCCCGATTGTTTTTCCCCCATTTTGGAACTCACACATGAGCACACCACACAGCAATGCGACCGGTGGTAAAGGACTGGCTGAGCGTCTGTTTAAACTGACGCAGCACGGTACGACGGTTCGCACTGAAACTATCGCCGGTTTAACCACCTTCCTGACCATGGTCTACATCGTTTTCGTGAACCCGCAGATTCTGGGTGTCGCGGGCATGGATAAACAGGCCGTCTTTGTGACCACCTGTCTGATTGCCGCCTTCGGCAGCATCCTGATGGGCGTGATTGCTAATCTGCCTGTCGCGCTGGCACCGGCAATGGGGCTGAATGCGTTCTTTGCATTTGTGGTGGTGGGCGCGATGGGCGTTTCCTGGCAGGTCGGGATGGGCGCGATTTTCTGGGGCGCGGTGGGTTTGCTGTTGCTGACCATTTTCCGTATCCGTTACTGGATGATAGCCAATATTCCGGTCAGCCTGCGTGTGGGGATCACCGCCGGTATTGGGTTGTTCATTGGCATGATGGGGCTGAAAAATGCCGGAATTATTGTGCCAAATCCGGACACCATTGTGACCATTGGTAACCTGACCTCACACAACGTCCTGCTGGGTGTGTTGGGCTTCTTTATTATCGCCGTGCTGGCGTCGCGTAATTTCCACGCCTCTGTGCTGGTGTCGATCATTGTTACCACCGGCATTGGCCTGATGATTGGCGATGTGCACTACAACGGATTCTGGTCGATGCCGCCAAGTATCACCACCGTTGTCGGTCAGGTGGATCTGAAAGGTGCGCTGAACATCGGTCTGGCGGGCGTCATTTTCTCTTTCATGCTGGTGAACCTGTTTGACTCCTCCGGTACGCTTATCGGTGTGACCGACAAAGCCGGTCTGGCGGATGCGCAGGGCAAATTCCCGCAGATGAAGCAGGCGCTGTACGTTGACAGCGTGGCCTCTGTGGCTGGCGCGTTCATCGGCACATCTTCGGTAGGGGCTTACATCGAAAGCACCTCTGGCGTGTCTGTGGGCGGGCGTACCGGCCTGACGGCAGTGGTGACCGGTTTACTGTTCCTGCTGGTGATCTTCATTTCCCCGCTGGCGGGCATGGTGCCGGAATACGCGGCCGCCGGTGCACTGATTTATGTCGGCGTGCTGATGACGTCAAGTCTGGCGCGCGTGTCATGGGATGACCTGACCGAAGCGGTTCCGGCGTTCGTGACCGCGGTGATGATGCCGTTCAGCTTCTCGATCACCGAAGGTATCGCGCTGGGCTTCATCTCTTACGTGGTGATGAAACTGGGCACCGGACGCTGGAGAGAAATCAGTCCGTGCGTGGTTGTGGTGGCCTTACTGTTCGTGCTGAAAATCGCGTTTGTCGACGCACACTGATTTTTATCACGATAAAAAAACAGCCCGCATTTGCGGGCTGTTTGCATTTCTGAGACAGGGAATTATTTGCTGACGCGGTGCGTGTAATCCGCAAAGGCAGTGAGCTGGCCTTTAAGGAAATCCAGCGTTCCCTGATCAATCACTTCACCGGTCTGCTCATCGACTTTGCTTTGGATCACGCCGCCCATGAACTCAGGTTTGTTCATCACCATCGCATCCAGGAAAACCAGAATCTGACGCAGATGATACTGGCAACGTGCTCCGCCAACCGGTCCCATTGAACTGGTCTGGATCAGTACCGGTTTACCGGCTAAAGGCTGGTCAGGCAGGCGTGAAATCCAGTCTATAGCGTTTTTCAGACCACCGGGCACCGAGTAGTTATATTCCGGCGTCACAATGATCACCCCGTCGGCCTGACGGATTTGTTCCGCAATGGCCTCGATATCGGCCGGGAACCCGTCTTCCTGCTGAATATCCGCATCGTAAAGCGGCACAGACCCTATCGACGGCAGCGCTTCAATCGTGACACCGGCTGGCGCAACTTTCGGCAGCGAGCGGGCGACCATCGCGTTATAAGACCCTTTGCGAAGACTACCTAACAGTGTGACAAACTTCAGTGGCTGAGCTGACATGGTTAACTCCTGTTATGGATAACGTTTGGGTTCTACCTTAAACGAAAAACGACATGGCGATATATAAGGTTAATGAAAACATAGGTGAAGTTTTATTTAGCAGGCGGCAGGCTGATGAATTTCATGTAATGCGGTGATTCGGATTGCTGATCGACTGACAGGGTTTGCGTGCGGGTAAAGCCATTTTCCGGTTCATAACGCCAGCACTGCAAACGAATTATCGACGGCGACTGCGCGCACGCCCAGGTGATCGGCCCTTCGATGTCGCTCATCACCTGCGCCTCCGGCGTCACGGTAGAGCGCAATCGCCCTGAGGCAGGATTCAGACTCAGCGTCAGCGGATTCTGCTCATTCATCCCGGACATTTTCAACATGCTCTGACGGATGCACCACAACTGCAATGAAGACTCGATGGGATCGGACTGCATGGCAATCCAGGTTTTCTCGACGGCGGACAACTGCTCCTGCTGCTGAGGATTAACCAGCGCACTGCGGGCATGAATGATTTCCAGATCCAGCCCCACTTTGCCTTCGCTGCTGATCAATACGCCGACCGTACTCCCGGCATAGGCCAGGCTGAAATCGGGAAGATCAGAAGATTCGAAACTTGGGCGACCGCTGGGCAAGGTAATGACGTTGGGCAGTTCGGGGATGCCGTAGAGATAGAAAATCATTTCTGCGAGCAGAACGCGTCCGTTCAGAAAGCGACGGCGCTGTTTTTCGGAAAGGTTTCTTGCGGATAATACGATGTCTTTGGGCACCCGGTGAGTATCAGGTTCTGCATCCGTTACTGCCCATCTAGCAAAATGGCACGCCATTGTTCACTCCATGATTAATGGTTCGACCATATTTTCTCAATATCAGATAAGAATAACATTAAGAGAAATCATTAAAAACTGATTAAAACCCGCGGCACACCACACTTATTTTACTTTTCAGAAAGATTTTCATAACGTTTTAGTGAGCGCTATCACGTATTTACCCTCATGGTGAGAAGAGATCTCATCAACACGATGTTCTGGTTTTTCACCCGGATGATCTGACCACCAGATATATCTACTATAGCAACATAAAGAAACATCAGAAAATGCCGTTAGTATTTAAGCAGCGATCTCGCTGCTTTGCCGGTGAGTACCCTAAAATGTTAAAAACAACACAATCTCGCTTTATCGCATTGATCAGCTTGTTTTTTATTGTGCTGATCATCGTTACGCTCATTGTTATCCAGGTCTTTATCGCACCCCAACTGAAACAAACCGAGAGTAAGCTGGTTGCCAGTCAGGTGGCGGATGTGGCGATCGCGATTAACGATCGCCTGAATAAAGTGGAATCACAGGTCCGTACCATCACGCAAACTGTCGCACAAATGGACAGCGACAGTATCGATCGCCTGCTGCCCGCGCTGGTCGATCAGTACGGTGATTCTGCTGTCTTTGGCGGCGGCATCTGGCCGTTGCCGAATCAGCGCGATCCCGCAAAAATCAAATTCAGCACCTTTTTTGCGCGCAATAGTAATAATCTCCTGACGGTTAACACCTTCTGGAACAGCGCTGAATCACCTAACTACTTTGATCAGTCCTGGTATCTGGCGGCGTCAAAAGGCCAAAAAGGACAGTGTGTCTGGGCACCGGCGTATTTCGATGATGCCAGCACGCAGCCGCGCACTAACTGCGCCATGCCGATTTATAAAGGCGACAAGCAATGGGGCGTTGCCACCATTGACGTCACGCTGGGCTTCTTTAACCAGCTGGTGATCGCGATGGAGAAGAAGGTTAACGGTAAGATTTATATCGTTGAGAAGGACGGCACCATCGTTGGCACCAGCCACGCCAGCGATGAAAAACTGCCAAAGCTGGCTTCATTAGGCGAACAGTCAGCGCTGGTGGCACAAATCCGTCAGAGCCTTGACCAGATTGATAACCAGCCAGAACTGATGACTGATTACGACAGCGACGGCACGTCTCACACGATGTTCATGAGCAAAATTCAGGGACCGTGGTACATCGTCACGGACATGCCGACCAGCCAGTTGCTGACGCGCACGCACAGTATTCTTGCCAGCCTTGGCATGGTGCAAATCCCGATGGTATTGCTGTTATTGATTGTACTGATTGTGGTCATCAAGATGTTCATGCGTCAGCTTGCTGCGCTGCATAAAAATATCAGCCAGCTTTCTGCTGGGGGCGCGGATCTTACCCGTCGCTTACCGGAAAGCCGCAGCCCGGAATTCAATGACATCAATCAGAGCTTCAACAGTTTCCTGTCGTTCCTGCAAACGATCCTCCGTCAGGTCGGCGACAGCAGTCTGGCCATTACCTCCGCATCGCGGCAGATCGCCAGCGGAAATCTCGATCTCTCCGCACGTACCGAGGAGCAGGCCAGCTCAATTGTTGAAACTGCTGCGTCAATGGAAGAGCTGACCAGCACGGTGAAACAGAATGCCGCTAACGCGGAAGGGGCCAACCAGCTGGCGCGTGAAGCCTCTGCCGTTGCTGAAAAAGGCTCGGAAGTGGTGAAACAGGTGGTTGAGACGATGGGGTCTATCACCCGTTCTTCACACAAAATCGTCGATATCATCAGCGTGATTGACGGCATCGCCTTCCAGACCAATATTCTGGCGCTGAATGCGGCGGTGGAAGCGGCCCGTGCCGGTGAGCAGGGGCGTGGTTTTGCGGTCGTGGCGTCCGAAGTGCGCAGCCTTGCGCAGCGTTCAGCGACCTCTGCCCGCGAAATTAAAAAACTCATCGAAGACTCGGTGGCGGATATTGCCACCGGCAGCCAGCTGGTGGCGACGGCGGGCTCCACCATGGATGAAGTCATGGGCGGTGTGAATAACGTGGCGACGCTGATGAATGAAATTATGTCGTCAAGTCAGGAGCAAAGCCTCGGCATAGGACAGGTGAACGTCGCGATCACCCAGCTCGACAACGCCACCCAGCAAAACGCTGCGCTGGTGGAACAGGTATCAGCCGCCGCACAGGCGATGCAGGATCAAACCGTTCAGCTGCAAACCGTGGTTGCCGGTTTTAAGTTGTGATCCTCTAACGCGGGATCCGCTGATTTTTGCGCTGACCCCTTCAGCCCGGCATTTTACTGCCGGGCTTTTTTAATTTTTCGCGATATATCCGGCAATCTGGCCGGAACCGTCGCACACTTAACGCACTGGCACGGCGGGAGAAGATGAATGAAAGCGATACAGGGCGGATTTATCATGGTGTTCTGCCTGATGTTTACCGGCGCTCATGCAGCAGCCAGCCCGGACCCTGCGCAAATCAAACGGGGCGAATACCTGTCGCGCGCCGGAGATTGTGCCGCCTGCCATACCGCACCTGGCGGTAAACCTTTTGCCGGCGGCCTGAAAATGCTGACGCCGCTGGGGGCCATTTACACCACCAATATTACCCCGGACGTCGCCACCGGTATTGGCAGCTATTCAGAAGACGACTTCAGTCGCGCATTACGTCAGGGCATTGCCCGGGATGGCCATCATGTGTATCCGGCGATGCCGTATCCTTCTTTCAGTAAAATCACTGACGCAGATATGGCTGATTTATATGCCTTTTTCCACTATCAGGTGGCGGCTGTCAGCCAGAAAAATCGCGACAGTGACATCCCTTTCCCCCTGAGCGTGCGCTTCCCGCTGGCGGTATGGGACAGTCTGTTTACCGTGCAGAAAATCGGGTATTCCGATCCGCAAAAAACCGCAGACTGGAACCGAGGTGCTTATCTGGTGCAGGGGTTAGGACACTGCGGCAGCTGCCATACGCCGCGCGGTCTGGGGTATCAGGAGAAGGCGCTGGATCAGACTTCACAGGATTATCTTTCCGGCGGGACGGTGGATGGCTGGCATGCACCCAATTTACGGGCAGATGCGACAACCGGGCTCGGGCAATGGAACGAAGCGGAAATCAGCCAGTTTCTGAAACTCGGGCACACCGACAGGGCGACGGCGTTCGGTTCAATGGCTGATGTTATCCACAACAGCACGCAATATCTCAGCGATAATGACCGGCAGGCGATTGCCGTTTACCTGAAATCACTGCCGGCTGACGGAAATTATCGCGCGCAGGTTAATGATAATGCGACGACCATCGCGCTGGAGGCAGAAGACAGCACGGTGCCTGGCGCCAGGGTTTATCTGGATAACTGCCTTGATTGTCATCTTTCCAGCGGGCAGGGCGAACGTGGCCGTTATCCGCAGCTGGCGCAAAATCCGGTGGTGGTCAGCGACGATCCCTCCTCGCTTATCAATCTTGTCCTGAACGGTTCACCGGCACCGGCGACGCAGTTCGACACGAAAGCGGCTAAAATGCCGGGCTTTTCTGCCGGGCTGGACGATCGGGAGATTGCCGACGTGGTGACCTTTATCCGCCATGGCTGGGGAAACCAGGCCGGAGCGGTCAGCGCCGCGCAGGTGAAAGCGATGCGCAAACTCACCACGACATCAGGCCAGAGCGGTCAGTAATCTGCCTGTTCCGCAAAGAAGGTGATCAGACTGGTCAGCTTCGGGCGCGGCCTGAAATCGGGCAGATAGACCAGACTGATGGGTCTGGGAACGGGGACAAAATCCTCCATCACCGACACCATCCGTCCGCAAGCCAGATCGTCGGCCAGTAACACCTTCGGTTGCAACAGCAGTCCGGCATCCTGCAAGGCGGCGCAGCGCAGAGCGTTTCCGTCGTTGGAGATATAGCGGCCGGACAGCGGCCATTTCGAGGTGCTGCCGTCGGTGTTGGTCAGCTTCCAGCCGTCGCTGTGATTCCAGACGGCATGGATCAGACATGAGTGATTTTTCAGTTCTTCCGGCGTGGCAGGTGTTCCATATTTTTTTAAGTAGGCCGGCGTGGCACAAATCACCATTTCATAAGGCTTCATTGGCCGCGCGACCAGCCGGTCATCACCCACCGGCCCGATGCGGATCGCCGCGTCATACCCTTCCTCAATCAAATCCACACGGGCGTTGCTCAGTGTCAGCTCGACCTGCACATGCGGAAATGCCTCCAGATAGCGCGCAAGTAAAGGCGATACCACGTTCGCCCCCAGCGATACCGGCGCGCTGATGCGCAGCAGCCCGCTGGGAGCGGTTTGCAGCCCTTCCACGGTACTTTCTGCCCACTTCACCTGCTCCAGGACGCGTTTACTGTTCTCGTAGAAAACAGCGCCCGCTTCAGTCAGGTTCTGCTTACGCGTGGTTCGCTGCACCAGACGCGTACTCAGATGCCGCTCCAGCTGCTGAATATGTTTGCCGACCATCACGGCAGAAATACCCAGCTTCTCCGCCGCCGCGCTGAAATTTCCGGTTTCAGCCACGGTGACGAAGACTTCCATATTCCGTAATTTATCCATATTGCTAACCTGTGGTTAGTTCAGAGTGAATAATCGTTCTATATATCTAACCTGAAGTTTGGTCAATGATGTTCCTGTCACCAACTGAGGAGCACATGATGAAAATTTTAGTGATTGGCGGGACGGGAACATTAGGCAAAGCCGTGGTCAGCGAGCTTGAGACAAATCATGACGTGATCACAGCGGGGAAGACTCACGGGGATTTTCAGGTGGATATCACCGATGAAAGTAGCGTAAAAGCGCTTTTCAGCAATACCGGTAAACTGGATGCGATCATCGCGACCACCGGCAGTCTGCATTTTGGCCCGTTGACCGAAATGGCGGCTGAACAGTTCAACACCGGTCTGCAGGACAAACTGCTGGGGCAGGTGCGCATCGGTCTGATCGGCCAGCACTTCCTGCATGATGGCGGCTCGATCACCCTGACCAGCGGCATTATCGCCGAGGAACCGATCCGTCAGGGCGCCAACGCCACCACGGTGAATGCTGCTGTGGAAGGTTTCGTGCGCGGCGCTGCCATCGAATTGCCGCGCGGGATCCGTATCAACGTCGTCAGCCCGACGGTTGTCGAAGAATCGCTGAAAAGTTACGGCCCGTTCTTCCCCGGCTTCGACGCCGCACCGGCCGCACGAGTGGCAAAAGCCTACCGACGCAGTGTCGAAGGTGCCCAGACAGGCCGCGTTTATAAAGTGTGGTAATCCGCGTCGCACTGAAGACAATAAAAAACCCACATTTTGCAATGTGGGTTTTTGTGTTTCGGCGAAGAAGAAATCACTTACCGATACAGAAACTCGAGAAAATACGGCCCAGCAAATCGTCAGAGGTGAATTCGCCGGTGATTTCACTCAGCGACTGCTGTGCCAGCCGCAGTTCTTCCGCCAGCAATTCCCCCGCCCAGGCGCCTAACAGCTGATCTTTGCCCTGAACCAGGTGTTGTGCGGCGTCTTCCAGTGCGTGCAGATGACGGCGGCGGGCAAGGAATCCCCCTTCCATGTTGTGATTAAAGCCCATGACCTGTTTCAGATGATCGCGCAGCAAATCGACGCCATCCCCGGTACGGGCGGAAAGGCGAATCAGTGAGTGACCATTCACTTCTGTTTGCCCCAGCGCTTCGCCGGTGATATCGGCTTTATTACGCACCACCACGATAGGTAATGTGGCAGGCAGGCGAGCCATAAACTCCGGCCAGATATCCGCAGGTTCAGTGGCGGCTGTTGTCGTGCCATCGACCATAAACAGCACTAAGTCAGCCTGTTCGATCTCATTCCAGGCACGTTCTATACCAATGCGCTCTACTTCGTCGCTGGCTTCACGCAGTCCGGCGGTATCGATGATATGTAATGGCATCCCATCCAGATGAATATGTTCGCGCAGCACATCGCGGGTCGTCCCGGCAATATCGGTCACGATCGCCGCTTCGCGGCCAGCTAAGGCATTCAGCAGGCTGGATTTTCCGGCGTTCGGACGCCCGGCAATCACCACTTTCATCCCTTCACGCAGCAGGCTGCCCTGACGCGCTTCTGCGCGCACTGCGTCCAGATCGCCCATCACCGTATTGAGTTTGGCTTCAATTTTACCGTCGGACAGGAAGTCGATTTCCTCATCCGGGAAGTCGATAGCCGCTTCGACAAAGATCCGCAGGTGAGTGAGTGCTTCCACCAGATGATGAATACGGTTAGAGAATGCGCCCTGAAGCGAGTTCACCGCTGAACGCGCGGCCTGCTCTGAGCTGGCATCAATCAGATCGGCAATCGCTTCGGCCTGTGCCAGGTCGAGCTTATCGTTGAGGAAAGCGCGTTCAGAGAATTCGCCCGGACGCGCAATACGCACGTTTTCCAGCGCGATGATGCGTCTGAGCAGCAAATCGAGAATGACCGGCCCGCCGTGGCCTTGCAGTTCCAGCACGTCTTCGCCGGTAAAGGAATTTGGGCCGGGGAACCACAGCGCGATGCCCTGATCCAGCGTGCTGCCGTCTGCATCCTGAAACGGCAGATAATCGGCATAACGCGGCTTTGGCAATTTACCTAAGACAGCCTGTGCCACATCACGCGCCGCACGGCCGGAAATGCGCAAAATGCCCACACCACCGCGGCCGGGGGGCGTTGCCTGGGCAATAATGGTATCTGAGGTGCTCATAGCAATTTTCTCTGTTGGTCTTTTTACGGATATGCAAAAGGCGGTCAAATGACCGCCTTTGTCTTTTTATCACCAAGTTTAGCTGTCAGGACGAAACCCGCCCTGACATTAACTTATGACTTTTTCTTGTCGCGGCTGTGCAGGCCACGTTTTTCCAGCCCGCGATAAATCAGCTGCTGCTGGAGAATGGTAACCAGGTTACTGACGATGTAGTACACCACCAGACCAGACGGGAACCACAGGAAGAACACGGTGAAGATGACCGGCATGAAGGTCATGATCTTCTGCTGCATCGGGTCAGTGACGGTGGTCGGCGACATCTTCTGAATGAAGAACATCGTGATACCCATCAGAACCGGCAGAATGTAGTACGGGTCTTGCGCTGACAGGTCATGGATCCACAGGATGAACGGCGCATGACGCAATTCAATGGAACCAGACAGCATGTAATACAGTGCCAGGAAGATAGGCATCTGAATAACCAGCGGCAGACAACCGCCCAGCGGGTTCACTTTCTCAGACTTATACAGCGCCATCATTTCCTGACTCATGCGCTGTTTGTCATCACCGATACGTTCACGCATGGCGGCCAGTTTCGGCTGCAGCATACGCATTTTCGCCATCGACGTGTACTGTGCGCGGGTCAGTGGATACATGATACCGCGGACAATAAAGGTGATTACGATGATCGAGAAGCCCCAGTTACCGACAAACCCTTGAATGAATTTCAACAGTTTGAACAGTGGCTGAGAGATGAACCATAACCAACCGTAGTCAACCGTCAGATCCAGGTGAGGCGCGATAGCCGCCATTTTGTCCTGAATTTCCGGGCCAACCCACAAGATGGAAGCAACTTGTTGCTGCGCACCTGGTGCAACGGTAAACGGCGTGCCTTTAAAGCCAATCGTTGAGATACCGTTATTGGTGGTGGTGAAGAAAGTATTGGTGTCTTTCGCAGACGGGATCCATGCAGTCGCAAAGTACTGCTGCAGCATTGCAACCCAACCGCCCTGAGTGGTGACATTCAGCACTTCGCTCTTATCGAACGCGTATTTCTGATATTTGTCATCGCTTGAGGAGTATGCCGCGCCGCGGAACGTGTGCAGAGCAAAGTTATTGCTTCCGGTATCACGGTGCTTAGGCAAATCGGTGGTTTGTTTCAGCTGACCAAACATCGTCAGATCAAGCGGGGTAGATGTGGTGTTGTTGATGTTGTATTCAACGTTAACCGCATAAGAACCGCGTTTGATCACGAAGGTTTTGGTGTAAATCGCCCCGTTTGCCGCCGTGTAAGTCATCGGAATGCGCAGTTCAGACTGACCTTCGGTCATCGTGAAGGTATCGGAGTTGGTCTGGAACAGAGGACGTTCGCCGTTCGCCGGATTATCTGGACCGTTTTTACCTGTCAGACCGCTTTGTGCCTGATAGATGAAATTAGGAGTGGTTTCCAGCAACTGGAATGGCTGGTCAGAACCCAACGTCGTAGGGTAAGCCTTCAGCAGAGCCTGCTCAATGTCGCCACCACGGGTGTTGATTGTTAATGACAGCACATCACTGTTAACTGTAATTAATTTGCCCTGTCCGCTACCAGGAACAGCCTGGTTAGCAGCATCACCGTTTGCAGTGTTCGCAGTCTGTTGCGTGGTCTGGTTGGCCGGTTGCGGAGCGTGGTCCGTTTGCCATGCCTGCCAGATCATGAAAGACACGAACAGCAGAGCGATGAGGAAAAGATTGCGTTGCGAATCCATCGTTAGAGTTCTCTGTTATTGTCGGTTTTCGGCGGTACGGGGTCATCACCACCTGGGTTCAAAGGATGGCATTTTAATACGCGTTTCAAAGTCAACCAACTGCCTTTTAACACGCCAAAACGACCAATTGCTTCAATACCGTATTGAGAGCAGGTTGGTCGAAAGCGGCAATGCGGCCCGAGCAAGGGACTGATGAACAACTGATAACCACGTATCAGTTTAATCAGGATGCGGGTGCCTGTCGGCAATGTCGACGCCATAATTTCTCCAACGCTTCCGTCAGCGCGCGATTGTCTAAATCGGCGACACCCTTCTTGGCTACTACCACAAAATCCATCGCCGGCAACGCATGCTGATTCAGTCGGAAACTCTCGCGGGTAAGGCGTTTGATCCGATTGCGTTCATGAGCGCGTTTGACGTGTTTTTTTGCGATGGTAAGACCGATGCGGGGATGCCCCAGCTCGTTCAGGCGGCCGAGTATCGTAATTTGCGGCGTGCCAGCCCGTTGTGGCTGCTGGAAGACGAAAGTGAAATGACGGGGAGTTAACAAACGTAACTCCCTGGGAAAAGCGAGCTTAACCACTAATTCGATTAGCTTTTATTACTTGGAAGCAGCTGACAGACGAGTACGGCCTTTCGCACGACGGCGGGCCAGAACCAGACGACCATTTTTGGTTGCCATACGAGCACGGAAACCGTGGGTGCGGTTGCGCTTCAATACGGACGGTTGGAAAGTGCGTTTCATAGCGATTTCTACCTAAACTTAAATTATTACTGATCAGTAAACGCGAAGACATGTCGGCGAAAATACGACCGATGCCCTTGTCGCAACATATAAAGAAGCGGGATTGTAATAACTGTACAGTCCTGAGTCAATTTAGATTGCCAGAAAGGGTCCAAATGTTTACCAGAATGGCCTGTGGTCACACCGCAAATCCATCTGGTTATGACCATCAGGAACACAGGCTTGACACATAGGGCTGAGAATTATACGGACTCTGATATAAATCGCAAGGATCCTCGGGCGATCCTTATCCACAGGGCTGAGATCTTGTGCGCAAACTGATGAAAAATGCCTCAGCGGAGTCCTATTTTTTCACCAGAGTGATGATTACATCGTCTAATTATAAAAGGATCGGCTAAGCTTACCCACTTGCCGACCGCTGCCTGTGGATAAAAAGGATCTAAACTGTCAGGAAGGGGAGGATCTCTGTGTCGGATTGCGTTATGATCCGCCATTCCGATCGCGATCCCAGCCGGGATGCCGTCGACAAAAACCGCAAAAAGCGGTTCGCACGTGACTTTACGCCACTGACAGGGTGGTGAAAGAAATTTCCCCCATTCAACGGGCGGAGCGTGTGTCAAAAATCATGATTTAAAAAATATCCTGATCCTTTTCTTTTTTGATCTTGTTCGAGTGGAGTCCGCCGTGTCACTTTCGCTTTGGCAGCAATGTCTTGCCCGTTTGCAGGATGAACTACCTGCCACAGAATTCAGTATGTGGATACGCCCCCTACAGGCGGAACTCAACGACAATACGCTGGCGCTTTACGCTCCGAATCGTTTTGTCCTGGATTGGGTTCGCGACAAATACTTAAATAATATTAACGGCTTGCTTAACGATTTCTGTGGAGCGAATGCCCCGTTGCTGCGTTTTGAAGTGGGCAGTAAGCCGTTGATTCAGCGCGTCAGCCAGCCCGTAGCCACCAGCGTCAGTTCGCAGGCAGCACCGGCTATTCCGCGCCTCGCACCTTCCCGTCCAAGCTGGGACAGCTCGCCGGTACAACCAGAGTTGTCTTACCGTTCTAACGTCAACCCGAAACACACTTTCGACAACTTCGTAGAAGGTAAGTCTAACCAACTGGCCCGCGCGGCGGCGCGTCAGGTGGCAGATAACCCGGGTGGCGCATACAACCCGCTTTTCCTTTATGGCGGCACCGGCTTGGGTAAAACCCACTTATTGCACGCGGTCGGCAACGGCATTATGGCGCGTAAAGCCAATGCAAAAGTGGTCTACATGCACTCCGAGCGTTTTGTGCAGGACATGGTCAAAGCGCTGCAAAACAATGCCATCGAAGAGTTCAAACGCTACTATCGCTCCGTCGATGCGTTGCTCATCGATGACATTCAATTCTTTGCGAATAAAGAACGTTCACAGGAAGAGTTTTTCCACACCTTTAATGCCCTGCTGGAAGGCAATCAGCAGATCATCCTGACTTCAGATCGTTATCCAAAAGAGATCAACGGTGTGGAAGATCGTCTGAAATCCCGTTTTGGCTGGGGTCTGACGGTCGCGATCGAGCCGCCTGAGTTAGAAACCCGCGTGGCGATCCTGATGAAAAAGGCTGACGAGAATGATATCCGTCTGCCGGGTGAAGTGGCCTTCTTTATTGCCAAACGTCTGCGTTCTAATGTGCGTGAGCTTGAAGGCGCACTGAACCGCGTGATCGCGAACGCCAACTTTACCGGCCGTGCGATCACCATCGACTTCGTGCGTGAAGCGCTGCGTGATTTGTTAGCGTTGCAGGAGAAGCTGGTCACTATCGATAATATTCAGAAAACAGTGGCCGAATATTATAAAATCAAGGTCGCTGACCTGCTTTCCAAACGGCGCTCCCGTTCGGTAGCCCGCCCACGCCAGATGGCGATGGCGTTGGCGAAAGAGCTGACCAACCACAGCCTGCCAGAAATCGGCGATGCGTTCGGTGGTCGGGACCATACCACGGTGTTGCACGCCTGCCGTAAAATCGAGCAGTTGCGTGAAGAAAGTCACGACATCAAAGAAGATTTCTCCAACTTAATCAGAACATTATCTTCCTAGCGCTATGAAATTTATTGTTGAACGTGAGCATTTACTGAAACCACTGCAACAGGTCAGTAGCCCGCTGGGTGGACGACCAACGCTGCCTATTCTGGGTAACCTGTTATTACAGGTGACGGATGGCGCGCTGTCGCTGACCGGGACGGATCTGGAAATGGAGATGGTGGCGAAAGTCGCGCTGTCTCAGCCACATGAAGCGGGTGCCACCACGGTACCGGCGCGTAAATTCTTTGATATCTGCCGTGGATTGCCGGAAGGCGCGGAAATTTCCGTCGCTCTCGACGGCGACCGCATGCTGGTAAAATCAGGCCGCAGCCGTTTCTCGCTGTCGACCTTGCCGGCCACAGATTTCCCTAATCTCGACGACTGGCAAAGCGAAGTAGAATTCACACTGCCGCAGGCCACGTTGAAACGTCTGATCGAAGCCACGCAGTTTTCTATGGCGCATCAGGACGTTCGTTACTATTTAAACGGCATGCTGTTCGAAACCGAAGGGGAAGAACTGCGTACTGTTGCGACCGACGGCCACCGTCTGGCCGTGTGTTCAATGCCTATCGGCCAGTCTTTGCCGTCGCATTCGGTGATCGTGCCTCGTAAAGGCGTGATGGAACTGGTGCGTCTGCTCGACGGCGGTGACACCACATTGCAGCTGCAAATTGGCAGCAACAATATCCGTGCTCACGTCGGCGACTTCATCTTTACATCCAAACTGGTCGACGGTCGTTTCCCTGACTATCGCCGCGTATTGCCGAAAAATCCGGACAAAACGCTGCAGGCCGGGTGCGATTTGCTGAAACAGGCGTTTGCCCGTGCAGCGATCCTGTCCAATGAAAAATTCCGCGGCGTGCGTTTGTATGTCAGCCATAACCAGCTGAAAATCACCGCGAATAACCCGGAACAGGAAGAAGCAGAAGAAATTCTGGATGTCGGTTACGAAGGTACCGAAATGGAAATCGGCTTTAACGTCAGTTACGTGCTGGATGTGCTGAATGCGCTCAAGTGCGAAGACGTTAATCTGCTGCTGACGGACTCCGTCTCCAGCGTGCAGATCGAAGACGCTGCCAGCCAGTCGGCCGCGTATGTTGTCATGCCTATGAGGCTCTAGTCTGAATTAATGGCCTTAACGCGCTTACTGATAAAAGATTTCCGCAACATTGAGGCGGCGGATTTAGATCCGTCGCCTGGTTTTAACTTTCTGGTCGGTCCCAACGGCAGCGGTAAAACCAGTGTGCTCGAAGCGGTGTATACCCTGGGGCATGGCCGCGCTTTTCGCAGTTTGCAGGCCGGGCGCGTTATCCGTCACGATCAGCCGGAGTTTGTTCTCCATGCGCGTGTGGATGATGGCGGCGATCGCGAAGTGTCGATCGGTCTGAGTAAAAGCCGTCAGGGCGACAGCAAAGTGCGCATTGATGGCACGGACGGGCACAAAGTGTCTGAACTGGCCCAGATGCTGCCCATGCAACTTATCACCCCCGAAGGTTTCACCCTGCTTAATGGCGGGCCGAAGTACCGGCGGGCATTTATCGACTGGGGTTGTTTCCATCACGACCCCGGTTTTTTTATCGCCTGGAGCAACCTGCGACGGTTACTCAAGCAGCGCAACGCCGCGCTGCGACAGGTGAGTCGTTATGCGCAAATTCGTGCCTGGGATCAGGAATTGATCCCGTTAGCCGAGCGCATTAGCGAATGGCGGGCAGCATACAGCGAAGCGATCGCGGCTGATATCAGCGCGACCTGCGCGCAATTCCTGCCCGAATTCGCCCTCAGTTTTTCTTTCCAGCGTGGATGGGACAAGGAAACCGAGTACGGCGAGTTGCTGGAGCGTAATTTTGAACGCGACAGAGCCTTAACGTATACCGCGTCAGGTCCGCACAAAGCGGATTTCCGCATTCGTGCCGACGGCACGCCGGTGGAAGATTTACTGTCCCGTGGGCAGCTGAAATTACTGATGTGTGCGCTCAGATTAGCGCAGGGTGAGTTTCTCACCCGACAGAGCGGGCGGCGTTGCCTGTATCTTCTTGACGATTTTGCCTCCGAGCTGGACGCCGACCGACGTCGGTTGCTGGCCGATCGCCTGAAAGCCACCCAGGCACAGGTTTTTGTCAGTGCGATAAGCGCTGAGCAAGTGACCGACATGATGGGTGAAAAGGGCAAGATGTTCCGCGTGGAACAAGGTAAAATAGCCGTTCTATCACAGGACTAAAAATGAGCGAGAAACGTTGATGTCGAATTCTTATGACTCCTCAAGTATCAAGGTATTAAAAGGGCTGGACGCGGTGCGTAAGCGCCCGGGCATGTATATCGGCGATACCGATGACGGCACTGGTCTGCACCACATGGTATTCGAGGTTGTGGACAACGCTATCGACGAAGCCCTCGCGGGCCACTGTAAAGAGATTCAGGTCACGATCCATGCGGATAACTCTGTTTCCGTGCAGGATGATGGTCGTGGTATTCCAACCGGCATTCACGAAGAAGAGGGCGTTTCAGCTGCTCAGGTCATCATGACCGTACTTCATGCCGGTGGTAAATTTGACGATAACTCGTACAAAGTGTCCGGCGGTTTGCATGGCGTGGGTGTTTCCGTCGTTAACGCCCTGTCGGAAAAACTGGAGCTGGTTATCCGTCGTGAAGGCAAAGTGCACACCCAGACTTACGTGCACGGTGAGCCGCAGGAACCCTTGAAAGTCGTGGGCGATACCGACGTGACCGGTACCACCGTGCGTTTCTGGCCGAGCTTTAACACCTTTACCAATCAGACTGAATTCGAGTACGACATTCTGGCGAAACGCCTGCGTGAACTGTCGTTCCTGAACTCGGGTGTGGCGATCCGCTTGCTGGACAAGCGCGACGGCAAGAACGATCACTTCCATTATGAAGGCGGTATCAAAGCCTTTGTGGAATACCTGAATAAAAACAAAACCCCGATTCACCCGACGGTGTTCTATTTCTCCACCGTGAAAGACGATATCGGTGTGGAAGTGGCGTTGCAGTGGAATGACGGTTTCCAGGAAAATATTTACTGCTTTACCAACAATATCCCACAGCGCGACGGCGGCACCCATCTGGTGGGCTTCCGTTCTGCGATGACCCGTACGCTGAACGCGTACATGGATAAAGAAGGCTACAGCAAAAAATCCAAAATCAGTGCCACCGGCGACGATGCCCGTGAAGGCCTGATCGCCGTGGTTTCGGTGAAAGTGCCGGATCCTAAGTTCTCTTCTCAGACCAAAGACAAACTGGTTTCTTCCGAAGTGAAGACTGCCGTTGAGTCACTGATGAACGAGAAGCTGGTGGATTATCTGATGGAAAACCCGGCGGATGCGAAAATCGTTGTCGGGAAAATCATTGATGCAGCCCGTGCGCGTGAAGCAGCCCGTAAAGCACGTGAAATGACCCGTCGTAAGGGCGCGCTGGATCTGGCTGGTTTGCCAGGCAAACTGGCTGACTGCCAGGAACGTGACCCGGCTCATTCCGAACTGTATTTAGTGGAAGGGGACTCAGCGGGCGGCTCTGCAAAACAAGGCCGTAACCGTAAGAACCAGGCGATTCTGCCGTTGAAAGGTAAAATCCTCAACGTTGAGAAAGCGCGCTTCGACAAAATGCTCTCTTCTCAGGAAGTGGCGACGCTGATTACCGCGCTCGGTTGTGGCATTGGCCGTGACGAATACAACCCGGACAAACTGCGCTATCACAGCATCATCATCATGACCGATGCCGACGTCGATGGTTCACACATCCGTACCCTGCTGCTGACCTTCTTCTACCGTCAGATGCCTGAAATTGTGGAACGTGGTCACGTGTTTATCGCACAGCCGCCGTTGTACAAAGTGAAAAAAGGTAAGCAGGAACAGTACATTAAAGATGATGAAGCGATGGATCAGTATCAGATCTCCATTGCGATGGACGGGGCAACGTTACACGCCAACGCCCATGCACCAGCCCTGGCGGGTGAACCGCTGGAGAAACTGGTCGCTGAACATCACAGCGTGCAGAAAATGATTGGCCGTATGGAACGTCGTTATCCGCGTGCGCTGCTGAACAACCTGATCTATCAGCCAACCTTAGCCGGTGCTGAGCTCGCTGACGAAGCGAAAGTGAAGGAATGGATCGAAACGCTGGTGTCCCTGCTCAACGAAAAAGAGCAGCACGGCAGCAGCTACAGTGCGATTGTGCGCGAAAATCTCGAACACCAGCTGTTCGAGCCAATCCTGCGTATTCGTACTCACGGTGTGGATACCGATTACGATCTGGATGCAGACTTCATTCAGGGCGGCGAATACCGCAAAATCTGTACGCTGGGTGAAAAACTGCGTGGCCTGATTGAAGAAGACGCTTACATCGAACGTGGCGAACGCCGTCAGCCAGTGACCAGCTTTGAGCAGGCGCTGGAATGGCTGGTGAAAGAGTCACGTCGCGGTCTGTCGATTCAGCGTTATAAAGGTCTGGGCGAAATGAACCCTGAGCAACTGTGGGAAACCACAATGGATCCAACACAACGTCGCATGCTGCGCGTGACCGTGAAAGATGCCATTGCGGCTGATCAGTTGTTCACAACCCTGATGGGCGATGCGGTTGAACCGCGCCGTGCCTTCATCGAAGAGAACGCCCTGAAAGCGGCCAATATCGATATCTGATAGTGGCATAAGCTGATAAAGAGTCCGAACCGGGAAACCGCTTCGGACTTTTTTTTCGTCTGACGCAGCCCGCATTCTGACTGGCTTTACAGCGGGTGATCGCGTTAGCATTGAGAAAGATTAATCAAACTCTGAGGATGCTATGGCTATTGAATTGATTGCAATTGATATGGACGGAACCTTGCTCAATCCGCAGCACGAAGTCACGCCTGCGGTAAAAAAAGCGCTCTCCGATGCGCGTGCAAAAGGCGTGCAAATCGTTCTGGCGACCGGGCGTCCTTTCATTGGCGTGCAGCGTTATTTGCAGGAACTGGATTTGCAGCAGGACGGTTGCTACTGCATCACCAACAATGGCGCGCTGGTGCATAATGCGAAAGATGGCAGCGTGATTGCCGAAATAGCCCTCGAAATTGACGATTATCACTACTTTGAGAAACTCGCTCGTGAGCTGGGTGTGCATTTCCATGCACTGACCAAAACCGATCTGTTCACTGCCAACCGCCACGTCAGCCGCTATACCGTGCATGAGTCGTTCACCACCGGTATACCGTTGCAATTCTGTCCGGCTGAGGAGATGGATCCGTCGCTGACCTTCCCAAAAATCATGATGATTGACGATCCTGAACTGCTGGATCGCGCCATCAGCCAGCTTCCGGCGCAAGCCAAAGAGCGCTATACCATCATGAAAAGTTCGCCGTACTTCCTCGAAATCCTGGATAAGCGCGTCAATAAAGGCGAAGGCGTGAAGACGCTGACGGAAAAACTGGGCATCGCGCGCGAAAACGTAATGACGCTGGGCGATCAGGAAAACGACATTGCTATGCTGGAGTTTGCAGGCATTGGCGTCGCAATGGGGAACGCGCTCGACAGCGTGAAAGCCGTCAGCCAGTTCGTCACTAAAACCAACACCGAAGACGGTGTGGCGTTTGCCGTGAATAAGTTCGTGCTGGGCCACTGATCCTTTCTGATAGTTGCGGCCTGTTTTCTTCCCCGGTGCATTATGGGCGCGTTGTCTTATCTCTTCCTGGTCGGGGAAATGAAAGGTGTCGGCGATTGCTGAAGATTGCCACTGCCGTTTGAGTCCCCTATTCTTAGGCACTCCTTGAACGGCAGGGCACACCTGAACGCATGACCGAAAAACAACTCACTACGGATGCCCGCGGGCATCAGCTCACCAATATCAACGTCTGGACGCCGGACAGCCAGTGGCTGGTGTATGACGTGCGTCCGCATGGCGGTTCTTTTACCGGCTCAACCATTGAGCGGGTGAATGTGGAAACCGGTGAAACTCAGGTGCTTTACCAGGCGAAGGACGGCGCACACGTGGGTGTGGTGACGGTCAGCCCGGATGAGCCCGCCCGTTACGCGTTTATTCATGGCCCGGAAAATCCCGATGCCCTGTGGCAGTATGATTTTCATCATCGTCGCGGGGTCATCGTCTCTGAACCCGCGCGCGAACAGGCCGTCACGCTGGATGCCCTGGACATCACCGCGCCTTACACTCCCGGCGCGTTGCGCGGGGGGACGCACGTTCATGTTTTCAGCCCGGACGGCTCCCGTCTGAGTTTCACCTATAACGACCACGTTTTGCATGAGCACGATCCGGTGCTTGATCTGCGTAATGTCGGCGTCGCCCTTGCCGGTGATCCTGTGACCTCAGCAAAACAGCATCCCCGCGAATACGACGGCAGCCATTTCAGCGTGCTGGTCAGTGACACCACGCCTGCTCCTCAGCCCGGCAGCGATGACATCAACCGTGCTTATGAAGAAGGCTGGATCGGACAGGAAGGCTATGTAAAAGCCGATGGTTCCCGTCAGCGCCGGGCACTGGCCTTTATCGGCGACACGCTTTCAGCCGAGGGCGAAAAGCACCCGGAAATCTTTGTGGTGGATTTGCCGGAAAATGATGCGGAGTACCGCAAGGCCGGTGATAAACCCTTGCAGGGCACGCCGGAAACGCTGCCTGCGCCACCGGCGGGGGTAAAGCAGCGGCGAATCACGTTTACCGAAAACGGCATCGCCACCCAGCCGCGCCACTGGCTGCGTGCGTCGCCGGACGGCACACAGATAGCCTTTCTGATGAAAGATCATAACGCGGTGGTGCAGGTGTGGACGGTTTCGCCCAACGGCGGCGAGCTGGTGCAAATCAGCCATGGCGTTCAGGGCGTTCAGTCTGCGTTCAGCTGGCGCCCGGACGGAAAATCCCTGGCGCTGATCTGCGATAACAGCGTGATGCGTCTGAATGTACAAAGCGGAGAGATGCAGCGGTTAACGCCACGATCGGATATTGCCCCGTGCGCTGACGCGGTCGTGTATTCACCGGATGGCCGTAAAGTGGCGTTTATGCGTCAGTTGGAAGGATATGCGCAGCTTTGCGTGGCAGACAGTGATTAACGTTTGTTAAAAACCGGCCTGTTCTGGCCGGTTTCATGGGGTTACTTTTTATGTGCCGAAGATTTGTGACCGCGATCGGAGGTGGTCATTGGCGGGATGTGATCGATATCGACCCCGTTACTCAGCGCGATATTGCGTTCTTCGCTGGCTTTGACGCGATCGCGCGTCGTCACTTTTCCGCTGCGATAATAATCATAAGGCAGCAGCAGCGTATCCAGCGCGGCACTGAACGGTAAGTCGATCAACAGCAGCGGCGTCATGGCCCAGCTGGTGTCATCGCTTTTTATCATATTCACATCAGCACGGGCGCCCGAATAATATCCGGTGTCACCCCCTGTGTGGCTCATCACGCTGGAGCAACCGCTCGTCGCTAAGAAAACACATCCTGTCATCAGCGGCGTTAATGCAAATTTCATCATGTTAGAACTCATCTTATGCTGTCAGGCTGAGCTTTTAAGTCAAGGTGACTTATAACACTCAACACAAAAAATTAACAAAGCAAGCTGTAGCTCTGTGGCTGCGATCCCATTAAGTGTAATTACTATTTGAAATCCTGCAGGAAACTGCCTGCTGTCCCTGATTTTTCGCCTGTCGTTGTGCTGTATTTTGGCTATTCCGGTTCAACGAAAACGAAATTTTTTTGTTTTTCCCCGCTTGAAAATATTCCTTTCGTCTCCATTTTTAAAGGGAGACGCAGAAAGATACGCCGTAAGGGATCTTTTCTCATGACCGTTTGTTATGAAGGAATGCGTTGCAGCCTGTCCGACCGGAGGGCTAAAAACAAACACTCGCTGAATATCAGGAGAAGTAAGAATGCGTAATTTTGATTTATCCCCGTTGTACCGTTCTGCCATTGGTTTTGACCGTTTATTTAATCTCATCGAATCGGGTCAGAATCAGGGTGGCGGATATCCCCCTTATAATGTCGAGCTGGTTGACGAAAACCATTACCGGATTGCTATCGCGGTAGCCGGTTTCGCAGAATCCGAGCTGGACATCACGGCTCACGACAACATGCTGGTGGTTAAAGGTGCGCATGCGCCGACAGAAACCGACCGCACCTATTTATATCAGGGCATTGCTGAGCGTAATTTCGAACGCAAATTCCAGCTGGCAGAGCATATCCAAATAAAAGCCGCTAATTTGTCCAATGGCCTGTTGTATATCGATCTGGAACGTATTGTTCCTGAATCATCAAAACCGCGCCGTATCGACATTCGTTAATTCAACGGTCGCTATTCCGTTAATCAGGATATTGACCGTCAGAAAATGAAAAAGTTTAGGCTCGCCGTCAGGGAGCTGAACCGTCACATCCAAAATGGAGGACGGGATTGTTAATCTCGCTTCAAAGAAGGAGTTACACCATGCGTAATTATGATATTTCCCCGTTACTGCGTCAGTGGATTGGTTTCGATAAATTAGCCAGTTCAATGCAGGGTTCAGATCAGGCATTTCCGCCGTATAACATCGAGAAGTCAGACGATAACCATTATCGCATCTCGCTGGCACTGGCCGGTTTTAAACAAAGTGACCTGAATATAGAAGTGGAAGGGCCGCGTTTAACCGTCAGCGGTACGCCGGAACAGGCGGACACGAAGGTGGAATACCTGCATCAGGGCCTGGTTATTAAACCTTTTACCCTGAGTTTCACGCTGGCTGAGCATATGCATGTGTCAGCAGCCGAGTTCGTCAACGGTTTGCTGCACATCAGCCTGGTGCGTGATGTACCGGAAGCGCTGCAACCGCAGAAAATCGCGATCGGCAGTGAAAAACCTGCGCTGGAAAACCAGTCGTCATAAGACCTGAACATTGAGCGTAAACAGAAAACCGGGGTGATGAACCCCGGTTTTTTTATGCCTGCAAATCGGCTCAGAGTGCCTGCGTTTCCGCGTGCGCTTTTTCCACTTCTTCCGCCAGAATCTGCACGCCGCGCTCGATTTGCTCGGCGTCCGGCACGTAATTCATGCGCATGCACTGGTGCGTATGCGCCCACGGATGCTCCAGCCCGGGGAAGAAGTAATCGCCTGGCACCATCAGCACGCCGCGCTGTTTCAGGCGCTGATACAGCACTTCGGTGGTGATCGGTAAATCTTTAAACCACAGCCACAGGAAAATCGCCCCTTCCGGTTTATGGATCAGGCAACGTTCTTCCGGCAGATAACGGCGCAGCGTGGCAATGGTTTCCTGCACGCGCTGGAAATAGAAGGGTTTGATCACCTCTTCGGAAAGACGCAGCAAATCGCCGCGCGCAATCATCTCATGAGCGATGGCCGGGCCGACGCTGCCCGGAGACAGGCTGATAATGCCGTTCATATTACTGATTGCTTTGATGATTTTCTCATCGGCGATCACGATACCGCAGCGCGACCCTGGCAGGCCGAGTTTCGACAGGCTCATGCACAGGATGATGTTCGGATTCCACAGCGGCGTGGCGTCGGTAAAGACGATGCCAGGGAACGGCACGCCATAGGCGTTATCGATTAACAGTGGAATATTCTTTTGCTGTGCCAGTGCGTCGAGGCGGATCAGCTCTTCGTCGGTGATGACGTTGCCGGTCGGGTTGGTCGGGCGTGAGACGCAGATAAGGCCAATGTCATCGGAAATGTTCAGATGATCGAAATCGACGTGATATTTGAACTGGCCTTCCGGCAGCAATTCGATGTTCGGCTTGGCCGAGACAAACAGGTTTTCATCCAGCCCGGCATCGGCATATCCCAGATATTCCGGTGCCAGCGGGAACAACACTTTTGACATGCTGCCGTCGGCGCGACGTCCGGCGAACAGATTGAACAAATAGAAGAAGGCGCTCTGGCTGCCGTTGGTCAGCGCAATGTTTTGCGCATCCAGTTGCCAGCCCAGTTCTTTCTGTAACATTTCTGCCAGCGCATGGCGCAGAACGTCTTTGCCCTGCGGGCCATCGTAATTACATAAGGCTTCAGTCAGCTTGCCAGTGGCCAGCATTTCGCTGAGCAACGTCTGGAAATAATCCTGCATCTCAGGAATTTGCGCCGGATTACCGCCGCCGAGCATCACCGCGCCGGGCGTGCGTAAACCGTCATTCATGTCGCCCATCAGGCGGGTGATGCCTGAAAAACGGGTAAATTTGTCACCGAAAGCAGAAAACGTCATAGAAAGCTTTGTATGTTATCGAAATGTGATGTCCACAATAACGCCTGCGGCAAAGCAGTGCAATCGGACCACCGGGTTTTGAAATGTCCTCCTCTCCCGGACGTGCCGGAAGGGGAGGATGACTGCGGGGCGATGAAACTTACTTCTTCAACACTTCCGGGTTAACGCAGAACTCTTTCACCTCGCCGGTCAGGGCGGCGATCAGGTTATCGACGGCGCAGGCGGCCATGTCGTAACGGGTTTCATGCGTGGCAGAGCCGATGTGTGGCAGCGCCACCACGTTTGGCAGGCTCAGCAGCGGTGAATCTTTTGGCAGCGGTTCTGTCTCGAACACGTCCATCCCCGCGCCATAAATCGTCCCGGCTTTCAGGGCTTCAATCAGAGCAGGTTCATCGATAACCGGGCCGCGACCGGCGCTGATCAGGATCGCGCTGGATTTCATTTTCCCCAGCTCTTCTTTGCCAATCAGATGGAAGGTTTGTTCGGTCATCGGCAGCAGAATACAGACGAAATCAGCGGTTTTCAGCAGTTCATCCAGTTCGCATTTGCGCGCGCCAAACCTCTCTTCCGCTTCTTTATGCTGACTGCGGGCGTTATACAGAATCGGCATGTCGAAGCCGAAATGTGCGCGCTGCGCCAGAGCCAGACCGATGCGGCCCATGCCGACGATGCCCATGGTTTTATGGTGTACGTCGGTGCCGAACCAGTCAGGGCCGACGTTATCTGTCCATTCACCGGCTTTCACGCGTTCGGCGACATTCACCACGCGGCGCGCAGTGGAAAGCACCAGCGCCATGACCGTATCCGCCACGGTGTCGGTCAGTGCGGTCGGGGTATGCATCATCGGAATTTCGCGGCGGGTCAGTTCTGCCACGTCGAAATTGTCGTATCCCACGGAAATGGTGGATACCGCACGCAGGCGCGGCGCGTGGTCAAACAGCTCTTTATCAATCTTGCCGCCAGACCCCAGTAACCCTTCGGCATTTTGCAGCGCATCAAACACCGCAGCGCGGTTTTCATCGGTGATGCCATCCACCTCAGTGATAGAAAAGTGCTGTTCGAGACGTTGATGCAGATCGGCGGGCAGTTTTTTGTACAGGACAATAGACGGCTTCATCAATTATTACTCCCTTGGGTTAAGGAAACATCTTCAGGTTTTGTTGCGGCCTGCTGCGGTTTCACCAGCAGGGTCAGGCCTGCGGAGACCAGCAACGACACGGCCATAAAAATAAAAGAGGCGGAAGGGCTGCCGGTATTCCCGTTCAGATAACCAACAAACCACGAACCAAAGAAAGAGCCCAGTGCGCCAAGGCTGTTGATCAGCGCCATCGCGCCACCGGCGACATTTTTAGGCAGCATTTCAGGAATGATGGCGAAGAACGGGCCGTAAGGTGCGTACATTGCGGCCGCGGCGATGACCAGTAAACCGTAAGACAGCCAGAAGTTGTGGCTGCCGGTCGCCCAGGAGCCGAAGAACGCCAGCGCACCGACGAGCAGCAGCGGCCAGACAAACAGTTTGCGATTTTGCATTTTGTCCGAGGCCCATGACACCAGGATCATGGCGAGCGTGGCGGCCAGATAGGGGGCGGAAGATAACCAGCCCGCCTCGACCATGCCCATCTCTTTACCGTCGTGCAGGATCGATGGCAGCCACAGCACAAAGCCGTAGACCCCAATGCTCCAGAAGAAATATTGCAGACACAAAAGAATGACGCTGCGTGAGCGGAAAGCTTCGCGATAACCGCCCACCGCCTGGATCTCTTTTTGCTCTTTTGCCAGCTGCTCGCTCAGGGTTTTTTTCTCCTGCGCGCTCAGCCAGCCGACGTCTTCGGGTTTATCTTTGACGGTAAACCACCAGATAACCGCCCAGATCACAGCCGGAATACCTTCGAAGATAAACATTTCCCGCCAGCCAAACGATTCGATCAGATAGCCGGAAAGTACCGACATCCACAGCACCGTGACCGGATTACCCAGGATCAGAAACGTGTTGGCGCGGGAGCGCTCTGACTTTGTGAACCAGTTGCTGATGTACACCAGCATCGCGGGCATCACCGCGGCTTCGACCACGCCGAGCGCAAAGCGGATGGCGGCCAGCATGGGAATGTTATTCACCACGCCGGTCAGAGAGGCAAACCCGCCCCACAGCAATAAGCACCAGAAAATCAGTTTCTTAACGCTGCGCCTTTCGGCGTAAATGGTGCCGGGGATTTGGAAAAAGAAATAACCCAGGAAAAACAGTGCGCCCAGCAGGGACGACATCCCTTTGGTGATGCCGAGATCATCATTGATACCGGCCGCCGACGCGAAGCTGAAGTTCGAGCGGTCGACATAAGCCAGACTGTAAGTGATGAACACGATCGGCATGATGTACCACCAGCGACGCGGTGCAATCCTGGACTGGTTCATAACGGTTTCTCCTGATGGATCCTCAGTAAGTTTTACGCAACAGCTCGACGTAATACCGTGTCACGGCGACCAAATCTTCCCCTTCGAGCGGGAATTCAATGCCGCGCGGCACATCCTGAGGCAGGGCTTTCAGTAACGGGATCCAGCTGCCATCGCTGTCATCGAGCGCCACGGCGTGCCATTTTCCGCCACGCTTTTCTGCCGCTTTGACGTGGACGTAACCAACGTGACGCGCCAGCCGTTCAGCTGCCGTTGCCGGATCCTGTCCCACCCACAGCCAGTTCGCCATGTCGAACGTCATATCCAGCGGCAGGTGCAGGGATTCAGCCGCAAACATAAAGGCATTAATGCGCGAAAG
This sequence comes from Rahnella rivi, assembly GCF_019049655.1. Lineage (GTDB taxonomy): Bacteria > Pseudomonadota > Gammaproteobacteria > Enterobacterales > Enterobacteriaceae > Rahnella > Rahnella rivi. The sequence continues at coordinate 62,264 of NZ_JAFMOX010000062.1, forward strand.
TATCCCGCATTCGCTCGACTGGTCATTTTCCACCACCAGCTTCACGGGCTTCGCTGCCAGCAGCACTTTCAGCGGCGTCAGGTCCGCGCCCGGCTCAAACTCGCCGAGTGAGAACTTGATGGTGCGGGCACCTAAAGTATGGGCCTCATCGAAATACTGTTCCGCGTCAGGGTTCAGCTTGCCGCCGGTGTTAAACAGCGCGAAGGGCACGGAATACACCGCGAACAGCCCGTTCTGTTTAATCTTTTCAGCAAGTTGCGCCAGGGCGTTCAGCTCTTCGCCGGTGAAGAGTTCACGGCGGATTTCCACGCCGTCGGCCTTCGCGGCAGCGATGACCGGCAGCAGTTCTGACTGCCCGCCAAGGGCGCGGACGACGCTGTTACCGTAAGCGGCAGTAACGATGACGATCTCTCTTTGCATGACTCTTTGTCCTGTTAAAACGCACCGGAATGCGGTGCCAGCGAGCGTTTAGAAGACATTATCTTAGTGGAACAAATGGCGCTGCGTGTTCTTGTTAATAATTTGTTTCGCTTTATATAACCTAATTGGAACCGGTTCCAATCAAAAGACCCGAAGGTCAGAAACATGATCCCGCTCACGAAGAACGGGAGAGAAAAGGGGAGAAGAAAGCGATCAGCGGCGTGCGGTGGAGGCGCGTGCAATCAGCTCGCCGGAGAATTCGAGGTCTTTGACCGGTGCGGTGCTGCCCTGAATGCGCGTCACCAGCTGGCCGAGTGCTGCGACGCCCATTTCATAGGTCGGCTGCCTGAACGTGGTGATCCCAACGCCGGCAAGATCTGCCCACACCAGTTCGTCAAAACCTGACAGACCGATGTCCGGCCCCCAGGTGATATCCAGCCTGCGCAGGGCGCGTGCCACCTGTAACGTCAGCGCTCCGTTCACACACATCACCGCTTTATGTTTGTCTGGATGGCGTGCGACAAAATCGCGCAGCAACGTCTCCAGCCCGGCCGTGTTGCTCAGCTCGATTTCGCCCTGTTCGGCGATACATTCTGGCGATTGCTGCATGCGCTGTAAAAAGGCGCGCAGGCGATCCAGGCGGGTATTGACGTTGGCGGGTTCGGTGACGAAAAGCACGGCTTCAAAGCCTTGTTGCAGAAGATGATCGGTCATCATCTGCGTGGCTTCGACGTTGTTCAGTGCAATCACGTCACAGGCAAAATCGGCGACTTTGCGGTCAATCAGCACCATCGGTAAATTGGCCTGTTGCAGCGTAGAGATCGCCGCTTCACGCATACCGACGGCGTTGACCACCATGCCATCCACGCGGTAGCTGCTGAGTAACTGCAGGTAATGCTTTTCCTGATCGAGCTCGTTATTGGTGTTGCAGACCAGCAACGTCAGCCCTTCCTGACGGCAGGCGGCTTCGACGCCGCGCATCACATCGACAGAATATGGATTCGTGATATCGGCGAGGATCAGCCCGATCAGGCGTGTATGGCCGCTTTTCAGGCTGCGGGCCATCTGGCTGGGCTGATAATCCAGCAGGGAGATCGCCCGTCCGATGCGCTCTTTGAGATCATCGGACAGCAGGTGTTTTTCACCGTTGAGATAACGTGAAACGCTGGTTTTACCGGTTTTTGCTGCACTGGCAACGTCACGTATCGTAGCGCGAACCGCCGCGCCCGGTTCCTGTTTTTTGCTCACAACCTTTCTCCCCTCATGCATATTCCACGGAGACTAGCACAGAGTGTCGAAAGGCTGTAACCGCAAGTCAGCGCAAACCTTCGGCCGTGCGCACGGCGGAAACCGCCTGAGGCTTCGGTCTGCTGCTGAGCGTAAAGGCGGAAATGATCGTCACCGCAAAGGCGATACCGCCGAGGATCAGATAGGTATCGCTGAACCCGATGCGGTCATACAGGCTGCCTGCGAAAGCAGAAAGGAAAATCGCCGCCAGCTGTTTGGCAAAGTTAAACCCAATCAGATAAATGGTCGCCGAGAACCGGACATCAAAAATCTGGGTGATGTATTTGAACACGCCGACCAGCAGGAACGGCACTTCCAGCGCATGCAGCATTTTCAGCACAATCACTTCGGCAGCCGTGGTGGCAAACGAAGAGCCGACGATGCGAATCGACATGATCGTCCCCGCCAGCAGCAGCGTATTTTTCGCGCCGATGCGGTTGATGATCCAGGGTGAGCAGAACATGATCAGCGCGTTGCACAATTCCCCGGCGGTGGTCACGTAGCCGAACATTTCCGTGCCCTGCTGCGGCGAGGAGAAGAAGGTTTTGAAGAAGGTAGCGAACTGCTGATCAAACACGTCGTAAACGCAGGCGACACCGACCACGTACAAAATCAACATCCACAGTTTGCGTTCTTTCAGCAGCAATGCCGCCGTTTTCAGCGAAAATTGCGGCTGATTGGCCCCGAGTTTGTCCATCACCTGCGCATTTTTGTTTTCCTGCGGGCGGGAAATCAGCAGCAATACCATCAGAATAACTGCCGCGCCGGAGCCCATCCAGAACACGATATCCGGGTTGATGTTAAATAATACGCCAGCTGTGGAAGCGCAAATCCCCCAGCCGAAACAGCCGAACATACGCGCTTTGCCATATTCGAAAGCACTGCTGCGGCTGACCCTTTCGATATAGGCCTCGGTAGCCCCTGAACCGCCCGCGAAGACGAAGCCGATGTACGCACCACCCAGGATTGCGCCCAGCACAATATTGATTTTCAGCAGAGGCGCAAACACGTAAATGAAGAACGGAGCAAACAGAAACAGCAGGACGGCGATGATCCACAACAGATGTTTTTTCAGGCCAAGTTTGTCAGAAATGATGCCAAAGAACGGCTGAAACAGAATGGCAAACAGCGACATGCTGGAAAACACGATGCCGGTTTCCGTTTTACTCAGGCCGATAACGTCTGACAGCCAGATCGGTAAAAACGGATAACAGGTCGCCATAATGAAGAAGTAGAGGAAGAAATAGCTGCCAAATATCCAGAAGTTAGTATTTTTTTTATAGAAGCAACGATCGGAAGTTTGTGTAGGGTTCATAGTGATTTCCTTGCCGAAACCATGAAAACCGGCACTGTCGTACCGGCGTTTTTTTGTTGTTATCTGATTTCTTCGAAGCCCAGAAGCAGAGCGCTTTCCGGATCCAGCACTGGCAGCGTCAGCCCGGCATTCGCCAGCCATTCACCGCTCAATGCCACAGAGGCATGCAGCCACGCCGGTTGCACCCGCATGGTGTGACCGCTGCCGCCACCCGCCAGCAGCGCCGGTTCGTCCAGCACCGTCACGCGATAGCGGGCATCGGTTTTCAGCCCCGGCACGCGTAACACACCGGGTAATGACCAGGTCGGCATCGCCAGCTGGCTGACCAGAAACACGGCGCGATCTTTGTTTTCGCTGACCACGCCGTTAATCAGCACCGTTTCATCCTGCGTATCCACGCGGTAAACGTCGCCGCTGTGCAGTAACGGGCGAAGCTGCTGATGAAGACGGGTGTATTTCGCAAAACCGGCGCGTTCGGCTTCGCCTTCTTTCACCGGATCCAGCTCAATGCCCATGTGGCCAAACAGCGCCGTCAGGCCGCGGAATTCAATGCTGTGCTGGCGCGACGTGGCATGGCACAGTTTGTTGCCGATGTGCGAGCCCATCACTTCCGGCGGGAAGAAATAGCTCATGCCGCGCTGAATTTTCTGCCGTTCCAGCGCATCGTTGTTGTCGGATGTCCAGAAACGGTGGCTGCGTTTGAGCACTTCAAAATCAATGCGGCCACCGCCGGACGCGCAGGATTCAAATTCAATCTGCGGGAAACGTTCGCCCAGCACGTCGAGCAGGCGGTAGAACTGCCGGGTTTGCGTGGTCAGCGCTGCGCGGCCTTCGTGGCCCGGCTGAACGATTTCTCGGTTCATATCCCACTTCACGTAATCCACAGCGTGTTCACCGAGCAGCCAGCTCATGCGTTCCACCAGATAATCAAAGACCTGCGGATTGTTCAGATCGAGCACGAACTGATGGCGTCCGCTCGGTTGCTGATACCCCGGCAAGGCCAGCAGCCAGTCGGGATGAGCGCGGTATAAATCGGAATCCGGGTTAATCATCTCCGGCTCGACCCAGATACCAAATTCCATACCGAGATGTTTGACGTGGTCGATCACCGGTTTCAGGCCGTTCGGGTATTTCTTCTCATCGAGATACCAGTCACCGAGCGCGGCGCGATCGTGGTCACGCCCTTTGAACCAGCCGTCGTCGATAATGAAGCGTTCAACACCCAACGCGGCGGATTGTGTCGCCATCTGCATGATGTAGTCGGGATCGTGATCGAAATAAATCCCTTCCCAGGTATTGAGGTGCACCGGCCGCGGTTTGTCGCCGGGGAAACGCAAAATATCTTCACGAACGAAGCGGTGAAACTGCTGACTCATGCGGTTCAGCCCGGCAGCAGAATAGCTGGCGTACAGCCACGGTGTTTCCAGCGTTTCACCCTGTTCAAGACGCTGTTCGCCCGGCAGATACAGCGCTTCGGCCTGAACCAGTCGGCGACCGTCGATTTTGATGTCGGCACGCAGGCGGTGGTTACCGCTCCAGCCGAGATGCATTCCCCAGACCTCGCCCTGTTCCTCGCTAAACCCCGGATGACCGATCATCATCGCCGGGAAATATTCGGAAGAGGTTTTCCCGCGGCGGTTCTCCTGAATGATGCCGCCGTGATCGAGCAGCGTGCGGTGCGGCTGGAACTCTTTGATCCAGCGGCCATGAAACGCCATCACTTCGGCGGCGCGCTCCGGCAGCGGCAGCGTGACGGCCAGTCGCGTCACCTGATAGGTGCCGGGTTTCAGGCTGGTCAGCGCATTGCGCATCTGCAACACGCCGCTGTCACCGAGGCGCAGTTCGCTGCGAAATTGCAAACCTGCGATGGCGTCTTCGGTGGTAATGATCAGCTGATTTCCCTGCTGTTTCACGTCCGTGGTATCGAATACCGGCGACCAGTCCAGCCCGTCGCGGTGGCCTTCCACGCCCGGCGTACCAAACGAGCCCCGGCCTGAATCGGCGCTGAAATTCACCGGTGCTTCCACATCAATACGGCCATTGGGTACGGCGCGGGCGAGGGAAATGACGTCGTCTGCCGAAAACTGGCTCAGGCGGTTTCCCCAGTAGAGGATTTCAGCGAACGGCGCACAACGGACGATCAGGCTGCTGTGTTCGCTGGTTAAATGGACGATCGGGTTTTCCATAGTGTCACTACTCCACAGGGTAATTTGCAGCGATAAAACGCTATCTGGTGGAGTAACTATTGATCCGAAACGTTTCGGATGGGAAATGTGATGGTGCAAATTTGTGATATAGGGTGGAAAAATAACCGAAAGGGGAATTATTGACGCGGTGGATGTGCGGTGACGCCCGCCTGCAATTCTGGTTGCCAGAGCACCTGCAAACCGCTCACCGGTTCGTTACGGATCAGTGCCATTGTCATGCCGGCGATTTGCAGGCCGACTGCTTCCCGGGTGCCCTGACGGATGGCGGTGACCGCCACGTCTGGCAGGCTGTCAGAGGGTAAACCGTCATAAATAATCAGTGATACGCCGCCGTTGAGCAGCAATCCGGCTTCGTACAACGCCAGCGCCGCGCCTTCACCGTGCATATTGCAGTCACAGACAATCGCCGTCGGGGGCAGCGGCAGGGCCAGCAACGCCTGCGTTGCCTGATACCCGGCCCGGCGGCTTGGGCTGACTTTATTCACGTACCCGTCGTAAAGAGGCAGTTTGTGGGCCAGAAGCCCGTCGAGATAGCCCTGATGACGCTGGCCGATAAACGACTGCTGATTATTTTCACCGAGAAACGCGATGCGCTGATGCCCAAGCGTAGCGAGGTGATCGACCGCCATTTGCATGCCTGCGCGGTTATCGAAATCGAACCAGGCGTAATCCTGGGTCAGGCAACGGCTGCGCCCGAGCGCCAGAAACGGAAAGTTGCGTTGCTGCAAATCCAGCAGGCGCGGATCATCATCCAGCGTATGGGCGACCAGCATGGCGTCCACGCGTTTACTTTCAATCAGGCGTCGCCACGAAAACGTGCCCAGTTCATCCGGCACCAGCAGCAGATCAATTTCATATTTCGCGAGTTCGCGGGTGATACAGCCCACCATTTCGACAAAGGCTGAATTGCTTAACGGATGTGAAGTGAAGGGGAAAATGAGGCCAACGGCATCAATCTTGCCCATTTTTAACCGGCGGGCGAGGGTGTTGGGCCGGTAGCCGCGTAAATCCGCCGCTGCCTGTACACGCGCTTTAGTGTCCGCTGAAACATCGTCGTAACCGTTCAGCGCACGGCTGACGGTGGTCACAGACAGACCGAGATCTTTCGCGATAGCTTTCAGAGACATACTGGCATCCGTTACGCAGGTGAGAACGCCAGAATAACACAGGATACATAAAAACGGGGCCATCTGGCCCCGGCGTTATACGGCAGGTGAAGCCGTTACTGCAACGGGCTGAGGGTGATCTCAACGCGACGGTTCTGCGCTTTACCGGCTTCGGTGCTGTTGCTGGCAATCGGATTATCCGGGCCTGCACCGGTGGTACGAACGCGGCTGCCATCAACGCCCTGGGTGATCAACGCACTGCCGACGCCGTCAGCACGTTGCTGTGACAGCTTCATGTTGAGCGCGCGCGTGCCGGTGCTGTCGGTGTAACCCACGACGTTCACGGCAGTTTTCGGATACTCTTTCAGTACCATCGCCACGCCGGTCAGCGTATTCGCGCCCGCCGGTTTCAGCGTGCTGCTGTTGGTATCGAAGGTCACGTTGTTTGGCATGTTCAGCACGATATTATCGCCCTGACGCGTCACGCTGACGCCGGTGCCTTTCATTTTGTCGCGCAGTTTAGATTCCTGCACATCCATGTAATAACCCGCACCGCCGCCCAACGCAGCACCTGCTGCGGCACCGATAAGGGCGCCTTTGCCGCGATCGTGTTTAGAAGATGAAAGCATCCCCACGCCTGCGCCCAGAGCCGCACCCAGCCCTGCGCCAATGCCGGATTTTCCTGCTTCTGATTCGCCGGTGTACGGATTGGTGGTACAGGCTGACAGGCCCATCGTGACGCAAAGTACGCCAGCAACCACAAGTAATCTTTTGCTCATCTTTTTTCCCTTTAAGGATGTTTTTTATTTAGAAACTGACCGCTGCATTATGACTGCCGGGTTTCTGGTAAGTTGCACAGAAAAAGGTGTCAAAACATAAACAAATGCAACGGGCGGACATCCGCCCTGCGGCGTTCTGGCGCCATTTATGCGCAATTTCGTGACGTTAAGCAGTAGGAGAATTCCGGTTATCCGTTTTTGTCTTTTAGCGGATTTTGGGAAATTATTCGAAAAGGGGCTGATGCCAGCGCAGAACCCAGGTCGGAAGACCGGTTCCGGGATGAACCGTGTCGTTGACCACTAAGAAATCTTCTTTGCGATAGAACGCCACGGCGCGGTGATTTTGCTGATAAACCTCGAGAAGCAAAAGCGGATAATGTTTTTTGACCACGTCCATTAATTGCTGCGCGATGCCCTTACCGTACACGCGTTCATCCACAAACAGCGCGCCGATAAACTGCTGATTTAAGACGCCGATAAAGCCATTGATCCCACCGTCTTCGGCGGTCGAAACCCAGGTGTGAGCCTGTGGCAGAAACGTCTCGCGCACCATCGGCAAACTTTCGTACCAGTAAGACACCTCAATAAACGGGTGTGCCGCCACCGTACTGCGCAGCCACAGATGCATAATCGCTTCGGTGTCGGCAGGTACTGAGCGGCGGATCATGCGGGTTGATTTTTCGGATGACAGAAACAATAAGCCTGATGATCGTTCACCAGTCCGGCGGCCTGCATAAACGCGTAGCAGATGGTCGAACCGGTAAATTTGAACCCTTTCTTTTTCAGCGCTTTAGACATGGCATCTGACACGGCGGTGGTTGCCGGTACGCCTTCAGGCCCGAGCGGATTATTGATGACCGGTTGATGATCAACAAAGCGCCAGATGAAGTCTGAAAAATCTTCGCCGCTGGCCTGCATGGCTAAATAAATCTGTGCGTTAAGGATGATCGCTTTGATTTTTCCGCGATGGCGCACAATGCCGGCGTCGAGCACCAGGCGCTCAACATCCTCATCGGTCATTTTGGCAATGCGCACCGGATCGAAATGGTGGAAGTTCTGGCGGTAGTTTTCGCGCTTTCTCAGGATGGTGATCCACGAGAGCCCTGCCTGCTGGCCTTCGAGGCACAACATTTCAAACAGCTCACGGCCATCTTTGACCGGCACGCCCCATTCTTTATCGTGATATTCGAGATAAATCGGTTCTTTTGAAACCCAGCTACAACGGGTGGTCGCCATTCTTTTGTCCTTAGAAGAAGCCTGAATACGTCGGCCAGTGTGTGGCTTCTCGGATAACTCTGCAACGTCGCAATTTCTCATGCTCCGGCTTGACGCTGGTCGGATCTGAACAATATTTAAAGCCATTCATGACTCAATCCTTACATTTCAGGGATGAGAACCGCTCATTTTTTAAGGAAGCGACGACAATGACAGGCAGAAAAACCGCCGCATTACGGCTGACACAAAGCGCATTCGCCGTCGCGCTGTGCCTGGGTTTACAGGCTCCGGTGCAGGCTTACGATCAACTTTATGTCTTCGGCGACAGCCTGAGTGACACCGGCAATAATGGACGCTGGACCTTCGACAGCAGTTCGCATCCGCTTTATGACGAAATCCTCGCCAACAATATCGGCACGACGCTGACACCTTCTGCTAAAGGCGGCCTGAACTATGCCCAAGGCGGCGGCGTCGCGGTGCCGGGGCTGGATTCCGATGACACCACGCAGGATCAGGTCAAAAGCTATCTGGCCTCGACCGGCGGCAAAGCCGATCCGAAAGGGCTGTATATTCACTGGATTGGCGGCAACGATCTGGCCGCCGCGGCGCTCAGCCTGAACCCGATCACGGCAGTGGAGATTGCCACCAACAGCGCCACGCAGGCGGCTTCTCAGGTCAATGATTTACTCAAAGCCGGAGCCGGAACGGTCGTGGTGCCGACGGTGCCCAATATCGGCCTGACGCCGGTGCTGATGGAAGGCGTGATTCAGGTCGGCTTGCTGCCGGTGCAGCAACAGGCGCTGGCGGCGGCGTATCAGTACCTGAATGCGCAAAACACACCGAATACGGATGCCCGCACCGAGGCCATTCACAACGCACTGGCGGCAGCGGCGGCGGAAGGCTCGGCGATCCCGCTGGTGCAGGACGTCATCGCCAAAGGGCTGGCAGCGGCCTATGACGCGCTCAAAGACGTGGCGGGCGGCCTGACCGAGACGTACAACACCACCGAAGATATCGCGCTGGCCAGAACCGGCGGCAATATTGCACGCGTGGATATCAACGGGCTGTTCAATGAAGTGGTCGCCGATCCGGCGCTGTACGGTTTCGCAAATACCGCCGGGACCGCCTGTCCGGTGGGCACTTCAGCCTCAGAATGTACCTCCAGTCTGCCGGGTTTTGACGCCAGCAAAGCGTTTCTGTTCTCTGACCATTTCCACCCGACACCGCAGGCACATGCGCTGATCGCCGAGTACATGCAGTCCGTGATCAACGGCCCGCTGGAGGTCACCGCGCTGAATCAGGGTTCGCTGGCGCTGGCGCGCAATACGCAGGGATTGCTCGACAGCCGCTATCAGCAGTTACGCACGCAGGAGAATGACGCCGGGACTTTCGGTATGTTTGGCGGTTACGCCGGGCAAAGCGCCGACAGCAAAATCAATCCGTCGCTGGGCGAGGACGATCTCACGTCTAACTCGCTCAATATCGGGATGGATTATCAGATGACCGATCGCTGGATGATGGGGCTGATGATTTCCGGTTCAGACGATAAACAGGATCCGACGGACCATTATAGCTACCGCACGCGCGGCTGGATGGCGACAGCCTTTACCGGCGTGAAAATCGCCGAAAATGGCTGGATCAACGGCGATGTGCATTACGGGTCGCTGAATTACGACGATATCAACCGCAGCATCAAACTCGGACCCACCACCCGTACCGAGCGCGGTGAAACGGACGGCAAGCAGATTGGCGGACGCGTCACCGCTGGCTGGGATTTCCCGATTTTACCGGTGCTGAAAACCGGCCCGGTGGCGCAATACAGCTGGGATTACAGCAGCATTGAGGGATACAGCGAGAAGGGCAACAACAGCACTTCTATGCGCTTTGGTGACCAGACGTCTCACTCGCAAATCGGCGCGCTGGGCTGGCGCCTGAACGCAGATCTGGGGATCGTGAATCCGTATGCGCAGGTGACTTATGACCGTCAGTTTGGCGATGACACTTACACCGCCACCGGCGCGATCAAATCCACCCGCACCAGGTTCAGCCGCACCACCGGCGAGCAGGACAACGACTGGGTCGATATGACGGTCGGGGCGAACGTCCAGATAACCCACAGCGTCTCGGCTTTTGCGGCGATTTCCCAAACCACCGGCCTGGATTCCGGCGAACAAACGTCCTACAACGCCGGGATCAGTGCCCGGTTTTAACCACGAAAGGGGCGCAGAGCCCCTTTTACTTTCCAAAAATGCGCGCCAAAACCTAAACACTCCCTCTCGGTAACGCTCACTCGCCTGATTCTGGCTGATTATCTTCCGTTCAGCGGGTATACTGTCGGACTCTCTTTAAACCCACTTTCTCGCGTGCGAATCCAACATGCAAAAGTTTGATACCAAGACATTTCAGGGCCTGATCCTGACACTGCAAGATTATTGGGCGCAGCAGGGCTGCACCATTGTTCAACCGCTGGATATGGAAGTCGGCGCGGGTACTTCGCATCCGATGACCAGCCTGCGCGCACTCGGCCCTGAGCCTTTTGCGGCAGCCTATGTTCAGCCCTCACGCCGTCCGACGGATGGCCGCTACGGCGAAAACCCAAACCGCCTGCAGCACTATTATCAGTTCCAGGTGATGATCAAACCTTCACCGGAAAACATTCAGGAGCTGTACCTCGGCTCGCTGAAAGAGCTGGGCCTCGACCCGCTGATCCACGATATTCGCTTCGTTGAAGACAACTGGGAAAACCCGACGCTCGGCGCCTGGGGTCTTGGCTGGGAAGTGTGGCTGAACGGCATGGAAGTGACGCAGTTCACTTACTTCCAGCAGGTTGGCGGCCTGGAATGTAAACCGGTGACAGGTGAAATCACTTACGGTCTGGAACGTCTGGCGATGTACATCCAGGGCGTAGACAGCGTTTACGATCTGGTCTGGAGCAACGGTCCGCTGGGCAAAACCACCTACGGCGACGTGTTCCATCAGAACGAAGTGGAGCAATCCACCTATAACTTCGAATACGCCGACGTTGATTTCCTGTTCTCCTGCTTCGAACAGCACGAGAAAGAAGCGCAAACCCTGCTGGCGCTTGAAAAGCCACTGGCGCTGCCTGCTTACGAGCGCATCCTGAAAGCGGCCCATTGCTTCAACCTGCTCGACGCGCGTAAAGCGATTTCTGTGACTGAACGTCAGCGCTACATTCTGCGCATCCGTACCCTGACTAAAGCGGTAGCTGAGGCGTATTACGCTTCCCGCGAAGTGCTGGGCTTCCCGATGTGCAAAAAGAACGAGAAGTGAGATAAGTCCATGACTGAAAAAACATTTCTGGTGGAAATCGGCACGGAAGAACTGCCACCGAAGGCTCTGCGCAGCCTTGCTGAATCTTTTGCAGCCAACCTGACTGCGGAGCTGGATGCGGCGAATCTGCCACACGGCGACGTAAAATGGTTTGCCGCGCCGCGCCGTCTGGCGCTGAAAGTCTCCGGTCTGCATGAATCTCAGGCTGACCGCGAAGTTGAAAAACGCGGCCCGGCTGTGGCGCAGGCGTTTGATGCCGAAGGCAAACCGAGCAAAGCCGCTGAAGGCTGGGCTCGCGGTTGCGGTATCACCGTTGATCAGGCCGATCGTCTGGTCACCGACAAAGGTGAATGGCTGGTGTACCGTGCGCACGTCAAAGGCGAAAGCGCGCAACAGCTGCTGCCTGCGATGATCGCAACGTCACTGTCCAAACTGCCTATTCCTAAACTGATGCGCTGGGGCGATTCCGACGTGCAGTTTGTGCGTCCGGTTCACACCGTGACTCTGCTGTTAGGCGATGAACTGATCCCGGCGAAAATCCTCGGTATCGATTCTGCCCGCACGATCCGCGGCCACCGCTTCATGGGCGAGCCTGAATTCACCCTCGACAACGCCGATCAGTATCCGCAAATTCTGCTGGAACGCGGCAAAGTCATTGCTGATTACGAACAGCGTAAAGCGCTGATCAAACAGGATGCGGAAAAAGCGGCGAAAGAGATTGGCGGCATCGCCGATCTGAGTGAAAGCCTGCTGGAAGAAGTGGCGTCTCTGGTGGAATGGCCGGTGGTGCTGACCGCGAAATTCGAAGAGAAATTCCTGGCGGTACCGGCTGAAGCGCTGGTTTACACCATGAAAGGCGACCAGAAGTATTTCCCGGTGTACGACGCTGCGGGCAAACTTCTGCCGAACTTTATCTTTGTGGCCAACATCGAATCGAAAGATCCGCAGCAAATCATTTCCGGTAACGAGAAAGTGGTGCGTCCGCGTCTGGCCGATGCCGAATTCTTCTTCAATACCGACCGCAAAAAACGTCTCGAAGATAACCTGCCGCGTCTGGAAACCGTATTGTTCCAGAAACAGCTGGGTACGCTGCGTGACAAAACTGACCGTATTCAGGCGCTGTCTGGCTGGATCGCCGATAAAATCGGTGCCAACGTTGAGAACGCCAAACGCGCGGGCCTGCTGTCAAAATGCGACCTGATGACCAACATGGTCTTCGAATTCACCGACACGCAGGGCGTGATGGGCATGCACTATGCGCGTCACGACGGCGAGCAGGAAGAAGTCGCGGTTGCGCTGAACGAACAGTATCAGCCACGCTTTGCGGGCGACGAGTTGCCGGCTTCGCTGGTGGCCTGTGCCCTGGCTATCGCAGACAAGATGGACACCCTGGCCGGTATTTTCGGCATCGGGCAGCATCCGAAAGGCGACAAAGACCCGTTTGCACTGCGTCGTGCAGCGCTCGGTGTTCTGCGTATCATCGTTGAGAAAAACCTGTCACTCGATCTGCAAACCCTGACCGAAGAAGCGGTGCGCCTGTACGGCGACAAGCTGACTAACGCCAAGGTTGTCGATGAAGTGGTTGATTTCATGCTCGGTCGTTTCCGTGCGTGGTATCAGGAAGAAGGTCACGCGGTCGATACCATTCAGGCCGTGCTGGCACGTCGTCCGACCAAACCGGCAGATTTCGATGCCCGTGTGAAAGCGGTGAGTTACTTCCGTACGCTGGACGAAGCGGCAACGCTGGCTGCGGCCAACAAACGTGTATCCAACATTCTGGCGAAATCCACCGACGTTCTGCTGGATCACGTTCACGCCTCCGTGCTGAAAGAACCTGCTGAGCTGAAACTGGCGACGCATCTGGTGGTGCTGCGCGACAAGCTGGAACCGCTGTTTGCCGCTGGTCAGTACAAAGAAGCGCTGGTGGAACTGGCTGCGCTGCGCGAAACCGTGGATACGTTCTTTGACACCGTCATGGTGATGGATGAGAACGAAGCAGTGCGTATCAACCGTCTGACATTGCTGTCTAAACTGCGGGAGTTGTTCCTGCAGGTAGCGGATATTTCGCTGCTTCAGTAAGACGGTGACTTTGTAAGTTATTAAGGTTGCGGGCGTCGGCCCACGCCGACCAGAGGGAGAATAAACGTTCTCCCTCTGGACTCCCCGCTCTTTTCACTGCGCGCTACGCGATACCCTCATTTCAGGTGTCGGGCCTCACGTCCTGAACCCTTCATCCGGTGCCATTTTTAAGCACGCCAATCCACACCTTTTCAAAATAAAACCATTCTGCTTGTGAATTAAAAAGCCCCCGGCGTTGCTCCTGACCTTGAACTTCAACGTTAAGTTGAATTTAACGTTTTTACAGGCTTTTTTAAAAAGCGTTCTCCCCCCAATTGTTCTATCCTATAACCCGCATGGAATGCACAGCATCGGCAGGGAACTGGCCGGAAGAAGAACATTGAAATCAGGAGTCAGGACTCATGGCTGTAGGGATCAGAAGCGGTGCATTTTCTCGCTGGCTGGCGCCGTTTATCGCACTGCTGGTCGTTTTCCAGCTCACGGCATGTGGCGATAAAGAACCGGAACAACGCAAAGCCTTTATCGATTATTTGCAAAATACCGTGATGCGCAGCGGGCAAAACCTGCCATCGCTGAGCGAAGATCAGAAACAACGTTTTGGTAATTACGCGAATGACTACGGCATTATTTTGTCATTCTCCCGTCAGATGAAAGGCGCTGTCGATGGCAGCTTCGTGCCAGTGGTCAACGCAATCGGTCAGGTGCGCACACCGCAGGATTACATGACGCAACGCGGTGCGCTGCAACAGGCGGCCGGTACGCTGAGCCTGCTCAATGCACAGCTGCGTGACTCGAAAGTGAAAGCCGATACCGCGATGGCTGCACTGAAACAGCCGGACGATCTGAAAGCGGTTTACAGCCAGGTGTACAGCACCGTAGTGACGCAACCCGCTAACGTGCTGACCCCGCTGGTACCTGCGCTGCAAAGCTTCACGCAGGATATCGTCTCTGTTGGTGATTACCTGCAACAGCAGGGCGCCCAGGTGGCATTCGCCAACGGCGGCGTGCAGTTCCCGACGCAGCAGCAGGCGACGCAGTACAACACCATGATGTCGAATCTGGTGGGCAAACAGCAGACATTGCTTGAGGCGCAGAAAGTCGCGCAAGGCGATTTCAGCCGCTAAGCCGGTTAAAAACGATTTATGTTAAGCCACGCGATGTCTGCGTGGCTTTTTTATTGTCTGAAGCGAATGCAATCAGGTGAATCAGATCCCCATCACAAATGAAGGCAATAATATAAAAATGAATTCTGTGGATTTATTCACAATTAGCCTGTTGCGTTAAATCCTTATTTATGAAAATGACGTTATTCGTGTGATCTTGGTTGGGTTTTATTATCGCCATGACAGTTTTTATAATGTCGATCACAAATTCTTGCCGGTTTGATTAAATCCATTTCAAAGAATATGCTCATGAAAGTAAATAATCATCGATAAAATAAGGATGAGTTATGTCGTCATTAATGGATTTTTTTGAACGTGAAAGTATTGCGATATATTCTTGCGCTGAAAACTGGTCTGAGGCGATAGATTTATCGATGAGACATCTTCTGCAAAGAAAATATATTACACCGGACTATATTCAGGCGATTAAAGAGACTACCCGTGAAATCGGCCCTTATTATTTGCTTGCCCCTGGTATTGCCATGCCCCATGCAAGGCCGGAGTGCGGTGCGTTAGGTACGGCGCTGAGCCTGACGTTGCTGCGCGAAGGCGTCAGCTTTGATGCTGAAAGCCCGCCGGTTCGCTTGCTTATCGGATTAGCCGCGAAAGATTCTGATTCACATATTGAGGCAATTCAGGCGTTAAGTGAAATGCTTTGCGAAGATGAAGTTATTGATGAATTACTCAATGCAAATAATTCAGAGGAATTAATTAATATCATTCAGCGTTATTAGTTTTATCCTAACATCACACAGGATTTTAATATGGCTAATAAATCTATGCGCGCCAGAGTGCAGGCTTTTGGCGGCTTTCTGACGGCAATGGTTATTCCCAATATAGGCGCATTTATTGCCTGGGGTTTTATTACCGCGTTATTTATACCCACCGGATGGACCCCTGACCCGCACTTTGGTCAGCTTGTCGGCCCGATGATCACCTATTTATTGCCGCTGATGATTGGCTCAACCGGCGGCCATTTAATTGGCGGAAAGCGCGGTGCGGTAATGGGCGGGATCGGCACCATGGGCGTCATTGTCGGGGCCGATATTCCGATGTTCATCGGCGCAATGGTGATGGGGCCGCTGGGGGGACATGTCATCAAAGTCGTCGATAAGGCGCTTGAGAAACGCATTCCGGCGGGCTTTGAAATGGTCATCAATAATTTCTCCCTCGGCATTCTCGGCATGTTGTTGTGCCTGCTGGCCTATGAAGTGATCGGCCCGGCGGTAATGGCCGCCAATAACGTGGTGAAAGAGGGCATTGAGGCGCTGGTGGCGACCGGTTATCTGCCGCTGCTGTCAGTGATTAATGAACCGGCCAAAGTGCTGTTTCTGAATAATGCGATAGATCAGGGCGTTTACTATCCGCTGGGCATGCAGGACACCGCCGTCGCCGGAAAATCGATTTATTTCATGGTGGCCTCCAATCCCGGCCCCGGTCTGGGCATTTTGCTGGCGTTTTCCCTGTTCGGCAAAGGGCTGAGTAAAAAGTCAGCACCCGGCGCGATGATCATTCATTTTCTCGGTGGCATCCACGAACTGTATTTCCCGTATGTGCTGATGAAACCGCTGATGATTATCGCCATGATTGCGGGCGGCATGACCGGCATTTATGTCTTCGAGCTGTTTGGCGCGGGGCTGGTGGCGGGGCCAAGCCCTGGCTCTATCTTTGCCTATCTGGCGCTGACGCCGCGCGGGGGCTTTCTGGGAACCTGCGCCGGCGTGCTGGCCGGTACGGTCGTCTCTTTTGTCGTCGCCTCGGCCATCCTGAAACTGGATAAATCGCCTGCGGAAGACACGTTTGCGGATTCTCAGGCCGCCAGTAAAAAGCGTAAAGCTGAAGGTAAAAATGCGGTGCAGCCGGTCAACGGCAATATCCGTCTGATTGCGTTTGTCTGTGATGCGGGAATGGGATCGAGTGCGATGGGCGCGACAACGTTTCGCAAAAAGCTGCAAAAAGCCGGTTATGAAATCGAAGTGAAGCACTACTCCATCGAAAACATTCCGGCCGACGCCGACATTATTGTCACCCATGCCAGCCTCGAAGGCCGTGCGCAGCGGGTGACCGATCAGCCATTGATTCTGATAAAAAACTATCTCGGCGACCCGGCGCTTGATGCGTTGTTTGCCGATATCACTTCCCCGGTTCAGCAAGGAGCAACAGCATGAAAACCAACGTCGCCGCCATTTACGGAAAAAAAGATGTGAGACTGCGTGAGTTTGAACTGCCGGACATCACCGATGACGAATTGCTGGTGAGCGTCGTCTCGGACAGCGTTTGCCTCTCGACGTACAAAGCGGCATTGCTGGGCGGCGAACATAAACGTGTGCCGGAGGATATCGCCGAACATCCGGCCATCACGGGGCACGAATGTGCGGGTGTGATTGTGCAGGTGGGCAAAAATCTCAGAAACCGGTTTGAAGTGGGAAAACGCTTCGTGCTGCAACCGGCGATGGGGCTGCCAAGCGGCTATTCCGCCGGTTACAGCTACGAAACTTTTGGCGGTAACGCGACGTACATGATCATCCCGAAACTGGCTATCGATATGGGCTGTGTTCTGCCGTACGAAAGCCGCTATTTCGCCGCTGCGTCGCTCGCCGAGCCGATGTGCTGCATTATCGGCGCGTATCACGCCAGTTATCACACCACGCAATATGTGTATGAGCATCAGATGGGCATCAAAGCGGGGGGGAATCTGGCGCTGCTGGCGTGCGCGGGGCCGATGGGCATTGGTGCGATTGATTATGCGATCAACGGCGACGTGCGCCCGGCGCGGGTTGTGGTGGTGGATATCGACGAGCAACGGCTGGCGCGCGCAGAACAGCTTTTACCGGTGGCGATGGCGGCAGAAAAAGGCATCGAGCTGGTGTATATCAACAGCAAAACGTTGCCAGATCCGGCGGCGGCTTTGCGCGAAATGACCGGCGGCGCAGGCTTTGATGATGTATTTGTGTACGCGGCGGTGGCGGAAGTGATTGAACTGGGGGATGCGCTGCTGGGCGAAGATGGTTGCCTGAACTTCTTTGCCGGGCCAACCGACAAAAACTTCAGCGTTCCCTTCAATTTCTACAACGTTCACTACGGTTCGACGCACATTGTCGGCACGTCCGGCGGCTCGACCGGCGACATGGAAGAGGCGCTGGCGCTGACGGCGGCAGGGCGTATTCAGCCATCCTATATGATCACGCATATCGGCGGTCTGGATGCCGTTCCCGACACGGTGCTCAATCTGCCGCATATTCCTGGCGGTAAAAAGCTTATTTATAACGGCATTTCCCTGCCGCTGACCGCCATTGACGATTTTGCAGAATTAGGCAAAACCGATCCGCTGTTTGCCCGGCTGGCGCAGGAGGTTGCACCGACGCACGGTGTCTGGAATGAACAGGCGGAACGCGTACTGCTCAGCCACTTTGGTGTTTCCACCGGGCTGTAATATCATCGATTCTCCTCATTAAAAACGATGGTTAAGGGAAGGATGACTGGATTAACTGAAGATCAGGTGCTGGAGACGCTTTCCGCCCGGACGAACCTCAATGATTTTCTGAATGCCGCGAACGCTATTTTACTCAGCGGCATTAAACAGTTCCTTCCTCATCTCTTCATCAATAATGACGAGGATATTCGCGAATTTGCCGTCAGGCCGTTGCTCGCCAAATCAGGCCCGCTCGACAGCATAGATGTTTCCCTGCGGCTGATTTATGCCCTGGGGAAAATCAAAAAATCCGTCTATGCCGATATTTTGCTGTTTTCTCAACTGGATGAGCATCTCAACGCGCAGGCGGGGATCGTCGAATTTCATGACGACACCGCGTATGAATTCGTTAAGAACTTACGTTGCGTAACGGATAATCCGCTGATGTTTCAGTCGATTGAGAAAATGAAATATGCCGGTTTTGAGATCTTCAATACTGCGCGCTATGGCGGTCTGGTGAAAACGGCGTTGTCGCTGGCCGTGACGGATTTACTCAAGGAACTGACCTATGAACGTGACGCTGACCATTAACGGGCTGATCACGCAGGCGTTTTTCCCACAGCACGATATCGGGCAGTTACATCTTCCCCTTTTACAGCGTTTTTCCGCGCAGCAACGTCAGTTACATCGCCCGCTAATTGTGTTTCTGGTGGCACCGCCCGGTACCGGTAAATCGACGCTTTCGGCGTTCTGGCAAACGCTTTCCACGGAGACGGCAGGATTAGTGCCGGTCCAGACCTTGCCGATGGACGGTTTCCATCGCCGCAATGCCTGGCTGGACGCGCATCAATTACGTCAGAAAAAAGGCGCCGCGGAGACATTTGATGTGGATAAATTGCGCGATGCCCTGATCGGCTTACGCACGCCGGGCAGTCGCTGGCCGGAGTACAGCCGGACGCTTCATGAACCGGTCGAAGACGCGATTCATGTCACCGCGCCGGTGCTGATTGTGGAAGGAAACTGGCTGTTGCTCAAAGATGAAGGCTGGCGGGAACTGGCCTCATATTGCGATCTGAGTATTTTTATTCATGCCAACCCGGACGACCTTCGCGGGCGGCTGATCGACCGTAAAATTCGGGGCGGCCTTACGCCGCACCAGGCCGGTGATTTTTATGCTGCCACTGACGGGCCGAATGTGACGCGGGTGCTGCAAGACAGCAGGCAGGCGGACATCATGCTGGAGATGACGTCAGACGGCAGCTATCACGTGCAGGTTTATAAAAAATGACAATTTTTAGCCTGCAAAGCCGGTGGAATTCCTCTACTTTTGAAGGCAACTGTCCCTTTTTCCCGTATTCACTTTAAGGATGTTTAATGAAACGTCAGACGATGACTTTGCTGGCTTCCCTGATACTGGCTCCGACGCTGGCAACGGCTGCCGACAGCGCGACCGCCGATTTCACCCCTGCACAGCAGGCCGCCATTGGTAAAATTGCAGCGGATTACCTGCTGCAACACCCGGAAATTCTGGTGCAGGTCAGCCAGAAGCTTCAGGCGCAGCAGGCCGATCAGCAGCAGGAACAAACCCTGAGCGCGGTACTGGCAAACGCCAAAACCCTGACCAGCGATCCGGCGACGCCAAGCTATGGGCCGAAAGACGCGAAAGTCGCGTTTGTCGAATTCTTCGATTATCAGTGCCTGTACTGTAGCCGTATGGCACCGGTGGTTGAACAGACCGTGAAAGCGAACCCGAATGTGCGTTTCGTCTTCAAAGAGTGGCCAATCTTCGGTGACCGCTGGAAACCTTCCATAACCGCCGCTGAAACCGGTATGGCCGTGTGGAAAGAGAAGGGCGCGCAGGCGTATTTCGATTATCACAACAGCATTTACCGCACCGGTCATGACGAAGGCAAACTGACCGATGCGGATATCGCAGGCGCAGTGAAAGCGGCAAAAGCCACACTGCCGACCGAGGCACAACGTAAAGCCACGCACGAAGCCATCGCCGCTAACGACGAACTGGCCCGTACGCTGGGCTTCAGCGGCACGCCAGGTTTTGTCGTGATGCCAGTCAGCGGTGCCACCGCAGAAAACACCACCGTGCTGCCAGGCGCTGTGTCTGCCGACGATTTACAGGCAGCCATTGTGAAGGCGCAGGGCGGTAAGTAATTTTCGCGTTAATCCGGCAGCCGTGCTGTCGGATTTTCTTCATGTCTACAGTTTGGAAAGCACTTCTCAGTATTGAATGTAATGGCTGAAATTGAGTAAATTTTTACGCACTGTATGTGTTTCGCCGTGGTAACCTTCTTTTCTTCATGGATATTCATTCCTGTGAAGCAATCTCTGATTCTTTGATCTGATCTCAGAGTTTCCTCTAACATCTTACTCATTACATGGATAGCTCATGATTGTTCAATTCGCTGATTATGCTGCACTGAGAACTGATGAACAGCATACCGAATGCTCTGAACTGGAGAATTCGGGATCAGAGCACGTGATTGACCTTTCAGCCCGGCGTCAGTCTGCCGCATATAAAAAAGCTATGGCTCAGGTTTTGGAAGAAGCAGCCAAACTAGACTGGTGACGTTCAGGCTGTCCAGTCATTGGAGTTTTTATGGCTGAACCGG
Source organism: Rahnella rivi (assembly GCF_019049655.1). Classification (GTDB taxonomy): domain Bacteria; phylum Pseudomonadota; class Gammaproteobacteria; order Enterobacterales; family Enterobacteriaceae; genus Rahnella; species Rahnella rivi. The sequence goes on from NZ_JAFMOX010000062.1 coordinate 83,165, forward strand.
CAAAAAAAATCATTTCATTACCCGCTTCAAATCAATCATTAGGGAATAACAACAGCATTGACGATATCCGTGAGCGTCGCTCGCAGGAACTCATCATTGGACTTTGTGGGGCGAGTGGCTCCGGGGTTAAAACTCTAAAAGAAAAACTCATCATTAAACTTAAAGCCTGCAATTATCATGTTTTCCATATAAGAATTAGCGACTTAATGGCAGAAACGATGCCTGCTGCCGAAGCCTCAGATTTGAAAAGACTTGAAGGCTATGAACATTTTATTCAGTTACAAAATCTGGGTAATGCTCTGCGCAATAAACACGGAAATGTCATTAATTCAGAACTGGTTATCCGGCAAATCAAAGTTATCAGGACGGCAAATTTAAATTCGGGGATCTTTAAAGGAGGAGCGGGTAAATCAACGAGTAAAATAGCTTACATTGTTGATCAATTAAAACACCCCGATGAAGTTGATCTCTTTCGCGAAGTCTATCGTAATAATTTCTACCTCATTGGATTAGTCAGAACGATTAATGAGAGAGTTATTAATTTGAAAAAGGACTTTCTTGATGACCATCAGATAGCTGAAATTATCCGGCGCGACAGACGTTCTGAATATAAGTATGGTCAACATGTCGAAGAGACACTGCAACGTGCTGATTACTTTATAAAGAACATCAACAATGAGCAGATCAAAAAATCGATAGCGCGATTTATCGACCTTATACATGGAGCGAATAATGTGAGCCCAAGTCAGGATGAAACAGGCATGTTCACCGCCAGTTCAGCAGCATTGCGTTCTGCATGTTTATCAAGGCAAGTTGGTGCTGCCATTATGGATGATAATTGCAATATCCTGTCGACGGGTTGTAACGATGTACCTGCCGCAGGCGGCGGGCTTTATTCCTGTGAGAGTAAGAGCGATAAACGCTGTTACAACAATGATGGTTGCCATAGTGATATGCATAAAGACCTGGTCAGGCGTGAGATTGAAGCTGTGATTGCCCTAAGTGATCCATTAAGGGCAGCTGAACTTGCAAAACAGATCATGAAAACTAAAAAAATAAAATCACTCATTGAATACTCGCGCGCTATTCATGCTGAAATGGATGCAATTACTACAATGGCCCGCTTGGCTAATTCAAGTACAGTTGGAAAAACACTTTATTGCACGACCTATCCTTGTCACAACTGCGCACGCCATATTGTTGCTGCAGGCTTAAAAAGGGTGGTTTATATCGAACCTTATGCAAAGAGTCTTGCTGAGGACCTACATGGTGATTCGATAGCTCATGCAGACAGTACGGATAAATTGAAGAAGGTTATTTTCGAAAACTTCGAAGGTACGGCACCTGGACGTTATACGAAATTTTTCGGCTATAGTCGTCCGAGAAAAGATGAAAGAGGTAAGCCAGTCCCTTATGACATCCTGCCCTCCCATCATGTTGATCCACAATATCTGGATAGCTATGGCGATTCTGAATTAAAAGTAGCATTGAACGTCACCCATAAGCTTGGTGATGAATCTCTCCGGGTATAAAAAGGATGCGGGTAATAAAGTTACCCGCACAACTCCCTCCCTGTAATTTTCTTTCAACACCCCTCCCGTAAACTCATTTCTGCGCGGTTCGGACACGTCTGAATGCTTTTTAAGCGAAATACACAAGTTCGTCGAAAAATACTTTGTGACGAATATCACGTTTTAATGATAAAGACTCGTTAACAAATGGTGACTCAAGTCACATTTTTAGCGGTGACAAGCTTAAATTATCGCCACTGTAGCCGGGTTACAGGGTGTTTTTGTGATGGCGATCACCAAAAGGCAGGGGGTGATGAGGGTATACGTGTGATCTGCATCACGGGATGTCGGGTGGGTACGCGGGGCCTATAATCACGTGGTAGAGTCCGCCTCGCAGACAGCAATTCGACGGACGGATTTTTAAAGCAGTGGCACAAAAACCGAATTAACCGTCACCGATAATTAACTGATATCACGCGCTCTATTGTCAGCGCGTATCAATAGGGGTGCGTTTTATGTTTTCACCAGACGTTAAGATCAAAGTTCAAAACTTTGGTCGCTTCCTGAGTAACATGGTAATGCCCAACATCGGCGCGTTTATCGCCTGGGGTATCATTACGGCTCTGTTCATTCCAACCGGCTGGATCCCAAATGAGACGCTAGCGAAACTGGTTGGCCCGATGATCACTTATCTCCTGCCACTGCTCATCGGTTACACCGGTGGTCGTCTGGTCGGCGGTGATCGCGGTGGTGTGGTCGGTGCAATCACCGTGATGGGTGTGATCGTCGGTGCGGATATGCCGATGTTCCTCGGTGCGATGATTGGTGGCCCGCTGGGCGGCTGGTGTATCAAACGCTTTGACCGTTGGGTTGACGGTAAAATCAAAAGCGGCTTTGAGATGCTGGTTAACAACTTCTCAGCCGGTATTATCGGTATGCTGCTGGCAATCCTCGCCTTCCTGGCGATCGGTCCGCTGGTAGAAGCGCTCTCTAAAGTGTTGGCTGCCGGCGTGCACATCATGGTTATTCATAACCTGTTGCCACTGGCCTCTATCTTTGTTGAACCGGCGAAAATTCTGTTCCTCAACAACGCCATCAACCACGGTATCTTCTCTCCGCTGGGTATCCAGCAGGCGACTGAAACCGGTAAATCTATCTTCTTCCTGATCGAAGCGAACCCAGGTCCGGGTATGGGCGTCCTGATGGCGTACATGTTCTTCGGTCGTGGCAGCGCGAAGCAATCTGCTGGCGGCGCGGCAATCATCCACTTCCTGGGTGGTATCCACGAAATTTATTTCCCATACGTTCTGATGAATCCACGTCTGCTGCTGGCGGTTATCCTGGGCGGTATGACTGGCGTGTTCACCCTGACGCTGCTGAACGGCGGTCTTGTTTCTCCGGCATCTCCGGGTTCTATTCTGGCGGTTCTGGCGATGACGCCAAAAGGCGCGTACTTCGCTAACATCGCGGCGATCGTGGCAGCCTTTGCGGTATCCTTCGTGGTTTCTGCGCTGCTGCTGAAAACCACCAAAGCGAAAGACGGTGACGATCTGGACGAAGCAACCCGTCGCATGCAGGACATGAAAGCCGAATCTAAAGGCGGCAAACCTTCAGCGACTGGCGTAGCGGGCGACCTGTCTACCGTACGTAAAATCATCGTAGCCTGTGACGCCGGTATGGGTTCCAGCGCAATGGGTGCCGGTGTGCTGCGCAAAAAAGTGCAGGATGCGGGGCTGACCAATATCAGCGTCACCAACAGCGCCATCAACAATTTACCTGATGACGTGGATCTGGTGATTACCCACCGTGACCTGACTGAACGCGCTATGCGTCAGGTGCCGCACGCTCAGCACATTTCGCTGACCAACTTCCTCGACAGCGGCCTGTACACTGATCTGACTTCCCGTCTGGTGGAAGTGAACAAAGCCAGCCAGTACAAAGAGAAAGTGACCACCACGCTCGGCGACAGCATCGTGGCTGACCATGACAACGAAAACCTGTTCCGCATGAGCGAAAGCAACATCTTCCTCGGCCTGCATGCGACCACAAAAGAAGAAGCGATTCGCTTTGCCGGTGAGCAACTGGTGAAAGGCGGGTATGTTCAGGCAGAATATGTTGAAGCGATGCTGGCCCGTGAGCAGCTGACCTCCACGTATCTGGGCGAATCTATCGCGGTACCACACGGCACCATCGATGCGAAAGATCGCGTACTGAAAACCGGCATCGTGTTCTGCCAGTATCCGGCGGGTATCCGCTGGGGTGATGATGAAGATGATGCCGCGCGTCTGGTTATCGGTATTGCCGCACGCAATAATGAGCACATCAACGTGATCACCAAACTGACCACTGCGCTCGACGAAGATGGCGTCATCGACCGTCTGGCAAACACCACCAGCGTTGACGAAGTGCTGAGCATTCTGCGCGGTTAAGCCTTAAGTAAAAGCAGTCACAGAGCGTCACTCAGCGGGTCTTACGAGACCCGCTTGTTGATTCGGAGCCGGGCGGCTCCCCAGCTTTACCTACTTATAGCCCCCGATTTGAAGGAAATATTATGAAAGCACTACATTTTGGCGCAGGTAACATTGGCCGCGGTTTTATCGGTAAATTGCTGGCAGATGCCGGTATCGAACTGACCTTTGCCGATGTCAGCCCCGTGCTGCTGGACGCGCTGAACAGCCGTAAAGGTTATGACGTACACGTGGTCGGCGAACAGGCCACCGTTGAGCCGGTCAGCAACGTCAGCGCAGTCAACAGCGCCGGCCAGGAGGCGATTAATCTGATCGCTGAAGTTGATCTGATGACCACCGCCGTCGGCCCGACCGTGCTGGAAAAAATCGCGCCAAACGTCGCCAAAGGTCTGGTGCTGCGTCACCAGCAGGGCAACGAAAAGCCGCTGAACATCATCGCCTGTGAAAACATGGTGCGCGGTACCAGCCAGTTCAAACAGCACGTCTTCAATGCGTTGCCGGAAGAAGAAAAAGCCTGGGTGGAAGCGCATATCGGCTTTGTCGATTCCGCTGTAGACCGCATCGTTCCGCCAGCCGCAGCCGGCACCACCGATCCGCTGGAAGTGACGGTGGAAACCTTCAGCGAATGGATTGTCGATAAAACCCAGTTCAAAGGTGCATTGCCGGACATCGGCGGTATGGAACTGACCGACAACCTGATGGCGTTCGTCGAACGTAAATTGTTCACGCTCAACACCGGGCATGCCATCACCGCATACCTCGGTCAGCAGGCAGGCCATGCGACGATTCGTGATGCCATTCTGGATGAGAAAGTGCGTCTGATTGTGCGCGGTGCAATGGAAGAAAGCGGTGAAGTGCTGATCCGCCGTTACGGTTTTGACCCGGAAAAACACTTCGCTTACATCGAAAAAATTCTGACTCGTTTTGAAAACCCGTACCTGCACGATGACGTGGAGCGCGTTGGCCGTCAGCCACTGCGTAAACTGAGCGCGGGCGATCGTCTGATCAAACCGTTGCTGGGCACGCAGGAATATCGCCTGCCGCATAATAATCTGGTTATCGGGATTGCCGCTGCGATGCGTTACCGCAGCGAGCAGGATCCGCAGGCGAAAGAGCTGACCGAATTGCTGGAGAAAGTGGGGCCGAAAGCTGCCCTTGCTCAGATTTCCGGGCTGCCGGAAGAGGGCGAAGTGGTCGCCGAAGCAGTAAAAATCTACGAATCCATGCACTAATACTGCGTTCGTTTTGATTTCGCCAATACCAGGCAAAGAAAGCCCTGTCGGGCAGGCAGTGACTGCCCGACATGTGCGTTTCAGGGATGACGCCAAGGGCGTTAAAAGTATCCGTTCTTTATCGCAAGAAAGCCCAATGGAAAAAGCTCAGGCATTTGAAAACCGTGTTCTTGAGAAGCTCAATGCGGGTAAAACCGTACGCAGCTTTTTGATGACCTCCGTAGAATTGCTGGCCGAAGCGCTGGATATTCTGGTGGTGCAGGTTTTCCGTAAGGACGATTACGCGGTGAAATACGCCGTTGAACCCCTGCTGACCGGCACCGGCCCGCTGGGCGATCTCTCCGTGCGTCTTAAACTGATTTACGCGCTGGGGGTGATCAGCCGTCATGAGTATGAAGATGCGGAATTACTGATGGCGCTGCGTGAAGAACTGAATTACGACGGCGAAGAGTACCGTTTTACCGATGATGAAATACTCGGTCCGTTTGGGGAATTGCACTGTGTGACGGAACTGCCGCCCGCCCCCACGTTCCTGAAACCGGGCGAAGCCGACGAATCGCTGATCGCCATGCAACGCCAGCGTTACCAGCAAATCGTCCGCTCAACCATGGTGCTTTCTGTCACCGGGCTTATCGCCCATATCAGTAATCAGCAGCCCTCAAGACTTTCGCCCGTTCAGAAGTAATTTCCTCAGATCATGGCATGGCGCACTTCGCCCACCAGCAACCACAGCGCGGTTAATGCCATCATGCCGCCCATGATCGTATTGAACATTTTCAGCTTCCATTCCACACGTAACGCCTGACGTAACCTGTCACCCATCACCACCCACACCAGAATGCACGGCAGATTGATCAGCGCGAAGCCGACACAAATCAGCAGCGTATGATGCAGCATATTGCCGTCCGGCGGCGTGAACAGAATTGCCACGTTGGTTGCCATCAGCCAGGCCTTCGGGTTCACCGCCTGAAATAACGCGCCGTTGAGCAGGTTCATCGGCTGTTGTTTTTCGCCTTCTTTTGGCGAACCTGAACGGTAAATTTTCCACGACAGCCAGAAAAGATAGGCGCAACCCACGGCCGCCATCGGCAGGCGTACCGCGTTCATCCAGCTGAGTAAGATCGCCAGCATGGAGGTCATCAGCGCGCACTGCACCACGCAGCCCAGCGTGATACCGACCATCATGGGCACGCTGCGACGCAGCCCGAAATTCACCCCGGAGGCCGCCAGCAACAGATTGTTCGGGCCGGGCGTAATAGACATCACGGTGACGTAACTGACAAAAGCGGTATCGATCATTTTATGTTCCTGCATCCCCTGTTTTCCAGATAACCAGAGTAAACAGTGAACAGCAAAGGTAACAGAGCCAGAAATACGCTATTGTCAGGGTTACAGATTGCATAAATACACACTGTGCCCATCACTTTTCACGGAACTGACACCATGACTGACACCGCGGATTTCAGCGACACCCGTTACAACCAGCTGGCGGAACAACTGGCGGACGCCATCCGCCGTGGCACGCTCGCACCGGGCAGCCGTTTGCCTTCCGTGCGGCGCAGCGCGCAAACCTGGTCGGTCAGCATTAATACGGTGGTTGCGGCATACCGGCGGCTGGAAGATCGCGGGTTTATCGAGGCGAGGCCGCAGTCCGGATTCTATGTTCGCGCCGCGTTGCCGGGGCTGAACCCTGCGCCGCACGTACAGCCGCAGACGCCTGCGGCAGAACCGGCAGATGAAGTGCTGGATTTGATCGACAAAGTGTTCGCCGCGCAAATTGACCCGACGTACACCAATCTTTCGCTGGCCTGTCCGCAGTCCAATGACTTTTATCCTGGCGGAAAACTGGGGCGCATTATGTCGTCTTTGCTGCGCCGTCAGCCCAATCTGATCGGCCAATATGCCCTGCCGCCGGGGCATCCGCCGCTGCGACAGCAAATTGCCCGCCGTGCGCTGACGCTGGGCATGATATTAGAACCGACCGACATCACCATTACCCACGGCTGTATGGAAGCGTTACAGCTGGCGCTGCGCGTCACCACCAAGCCGGGCGACAGCGTGGGGCTGGAAACGCCGACCTATTTTTATCTGCTGCCATTGCTTGCCAGCCTCGGGCTGAAAGCGGTGGAAATCCCGACTGATCCGCAAACGGGCCTTTCGCTGGATGTCCTCGACATGCTGCTCACCGAAAAGCGCCTGAACGCGGTGATCGCCATGCCGACGGCGCAAAATCCGCTGGGCTTTACCATGCCGCTCGCCGCGAAAAAACGGCTGGCGCGGATGATGAACGATCATCAGGTACCGCTGATAGAAGACGGGTTATACGCGGAAATTCAGTTTGGCGCGACGCTCTCTCCGGCGGTGAAATCCTTTGATCGCGATGGCTGGATCCTGTTCTGCACCAGTTTTACGAAAACGCTGGCGCCGGATTTTCGTATCGGCTGGATGGAAGGCGGGCGTTTCGCCGCGAAGCTGCATAAGCTGAAAGCGGTGTCGTCGATGGCTGAATCTGCGCTGCTCTCGCAAACGCTGACGGCATTTCTCGAATCCGGCGGTTACGACCATCACCTGCGCGCCTTACGCCGGCGCTATGCCTCACAGGTCGAGCAGGCACGCGCGCTGATTGCTCAGCATTTCCCACAGGGAACGCGTGCGACACAACCGTCGGGCGGTTTTGTTATTTGGGTGGATTTCCCGCCTGGCGTGAATTGCGTAACTTTATTCCGGCAACTGCTGGAAGATAAAATCTGCATGACGCCGGGGCAACTCTATTCGCCGAGCGGGCGTTATATCAACGGCCTGCGGTTATCCTGCTGCTATGTCTTCGACACACGTTATATTTCGGCGATGATCCGCATTGGTCAGCGCGCCTGTGAGATGTGCGGTTTGCCGCCGGGGCTGGAAGTCACAGGAACGGATTCATACCCTGATAAATAATATTAATTTTTGAAAAACTGATGTTTCCGGGATGGATCAGTTCTTCAACGCTGCTTCCGGCAGAAACAGGATGTCCGGTTAAATGGGGATCGCTGTTGAAGGTAAAGAGGAAGCAGAACTTAGCGCTTTCGCGGTATTTAGCTTCGCCGAGAAACAGTTGCTGAAACGCTTTCTCGGCATTGAAGGCATGTATGCTACGCACAAGGTAGATACCCGGTTTGGCCGCGACGCCGCGCCGGTCATAATTTGGCCGGGCCATAAAACAACGGCTGCTGATAATCTGGGGGAAGGTTTGCGCAGACGTGTAATGAATATAAAGCGGTTTTCCATTGAACATGCCGTTGTTTAAATGCATTTCCAGACGGTGATCGCGGCTGAATGTTGGGTTCATGATGTCTCTTTCCATGAGTGAGAATAATGGCGCACACCTTAATCTGATATGCCGATGCAAACATCCTGAAAGTATTAAGAGGAAAATGTATGCCCCACAAATCGAGCATCTCGCGCATCGGGCTGTTACACTTACCCCAATTGTTCACTACACGAATTGGTCACCATGAAAGAAATTGAAAAAGCCGAGATCAAGCGTCTCAGCGACATGCTTGATGCACTGAATCACAAAGACCCGGCCGTTATTCAGCAGGGGAATTCTGAGCTGATTGCCAAACATGAAGAAGAGAAAGAAAAGCTGGCCGCCGAGATTGCGCGTCTGAAAGATGTGCGTGTGAAAAAACTCAGCACCGAAGCGCAGAAACTGGAAAAGCTGTTCAGCCGTGAAATCACCAAGAAAGAACAGGCTGATATGGGCACGCTGAAGAAAACCGTACGCGGTATCGTGGTGGTTCACCCGATGACTGCACTGGGCCGCGAAATGGGCCTGAAAGTCGTGACCGGATTCGCCAAAAAAGAATTTTAATGTCACGCCAACCCTCCCCCTTTCACAGGGGAGGGTGCTATAAATCACTTCCCTTGCGCACCAAACAATCTGCGTCCAAAATCCTCAATCTTGCGATTAATCAGCCGCATTTGCATCGTTTTGCTCCAGCTGGCCGAAATCCCCGCAGCAGACATCAGACGACGATACTGTTCTTCATCGAACGGCATAGAAAATGCGATGGAAATCGCTTCAGCGACCGACACCTCGCTGTTGCGGGTCATCAGTTCCAGAGGCCTGTCGCCACTGACATTTCCGGTTGCCACGACGCGATACAACCAGCCGCAGCGGCCGCTGTCTTGCAGTAACGGCGACAGATTTTTGCAGTCGAAAAAATGGTTCAGCTTGTAGCAGGGCGAGCGGGGTTGCGTAACCTGAATCAGCGCGTCGCCCCAGCGAAAAATATCGCCGATAAAGACATTTTCTTCCGTCATGCCCAGCGTGGAAAGGTTCTCGCCGAACGCGGGCGGATGAAAGCGCTCTTCATCCTCGGGAAATTGCTGACGCAGCCAGGCGTAATGCTCGCGGGGAAAGTGGCACAGCGCACGGTCAGTGCCCCCGTGGTAAGACGTTTCAGCCTGCTGATCGCCTTCCAGACCCAGCGACGTTAATGCCATGCCGCCGTTGACCTGACGTTTGGCAATCGCGCTGGGGGAATAGCCGGGATACTGCTCAATAGCACCAATATAAACGTCGGGATAATGCATAAGGTCTCCGCCACTCATCAGTCGTTGAGCTCAGCATAACCTGCATTAGAGGGTGTGAGTAGGAAGAATCATCCGGCGCGCTGTCGGGGAGACGCACGCCGGATGAAAGGGAATATCAGAACGTTTCCCAGTTTTCCTGGCTGGATTTATTCTGCACTGGCGGTAACGTCGGGCGGCGCAGGGCATTGGCGGCAGGTGCGTGCTGCATGTTGCGGTTATCAGCGAGACGGAATACGGATACCGCCTGCGTCAGCGTGGCAGCCTGATCTTCGAGCGAATCGGCGGCGGCAGAGGATTGCTCAACCAGCGCGGCGTTCTGCTGAGTCGTGCTGTCCATCTCGACAATCGCCTGTGATATCTGCGCGATACCCCGGCTTTGCTCGTCAGACGCCGAGGCAATCTCACCCATAATATCGCGCACGTGAGAAACCGATTTCACGATGTCCTGCATGGTGCGGCCGGTGTTTTCCACCAGCTTCGCGCCGGTATTCACACGCTCAACCGACTCAGCAATCAGCCCTTCAATTTCCTTCGCGGCCTGCGCACTGCGTTGTGCCAGCGTACGAACTTCAGAAGCCACGACCGAGAATCCGCGCCCCTGCTCTCCGGCGCGCGCCGCTTCTACTGCGGCGTTCAGCGCAAGAATGTTGGTCTGGAAGGCAATACCGTTGATGACCGACGTAATTTCGGCAATGCGCTTAGAACTGCCGGAAATCTGCTGCATGGTATCGACCACGTCGCTGACCTGTTTGCCGCCGAGCGTGGCGGTACCGGACGCTTCACTGGCGAGTTTGCTGGCGTGATGGGCGTTATCGGCATTCTGTTTCACCGTTGCGCTCAGCTGTTCCATACTGGCTGCCGTTTCTTCCACGGCGGCTGCCTGTTGTTCCGTACGGGAAGACAAATCGGTATTCCCCGCCGCGATTTCTGCGGCAGCGTGGGAAACCTGCGTCACACCCGAGCGGATCTCATAAATCATGGTGCTGAGATTCTGGCTCATCGCCGACACCGCATTCATCAGCATACCCAGTTCGTCGCGGCGCGCCGTCGGATGGGCTGCCGTCAAATCGCCCTTGGCAATCAGCTCGGCGGTCTTCAGCGTATCGCGCAGCGGCTGGGTGATCTGGCGGGTAATGCGCCATGCGATCAGAATACCGGCCAGCAGGACGATGAGCGTGATCACCATCATCATCATTTGCGCGCGGCTGATATCGAGGTGCGTGTTCGCCAGTTCATTTTTGAAGATTTTTGCCACCAGCGTATTCATCTCACTGGCTTTGACTGACAGCAACTGCGAGTTCTTCTGCTCATCTTCATACGCGGGCATATAAGCGACGACGTGGCTTTTATAATTCGCCAGCGCACTCATCAGCGGAGCCAGAGTGGCCTGCTGGTTGGGCAGTAACAGGGCATTCAGTTTTTTCGCATTTGCCTGGGTTTCATCAATGGCTTTGAGCAGCGTGGCTTCGGATTCTTTATCCATGTTGAGCAGCAGGCCGCGCACGTAATAACGCACGCTGATAAGCTTCTGAACCACTTCTGCCAGAGACAGACGGATGGACGGATCGGCATCTTCCACGCGCAACTGATCCTGTAAACGTGTTACCACGGCTTCGGTTTCAGAAAGATTCCAGCTGGCACGCACGGCGTCTTTTCTGTCAACGGCCTGTTTAAAGGCGTTTTGTGCCTGCTGATATTCGCGGATTTTTACCGGTACCTGATCGAGATTTGCCTGGCTGGTGGCGTCCCATTCAAGCTTGCCTTTTGACTGAGCGATCAGCTGCGAAAGTGCGTCGATTTTCTCCTGATTTTGCTGGAGATACGTCGGTTCATATTTCAGCTGATACAGCGTGCGGCTCAGGCGGGCGTCATTCAGCAATGCATTCATCTGATTACTGAAATCCACTTTTTCAGCGCGCTGGCTGATGTCATTTAATTTGACCATGCCCGCCACGGTGATCACGGCGGCAATCACTAACACTAACCCAAACCCCAGACCCAGTTTCGTACCGACTCTGAGATTATTCATCCACTGCGAAAGACCCGTGCCGTTACCCATAATCGTTCTCCGTAAAACATCCCTGCCAAAGTTGGCGGCTTTGTTACGCCTTTGTGAAGAATCTATCGGTAGATTTGGCGGTAAACTTAATAGGATCTGCGATGTATTTTTGATTAATGCGGGCGGTGTCTGAAAAGCGGGGAAACCAGGCGGATAATTCGCTGTAAAACAGTGATCAGAGTAACGTTTTTAGCAGAATAAGCAGGGCATAAAAAAGGCGGGTCACAGACCCGCCATTGGCGAAAACATCGTGCCCGTTAAGGGCGGCAGGGCGAAATTACTTCGCTTCAGCCAGACGTTTTGCAGCTTCGTCCCAGTTCACCACATCCCAGAAAGCTTTGATGTAGTCAGGGCGTTTGTTCTGATATTTCAGGTAGTAAGCGTGTTCCCAAACGTCCAGACCCAGCAGCGGGTAACCGGATGCGCCGGAAACGGCTTCGCCCATCAGCGGGCTGTCCTGGTTAGCAGTAGAAACAACGGCCAGTTTGCCGTCTTTCAGAACCAGCCACGCCCAGCCTGAGCCGAAACGAGTGGTTGCTGCTTTTTCAAACGTTTCTTTGAAAGCGTCAACGCTGCCGAAATCGCGTTCGATAGCAGATTTCAGTTCGCCCTGCAGGGTGGTGCCGGTTTTCAGGCCTTTCCAGAACAGGCTGTGGTTAGCGTGGCCACCTGCGTTGTTACGCAGTGCAACTTTCTTATCCGCAGGGACTTTGTCCAGGTTTGCGATCAGCTCTTCAACAGAAAGTTTTGCCAGTTCTGGCAGGCTTTCCAGTGCAGCGTTCGCGTTGTTCACGTAAGCCTGGTGGTGTTTAGAGTGATGGATTTCCATCGTCTCTTTGTCGAAATGCGGCTCGAGTGCGTCGTATGCGTAAGGCAGTGATGGCAGTGAATAACTCATGTTCATCGTCTCCATAGTGTAGGGCGGCACCGTCATTGTGAGCACCGCGTAATCAGTCGGATCATTATAGTTAATTAAATGATATTGAAAATGATTATCTATGCTCCACCCTTTGTACGGGTACTCGTAAGCGCCTGTTATACGGGGCTTAGAACCAGATAACCGCAAACAATCCTAAATTGTCTAAAGGCACGGTGTGCTTAAAGCGTTAACGCAGTCTTTGCGGATGCGTATACACCGTCGCCCGGCCCGGTTTGCTGAAACCGACCAGCGTCAGGTGACATTTTTCGGCGACTTCGACCGCGAGCGTGGTGGCGGCGGAGACGGCGAACAGAATTTCGATGCCGCACATCGCGGCTTTCTGCACCATTTCATAGCTGGCGCGGCTGGAAACCAGCGCCGCGCCGGATGTCCAGTCATTCTGTTTTGCGCGCATACCCAGCATTTTATCCAGCGCCACGTGACGGCCCACGTCTTCACAGCCACCCAGTAATTCGCCCTGCGAGGTTATCCACGCGGCAGCGTGGGTACAGCCGGTCAGCTGGCCGATTTCCTGCACGGATTTCAGCTGATTCAGCGCGTTATCCAGATTCGCCAGCGCAAAGGTCTGGGTAAACGGCAGCGGCGCGAGCGGGCGGAACAGGTCGCCCAGTTGTTCGATGCCGCAAACGCCGCAGCCGGTCCGCCCCGCCATGGCGCGGCGGCGCTCTTTCAGCCCGGCGAAACGGCGGCTCGATAACTCGATATTCACTTCTGTCCCGTTACAGGTTGGTGTCACTTCCATCCCGAAAATGTCACCGGGGGATTCAATGATCCCTTCTGACAGCGAAAAGCCCAGCGCAAAGGCTTCCAGGTCTTTTGGCGAGGCCATCATCACCACGTGCGAGATGCCGTTATAGACCAGCGCAACGGGCACTTCCTGAGCAATCCAGTCATCTTTGGGCTCATCAAGATGTGCGCGCTGCATCACCGTTTTTTGGCTCGCTCCGATGATCTGAGTCACTTTTTTATCATCTTTTTTGCCCAGTTCGTTTACTTGATGGACATCCATTAGCAATAACCTTATAAACATTCCGGCTACATAAGCCGTACAAACTGTCAGGACTTTAGGCCTTAATTTTACCGCTTACGCCACTGCGGCGGAAAGCGGCAATTTGAAAAGCAATGTGTTAACAAATGATGGGAAGGAGTCTTTCATGCAAGTCAGCAGAAGACAATTATTCAAAATATGTGCGGGCGGTATGGCCGGCACAACAGCGGCATTATTGGGGTTTGCCCCGACAATCGCGCTGGCGGAAACCCGCCAATATAAACTGCTTCGCTCGCGTGAAACCCGCAACAACTGCACGTACTGTTCAGTCGGTTGCGGGATGCTGATTTACAGCCAGGGCGACGGCGCGAAAAACGTCACTGAAAATATCTTCCACGTAGAGGGTGACGCCGATCATCCGGTCAGTCGTGGCTCCTTGTGCCCGAAAGGCGCAGGCGTGCTGGATTACATCCACAGCGAAGGCCGTCTGAGGTATCCCGAATATCGCGCGCCCGGTTCTGATAAATGGCAGCGCATCTCATGGGATGAGGCGATTTCCCGTATCGCCCGCCTGATGAAAGATGACCGCGACGCCAACTTCGTCGAGAAAAATGACAATAACGTCACGGTTAACCGCTGGCTGACCACCGGCATGCTCTGTTCGTCTGCGGCCAGTAACGAAACCGGCCTGCTGGATCAGAAATTCACCCGCGCGCTGGGCATGGTGGCGATCGACTGCCAGGCGCGTCTGTGCCACGGCCCGACCGTTGCGGCGTTAGCGCCAAGCTTTGGTCGCGGTGCGATGACCAACAACTGGGTCGATATCAAAAACGCCAACGTCATTCTGATTATGGGCGGAAACGCCGCAGAAGCGCACCCGGTCGGGTTCAAATGGGTGATTGAGGCGAAAACCAAAAATAACGCCAAAGTCATCGTCGTCGATCCGCGTTTCAACCGCAGCGCCGCCGTGGCTGATATCTATGCGCCGATCCGCGCCGGGTCGGACACCGCGTTCCTGCTGGGTATGATCAACTACCTGATCACGCACAATAAAATTCAGACTGAATACGTCCGTGAATACACCAACGCCAGCCTGCTGGTGCGTGAAGACTATGAATTTAACGACGGGCTGTTCAGTGGATTTGATGCGGCGAAAAAATCCTACAACAAAGAAAGCTGGCATTATCAGCTCGATGAGAAAGGCTTCGCGAAACAAGATAAAACCCTGCAGGACCCGCGCTGTGTCTGGAATCTGCTGAAAGAGCACGTTTCCCGTTACACGCCGGAACTGGTGGAGCGCCTGTGCGGCACCTCGAAAGAAGATTTCCTGCTGATCAGTTCCATTCTGGCGGAAACCTGCGCGCGCGATAAAACCTCGACCATTCTGTATGCACTGGGCTGGACGCACCACACCGGCGGCGCGCAAATCATCCGTTGTGCGGCGATGATCCAGTTGCTGCTCGGCAACATTGGTATGCCGGGCGGCGGCGTCAATGCGCTGCGCGGTCACTCCAATATTCAGGGCTACACCGACCTCGGTTTGCTGTCGCTGAACCTGCCGGGCTACATGCCTCTGCCGTCAGAAAAACAGACCAATTTCACCGATTATCTGCAACAGATCACGCCAGCGCCGCTGGTGGACGGACAGGTCAATTTCTGGAAAAACACGCCGAATTTCTTCGTCAGTATGATGAAGAGCTTCTGGGGCGATCACGCCACGGCAGAGAACGACTGGGGTTTTGACTGGCTGCCGAAATGGGACAAAAGCTACGACGTGATGCAGCAAGCCGAGCTGATGACGCAAGGCAAACTGAACGGTTATATCGTGCAGGGCTTCAACCCGCTGGCCGCGTTCCCGGACAAAAACAAATCCTCGCGTGCGCTCTCAAAACTGAAATACATGGTGGTGATCGACCCGCTGGTGACGGAATCCTCCAACTTCTGGCAAAACCACGGCGCAATGAACGACGTGCAGACCGCCGATATTCAGACCGAAGTGTTCCGCCTGCCATCTTCCTGTTTCGCCGAAGAAAATGGCTCGATCGTCAACTCCGGCCGCTGGCTGCAATGGCACTTCCAGGCGTCTGAGCCGCCGGGTGAAGCGCTGCACGACGGCAAAATCATCGCGCGTCTGTTCATGAAACTGCGCGAGCTGTACCGGCAGGAAGGCGGTGCCAATCCGCTGCCGGTGATGAATATGGCGTGGGATTATCAGGATCCGCTCGACCCGCTGCCGGAAGAAATTGCCCGCGAAGCCAACGGCAAAGCGCTGGCCGATATCCATGACGATCAGGGCAATATGCTGGCGAAAAAAGGCCAGCAGATTTCGACCTTTGCGCATCTGAAAAACGACGGCAGCACCGCCAGTTTCTGCTGGATTTACGCCGGCAGCTGGACCGAAGCCGGTAACCAGATGGCGCGCCGCGATAACGCCGATCCTTCCGGCCTGGGCTGTACGTCCGGCTGGGCGTGGTGCTGGCCGCTCAACCGCCGCATTCTGTATAACCGCGCCTCCGCCGACCCGCAGGGTCAGCCGTGGGATCCAAAACGCGAAATCATCCGCTGGGATGGCGCGAAGTGGATTGGTTTTGACGTGCCGGATTACAGCGCCGCTGCGCCGGGTTCCGGCGTCGGACCGTTCATCATGCAACAGGAAGGCGTCGGGCGTTTATTCGCCACCGACAAAATGGCTGACGGCCCGTTCCCTGAGCATTACGAACCGATCGAATCGCCGATTGGCACGAACCCGCTGCATCCTTCGGTGATTTCGAATCCGGTGGCGCGTATTTTTGCCAGCGATCTGCCGAATATGGGCACCGCCAAAGATTTCCCGTATGTGGCGACCACCTATTCGATCACCGAATTGTTCCGCCACTGGACCAAACACGCGTTGCTGAATGCCATCGCGCAGCCTGAGCAGTTTATCGAGATCGGCGAAGGTCTGGCCGCCTCGAAAGGCATTGCGCAGGGCGACGAGGTGAAAGTCTCCTCGAAGCGCGGATTCATTGTGGCGAAAGCCGTGGTGACCAAACGCATCCGGCCTCTGACCATCGACGGCAAGCACGTCGATACCATTGGCATTCCTTGCCACTGGGGTTTTGAAGGCGCGACGCGTAAGGGCTATTTAGCCAACACGCTGACGCCGTCAGTCGGTGACGCTAACTCGCAAACGCCGGAGTTCAAGGCGTTCCTGGTTAACGTGGAAAAGGTCTAACGGAGGCGAATTATGGCAATGCAATCTCAGGACATACTTCGTAAGTCCGCAACCAACGGGTTCACGCCAGCGCCGCGTGCCCGCGATCATCAGCAGGAAGTGGCGAAACTCATCGACGTCACCACCTGCATTGGCTGTAAAGGCTGTCAGGTCGCCTGTTCCGAATGGAACGACCTGCGCGATGACGTCGGGATTAATACCGGCGTGTACGACAACCCGATGGATCTCAGCGCGAAATCCTGGACGGTGATGCGTTTCTCGGAAGTGGAACAAAACGGCAAGCTGGAATGGCTGATCCGCAAAGACGGCTGTATGCACTGCGCCGATCCGGGCTGTCTGAAAGCCTGCCCGGCGGAAGGCGCGATTTTGCAGTACGCCAACGGCATCGTCGATTTTCAGTCTGAACATTGCATCGGCTGCGGTTACTGCATCGCCGGTTGCCCGTTCAACATTCCGCGCATCAACAAACAGGACAACCGTGCCTACAAATGCACGCTGTGCGTTGACCGTGTGAGTGTCGGCCAGGAACCGGCCTGTGTGAAAACCTGCCCGACCGGCGCGATCCATTTCGGCACCAAAACCGCGATGCAGGATTTAGCCGCAGAACGCGTCAGCGAGCTGAAAGGCCGCGGATTTGAGCATGCCGGTTTGTACGATCCGCAGGGCGTTGGCGGCACGCACGTGATGTACGTGTTGCATCACGCCGACAATCCGCAGCTGTATCACGGCCTGCCGAAAGATCCGGCGATAAGCGCAGCAGTCACTTTGTGGAAAGGTGTCTGGAAACCGCTGGCGGCGGTGGGCTTCGCGGTGACCTTTGCGGCAGCGGCCTTCCACTTCCTCGGCGTGGGACCGAATTACGTCAAAGAAGAAGAGCACGCCGAAGAGGATAAACATGACGATGAGGAGAAACGGCCATGAAAAAAGAGAAGTTAATCCAGCGCTATAACCTGGTGGAACGCCTCAATCACTGGATCGTGGCGTTCTGTTTTGTGACGCTGGCGCTCAGCGGTATCGGCTTCTTTTTCCCGTCGTTTAACTGGCTGATGAACGTCTACGGCACCCCGCAACTGGCGCGCATTCTCCATCCGTTTTTCGGCGTGGTGATGTTCGTCTCTTTTCTCGGCATGTTCTTCCGTTACTGGAAGCACAATTTGCCGGAAAAAGACGACCTCGTGTGGGCGAAAAATATCGATAAAGTGCTGACCAATCATGAAGTCGGCGACACCGGTCGCTATAACTTCGGCCAGAAATGCGTGTTCTGGGCGGCGATCGGTTGCCTGGTACTGCTGATGGCCAGCGGCGTGATCATCTGGCGTCCGTGGTTTGCGGATTATTTCCCGATACCGCTGATCCGTCTGGCGCTGCTGGTGCATTCCGTGGCCGGTATCGGGCTGATTCTGGTGATCATCATGCACGTTTACGCGGCGACCTGGGCGAAAGGGTCGATTTCGGCGATGACCGGCGGCAAAGTGCCGGTGTCATGGGCGAAGTATCACCATCCGCGCTGGTATCGTCAGGTGCGCGATGAAGAGCAGAAAAAAGAAAAAGACGAGAGGAAAGCCGGATGAGCATCCAGATAGTTGCACAGGACTTGCTGGCTGACGGTAAAAAAACGGCGGGGGACATCCCGCCGGTACTGTTCGCTAACCTGAAAACGCTCTACCAGAACCGCGCCGGTCGTCTGAAAAAACTGGCCGAAGACAGCCCGCTCGACGGGTACCTGAACTTTGCGGCGTCAATTTGCGACGCGCAGCAGCAGGTGCTTGAGACGTTCCCGCTCGACATCGATCTGAGTGACGAATTGCAAAAAGCCGCCGGTAAACCGCCGCTCGATTGCAGCCTGTTTCCGCGTACGCCGCACTGGCTGATGCTGCTGGACGCGCTGATTGCTGTCCTGAAGCCGGACGCTTCTGAGCCGGTGCGCGCGGTGCTGGAACGCCTTGAGCAGTCCCCGAACCTTCAGCGTGAAATGATGGCGACAGAACTGCTTTGCCAGGATTTCAAACACGTTCCGGCCGATCACGCCCCCTTTATCTGGGCCGCGTTATCACTGTACTGGGCGCAGATGGCGGCACAATTGCGTGGCGTCGGGCGTGCGGATTACGGCGAGAACCGTCAGTTCTGCCCGGTTTGCGGCAGCATTCCTGTGTCTGCGGTGATCACGGCCAACGGCCTGCGCTATCTGCACTGCAATTTGTGCGAAAGCGAATGGCATGTGGTGCGGGCAAAATGCAGCAACTGTGACGAGATGCAACATCTCAACCTGTGGTCCATCGACGACGAACAGGCAACGGTAAAAGCCGAAGCCTGCGATGACTGCGGCGCGTATCTGAAACTGATTTATTAGGATAAAGATCCGCAGGCAGACGCCGTGGCAGATGACCTCGCCACGCTGCTGCTCGATGACCGCATGGAAGACAAAGGCTTTTCCGGCAGCGGCATTAACCCTTTCCTGTTTCCCGCACAATAACCTGTAAAACTGGCCGCCGTGACTGGTAAACCCCGGCACGGCTGCTAGCTTTAAAAGAGGTTCCGGCGAAATCGAGGAGGGTCTGATGAAGTTGATCGGCAGTTACACCAGCCCGTATGTACGTAAAATCTCGGTGATGTTGCTGGAAAAAGGCATCCCGTTTGATTTCATTAATGACACGCCGCACGAACCGGGCTGCAAAATCACGCAGTTTAATCCCCTTGGAAAAGTCCCCGCACTCGTCACCGACGAGGGTGAAATTTTTTATGATTCCCCGATCATTGCGCAGTTCATCGAGCTGATGAACGTTGCGCCGACGCTGTTGCCGTGGCAGCCGCTGGAAGCTCTGCGGGTGAAGCAAATTGAAGCGCTGGCCGATGGCGTGACCGACGCCGCCGTGGCGTTAGTGCTGGAAGGCCGTCGCGATGCTGATAAACGTAACGAAGCCTGGGTGTTGCGTCAGCGGGAAAAGCTGCTGCGCGGGCTGGATGCGCTGGAAAAACTCGCCGAAAAACGCACACTGCTTAACTCGGAAAGCCTGAACGTCGCCGATATCGCAGTAGCCTGTTCTCTGGGCTACATCAATTTCCGCCGTATCGCGCCCGGCTGGTGCGTTGAGCGCCCTGAGCTGATAAAACTGGTCGAGCGCCTGTTTCAGCGCGAGAGTTTTGCGCGCACGACGCCACCCGGAAGCGGTAACGCCAGCTTTATCGCAAAAAAGGTGTGAGGCCGCTCGAAGAGTTCTCTTTACATCCCGCGGGTTAACCAACCACTGCCTAAACTTTATGCAGCGCTCTGCTATTACCTGCTGCATAAAGGAGTTCCATCATGGCTTATGATAAAAATCCTCATGCCGTCAAACCGGAAGAATACGGTTTCCCGCTCAAACTCAAAAAACAATACGACAACTTCATTGGCGGTGAATGGGTCGCGCCGGTAAAAAATGAGTATTACGACAACCTGACGCCGGTGACCGGCGAAGTGCTGTGCAAAGTCGCCAGTTCCAGCACTGACGACGTCGATCTGGCGCTGGACGCCGCCCATAAAGCCAAAGACGACTGGGGCAAAATGCCGGTACAGCAACGGGCAAACCTGCTGCTCAAAGTCGCCGATCGTATGGAACAAAACCTCGAACTGCTGGCAAACGCCGAAACCTGGGATAACGGTAAACCGATCCGCGAAACCAGCGGCGCAGACGTGCCGTTAGCCATCGACCACTTCCGCTATTTCGCCTCCTGCGTGCGTGCGCAGGAAGGCGGTATCAGCGAAATCGACAGCGACACCGTCGCCTATCATTTCCACGAACCGCTGGGTGTGGTGGCGCAAATTATCCCGTGGAACTTCCCGCTGCTGATGGCCTGCTGGAAAATGGCTCCGGCGCTGGCGGCAGGGAACTGCATCGTGCTCAAACCGGCCAAACTGACGCCGCTTTCCGTCTTGCTGCTGATGGAAATGGTGCAGGACATTCTGCCTGCGGGCGTCATCAACGTGGTTAACGGCGCGGGCGGCGAAATCGGTGAATATCTGGCGACGTCCAAACGCATCGCCAAAGTGGCGTTTACAGGTTCGACCGAAGTCGGCCAGCAAATTGCCGGATACGCGGCGCAAAACCTGATCCCGGCAACGCTGGAACTGGGCGGTAAATCCCCGAATATCTTCTTTGCGGATGTGATGGACAAAGAAGACGAATTCTTCGACAAAGCGCTGGAAGGCTTCGCGCTGTTTGCCTTCAATCAGGGCGAAGTCTGTACCTGCCCGAGCCGCGCGCTGGTGCAGGAATCCATTTACGAACGCTTTATGGAACGCGCCATTAAACGCGTCGAAGCCATTAAAACCGGTAATCCGTTAGACATGGAAACGCAGATGGGCGCGCAGGTGTCTGCCGGGCAGATGAAAACCATTCTGGATTACATCGAAATTGGTAAGAAAGAGGGCGCGGAAGTGCTGACCGGCGGTGCGAAGAAAAAACTCGAAGGCTCGCTGAACGAGGGTTATTACCTGCAACCGACCATTTTGCTGGGTAAAAACAACATGCGTGTTTTCCAGGAAGAAATTTTCGGACCGGTGCTGGCGGTGACGACGTTTAAAGATATGGATGAGGCGCTGCAAATCGCCAACGATACGGCGTATGGATTAGGGGCGGGCGTCTGGAGCCGCGATGGCAACGTGGCGTACCACATGGGGCGCAACATTCAGGCGGGCCGCGTCTGGACCAACTGCTATCACGCCTATCCGGCGCATGCGGCGTTCGGCGGTTACAAACAGTCCGGTCTCGGGCGGGAAACCCACAAAATGATGCTGGATCACTACCAGCAAACCAAATGCCTGCTGGTGAGTTATTCGAGTAAACCGATGGGGCTTTTCTAAGTTTTAACGGGGCTATTTTGACCTGGTATTTTGAACCCGGACTGTACTCAGAACCCTCACGTACTCTGCGTACGCTCCGGTTCTTCCGTGCAGTCCGTGTCCACACTCCCTGCGCCAATAACGCCCCGGCATCGGCGTTGTTGGCATTTTTAGCATCACACTACGCTGTTCGTCGGCAGCACGATTTGGCGGCTGCGCAGGAAAACCACCACCAGCGCCAGCCAGGCGAGGCCGCTTATCAGGTTGAACAGGTTAAACATCCCCGCACCGCCTTCGACGTAAGCCACTTTCGCCAGCTCAATCCCGACCGTGAAAATCATCATGCTGATGACGCCCATCGCGGCAGAAACGGTGCCTTTGCTCATGTCGCTGGAGAACAGCGTCAGACGGTACAAACCGGCATTCGCCACGCCAATCCCGAACGCGTACAGGCTCAGACCGGCGGTCATCCACAGGTACGCATGCGCGGAAAACAGTGTCGCCGCGGCCGCAATCAGCAGGCCAATCACCATCGGGCCTGCGCCCAGTTTGATCAAATAATCCACCGTGCGCTTACCGCTCAGGCGCGCCAGTGTGACGTTACCGACGATCAGCGCGCCGAAAATCGGCACCTGCAGCAGACCGTAATCGTAAGTCGAAAGACCTTCACCGCTGATCAAAATCACCGGCGACTGCGCAATCCACGTCAGCAGCGGCAGGCTGGCAAAACCAATCGCCAGCGCGCCACACACGAACTGACGGTTCTTCAGCACGTGTTTATAATCGCGCAGCAGACTTGGCATGGAGAAAGGTTCGCCGAGGCGGGACGCTGTTTCAGGCATCGATTTCCACAACCCCCACAGCGCGATGGCTGCGAGTGCGGCGAAAATCACAAACATCGACTGCCAGGGGGCGACGTGGATCAGCGCCGCACCGGCCAGCGGCCCGAGCAACGGCGCAATCAGCGCGACGTTCGCCATCATGGCGGTGATTTTAATACACACCGATTCCTCGAAGGATTCCTGTATCGCGGCGTAACCCACGGCCCCGATGAAGCACAGGCTAATGCCTTGCAGGAAGCGCATCACCATAAACTGCTCAATGTTTTGTACAAACAAAATAGCCAGACAGGTGATGATGAAGAAGATGACGCCAGTGAGCATCACCGGACGACGCCCGCGGCGGTCGGACAGCGGCCCGAGCAGCCATTGCAGGAACATGCCGCCCGCCAGATAAGCCGTCATTGAGGTCGGCACCCACTCTTCTCCGGCATTGAAATTCGCCACCACGGCCAGCATGCCGGGTTGGATCATATCGTTGCCGATATAAGTGGCGAACTCAAAAAGCACCAGACAAAGAGGGAACAAAAGCGCCTGCCGACCCAGAAGGGACGCAGTATTTGGAGAATTATGCATTTTTAGTTATTTCACAGACGTAAGGCTAATCGGTTGAAAATTAGCAGAAAATAAGAGACTGTCCGGGCGGGTTTCGCAAGCGAGGCAGTAATACCAGCTATTTTGCCGATTATTTGAGCGTAACGCAATCACCGGATTCACGTTCAGCACAATCTGAGAATGATACTTTTGCCTTGTTAGCCCTCTCAAAGCTGGCTAGGCTGCAAACAACACATCAACAGGAAGGAATTTGCAGGTAATGAGCGAAAAAATAAGCTGGATAGATAATCTGCGCGCGCTCGCCTGCATGATGGTGGTGATGGTTCACGCCAGCACGTCACTGGTGGTCAATTTCGCTGCGGTGCATACCGCGGAATGGACGGTGGCTAACCTGCTCAATTCGGCTTCGCGTGTCTGTGTGCCGCTGTTCTTTATGATTTCCGGCGCATTGTTTTTCGGCGAAAAGAGCGCGCAAAAACGGCATTTTCTGCGCGTCACGTTATGCCTGCTGTTCTACAGCGCTGTCTCGCTGATTTATATTCTCACGATGACAAAAATCGGATTTTGGCCGTCTCTGCGACTGATCCTCGAAAAACCGGTGTTTTATCATCTTTGGTTCTTCTACGCGATCATCGTGATTTACCTGCTTTCCCCGCTGATTAACGTTAAAGCCGTCTCCGGAAAATATCTGCTGATCGCCGGGCTTCTGCTCGGCGTTCTGGCGAACCCGCAACTTCCGGCCATCACGTGGCAGAAAATCCACCTCCTGCCGCTGGATTTGTACATCAGCGGCGATACTTTCTATTACGTGCTGTATGCCCTGATGGGGCGCGCCCTCAGCCAGATGAATACCGAAAAAACGCCGGTCACGCTGGCGGCCAGCGGCATGTTCATTCTCAGCACGCTGGCGGTTGCCACGGGCACTTACCGGCAAATGCAGATTAACCAGAATTTCGCCGACACGTTTTACGTCTACAGCGGCCCGCTGGTATTTATCTCCGCCATTTCGCTGTTTATCATTTTCAAAAATGCGCTGACCCACCGCATCCTGCCGGGATTTGCGCTGATCTCCCGCCATTCACTGGCCATTTACGGCTTTCATGCCCTGATCATCATCGGCCTGCGCAGCCTGCATCTCGATTTCCCGCACTCTCCGCTGCTGAATATCGCGTACCTGTTTATCTGCGGCCTGGGCGGCGGTTTATTACTGGCGATGGGGCTGGGGAAAATAGACAGACGGAACTGGGTGAGTTGAATGAGAAAGAATATTTATTATTGATGCGAATGATCGTGCGTTATATTATTAATTACTGCGTGCATTTTTATTATGATAAGAATGCATCTCATGACGATTAATCTATTTCATTATCTTTGCCCTATTTTTACGGATACTCTTTATTTTCATTTATTCGGGCAAAACATAATGACATCCTGGCTGCCTTTTGAAATAAACGGTGAGGTTTATACGCTGGAGCATCTGCGTGCTTCAACGATTATCGCGGTAAGGCCTGCCAGTCATGATTATCCTGTCCGTCAGTTGCGGGTCTATATTGTTTATACTGATCATTGCGTTACGGCGCATCAGGCTGAGTCAGAACTCTGGATATATCCGCACAGCCCTGGTAAGCACCGGCGATATTTCTGCCGGGAACGGTATTCTTATTCCTACCGCTTACCCGAACTTATTAATAAACTGATCGGCGATAACGCAATATTGGGCAGGGCGCCGCATCAGCATCATGAAAATTTTTATTACCTCGAAGAACATTATATGGGTGTGGATTATTGTTTGTTTTTTGATATAACAAAAAATAATCATCCTGAGAATGATATACGGTTAAAAGTGATCACAGGTTATCCGAGAGAGAAATGGGCCGGGCCGGTTGGGGTAAACGGACGATTCAGTTTCTGGCATATTTTTGATGCCAGAATGAAAGGATTGAAACTGCCGACAAGGCGCAGATAGCAAAAAAGCGACTCAGGGTCGCTTTTTTGTTTTTAACAGCTTCAGGCGGAGGTCTTTAGATTTTCATCCTGTCGCGGCACGGCCAGCGGCCTTTACAGGCAGACACTGACGTACTGTTTAGCCCGGCTATTCAGTCCCACAAACCGTCAGTGGGTAAAATTTTACTCACTTATTGCTCAGCTTGCAATCAGCCTTATGTCACCCCCACCGTTCCTGCGCCCGCCTCAATTGCCTTGCAGATGAAAACCCGGCAGCGAGGGCGGCTTTTTCGATACCCGCGCCTTGTTGCAGGCGTTGTTGGGCGACGGCGATGCGCAGTTGTTCGTGGTAGTCGCGCACGCTGATGCCCAGATGCTGGCGGAACAGACGGGTGAGGTGGCGGCTACTGATGTGTGCTCTGGCGGCGACGTCTTCCACCTGCCAGGGAGATTCTGGTTCGGCGGCCATCAGGTTTTGCGCGCGGTGCACGGCAGGGTGCAGGTGATTGCGGTAACGCAGCCACGGGGAAAGCTGCGGATCATCGCCGGCGCGGCGGAAATAGACCACCATTTCGCGGGCGACATCCAGCGCGGCCTGCGGCCCGGAATGCGTGGCGATAAGATGCAGCGCCAGATCGATACCGGCGCTGATGCCCGCACTGGTGAGCACGAAACGGTCCTCAACAAATATCCGGTTATCTTTCACCTGGGCAGCAGGCACCTGCTGGCGTAAGCGCTCGATCACGTCGTGGTGCGTGGTGCACTGATAGCCGTCGAGCAGCCCGGCTTTTCCGGCCAGCAGGCTGCCGGAGCAGATGCACACCAGCGTTAAACTTCCCGCTTCAATCGCGCTTTTCTGCTGATGCAGCCAGTTGCAGGCTGTTTGCGCGACCGGTGAGGCAAAGTTTTCGGCGGATTCCGCCACCCCCGGCATGATCAAAATACTGCCCTTGGGCAGACTTTCCGGCAGCGGCTGTAAATGGCTGACCGTCAGACCGGTCGACATCACGACTTCCGGCTGTGGCCCGATGTAATGCAGCGTAAATTGCCCGGCCAGCCGTAGCGCTTCCGCCGGGCCGGCGAGATCTAACGCCATCACGCCGGGGAGCGTCACAAAGTAGACATGTCGCTGCATAGTGTTGATCCGTGTGCAGGGGAAAACGCTATCTTCACACAGCGCGGTCGAGTTCCGCCAGCGCACCGGCTACGTCGGTGATAGTGGCAAAGCGGTCATCGAGCACCAGTTCGGTACGCAGTTTGATCTCCTGAGCGCTCAGGGTGACGCCGCTGGCGTGGGTCATCGGGAAGGTCAGCGTTGCTTCTGTCACAAACGTCACCGAATAACCGAGATCGGACGCCACGCGTGCCGTGGTTTCACAGCACTGTTCGGTACGCATTCCGGCGATGATCAGATGCGTGATGTCGTTTTCACGCAGCCAGCCGTCGAGGCCGGATTCGGTCAGGGAATTGTGGACGTGTTTATGCACCACATGTTGCGGCTGATGACTGAGAAAAGACATCGGCGTTACCAGCCCGGAATCCAGCGAAAACACGCCATCCGGATTGACGTGAAAGACGTCGATGACCGGCACGTTGCGGGCCTGACAGCCGTCGATCAGGCGGGTTAAGGCGGCACTGAAAGCCGGTAAATCATCCTGCTGCCAGAAATCTTTTTGTTCGAAGGAACGCTGAACGTCGATGTTTAACAGGGCGCTGTGTGCCATTTTCGGACTCCATCAGATGAGTGTGAAGCCAGTTTGCGCCTGAAACACTTAAGGGAGAATGCCAAAAACGGACATGATGCTGACAGGGGCGGACGATCTGCATCATCCGCCCGACGTTGAGTATTTTAATCAGAGTTTCTGGTCGGCACGCCAGTGGTGATAATCGATATGATCGGCCTGGAAATTAGTGGTTTCAGCGTCGCCGGTCAGGCGGTAGGCCAGCTGGAAGGCAAAATCGAATGCCAGCCCTAATCCTTTGCCGCTCAGTAAGTTGCCGTCTTCCACGAAGGACTGATTGACGTACACGCCGTCTTTCACATCTTGGTATAAATCGCCGGAACAGACGTAGCGACGCCCTTTCAGCAGTCCGTTTCCGCCCAGCACGCGTGCGGCCGCGGAGCACAGCGGGCAGATCAGTTTACCGGCCTCGTCGTGACGGCGGACAAATTCCACCACCTCTTTGCTGGCCGCTAGCGCCACCGATCCTTCAGGGCCGCCGGGCATCACCACGGCATCGAATAAACGGTCGCCCTGCGCGGAAAGCAGTGCGTTAGCCTGCATCTGAATGCCGTGATAGGTGCGCAGCGTCAGGCTTTTCTGGCATGCCAGCGTGGTGACCTGAATGTCCAGTCGCTCGAGAATATCGAGCACAATCACCGCTTCGCCTTCTTCAAAACCGTCGGCCAGCAGCAGGGCGACCTGCTTTTTCGCGTTGTCCTTCACCATAATGCAAATATCCTCTGAGGTTAAAAATCAGAGGACATCATAAAATGAAACGATGTTTTGATAATGTGAGTGAGGTGGCAGACTAGAAAACCAGCTGCACTTTCGAGGCTTTGGATTTATCCAGCGCGAATTCCAGCGCGTCCACCAGACTTTCCTGCGGGAATTCCGCCGACAATAAAGGCATCGGATCGACGGTTTTATTCGCCAGCCATTCCACTGCCGTGTTGAATTCTTCCGTGAAACGGAAGCTGCCGACCCAGTTAATTTCTTTAGCAATCAGCATCATCAGCGGAAATTCATTCACCACCGGCCCCATGCCGACCTGTACCAGCGTGCCGCGTGCACGGGTCACTTCCAGACAACGGCGGATGGAAGACGGATGACCGGAGGCGTCAAAGGAGACATCGAAGAAGCCTTTCTCTGCCTGATATTCGCTGAAATCGCCCTGCGCGGCGTCCAGCGCTTTGCTTGCGCCAACCGCCAGTGCCAGCGTGCGGCAGCGTTCGCTCGGGTCGGTCACCACGATCTGCGCCGCGCCTTTGGCTTTCGCCGCCAGCACGATCAGGCAACCAATCGGGCCGACGCCGGAAACAAACACGGTTTTGCCATGAATATCGCCCGCCTGATTCACGGCATGAATGGCGACGGCCAGCGGTTCGGCGAACACCATCAGACTGTCGCTGACCTGATTGTCGTAAGGAATACACTGATCGCTGTCGACAATTTTATACTGCGTGAACGCGCCGTTGATGTGCGGAAAATACATCGCGCTGCCGAAAAACTTCATGGTCGTACACTGATTTTCGTCGCCGGACAGGCAATATTTACAGGCTCTGCACGGTTTACTCGGATTGAGCGCCACTTTCTGGCCGGGCTGCAAATTCGGGTTATCCGATTTCTCCACCACGCCGACCACTTCGTGCCCGAGAACCATCGCCTCGCGCACTTTGAAATCACCCACGGCGCCGTGTTCGTAGTAATGCAGATCCGAGCCGCAGATGCCGCCGCGGGTCACTTTGACCAGCGTGCCCTGGCCGGTGTAATCGAGGGTCTGGTTGATCACCGCGACGTCTTTTTTCCCGGTGACGACGCAGGATTGTGTGGCAATAGTCATGGAATTCTCGCTCTTTAAAGGGCCTGATTGGCTCCAGTAAAGAGGGTTTACCGATCTGAAAACGTGACCGCCATCACTTTGCGCCGTGTTACGAAAACCTGTTACCCATAACTTGAACGGACTCAACCTTTCCCGGCGGATTTATCACGCTTGCGCGCCGGAATGCTCAGGATCAGATGCGTAATCACACCGCCCGCCAGCCCCCAGAATGCCGAACCGATGCCCAGCAGCGTGACGCCGGATGCGGTGATCAGAAAGGTGATGATTGCCGCGTCGCGCTGACTTTCGTTTTCCAGTGCGCGGTACAGACTGCCTGCAATGGTGCCGAGCAACGCCAGTCCGGCGATGGTGTGGATCAGCACTTCCGGCAGCGCGGTAAACATCATGCCGATGGATCCACCAAACACGCCAGCAATCAGATAAAAAACGCCTGCCGCAACGGCGGCCATATAGCGTTTTTTCGGATCGGGATGGATATCCTCGCCCATGCAAATTGCGGCGGTAATGGCGGCGATACAGACGGTAAAACCGCCGAACGGGGCCAAAACCAGCGCTGTCAGCGCCGTCCATGAAATCAGCGGTGATACCGGCAGGTTGTAACCGTGGGCTTTCAGCGTGGCAATGCCTGGCGCGTTCTGCGACGCCATGGTGACGATAAAGAAAGGAATGCCGATGCCGATAATCGAAGACAACGTGAAATGGGGCATGACAAACGCCGGTGCGGCGAACGTCAGCGACTGGCCGTGCAGGGCGATGTCGCCCTGCCATCCGGCGACAATCAGCCCGGCGGCCAGCGCGAGCACCACCGCATAGCGCGGCAGGGCGCGTTTAGCCAGCAAATACACCAGACACATGCTGCCCGCGAGGGCAAAATTGCTTTGCAGCGAGGTAAAGGCGTTCAGCCCGAAGCGCAGCAGAATGCCGCCGAGCATCGCCGCCGACAGCGCCTGCGGAATGTAATGCATCATTTTGGCGAACAGGCCGGTCACGCCGCACAGCAGGATCAGGCCGGTGGCAAACACAAACACGCCAATGGCCTCGTTAATCGAGGTGCCGGGCAGGCTGGTGACCAGTAACGCCGCGCCGGGCGTTGACCAGGCTGTCACCACCGGCGTGCGGTAATAGAGCGATAAACCGATGCTGGTGACGCCCATACCCAGCCCGAGCATGCTCAGCCAGCCGCCAATCTGCGCCACGGTGGCGCCCGCGGCTTCCGCCGCCTGAAAGATAATCGCCGCCGAGCTGGTGTACCCCACCAATACTGCGACAAATCCGGCGATGACCGCCGAAAACGTTAAATCCTGCCAACTGAAACGCGAGGCCATCTATGAAAATCCTTCTGGTTACCGGACGCTGACGTTATGCTGTTGTGCGTTATAGCGCACACCTGTTGCGCTCAAGATATCACTGTGCGTTATAACGCACAATCGCGATGAACGATCATCGTCGCAGAGGAGACACCATGCAGGAACTTACCCGCCATATTGGCAGCCAGCTGAAAGCCGTGCGCAGTGAGCGCGGCTGGAGCCTCAGCCAGACGGCAGAACAGACCGGTGTCAGCAAGGCGATGCTCGGGCAGATTGAGCGCGGTGAATCCAGCCCGACCGTCGCGACGCTGTGGAAAATCGCCAGCGGCCTGAACGTCTCGTTTTCGGAATTTCTCGAAACGCCGCCCGCGCAGTCGGCGGCGTTGCATCGCCACGGCTTACTGACCACGTTCAACAGTGACACCTCGGGAATGCGTGTGGTGCCGCTGTTTCCGTTCGATACCACGCTGCGCATGGACATGTTTGTTATCGATCTCGAGCCGGAAGGGTGCAGTGAATCCACACCGCACGAAGCCGGCGTGATTGAGCATGTGATTGTGATTGAAGGCGAACTGACGCTGACCGTCGATGGCGTCACCCGAGTGCTGCGCGCCGGTGAAGCCCTGCGTTTTGCTGCCGATTGTCCGCATGCATACCGCAACAACAGCGGGCATTCCGTGCGTTTCCACGACCTGATACATTACCCGCAGTCACGTCCGTAACGTTTTCTATTTGTGAGGAGAATGCTCTGATGAGCCAGCCGCAAGATGTTGTGATCCGCCCGTTAATGCCCGCTGACCGCGAAAGCTGGGAGGTTCTCTGGCGCAGTTATCTGGATTTTTACCAGTCAAAACTCGATCCGGCTCAGTTTGATTACACATTCGAGCGGCTGTCGCAGCCTGATTACGCCAGCATGTTCGGTTTTGTGGCGCAATGTCAGGGCAAACTGGTCGGGCTGGTGAACTGCATTAATCACGATCACGGCTGGCATATGCGCCAGGTGGTGTATTTGCAGGATTTGTACGTCGATGACAGTGCGCGCAAGCTGGGGATCGGGCAGAAACTGATTGAAGCGGTCTACGCTTACGCTGATGAAAACGACAAAGCCAACGTCTACTGGATGACGCAAACCACCAACCACACCGCCCGCAAACTTTACGACCGGGTGGGGCAGACCACTAACTTTATGAAATACATTCGTTAAAGCGGCTTGCGCAGCGTCATTTTCGTGGTGACATAACCAAGGCTGGCGTACAGCGCCTGCGCAGCGGGATTGCTGGCGAACACATTGAGTTCGATCGCCGCACTGCCCATTTCACGCAGGCGCTGTTCCATCAGCCGGAATGCCGCAGCGGCATGGCCCTGACGGCGAAACTGCGGATAAATCATCAGCTCATAAACGAAGGCGCTGTGTACTCTGTAGCGCTCCACGTTGGCGAACCACAGATAGCCGACCCTGTCATTTTGCGCGTCGGTTTTGATCTCATAAAGATAATGATCCGGCGTCTCAATCCCTTGCGGCAACGACGCCTGAATGGAATGACGGGCGCGTTCCAGCGCGGTATCGGCGGCCCAAAGACCGGCAGTCACATTCTCCCCGGCGTAATCTTTTGCCAGCAGTTCGGCAAATTCGTCATAGAACGCCGCGTTCATTGGCACTAATACGGTCATCATTTCCCTCTGAATTATTTTGTGGTATCCGGCTTTTTATAAGGCGTCACGTAGCATTCACTGATGGTCGTCGAATGGGCTTCGGCCTGCGTGATGATGTAGCCTTTTTCGGTCAATGCCACAGAACTGTACGGCGTCTGATTGTCTTTATCGGCCACCACGTTTTCAAATGACTGAATAATCTTAGCTTTGTCATCTGCCCGCGCCGGATCATCCAGCCCTTCGACCTGAATCATCGCCTGCTTAAACTGATTGCTGAATGAGGTTTTGCCGATCCGGCTTTCAATGATCGCCTTGATGTTAACCGTGACGTTATTACCCAGCAAAAACAGCGTATTACTCTGGTAAATCAGCATGTTTTTGCGCTTCGACACCACAAAGCCGTTCTCGATAACCTTCATTTTTTTGTTATCAGCGTAGATCACTTCGTCTAGGCAAATGGTCTTGTCCCCCACCTTAAACTGGCTGAAGCGGGTTTTGATTTCTTTCGGCGTCGATGCCGCCTGCGAGCACAGCGGTGCGAGCAGCAACAGAGGTAAAAGCCATGACTTCATAGGAGTTTCCTGAACAGGTCTGAATCAGCCGACATAACAGCAGTATAGGGAGCCGTGGGCAGGATGCGAACGTTTATCTTTTCGCGACGGATTTTTACCGTTGTGGCTAAAGCATCCTCAGTCTGTGCCGATAATTCAGACGATAACGGAATTCCTGCTCATCCTCAGAGGCCACGTATCAGGGACAGATAACCCATTTTTCACAGTGAGTTTTTCACAGCACGTTGACTGTTCCGGGGAGTTTTATGAGTCAGATTCAGGCGTTCTCACCTGCGGCCACGGCTGCGCCAAAGAAACATGTACATCCACAGAAACCGCCGATGCGTACCCGCACGCTGATGCTGATCGTCGGGCTGCTCACCATCAGCCTGGGTTATACCATTACGGTCGGCTTGCTCAGCTGGCAGTCGGCCAACCAGCAGCGCGACATCGCCCGGCGTTATCTCCAGCAAACCGCCAATACCGACGGCTATCTCGCCCGTCAGAAACTCGACACCGCCCTCTATGCCGCCCGCGATCTGGTGCAAAGCATGGTAAGCCTGCGCGAAGCCGGGCATGCGGACCGCAAACTGGCCGATACCTTGCTGCAAAATGCGTTGAAAAATCACCCGGATTTTCTGTCGATGTCTCTGGCCTGGGAGCCAGATGCGTTCGACGGGAAAGACGCTGACTTAGCCGCACAGGCAGGGCAGGATCCGGATGGCCGTTACGTCCGTTATGTTGACCGCGACACCAGTGGCAACGTGGTGCTGCACAACCTCACCGATTATGAAACGCCGGGCAGCGGTGATTACTATCTGCTGCCGCGCAAACTCAAAAAAGAGGTGATTCTTGAGCCGTACAGCTACCCCTAC
Source organism: Rahnella rivi (assembly GCF_019049655.1). Classification (GTDB taxonomy): domain Bacteria; phylum Pseudomonadota; class Gammaproteobacteria; order Enterobacterales; family Enterobacteriaceae; genus Rahnella; species Rahnella rivi. The sequence goes on from NZ_JAFMOX010000062.1 coordinate 116,262, forward strand.
AACGGCGTGGAAACGCTGCTGACGTCGATCGCGGTACCGATCATCGTGGAGGGAAAATTCCTCGGTTCGGTCACGGCGGATTTCTCGCTGCAAACCTTGCAGACCATGGTCAACGGCATCAAACCTTATCAGGGCACCGGCTACGCCATGCTGTTTTCGCAGTCCGGCCATTACCTTTCTTCGCCAAAAAAAGATCAGGTCACGCAGAAGCTGGAAAACGATGCGTCGCTGTTGAAAAGTATTCAGACCGGCCAGGCCTATAGCAGCGAACAGCAGGATCCGGTGCTGGGTGAAAACGCCTTTGCCGAGTTTGTGCCGATTCAGATTGGCGATACCGGTACACCCTGGATGCTGGGCATCGTTGCGCCGGTCAACGCGGTGATGAAGGAAAGCACGCGCCAGCTCTATTCCGCGCTGGTGCTGATGGTGCTGAGCATTGTGGTGGTGTTTGCGGTGCTCAGCATTATCTTTACCCGCAAAGTGCTGCGCCCGGTCGGCGGTGAGCCGGCAGATGCGGCGAAAATCGCGCTGACGGTGGCCGATGGCGATTTAACGCATCCGATCCTGACGCTGAAAAACGACCGCACCAGCATCTTCTTCGCGCTGCAAACCATGCAGGCGCAGTTGCGCCACGTGGTCACGGACATTATTTCCACCAGCCATGCGGTCGGCAGCGGCGCGTCGCAGATTGCGGCAGGAAATATCGATCTGGCCTCGCGCACCGAACAACAGGCGGCGGCGCTGGAAGAAACGGCGGCGAGTATGGAGCAGCTCACCGCTACCGTAAAACAGAACGCCGATAACGCGCATGTCGCCACGGAACTCACTGAAAATGCCACAACGATTGCCGGTAAAGGCGATCGCATTATGTCTGACGTTGTCGGCATTATGGGCGAAATAGACGACAGTTCCCGTCGCATTGCCGACATTACATCGGTGATTAACGGCATTGCCTTCCAGACTAACATTCTGGCGCTGAACGCGGCAGTGGAAGCTGCACGGGCAGGGGAACAGGGGCGCGGATTCGCGGTGGTGGCCTCGGAAGTGCGTAGCCTGGCGCAACGCAGCGCCGATGCGGTCAAAGAGATTTCCGCGCTGATCGCAGAATCGACCTCACGCGTCGATCACGGTGTCGGGCTGGTGAAAAATGCCGGTGAGACGATGAAAGAGATCATGAAGGCCATCACTGACGTGCGTGACATCATGAGCGAAATCGTCTCGGCGTCGGACGAACAGTCGCGCGGCATCAGCCAGGTGACGCAGGCCGTGCACGAAATGGACGGCGTCACCCAGCAAAACTCGGCTCTGGTTCAGCAGGCGTCTGCCGCCTCTGCATCTCTCGAAGATCAGGCCCGCCGCCTGAATGAGATCGTGCAGGTATTCCGGCTGAAATAACGCTTCACCGCCTTCTGCCTCCGGGTGGAAGGCTTTTTAACGACACACCCCGCTTTCTGCGCTATGTTTTTGTTCCTTTGTTTGATTTCTTTCAGGAGTTTGCCATGAGCCAGCCTTCGCTGATTTTGTATTCCGACGCCAATTTTTACAGCCCTTACGTGATGTCCGCTTTTGTCGCGCTGACCGAAAAAGGCATCCCCTTCGAACTGGAAAAGGTGGATCTGGCTGACGCGGAGAACCTGAAAGAAACCTATTCGGCGATTTCCGTGACCCGCCGCGTACCGACGTTAACCAACGGGAGCTTTGTGTTATCCGAATCTTCTGCGATTGATGAATATGTCGATGAGCTGTTTCCCGCCCCGACGTTTCCTGCCATTTATCCGGCTGATCCTGAAAACCGCGCCAAAGCCCGCGAAGTTCAGGCCTGGTTGCGCAGTGATCTGATGCCCATCCGCGAAGAACGCTCCACTGAAGTGGTGTTCGCTGGCGCGAAACGCCCGCCGCTGACCGCCAAAGGCCAGCAGGCCGCCGAAAAACTCTACGATGCCGCAGAGCGTTTGCTCGGTGATAAAACGAATCTGTTTGGTGAATGGAGCATTGCGGATGTGGATCTGGCGCTGATGCTGAACCGCCTGCGTCTGAACGGCGATCCGATGCCGGAAAAACTCATCGCCTATGCCCAATCGCAGTGGCAGCGCCCGTCCGTTTTGGCGTGGTTAGCGCTTTCCGCGAAATAAGATGAGTGACGCAGTCAGCTCACAGGCTGACTGCGCTAAAGACGTTTACAGTGATTTCGTCAGGAAAAAGCGGGTGTGCGTGGAAGGCGCATCGTCCGGTGCGCGGGAATCGGCGATGTAATCTTCCAGCGCCATTTGCATGTGATAGCCCATGCGTTCATAGAACGGGCGCGCCTGAAAACTGAACGTATCCACCAGTGAGTAACGACAGCCCCGCGCTTTGGCCTCTTCTTCCGCTTCGGTGATCAGTTGCGTGCCGACATCTTTGCCACGCAGCGATTCATCGACCCACAGCATCTGGATGTACATCCAATTCCCGACGGTTTCCGCCACAATCCCCGCCTGTTTGTTGCCTTTTTCATCTTCCACAAAAATCCCTAACGCACGGAATTTTGATTGAGGGATAAAGTTTCTGTTGAAATTACGCAGGCCACTTTTGATCTCCTCGAGATCGCTTTCGGTCGGGGCATGGCTGAGACGGGTCTTCATGACAGGATTCCTTTTTATTCGCGTTTTATCGTGGTGAGTCGGAGTGCAGAAATGATAAATCAGAATAGTGAATCTGACCGGGAAGTGGCAATGCGCGGATAAAGAAAATCTGAAGATGGAGAGGTAAATACAAAAAAAGCCTGTGGAAGTCAGACTTCCACAGGCTTTTCAGAGGGTTTTATCGCAGGAGATTATTTGTAGATTTCAGCGTCAGCGTGCAGTTTGTTGTTACCGGTCACGGAGATGATGCGGTAAGAAGAAGCACCGGCTTCTTTCGCCTGCTGTGACAGTTTGGTTTCCAGGCCGCTCAGGGTGGTTGAGTTGGCAGCGGAGATAACACCGATTTTCTGCATGTCACCGGACGGCTGATTCACCTGCTGAGCCGCGAAGCTACCGAAAGAAATCAGGGAGAGGGTTGCAGCTACAGCAAAAATTTTGACGTTTTTCATGATGTGTATTCCATTCAGGTTTATTTGATTGAAAGGTGGTTGCCTTTCGATGGATGCATAATAAGCCTGATGCGCAGAGATGAAAAACGGATTGATTTGAGTAAGTCGTTCAAAATATTTGGTCTACTTTTTACGCAATTTTACGTCCCTGTGCGGGCAACTGACGAAACCGCGATAATGCTGACGCAGACTGTAAAAACACCCATCTTTGCTGCTGTTTTCTCCTTCCTGCTGATTTTTGGCGGGTTTGTCTAAAGAGTGCTACGCTTTCAGGGTAGTATCAGAAACGGGTTGTGCGTGGGGTATGAAAGTAAACCTGCCACCCAAACCGCAGGATTTCAATCATTCTGCATTTGTTTGGCCGACTTGGCTGAACAATATTCACGGTAGCGGAAATTTATTCGGAGGAGTCGAAAATGGGAATTTTATCCTGGATCATCTTTGGTCTTATTGCAGGTATTCTGGCTAAGTGGATCATGCCGGGCAAAGATGGCGGTGGTTTCATTCTGACCGTAGTCCTGGGTGTGGTCGGTGCTGTGGTCGGGGGTTACATCAGTACTTTCTTCGGCTTTGGTCGCGTAGACGGTTTCAACTTCGGCAGCTTCGTCGTCGCGGTGATCGGTGCGATTGTCGTACTGTTTATCTACCGCAAAATCAGAAGTTAATGGTTCGCCATTACGCCTGAAAATAAAAAAAAGCCGCGCATTGTCGCGGCTTTTTTGTGTCTGTGATTTACTCCACCGGCGACGTCGGCAGGCGCACGATGTCCTGATTTTCATTGCCCATCCAGTACACGCCTTCCTTCGCCCAGAACGGGCCTTCGATAAAGTCGAGCAGGTCGGAATACTCTTCATAAAACTGTTTGCCGTCGCGGTTATAAACCCGCATATAGCCCGAGTAATGGCCGCCATCGCCCGGCATGGTCATGCGCGGGATAAAATCGACGGTCTTATATTCGCGCACCACATATTCTTTGTTCGGGCTCCACTGCTCGGAAATCAGTTTCCCTTGTTTCCACCACTGGTAACACCCCGCGATAACCATCACCAGCACCGCCAGTATGACCCCGCGCATACGCTGGCGTACCAGCGCTTCCTGACTTTTGATTTTTGGCATTAACATCTCCACCTGGTTTGATGACACTTCACTTCCCGCACAATTCCCCCTTAACGCCCGGTTCCAGCAGATAATCGAGGCACCACTGGCAGACTTTGCCCATGCCGTCGGAGCGGGCGGCGAGGAACAGTTGTGTCGCATGTTTATGTTCCTGCATCGGTTTTTTCACCAGCCGGCCATTGTTGAGTAACGGCAGGGCGAGGTGATGAGGCAGATAGCCGATGCCGGTATTGCGCTCGATAAGGGAAATGGCGATGGCAAAATCTGGGACGAACAAGGGTTTTTGCCCCTCGAGCAGCCACGCCTGCTGATGGGCAAAATTCACTGCCGTATCGCGAATGCACACCGCCGGATACTGCCGCAGCTCGGCGTTGGTCAGCGGTTGCATCAGCGTTGCCAGCGGATGCTGCGGGCCGACGACAAAATCCCATTCCAGCTTGCCGAGACTTTCGGTGATCACCCCTTCGCTGCCCGGCACGTTATGCGGCGCGCCAATCACCAGATCGGCCCGTTTGCTGTAAAGCGCGTCCCAGCAGCCGTTGTAGACCTCAACGTTCAGCGACAGCCGCGTCGAGGGAAATGCCCGCTCAAAGGCACTGATAAAATCCACCAGCACAGGCACCGGCACGATGTTATTCACCGCGATGATAAATTCCTGCTCGACACCTTCATGGATAAGGGCGGTGTTGCGTTTCAGGGCATCGAGATCGCTCAGAAGGGTTTTGCTGTGGCGGATAAAATAGTGCCCGGCAGGCGTCAGTTCAATGTGATTGCCTTTGCGGATAAACAGCGCCACGCCGAGGCTTTCCTCGAGCTTTTTCACGGTATAGCTGATGGCAGAAGGGACTTTGTTCAGCTGATCGGCGGCGGTGGTAATGCTCTGGTATTTCGCGACCAGATGGACGATACGAATACTTTCATCAGAAATCAGCATACAAAGGCGCTCCTGCCATAAAAAAAGGAAACCCGTCGTCATGACGGATTTCCTTAATTATGCCGTATTTTACCCTTTTCGCCGTCAGTGCTTTTGCATCCGGCTAAACAGCGCATAACACACGCAGGCCACCAGAATTGAATCCACTGACGGAATGGTGGTGAGCGTCATCATGCCTTTCACCGTCATGAAACCGACGGCGGAACCGAGCAGCCAGGCGACAAAAGTCAGTAACTTGATTTGTGGCTCGCGGGTCAGGACCTCTGCCTGATAACCGTTGCGACGGTACAGGAAGAAATCTGCGATATAAATCCCGGCCACCGGCGGGGTGGCGATCCCTAAAAACAGCAGGAACGGGATGAACCACGCCATGATGTCCATGCTGCCGATAATCGCCGCAAGCACGCCCAGCGCCAGCGTAATCTGCCATTTAGGGAAACGGGTCAGCAGGGTGGAAACCACCAGCGTGCCCTGGAACATATTCCCCGCATTGCCGGTGATGCAGGCAAAAATCAGCAACATCGCCGCCGGCAGCACCGCGCCGAAAACAGCCATCGCCCCGAGAAGGGAACCCTGACCGCTCAGCGCGCTCGGCATGGCACCGGCCCAGTAGAGCAGCGGATACGCCACCAGAAACGCCGCGGCTGCGGCAATCAGCGCATGTTTGCGGTTATGCACAAAACTGCCGAAATCGGGCAATGTCGCGACCAGCACAATAATGGTGCCGACCACGGTAGACACCGCCACGCCGGTGTTCATCTGGCTGAGGCTTTCCGCCACCGGCGCGTGGCCGTGCATCGCCACATACAGGATGTAGACCAGCACCAGCGCAATCACCGGCACGGCGACCTGCGCGATTTTGCCGAGGACCGCAAAACCGAACGCCGTCGAAGCAACGAACACGCCGCAGCCGAGCGTCACCAGCAGCGGCACGGGCACGTCCAGCCCATGCTCTGCCAGCAAATCATGGACTGAATGGCCGAACATATTGGCGGTGACCGCAATCCAGCCAAACAGGCTGACGGCCATCAGAATGTTAATCGCCACCGCGCCTTTTTCACCGAAGGCATATTTCACAATGCCGTAGGTCGGCAGGCGGGCTTTTTCACCCACGCAGATGGTGATGGCCGCCAGCAGCGTGAGGATAATTCCGCCGAGCGCCACCACGGTAATCAGCTGCGAACCTGACAACTGATTGCCTAAACTTGATGAAGAAAGTAAAACCGGTGTGACGGCAATGCCCAGTAATATCATGGCGATACGCAGGCCTGACGCCGTATTCGGTGCATTTTCTGTTTTACGCATAACCCAATCCTTTTCAGTGAAGGCCGTTCTCTCAGCGGGTGTGATGATGCCCGGTATACTGGCGCCAGCCGCCGGTTGCGGTGATGTCGGTTTGTCCTTCCACCAGCCAGGGTTCTGCCAAAACGCCCAGCACTTCGCTGCCGTCCTGCAACTTCACTTTACCGATGCTCAGTCCTGCCGGTTCGCTGCTCAGCAACGCGGCGAAAGAAGCGGGCGGCAGCGCCCAGATTTCCAGGCTGACGGTGTTTCCGCCCTGCTGAACGCGGATCATCCCCGGATGACGGTCGTTGATGGTCCACAAACGGTAATGGGCATCGGTGCTGTCTTCGCGCACGAACACGCCGCCCGCGCCGGTCATGTTCGGGTTCAGTTCCAGACCGCGCATCAGCGTGCCGTTCACTGCCAGTAAAATAGTGTTTTCCATGTTGATATCCTTATTTTAATTATGTGAAATCCAGGTGCCGGTCTGATGATTCAGGGCGGCTTTAATCGCTTCCGGGCTGGTGATCAGCCCTTTGGCGTGTTTTCCCTGTTGCTGGCTGTTGTTGATAAATTTCACGATGGCCTCGACTTTCGGCTGCATGCTGCCCGCGCCAAATTGCCCTTCGCGAATAAACGTTTCGGCCTGTTCCACGCTGAGATTGCTCAGCCATTGCTGCTGCGGCGTGCCAAAATTCACGGCGACCTGTTTCACGCCGGTCGGGATCAGCAGTAAATCCGCACCGAGTTGTTCCGCTAACAGCGCTGACGCCAGATCCTTATCAATCACCGCTTCCACGCCCGTCAGTTGCTGATGCTCATCGCGTACCACCGGAATACCGCCGCCGCCGCAGGCAATCACAATGCAGCCCTGTGCCAGCAGCGTGCTTAGGGTCTGGCGCTCTAAAATGTCGAGCGGCAGTGGCGAAGGCACGGTTCTGCGCCAGCCGCGTCCGGCGTCTTCGGCGATGGTCCAGCCGAGTTCCTGCTGACGCTGACGGGCGGTCGCTTCATCCATAAATGCGCCGACCGGTTTAACCGGATTTTGAAACGCCGGATCCTGCGCGCTGACCAGCGTTTGCGTTACCAGCGCCACGACCGGGCGCGAAATGCCGCGTTTTTGCAGCTCGTTCAGCAGGGCTTTCTGGAACATATAGCCAATCGCCCCCTGCGTATCGCCGACCGCGTAATCAAGCGGCACCGGCGCCACTTCACCGGCAGCCAGCTCTGAACGGCGCAGAATAAACCCGACCTGCGGGCCATTACCATGCGTGAGCACAACGTCCCAGCCCGCTTCAATCATGTCCACAACCGGACGCACGCTCTCAATCACCGCCTGATACTGATCGGGAATACTGTTTTTGTGTTCATCGGCGATCAGGGCGTTTCCGCCGACGGCCACTACGGCTAAAGGTGTGTTCATGCCGGGATCTCCTGAGAAAGCGCCTGAAGTGCATCGGTAAAGCAGGACATCGGTGCGGTAGTGATCCCCGCGCCAATCTGGCCGACACCCGCCAGTTTGTGGGCGATACCGGTATTGATGATCGGAAGGATGGCGCGGTCGGCGACTTTACGGGCGTCGATGCCTGCCGCCGTCGGCGCGAAGTTCAGTGCGGGCAGGGTAAATGCCGGATTGCCGCCGAGAGTGATCAGCTGCATTTTACGGCTGTTACTGGAGGCATCCGCAGGCGTGCCGCCGACAAATTTGACGATGGCCGGAGACGACGCCATCGCGAAGCCGCCGACACCGGCGGTTTCGGTGATCGCGCTGTCGCCCAGATCGGCGGCGGCATCTTCCACGCCGTAACCGGGGAAGAACAGGCCTTCTACCGGATTGGCCGGAGCCTGATACCAGCGGTCGCCGGTGCCGGAAAGACGTATGCCGAAGTTAACGCCGTTACGCGCCATTACCGTGACCATCGAGCTGTAAGGCACGTCCGCCGCCGCATCCATCATTGCCTTACAGGCCGCCATCGACAAATTGAGGAAGAAGTGATCGTTACCGGTGATAAACGCCACGCAGCGCTGAAGCTGTTCAGCGGGCAAATTGCATTCCAGCAGCGCCGGAACCAGACGCTTGATCAGCAAACCGGTGGCTGCCGCATTGCGGTTATGCACTTCATCGCCCATGTGCAGCGCCTGCGCCATCAGCGGTTTCAGTTCCATCTCACCGAGTTTTAGCACCGCCGCTTTCATCGCCGGAGCCAGCTCTTTTGCCATCCAGCGCAGACGATCCAGAACTTCTTCGTTATTGGCGCCAAAGCGTAAAACTTTGCCAAGACCTTCGTTGAAATTGCTGAATGCCAGTTTGCCGTTGGTTTTGTTTTCAATCACCCACAGCGGCATCGACGGGCTGATAATACCGGCCATCGGACCGACCGCGTGATAGTGGTGACAAGGCTCGAGCGCAATGTTGCCCGCTTCAATCATCTGCTCTGCATTCTGATGACCGGTTGCCCAGCCTTCGTAAATCACCGCGCCGATAATCGCGCCTTTCACCGGGCCGCACATGTCTTGCCAGGCGATAGGCGGGCCGGAATGCAGAATGAGTTTGCGTTCGCTCATGGCCGGAATGGCCTCGCGCGCGGCCAGCACATCCACCAGCGCCGGTTGCGCGCTGAGATAGCGGGCGAACGCCACGTCGTTAGCTTTTTCGACCAGCGGATGGCGCAGCAATTCCGCCAGACTCAGACCGGCAGCGATATCGCCCAGCGCAGGCGGCTGCCAGCTCAGCGGCACCACGTCGCCACCGGCGGTTTTCAGGTTTTCAGCAAAGCTGTTCAGACCGGCATTGACCACGCAAAGTGGCTGATTAAGTAACGTATTCATTATTTTTCTCCCTTCTTTTCTGCCTGAATGCGGGCAATCTGGCTGGCCCACAGCGCGGCCTGTGCGTTGCATTCAGCAATCACCACACCTGCCTGGCGCAATGCGTCGATCTGACGTGAACGTTGTTGCGGATCGGCTTCGGTGCCGCAGACGTGGGCGACCAGCAGCGGACGCTGATCGCGCGGATGCTGTGCGAGGATTTCCAGTAATTCCGCTGCCGGTTCTGCGGCCGCGCCATAACCGAGCACCAGATCGAACAGCAGAACGGCGGTTTGCGGATCACTGAGTTCGGCGGCAATGCGCTGATTGCGCAGCGTCGGGTCGATCATCGGGTGCGGTTTGCCACGGGTGTAATCGTCGTCGCCCATGTCGATCAGGGTGTGACCGCGGCTGCGCCACACGTCATCCGGTTTTTTGTTGCCGGTAACCGGCGTATTAGATGCGGCGTGAAAACCCTGTTGCTGACAAATCAGCTGGCTTTCATAACAGAAAGTGCCTCCGGCAAAGACGCCGCGAATATCGGTGCGTGTCGCCGGTAAGGCGTGACATTGCTCAGGGCGGATGATTTCACCGAAAGCCGTCACGGATGGCCTGCCGCCGAGCAGCGCCACTGCCTTATCGGCGGCTTCTGCGAGAGTGGTTGCCGGGAAAACGCGATCGCGGGCGATATCTGCCGCATCTGCGCCGAGGAAATTCACCACCACCGGCTTGCCGCAGGCGCTGGCCTGTTCCAGGATGCGTTCGGCGACGGCGCGGGCCGGGGGTTTGGAAATCAGCACAATCACTTTGGTATCCGGATCGCCTGCCAGCATGTTCAGGCCGTGCAGCATGGAAATGCCGCCGATCTCTTCATGCAGGTCGTGGCCGCCGGTGCCGAGTGCCTGAGAGATCCCCGCGCCGAGATGATCCACACGGCAGGTGACTTCCTGCACGCCGGTACCGGACGCGCCGACCACGCCGATCGCGCCACGTTTCACGACGTTAGCGAAACCCAGCGGCATCCCGTTGATGATCGCGGTGCCGCAGTCCGGCCCCATCACCAGCCGGTTCTTTTCGCGCGCCAGCGTTTTGATCTGCTTTTCCTGCGTCAGACTGACGTTATCGCTGAACAGCATCACGTTCATGTCCAGTTGCAGCGCCTTAATCGCCTCGGCGGCGGCGTAATCACCGGGCACGGAAATCAGCGCCAGATTGATGTCGGGATGGCGTTCCAGCGCCATATCCAGACTCACCAAATTTGGCGCGAAAACGCCGTCTGTGGCGGCTTCCTGCGGTTTGCTGCTGAGCAGTTCGCGCGCCAGCGTCATGGCTTTCTGACAGGCCGCTTCATCGCCTTTGACCGCAATAATCAAATCGTTTGGACCGGCTTTCATGCCCTGACCCAGACCGGCATCCGCCAGCTGCGCCAGATTGGTTTGCGTGCCCATCACCACAGAGGCCTGTTCGATGCCCGGCTGTTTGCTGATGTTGGCGGAGATTTGCATCAGCGACACCGAGTCCTGATACATATTGCTGAAAACCTGAGAAATGACACTCATAACTAATACCTGTGCTTACTGCCTGTTTTTTCAGGCAAAGGGATCCCCTGCCGGCGCGCAGGGGCAACCGGCATGAAGAGAAAAAGAGTGAGTTACAACGTGGTCTGTAGCGTGCGCATTCCGTGCAGAAGGCCTGCCAGACAGTCAGTGCCTGAACTGGCACCAAACTGCATGACGTTCTGCGCCGCGCTGCGCACTATGTCGTCGCTGGCCGGTGTGGCCAGCAGCATCAGCAGGTCACAAAGCGGCTCAGAGAAATGCCCGTCCAGCGCGCGGCGCAGGTAATGCGCGCTGATATCGTTGGTGCGCGTCAGATGGCTGGCGATGATCTCCTGCATCAGCCGGTAATGTCGGGCGATGCGCGGCTCCGTCTGCCAGCGCCACAATCCGGCCAGATAACCGAGCAGATAATCGTCGCCGTCCGGCGTCAGCCCGCCGCCGAAGCCGATCAGCCGTAACACCTGAAACGTCAGCTTTTCTGTGCTGTCCTGCGCAAAAATATGCGGCTGGCGCTTCGTGCTGTCACCGCCGGGCAGCAGCATCAGTTCACTTTCCACCGGCTGCCTGATCAGCGCTTTCACCAGCGTGGCGTAGTGTTGTGGCCGCTGTTCGGGTGGCACCGGCGTTATCTGCGGCTGCCAGATTTCTGCGTGATCCAGCCCGGTTAATTCGCCGGTCATCCGCCGCCAGTCCCAGCCGTGTGGAAGCTGAACCCGGATGGCATCCGGCAAATTCGGGTAGCGGCTGGCATCGAGCAGCGTCAGTAACTGCCCGTCATCCGCCATCAGATTCATTGCATGCTGAAAGCGGCTGTGCGCCGTCAGCGGCTGCGCGAGGCGGTATTTAGCCAGATAGCCGAGCGAGACGACGGGCAGTTGCACGTTATGCCTTTAAGCCGTTGATGATGGCGTTCGCGTCGCTGACCCAGCCGAAAATCGCGCCCTGCGCTTTGATCATTTCCAGCGCGGATTTCTGGAATTCCGGGAAATAAGATCCGACGCAGTCCTGAGGAATAATGCATTCAAAGCCACGGTCATTGGCCTCGCGCACGGTGGTGGTGACGCACACTTCGGTAGTCACACCGCAGACAATCAGGGTTCTGATACCGTGGTTTTGCAGCACCAGATGCAGATCAGTCTGATAAAACGCGCCTTTGCCTGGCTTATCGATAACCGGCTCACCGGCAACCGGATACAGCTCAGGAATGATGTCGTGACCGGCTTCGCCGCGCACCAGAATGCGACCCATCGGACCGTCAGTGCCGATAAACGTCTGGCCGCCACGGGTCAGTTTAGCCGGAGGACAATCGCTCAGATCGGCACGATGGCCTTCGCGGGTGTGAATGACCAGCATTCCCTGCGCGCGGGCGGCATCCAGCACTTTTTTGCACGGCGCAATCGCCGTGCGCACTTTCGACACGTCGTTGCCCAGCGCTTCGCCAAACCCGCCGGGCTCAACGAAATCGCGTTGCATATCAATCATCACTAACGCCGTCGTTTGCGGGTCAAAGGCTAACGGGAAGGGTTCTGCCTGAAATTGATGCGTAGTCATCGTTACTCTCCTGAACATCCGATGTGGGGAAAAGAAGTACCTGTGCGCAAGTATAAAGAGGCGATGAAAGGGTGACAGCGAAATGATTTTCCGGTGAGCGCCGAATATTTTGCAGCAGGATTTTTAGCCGGAAAGAAGTGTGAGATGCCGCAAACCGCGACGGCGAGCAGCAAATAATTTGATGCTGACCCGCCGCTGGCGAGAAGTTTTTTGTTGAAGGAGTGTGATGAGCGCTAGATCGCCACCAGCCCCCGCACGCCTTCGACCTCCATTTCCTCCCCGCGACCGCGTTTGACGATGCTGCCGCGCGACATCACCAGATAGCTGTCGGCCAGTTCGGCGGCGAAATCGTAGAATTGTTCGACCAGCAGGATCGCCATGTCGCCGCGGGCGGCGAGCTGTTTAATCACCGCACCGATTTCTTTGATCACCGACGGCTGAATGCCTTCGGTCGGTTCGTCGAGGATCAGCAGGTTCGGTTTGCAGGCCAGCGCGCGGCCAATCGCCAGCTGTTGTTGCTGGCCGCCGGACAAATCCCCGCCGCGTCGGTGTTTCATTTCCAGCAGGATCGGAAACAGATGGTAGATTTCATCCGGCACCTGCTTTGCCTGGCTGCCGGAAAAACGCGACAGACCCATCAGCAGATTTTCTTCGACGGTCAGGCGCGGAAAAATTTCGCGTCCCTGCGGGACGTAGGCAATTCCCGCCTGCACACGCTGGTGCGGTTTGCGGGAATTGATCACCTGATTTTGCCAGCTGATGGTGCCGGATTTCGCCGGGATCAGCCCCATCAGGCATTTCAGCAGCGTGGTTTTGCCGACGCCGTTGCGCCCGAGCAGGCACGTCACTTCGCCGATTTTTGCCTCAAAAGACAGGCCGCGCAGAATGTGGCTGCCGCCGTAAAACTGATTCAGTTCATTTACCTGCAACATAATGCGATTCCTCAGCGCCCTAAATACACGTCGATAACCTGCTCGTTGGCCTGCACGTCGCGCAGTGAACCTTCGGCCAGCACCTGCCCCTGATGGAGCACCGTCACGTGGTCGGCGATGGTTTCCACAAACCCCATATCGTGCTCGACCACCATCAGCGAATGTTTGCCCGCCAGCTGTTTGAACAGCTCGGCGGTGTATTCGGTTTCGGCATCGGTCATGCCCGCCGCCGGTTCGTCGAGCAGTAATAAATGCGGTTCCTGCACCAGCAGCATGCCGATCTCCAGAAACTGTTTCTGACCGTGGGACAGCAACCCCGCCGGGCGATGGCGTTCCGCCGCCAGACGCAGCGTGCCCAGCATTTCATCAATGCGGTCGCGCTGTTCGCTGTTCATTTTGGCGCGCAGGCACGCCCACACCGATTTATTGGTTTTCTGCGCGATTTCCAGATTTTCGAACACCGTCAGCGCTTCAAACACCGTCGGTTTCTGGAATTTCCGCCCGATGCCGGACTGCGCGATGCGCACCGGATCAAGCTTCGTCAGATCGGTGCGCTGATCGTAATAAACGCGGCCGCTTTGTGGTTTGGTTTTGCCGGTGATCACGTCCATCAGCGTGGTTTTCCCTGCGCCGTTCGGGCCGATCACGCAGCGCAGTTCGCCGACGCCGATATTGAGCGACAAATTGGTCAGCGCCTTAAATCCGTCAAAACTGACGTTGATGTTTTCCAGCTGCAAAATCGGGTCGGTCTGCGCGCGGTGGCGGTCCGCCAGGTGCGGCTGGGTAAACAGGTCTTCGGTCATGGTCATCGGGCTCATCAGGATTTCCTCTTACGCAGCAGGCCAATCACGCCTTGCGGCAGGAACAGCGTCACCAGAATAAACATGCCGCCGAGGACAAATTGCCAGTATTCGGGAATGGCGACGGTGAACCAGCTTTTCGCGCCATTGACGATGCCCGCGCCGATGACCGGGCCGATCAGCGTGCCGCGCCCGCCGAGTGCCACCCAGATGGCGGCTTCGATGGAGTTGGTCGGTGACATTTCGCTGGGGTTAATAATCCCGACCTGCGGCACGTACAGCGCGCCCGCCAGGCCGCACAGCATGGCGGAAATCGTCCACACGAACAGCTTGAAACCCTTCGGATCGTAGCCGCAGAAAATCAGCCGGTTTTCGGCGTCGCGCACTGCCGTCAGCACGCGGCCATATTTACTGCGCGCCAGCGCGAATCCGAGCGCGAGGCTGGCGACCAGCACCAGAACCGTCGCCAGAAATAATCCCACGCGCGTGCCGGTGGCGGTGACCTGAAAGCCGAGCAGGGTGGTAAAACCGGTGAAACCGTTATTGCCGCCGAAGCCGGTTTCATTGCGAAAAAACAGCAACATACCGGCGTAAGTCAGCGCCTGCGTCATGATCGAAAAGTACACGCCTTTGATTTTCGAACGGAAGGCGAAATAGCCGAACACAAACGCCAGCGCGCCCGGCACCAGTACGATCAGGCACAGCGCCCAGGCGAAATGCTGGGTGCCGGCCCAGAACCACGGCAGTTCGGTCCACGACAGAAACGACATAAAGTCCGGCAGCCCGCTGCCTGCGGCCTGGCGCATCAAATACATGCCCATCGCGTAGCCGCCGAGGGCGAAAAACAGCCCGTGACCGAGCGATAACAAACCGGCGTAACCCCAGACCAGATCGAGGGCGATCGCGACGATCGCATAACAGAGGATCTTGCCGACCAGCGTCAGCGTGTAAGTGGAGATCGCCAGCGGGTTGCTGGCGGGCAGCAGCGCCAGAAACGGCATCACAATCAGGAGGATGAGCACCAGCGTGCCCACAGAAATCGCAATCTTCGGCGCTTTTTGTACGCCGGTTATCGTCAGCGGCTGGCTCATCAGTCAATCACCCTGCCTTTGAAGGCGAAGAGTCCCTGCGGACGTTTCTGGATAAACAGGATTATCAGCGCGAGGATCAGGATTTTCCCCAGTACCGCGCCGATTTCCGGCTCAAGAATTTTGTTCACAATGCCCAGACCAAAGGCCGCCACCACGGTGCCAGCCAGTTGCCCGACACCGCCGAGCACCACGACTAAGAAGGAATCGATGATGTAGCCCTGACCGAGTTCCGGCCCGACGTTACTCAGCTGCGACAGCGCGACGCCGCCCAGACCGGCGATGCCGGAGCCGAGGCCGAACGCCAGCATATCGACGCGGCCGGTCGGCACGCCGCAGCAGGCCGCCATCGCACGGTTTTGCGTCACGGCGCGCACGTTCATGCCGAGCCGCGTTTTATTGAGCAGCAGCCAGGTCAGACCGAGCACCAGCAAGACAAAGATGATCACCGCGATGCGGTTGTACGGCAGCACCAGATTGGGCAGCAGCTGAATGCCGCCGGAGAGCCAGCCGGGATTCGCCACTTCGACGTTCTGCGCGCCAAACAGCACGCGCACGCCCTGGATAAGGATCAGGCTGATGCCCCAGGTCGCCAGCAGGGTTTCCAGCGGGCGACCGTATAAATGGCGGATGACGGTGCGCTCCAGCGCCATACCCATTCCGGCGGTGATGAAAAAAGCCACCGGCAGCGCGACCAGCGGATACAGCGCCAGTAGCCCCGGCGCGTAATGCTGAAACAGCGACTGCACCATGTAGGTCGAGTAAGAGCCGAGCATTAACATTTCGCCGTGCGCCATGTTAATCACGCCCAGCAAACCGTAAGTGATCGCCAGACCGAGCGCGGCGAGCAGCAGAATTGAGCCGAGAGACAAGCCGGTAAACGCCTGACCCAGTAAATCGCCGATCAGCAGACGATGCTGCACCGCTTTCAGGCTGGTGAGCGCGGCGTTACGCACTGTGGCATCTGGCTCAGTTTTCGGGTCGGTCAGGCTTTGCAGACGGCCTTGTGTATCCGGATCGCCCGAGGTGCCGAGCAGCTCAACGGCTTTCAGGCGCACCTGCGGGCTGGCGTCGGCGAGCTGTAAATTCGCCAGCGCGATAGAAAGGGCATCGTGCACCGTGCTGTCTTTTTCCAGCTCAAGACGACGGGTCAGCAGCGGCAACTGATCGGCCTGCGCGTCGCGCTGTAAGGCTTTGGCGGCCTGCAAACGAACGGTATTGTCGGTGCTCACCAGACGGTGCGCGGAAAGTGCATTGGCGATCAAAATTCGCAGGCGATTGTTCAGCCAGACTTTTTTGGCTTCGCCCTGGGGTTTAACGTCGCCTTCCAGCGGCGTCAGCTGATCGCCATTCTGTGTGAATGCGTGTTTCGCTTCGTCGATGACGACGTTTTCCTGCTTCAGCGCCTCGAGCAGCGGCAACCTTTCCGGCTGCGGATCTGCCGCCCATTGCTGCAATAACGTGGCCTGCTGGCTGCGGCTGGCGGCAGCAAAATCGTTGGCCGGACCGGCGTGAACAAGCCATGGCAGGCAGCCAAGCAGGAAAAACAGAGATCGAAGTAAAGTTTTCATCATGTTTTCGCCATAAAAGTAGTACCTCTGGGAGCGTGGGCTTGCAGCCCAAACTGGCTTAAACCGTGGGCTTGCAGCCCACACCTGCTAAGACCGTGGGCCTGCAGCCCACACCCGCCAAGACCTTGGGCTCGCCGCCCAAACTGGCCCAAAGGAGGCATAAACGTGCCTCCTTTGGAATCCTGCGTTTTTTCTCTGAGGCACCGACAGCTTCGCGCCATGCAGGCACCGTGTGCCAGAGGCTCCCGTTCTCGCCGCAAAATCCCGCCGCTACGCGGTGCCTTCGCTGCGGGATTCCAACCCGCGCAAAAAGACGCGCGGTTTTCCACCTCTTGCTCAGCGGAATTTTTGAGCGCGGCCTGGAGGCTATGTAAGTCAAAAGAAAACAGCAGCCCAAACTGCTTTTGACCTTAAAAATGCCTCAAAGGCGCATTCAAAACGACGCGCGGTTTTCCACCTCTTGCTCAGCGGAATTTTTGAGTGCGGCCTGGAGGCTATGTAAGTCAAAAGAAAACAGCAGCCCAAACTGCTTTTGACCTTAAAAATGCCTCAAAGGCGCATTCAAAACGACGTCGAATGAACGGTGAGAAACCGCTCGGGTCTTTTTCCGAGCGGGTCCGAACCTGAAATGAGAGCACCGCGTAGCGGCGGCGTTTGCGCCGTGAACGAAAGCTCCTGAAACACGTTCCCTGCCAACAGCGATAGCCGTCGGTGTCACAACCAAAAAGGCGCGGGATGTCCAGAAGGGGCGCGCCTTGGCGCTCCTTCTGGGCCAGTTTGGGCGGCGAGCCCAAGGTCTTAGGCAGTTTGGACGCCAAGCCCAAAGTCTTAGCGGGTGTGGACGCCAAGCCCAAGCTCTCAGCGGGCCTGGGCTCCGATCCCTAATTAGTCGTTTTCACCGGGGTATCTGGCTTCTTATCGTTCCCAACGATGTACGGGCTCCACGGCTGGGCGCGGACCGGTTTGTCGGTCTGCCAGACCACGTTGAACTGACCGTTGGATTCGATTTCGCCGATCATCACCGGTTTGTGCAGGTGGTGGTTGGTTTTATCCATGGTCAGCGTGAAACCGGACGGGGCGGCGAAGGTTTGGCCGGCCATGGCGGCGCGGACTTTATCCACGTCCGTCGTACCGGCTTTTTCTACCGCCTGCGCCCACATATGGATGCCGACATAGGTCGCTTCCATCGGGTCGTTGGTCACCGCGTTATCGGCGTTAGGCAGCTTGTGAGCCCTGGCGTACGCCTTCCATTCAGCGACGAATTTCTTGTTGGTCGGGTTATCCACGGACTGGAAGTAGTTCCAGGCCGCGAGGTCACCAACCAGCGGTTTGGTGTCGATGCCGCGCAGTTCTTCTTCACCAACCGAGAATGCCACCACCGGCACGTCGGTCGCTTTCACGCCCTGATTCGCCAGCTCTTTGTAGAACGGCACGTTGGAATCGCCGTTGATGGTGGAGATCACCGCCGTTTTGCCGCCTGCGGAGAATTTCTTAATGTTGGAAACGATGGTCTGATAATCGCTGTAACCGAACGGCGTATAGACTTCTTCGATGTCGCTGTCTTTCACGCCTTTGGAATGCAGGAAGGCGCGCAGAATTTTGTTGGTGGTGCGCGGATAAACGTAGTCGGTGCCGAGCAGGAAGAAGCGTTTGGCGGCGCCGCCGTCTTCGCTCATCAGATATTCCACCGCCGGAATGGCCTGCTGGTTAGGCGCGGCGCCGGTGTAGAACACGTTTGGCGACATCTCTTCGCCTTCGTACTGCACCGGATAGAACAGCAGACCGTTCAGCTCTTCAAACACCGGCAGCACCGATTTGCGCGATACCGACGTCCAGCAACCAAACACCACCGCGACTTTATCCTGCGTCAGCAACTGGCGGGCTTTTTCGGCGAACAGCGGCCAGTTAGAGGCCGGATCAACCACCACCGGTTCCAGCTTTTTGCCGAGCACGCCGCCTTTGGCGTTGATGTCGTCAATGGTCATCAGCGCGATGTCTTTCAGCGGCGTTTCTGAAATCGCCATGGTGCCGGAAAGGGAATGCATGATCCCGATTTTGATGGTGTCGGCTGCCTGCGCGCTCCAGGCTAACCCCATGCTGACTACGGTGGCGGACAGAGCAAAGGCTTTAATAAAACGTCGACGTTGCATAGATGTACCCTCGAAATGAAAAGATGATTAAGAGAACGCTGGTATGTAGAAAGTCGAAAAAATGTTTAAAAAAGTCATGACGGAAGTGTTCCGTTATTCTCCGCCCGGGCCTGATGCAGCATGTGCAGGGTAATTTTGCGCACCTCGGCTTTACTGACGGCAATATGGTCGTGTAGTTGGCGTTGTGCCTCCTCAGTGCGTTGCCCGATGATGGCGAGCAAAATGCTCGCGTGTTCCTGATAAGTGGCGTTGATCCGCTCATCTTTGGTGAAATCCAGCCGCCGGATGATGCGGATTTTCTCGGTCAGTTCGCGGTGAATACGCGCCATTTCGGCGTTACCGGCCGCGGCCACCAGCGTCATGTGAAACTCTTCGTCAAAGCGCGATACCGCCTGCCCGTCTTGCAGCCGTGGCTTGTCTATCCAAAAATCTTTCAGCTCCGCCAGTTGCAGGGGCTGAGACGCCGGCGCACAGGCGCACAGGCGTTTGACCGCCTCCAGTTCCAGCACAATGCGCAGATCGTAAAGCTGTTCGAAGAAGTCGAAATCGAAAGGCCGCACCTGCCATCCGCTGCGAAAAAACACTTCGACGTAACCTTCGCGTTCGAGCCAGAACAGCGCCTGACGCACCGGCGTGCGGCTGACTTCCATGCGGTCGGCGATGTCGTTTTCGCTGAACCGATCGCCCGGCAGCAGGCGGAAGCTGAAAATGTCGGTTTTCAGCTGCTGATAAATGCGTTCTGCCAGCCCTTCCGGGCGGTTATTTTTACTGCGTGCCGATTTGGCGTCAGTCAGTTGCATAAAGAGTCCCTTGTGGGTTCAACCCGCTTAAACCGCTAAATCCAGCCACAGCAGCGCATCACCTGGCCCGACCGGACGGCCCTGCTGGCAACTGATTTTCAGAACGGTGCCGGCGCACGGCGCGTTCACCGAGAGTTCCATTTTCATGGCTTCGACGACGATCAGCGGCTGGCCTTCTTCGACCTGCTGACCCGGCTCGACCAGAATTTTCCAGATATTGCCGTTCAGATCGGCGCTGACGAGATGCCCGTCCTGATCCGCATCGTCTTCCACTAACTGCACGGCGTTGGCGGCGGCTTCCACCGCGGCGGTTTCGGCTTCGTGCCAGTGCGCGACTTCGCGGGTAAAGGCTTCGGCCTGTTTCGCGCGGAATTCAGCAATATCGGCGGCGTTGTCGGCAAGGAATTGTGTGTATTGCGCAAAGTCGAATTCGGTTTCTTCGATACGAACTTGTGCGCGGCCTTCGCGGAACGCTTCGCGCTGGATGTCCAGTTCGGCTTCGGTGACCTCATAAAACCGCACCTGATCGAAGAAGTGCAGCAGCCACGGCTCGCCGTTTTTGAATTGCTCGTTTTTCAGGAATTTGTTCCAGATAGGCAGCGTGCGGCCCACCAGCTGATAGCCGCCCGGTGAATCCATGCCATAAATGCACATGTACATGCCGCCGATGCCGACCGTGCCTTCGGCGGTAAACGTACGCGCCGGGTTGTATTTGGAACTGAGCAGGCGGTGGCGCGGATCGACCGGCACCGCGCACGGCGCGCCGAGATACACATCGCCCAGCCCGAGGATCAGATAGCTGGCGTCGAAAATGATGTTTTTCACTTCGTCGCGGCTCGCCAGCCCGTTGGTGCGCTGGATGAAATCGACGTTATTCGGCAGCCACGGCGCGTCGGCACGTACGGTCTGCTGATAGCGTTCGACCGCGCCGAGCGTGGCGGAATCTTCAAAGGCCATCGGCATGTGCACGATGCGGGTGGGGATTTTGAGCTGGCTGACATCGGCAAGACTGTTTTCCAGCGTCAGTAAATGTTGCAGCAGCGCCGTCTGATGCAGCACGCCGCTGTCGTAGCGGATTTGCAGCGAACGCACGCCCGGCGACAACTCCTCAATGCCTTCCTGACCGGCGGCTTTAATGGCGTTCATCAGCAGGTAAATGCGCATCCGCACCGCCAGATCCAGTACGTTATCGCCGTACTCAATCAGCACGTAGCCGTCGCCAGCCTGGCGGTATTCCACCGACGGACGATCGGCTGTCGCCGCAAGCGCAGCGAGAATGGTGGCGGAGGCGGTGGTATCGGGCAGCAGCGACGGCACCGGCAGCGCCATGGCGTTGATCGGCATCAGCGAATCGAGCGTGCCTTGCTGCGCCAGTTCCAGCGCCTGCGCCTGTTCAAAACTGATCGGATGGAAACGGATTTTGTCGCCCGGTTTTACCTGGCCGACTTTCCACAATTCGGCTTTGGCGATGGTCACCGGGCAGACGAAACCGCCGAGGCTTGGCCCGTCGCGGGTCAAAATGACCGGGAAATCGCCGGTGAAGTTAATTGCGCCGATGGCGTATTCACAGTCATGCACGTTCGACGGATGCAGCCCGGCTTCGCCGCCGTCCTGTCGCGCCCATTGCGGTTTCGGGCCAACCAGCCGCACACCGAGGCGGTTGGAGTTGTAATGCACCTGCCATTCGGCGGCGAAGAAGGTGTCGATAGATTCTTTGGTGAAGAAATCCGGCGCGCCGTGCGGCCCGTAAAGCACGCCGATATTCCAGATATCGCCGTAAGGCGGCACGATGTTTTCGGCTGCCGCCTGCGGTAAGCCCACCGGCGCAGGCGTGGTGCAGGCCGCGAGTTCCGGCTGCGAAACGGTCAGCATATCGGCGACGCGCAGCGTACGGCCCGCGTGACCGCCAAACTGCCCGAGCGCAAAGGTCGAGCGGCTGCCGAGATACACCGGCACGTCGAAACCGTTACGCACGGCAAGATAGGTGCGGCAACCCTGCGTGGCGCGGCCCAGCGTCAGCGTCTGACCGGCTTTCACATCGACCGGCTGCCAGTAAGAAACCGGTTCGCCATCGATGGTGGCCGGGCAACGCGCGCCGGTCAGGGCGATAATGGCGTCGCAATGAAAACGCAGCGTGGGTCCCTGTAACGTGAATTCCAGACCGGCGGCATCCAGATGATTACCGACAATGCGGTTGGCGAGACGAAAGGCAAAATCGTCCATCGGGCCGGACGGCGGCACGCCGATATCCCAGTAACCGAGACGCCCCGGATAATCCTGCACGCTGCTGTAAGTGCCGGGCGCGATGACTTCGATGGCGTTGGGTGCATAAGCAAAACTGTCGAGCATGCGCGTCCACATGTCGCCGTCGCGGAACACCGGCGTGGCGACCACCTGACGCAGATAATCAATGTTGGTGGCGATACCGTGCAGACGCGTGGCGGCCAGTGCGGCCGACATTTTCGCCAGTGCGTCCTGACGGTCGGTGCCGTGAACAATCAGTTTAGCGATCATCGGGTCGTAAAATGCCGACACGTCGCTGCCGGTAGACACCCAGCCATCGACGCGCACGTCTTCGGGGAAGAACACTTCGGTCAGCACGCCGGGGCTTGGCTGGAAATTCTTCAGCGGATCTTCGGCGTAAATGCGCACTTCCATCGACGCGCCCTGCGGGGCTTTTTCCATCGCAGGCCAGTCCAGCGGCTCATCCGCGGCGACTTTCAGCATGCAGTCGATGAGATCCAGACCGGTGACCATTTCGGTGACCGGATGCTCCACCTGCAAACGGGTGTTTACTTCGAGAAAATAAAATTCGTCGCGCGCGGCGTCATAGATAAATTCCACGGTTCCGGCGCTGCGGTAATTCACCGACTTGCCCAGCTCCACGGCAGCGCGATGCAACGCTTCGCGGCTGGCCTGCGGCAAGTTCGGCGCAGGCGTTTCTTCCACCACTTTCTGATTACGGCGCTGCAATGAACAGTCGCGTTCGCCGAGTGCCACCACGCGGCCTTTGCCGTCGCCAAAAATCTGTACTTCGACGTGACGGGCGCGGTCGACAAAGCGCTCCAGAAACACCCCGGCGTCGCGGAAAAACTGCTCGCCGAGACGCTTCACGCTGTCCCACGCAGCGCGCAGGGCGTCTTCGTCGTCACAGCGTGTCAGGCCAATGCCTCCGCCGCCTGCGGTGCTTTTCAGCATCACCGGATAACCGATGTCTGCGGCCGTTTTCACGGCGTCTTCCAGGCTTGCGAGCAAACCGGTGCCCGGCGTCATCGGCACATTTGCGGCACCGGCTAATTCACGGGCGCGGTGCTTGAGGCCAAACTCGCGGATTTGCCCGGCGGTCGGCCCGATAAACGCAATGCCCGCCGCTTCGCAGGCATCGGCAAATTCTGCGCTCTCGGATAAAAAGCCGTATCCCGGATAAATCGCCTGCGCGCCGGTTTCTGCCGCGGCGGCCAGAATTTTGTCGATCATCAGGTAGCTTTCGCTGGCCTTTTCGCCGCCCAGCGCGATGGCGATATCCGCCTGCGTGACGTGCGGTGCATTGCGGTCGGCATCGGAATACACGGCCACGCTGGTGACGCCCAGACGTTTCAGCGTGCGGATCGCGCGGCAGGCGATTTCGCCACGGTTAGCAATTAACACGGTAGTAAACATGTGCGCGCCCTCAGCTTTTAACCGGTGAATTCAGGCTCTGGATATAACTTCTCCAGCCGCCAAAATGAGTGATGTCTGTGGCTTCGCTAATCGCCCACGGCTCGCAGATAAAGCCTTTCACGGTGCGGCCATCGGCCAGTTCGAGCGAACCGATACCCAGCGGTGCCGGGATTTCAGCGACGAATTCCCCGAAGCGCGCCAGCGGAATATCCCAGAGTTCGACGATAATCGCGCTGCCCGACCCGGCACGTACCAGCCCCGGTTTTGGCGGCGTGGTATTCGCGAGGGCGTAAAGTTTGTAGGTCGCGGCGGTCGCGGTTTGTTCGACGCGCACCGCGTTCCGGCTGGTGAGCTGAACATTGAGCGGCATGCCGGTCAGGTGCGCGCCAACCACGGCGACGCGCACGCTGGCAGCACTGACCGGCGCGGAGATCATGAATTCTTCAGGCTTCATCGCCAGCCCGGTTGCGCCAAGCGGCAGGCTCAGGCTGCGCTGCCACTGACGGCCAAAGCTGGCTAACGCATCATCGTGCCAGGCCGGGGCGACCAGGGTGATCCCGGCGGGCAGGCCGTCGGCGCGCAGGCTGGACGGCAGCGCAAGAGCAGACAAATCCGCCAGATTGGTGAAGTTGGTGTAAATGCCGAACTGCGAGTTGTAGAGCACCGGCTCCTGCGCCATTTCTGCCTGAGTGCGGATGGTCGGTGAGGTCGGCACCACCAGCGCATCAAACCCTTCCAGCGCCAGATTGATTTTGCGCGACAATTCTGCGCGTAAATATTCGGCGCGCCAGGCATCGCAGGCGCTGTAGTTCAGACCACTGGCGACGATGCCGCGCACCACCGGATCCATCGCTTCCGGGTTTTCTTCGAAAATCTGACCCACCGCAACCGTACGTTCCGCCACCCATGCGCCGTAATACAGCTGCTCCGCGAGTTCACGGAACGGCGTGAAATCCACCGGGACCAGCGTGACGCCGCTGCTGCTCAGGCGTTCCAGTGCCTGATCGAATTCAAATTCGGCCAGCGCATCACCGAAGAATTCCAGGCTGTCCGGCACCGCAAAGCGTGGATGAGCCGAAATTGCCACCGGCGCAGTGCGCGGATTGCGGCGCGAATAGGCATCCGTGGCGTCGTATCCGCCCGCGGCATGGGCGACGGTCTGCGCGTCGGCAACGGTCAGCGCAAAAATTGACACCGAGTCATTCAGGCGACAGGCAGGCACCACGCCGGTATTCGACAGCCAGCCTTTGGTCGGTTTTAGCCCGACGACATTGTTGAATCCGGCCGGGACACGGCCCGAGCCGGCGGTGTCGGTCCCGAGGGAAAAGGCCACCAGGCCGCGTGCCAGAACGGAGGCCGACCCGGAACTGGAGCCGCCGCTGACATAGTCCGGGTTGAAGGTGTTGCGCACGGCACCAAACGGCGAGCGGGTTCCCACCAGACCGGTGGCAAACTGGTCGAGATTGGTTTTGCCGATGACGATCGCGCCTTTGGCTTTCAGGTTCGCGACCACGGTGGCATCGGCTTCGGCGGTGTAAGTGAACGCCGGGCAGGCGGCGCTGGTCGGCCAGCCGGCAATATCAATATTGTCTTTGACAGCGAAGGGGACGCCAAACAACGACAGGTCTTTCAGCGAGCCTTCGGCCTTCTGGCGCAGGCTTTCCAGATGCGCAATCTGATCTTCAAGCTGGTTGGCGCTGGCGCGATAAAGCCAGGCGTTATCGGCGGGGCTCAGGCTACCCAACACCATCGACAGCGTGGTGCGCAGGCTGCCCGGCGCAGTGCGATAATGCTGTTGCCAGTCCCGCAGGGTAAAACCGCGATAAGGTGAGCTGGTAGAATGTGAGGCGTCGGTCATAAGTTGAATTCCATCTGGTACACAAGATTGAATTCACTTAAGCAAGGCCTGTGCCAAATCATTATTTGTTGATTTTAAATGATTTATTATTTATCGCGTGAAAGCGTTGTACGTTTGTTGCACCACGCACGCAAGGCAACTGAGCGAAAATGGGGCGAAAATTTGCGCGATGTCCCGCAGGAAAAAGATAAACGTGGCCCGATAAAGGTTCCGGTATACAGTTGTATGAACTGATGATTTATTATTCTTTGCAGAAAAGCGGGCGGATTCATGTCCAGAAAACGATCCATCATTGCGCAGTAATGTGCCTGGCAGAGGCTGGTGCATACCTCGCAACATTAGCCAGAGGAAACCCCTAATTAATGCAACTTCGTCGTCTCTATGTACGCCTGAAAAAGCTGCTGCTGGCGCTGATTCTGGTGATTATTACGCTTCTGGCCGTGCGCACTTATGACGCCTTACAGGGGCCGCCGCTTGAGCCGTGGCACAAACTGGTGCCGGACGAACTGAGTGCGGAACAGCTGGATAAGAGTGACTGGGCGGCGTATTTACGCGCGGAACAGCAGGCATTTCTTGAAGTGAAGCAGGAAGTGACGGACAAGCTGGACGCCGAAGAACGTATTCCGCTTAACCGCTATTACGACCGCAGCCCGATTTACCCTGAGCATTTTGCACAGGACTGGAACCGGTCTTATGAGCTGATGCCCGACGGCAAACCGGTCGGCGCAGTGGTGTTATTGCACGGCCTGACCGATTCCCCTTACAGCCTGCGCCATATAGCGCAGGATTATCGCCGTCGCGGATTCGTGGCCGTCGGTATTCGCCTGCCGGGCCACGGAACGGTGCCCGGTGGCCTGACGCGGGTGGACTGGGAGCAGTGGATGGCGGCAACGCGGCTGGCGGTGCGCGAGGCGCGCCGTGTCGCCGGGCCGGATGTGCCGCTGCAACTGGTGGGCTTTTCAAACGGCGGCGCGCTGGCGATGAAATATACGCTGGATTCCCTTGATGACTCCGCGCTGGTGCGGCCTTCCCGCGTGGTGCTGATTTCCCCGATGATCGGCGTGACGAGCTTCGCGCGCTTTGCCGGATATGCAGGCTGGCCTGCGATTTTCCCGGCCTTTGCCAAAACCGCCTGGCTGAACCTGATGCCGGAATTCAATCCGTTTAAATACAACTCGTTTCCGGTCAAAGCCGCACGCCAGTCTTATCTGCTGACCCATGTGTTGCAGCAGCAAATCACCCGGGATGCGCAATCCGGCAAGCTGGCGCAGTTACCGCCGGTGCTGGCATTCCAGTCGGTGGTTGATTCCACCGTCAGTAGCCGGGCAGTCGTGACGGCGCTGTTTAATCAGCTGCCTGCGAACGGCAGCCAGCTGGTGCTGTTTGATATTAACCGCAGTGCGTACGTCGGTCCGCTGCTGCGGGTGGCGTCAGAGACGGCGGTAGGGCGTTTACTTCCGCCTGCGCCACGGCGTTACCAGACCACGGTGATCACCAATGCGGCGCCCGATCAGGCCGCGACGGTCGCGCAGATCACGGCGGCAGGTCAGACTGCCGTGGTGACGACGCCGCTGGGGCTGGATTATCCCGCGGAATTTTTCTCGCTTTCGCACGTTGCGCTGCCGTTCCCGCCAGATGATTCGCTGTATGGCCGTACTCCTCAGGGGCCGGCACAGTTTGGCATCCGGCTGGGTACGCTGGCGGCCCGCGGTGAAAACGGCGCGCTGGTCGTCAGTATGGATCAACTGATGCGCGTATCGTCGAATCCGTTTTATCCTTATCTGTTGCACAGAGTGAACGGATTCTGATTGCCGGGCGCCTGCACTGTTGGCGTCAGCGGATATTTCCCCCAGAAAGCGATTGCGATTATATCGCGCGCTATATAGATTGGCGGCATGAACATGAAAACAGACAACGATTCCACGCCCAACCGCATGCATCTGGATCAACAGATGTGTTTCGCACTGTATTCCGCGAATCTTGCGTTGCATAAGGTTTACCGCAAATGGCTCAGCCAGCTGGAGCTGACGTATCCGCAGTATCTGGTGATGCTGGTTCTCTGGCAGCGCGACGAAGTGACCGTCTCTGAGATCGGCGACAAGCTGTTTCTGGATTCGGCGACGCTGACGCCACTGCTCAAACGCCTTGAAACCGCCGGTTTACTGCTGCGCCGTCGGGCGAAAGCCGATGAGCGCCAGGTCATCATCACCCTGACCGAGGCCGGCAGGCAGTTGCGCGAGAAAGCTCAGGGAATTCCTGAAGCGATTTTGTGTGCGACCGAGTGCGAGCTCAGTGAAATGATGACGCTCAAACAGCAGCTCGAATCTCTTCGCGAGAATCTGAAAGACAAATCCTGAACGGCGGGCGAGGTGTTGCCCGCCGCTTTCGTTGATTGATGGTACCTATTTCAGCAAGCAGATAAATCCGACGTGCGCTTTCGAATTTGTCTGCTAGTATCTAATACATAGCGCACGATTAAATCGTGTATAAATTTCTGATTACATCACTCTTGTCATTCAGTCATCTGACCCGAAAAGGAACGAAATATGTCTATCGAAAAAGTTGTGTATCGTGCTCATGCATCTGCTACCGGTGGCCGTGACGGCCGCGCTGTTTCTGACGACGGCGTGCTGGATGTCAAACTGGGTGTGCCAAAGGAAATGGGCGGCATGGGCGGCGGTACCAACCCTGAGCAGCTGTTTGCTGCCGGTTACTCAGCCTGTTTCCTCGGCGCACTGAAAGCCGTGGCTGCACAGGAAAAAATTAAGATCCCTGCTGACGCGAAAATTGAAGGCGCGGTGGGTATCGGGGCAATCCCGGGCGGTTACGGTATCGAAGTTCAGCTTGATATCACCCTGCCGGGCTTTGAACGCAGCGACGCAGAAGCGCTGGTGGCCAAAGCACATCAGGTTTGCCCGTACTCCAATGCCACCCGTGGCAACATCGATGTAACCTTGAATATTAAGTAATTTTTAGAGAAGTACCGCCTTCACCAGGGCGTTTTAATGCACTATCCGGGAGGCTTCGGCCTCCCTTTTCCTGTCTGAAATTCCCGCCACGATCTTCTCATCTCCTCTGCAGGGCGCTTGCGCTCAGGCATTTCGCCGGTATGTATATAAACGTAATCTCAGCATAATCTGTGAACTCGCCGGGCATAAACATGTCACAATGATTCAGAATCTTTCAAAAAACTTCCCGGAAAACCACATTACATGAATAGAGTGAAGACTCTATCGCAGCAAAATATTTCATTATTGTTAGCGATTTATATTGGCATTTTCCTGAATGTCTCCGTGTTTCAGCGCCGCTTTGCCGCCTTAATTAATCACTTCACTTCCATTGAACTGATGCAGGCTGTCACTGAAGTCTGCGCCATCGTGCTGTTTACCTTCTTCGTACTGCGCCTGGTGTCACTGGGTGGACGGCTGTTTTTCCGCATCGTCGCCAGCCTGCTGGTGCTGATTTCCGTCGCCGCCAGCTATTACATGGTGATGTTCAATGTGGTGATCGGCTACGGCATCGTGGTGTCGGTGATGACCACTGACATTGACCTCAGCAAAGAGATCATTGGCCTGCATTTGTTTGTCTGGATGGCGCTGGTCAGTGCGATCCCGCTGTTCCTGATCTGGAAAAACAACCTGCGGCTGACGCTGATTGAGCAGATTAAAACACCGGGGCAGCGCGCGTTGCCGCTGATGGTTCTGCTGGCAACGGCATTGCTGGTCTGGCTGCCGCTGCGTTATCTCGATCACGAACAAAGTGTGAACGAGAAGAAAACCAACGTCGATTTGCCGAGCTATGGCGGCGTTGTCGCCCACTCTTATTTACCGTCTAACTGGCTGGCCGCGCTGGGTTTATATGCCTATACCCAGGTGGATGAAGGTCAGGATGCCAGCCATTTCCTTGATCCGGCGAAAGAGTTTACCTACGTGCCACCGGCAGATATCGACGATACCTATGTGGTATTTATCATCGGTGAAACCACGCGCTGGGATCATATGGGTATTCTGGGCTACGAGCGCGACACCACGCCGCGCCTGTCGAAAGAGAAGAATCTGGTGGCGTTTCGCGGGACGTCGTGCGACACGGCGACCAAGCTCTCTCTGCGCTGTATGTTCGTGAGGGAAGGCGGTACGGAAGATAATCCTCAGCGCACCCTGAAAGAGCAGAACATTTTTGCAGTGATGAAATCATTAGGTTTCACCTCTGAACTGTTCGCGATGCAAAGCGAGTTGTGGTTCTACAACAATGCCAACACCAACAATTTCTCCTTCCGTGAAATCATCGCCTCTGAAAAGCGTAATGACGGTAAGCCGGTGGACGATATGTTGCTGGTGAATGAATTACAGGAGTCGCTGAAAAATCATCCGAAAGGCAAACATCTGGTGATCCTGCATACCAAAGGTTCGCATT
Organism: Rahnella rivi; assembly: GCF_019049655.1. Taxonomy (GTDB): domain Bacteria; phylum Pseudomonadota; class Gammaproteobacteria; order Enterobacterales; family Enterobacteriaceae; genus Rahnella; species Rahnella rivi. The sequence continues at coordinate 145,856 of NZ_JAFMOX010000062.1, forward strand.
ATCTCTACTCCCAGCGTTATCCGCGCAGCTACGCACGTTATACGCCGGAGTGTAAGAGCAACACCTGTACCAAAGATGAGCTGATAAATGCCTTCGATAACAGCGTGTTGTACACCGACACCTTTATCGACAACGTGATAGATCAGCTGCGTGATAAGAAAGCGCTGGTGTTTTACGCGTCCGATCACGGCGAATCCATTGATGAAAACTCACATCTGCACGGAACACCGCGCGAGATGGCACCGCCGGAGCAGTTCCGCGTGCCGATGATGGTGTGGGCATCCGACAGTTTCCTCGAGCAGCCGGATCATAAAGAGGCGTTCGAGCAGCTCCAGGCGCAGCAACGCGTCGGGGCGAAGAAGCGTCATGTTGAGTTGTTCGATTCAATTTTGGGCTGCCTGGGTTACACCTCACCGGACGGTGGCATCAATCCGGCGAACAACTGGTGTGCAAAACCTCAGACGGATCAGAAGTTATAGGTTAATTTGGCGGCGTATCGGATGATTTCTGGGCAGTCGGTGAATATGCATTAAAAAGCCGTTGACGCTCTGAAACCGTCGCAGTAAGATGCGCCCCACTCGGCGAGTAGCGCAGCTTGGTAGCGCAACTGGTTTGGGACCAGTGGGTCGGAGGTTCGAATCCTCTCTCGCCGACCATATCCCAGTCTGATGATGCATTCAGTCATCAGATAACGAAAAGCCCGTAGCCTTCTGGTTGCGGGCTTTTTGTTTTGTACGATACCCCTCAGGTTGTTTCTTCCTTCAGGTTTTCCTTTTTTGCTGCTTCATACAACGCCACCCAGCTGTCAGGCGGCTCACCGCTTTTGAGCATTTTGCGAAATACCCGGTAAGCGTCTGTTTTACTCTCATAGGCTCGCAGTTCTTTATCATCATTAACCCATGCGTAAATGATGATCCGGCTTTTAAAGTTGTAGCGAAAAAAAAGACGGTATTGCTGAAAGAATTTTGCCCTGAACCAGTGAGTAAACTCCCCGCCTAACGTATCTCCCTGTCGAAACTCCGCCCGGGCAGGGTCTTGCGGGATGACTTCAAACATCAACTTATTAATGGCCGCCAGTCTCTTGGTCGCATTCCTGTTTTTGTAACCCACAGGGTCTTTACGGCGCAGCTGTACGACCTGCTCGGTGAGTTTCTCTATCTGTTGCAGAATCAACGGGTGAGCGAGCAGCGTCCACCCATTACTCTCCATGGCCTGATTATGCATAGTCCTTTACTCATCATCGTCAGAAAGCGGGCTCTCAAGGTCAACGGCAACGCCAGTGGTCAGTACACTCATCTTTTCATGCACAGATAAGGTCACCGGTTGCATATTTTCCGGATGATTGAGCATATCCGTCGCCACGAAATCCAGAAAGGCATTGATGACAGGATCTTCCGGTTCTTCGAGTTGCCTCGAAATAACCACCTGTCCGTCCGGTAAGATCTTGTATTGAATGCGATCGTTCCCGCTGAGATTTAACGCCTTGCGTATGGCTGCGGGGATGGTGGTTTGAAAGCGACGGGTCACTTTAGACTCGGCTTCGAGTTTGATTCCCCATGTGACTGAGGCAGGCATAGACGAGACTCCTTGTGATGCTTAATTGAGCGATTTCGGCAGGGTAATGCAAATGCATTGGTAATGCAAATGCCCCGAATGTACGTGATCGTTTATGTGTTACGTGCCGCAAATCTGCGTCAGATTGCCTCTTAAACCTGCATTTTCGTTTTGCAAAACGCTGACCGGATACTGCATATGTCGCGCAAAGCAATAAACACGCCAGAATTCAAATTTGGGAAACATGATCGTTTCGATATATTTCAGCCCTTGTGCGCTCTTTCGTTGAAAAAATAAGCAGGGAGTGGGTGTCGGAGGAGATGCACCACCACGGCACATTTGCGCCATTTTGGGGTGTTTTGCCGGTGCCGCTGGCCGACGCTTTTTATGACAGCTTTGCGACAATCGCGGCTCTTCCCAGCATTTTCCGCTGGTTTCCACCCCTATCTCAAAAATAACCGTTCATATATTCATCATTTAGCGAGAAATTTTTAGGGATTTAATATGAGTGAAACACCCGTGAATATTCTTTTACAAAGTTGATTGTGTGGGTTTTGGGTTCAAAAACTGAACATTCATCCTGATTTGGTTAACAGAATGTTTTTTTATGTTTGTTTGCTGTTACTCACAGTCTGTGTAAATGCCTGATGGTTATATTGACGTCAGGGATAGGAGTTGCCAAATTGATAGCCCCAAGGAAGACCAGTGATTATTTCCGGTAAAGATCTGTAAAGTCCGCTTTACAGTTCGATGGAAAAAAAATGGCAGTTCACCATGCTCTGGTTGGACTTATTGCAGCGCACAACCAACACAGTCACCCGCAAATAAAAATAAAGGGTGCCGTGAGCTGCAAAACACAACACACACATCCACATCACCATTCATCAATGGAGCAGAAGCGATGACAATCTCTTTAGGTAAGTCGGGGCTACTGAAATTCAGTATGGGCCTGATTGCGCTGACCGTTGCGGCAAGCGTGCAGGCAAAAACGTTAGTGTATTGTTCTGAAGGTTCACCTGAAGGCTTCAACCCTCAGCTGTTCACCTCAGGCACCACGTATGACGCCAGCTCCGTGCCTATCTACAACCGTTTGGTTGAGTTCAAGATCGGGACCACAGAAATTCAGTCCGGTCTGGCTGAAAAGTGGGACGTGTCGGCAGACGGTAAAACCTACACCTTCCACCTGCGCAAAGGCGTGAAATGGCAGGATAACAAGGAATTCAAACCGACCCGTGATTTCAATGCGGACGACGTTGTGTTCTCCTTCGAGCGTCAGCTGGACAAAAATAACGCTTACCACGGTGTGTCCGGCGGCAGCTACGAATACTTCGAAGGTATGGGCATGGGCGATCTGATCAACAAGATCGTGAAAGTGGACGACAACACCGTGCAGTTCGTACTGAACCGCCCTGAGTCTCCATTCCTGGCTGACCTGGCGATGGACTTCGCGTCAATCCTGTCTGCGGAATACGCAGACAACATGCTGAAAGCCAAAACCCCTGAGAAAGTCGATTTGGATCCGATCGGTACCGGTCCGTTCCAGCTTGTGCAATACCAGAAAGATTCACGCATCCTCTACAAAGCCTTCCCAGGCTACTGGGGCACCAAGCCGCAGATCGACCGTTTAGTCTTCTCCATCACGCCTGACGCTTCCGTGCGTTATGCGAAATTGCAGAAAAACGAATGTCAGGTGATGCCGTACCCGAACCCGGCTGACATCGCTGCCATGAAGAAAGATAAAACCATCAACCTGATGCAACAGCCAGGTCTGAACGTCGGTTATCTGTCCTTCAACGTTGAGAAAAAACCGTTAGATGAAGTGAAAGTGCGTCAGGCACTGACCATGGCTGTGAACAAAAAAGCCATCATCGATGCGGTTTATCAGGGTGCTGGCCAGCCGGCTAAAAACCTGATCCCACCAACAATGTGGGGCTACAACAAAGACGTGGTGGATTACGAATACAATCCTGAAAAAGCCAAAGAGCTGCTGAAAGAAGCAGGTCACGCAGACGGTTTCACTATCGATTTGTGGGCAATGCCGGTACAGCGTCCGTACAACCCGAACGCACGTCGTATGGCTGAAATGATCCAGGCTGACTGGGCGAAAGTGGGCGTGAAAGCCAACATCGTCACTTACGAGTGGGGCGAATACCTCAAGCGTGCAAAAGCGGGCGAACACCAGTCTGTGATGATGGGCTGGACCGGGGACAATGGGGATCCGGACAACTTCTTCGCCACGCTGTTCAGCTGCACCGCAGCTAAAGACGGTTCCAACTATTCCCGCTGGTGCTACAAGCCGTTTGAAGATCTGATCCAGCCTGCTCGTGCTGAATCCGATCATGCCAAACGTGCTGCGCTGTACCAGCAGGCTCAGGTTGTGATGCATGACCAGGCACCTGCGCTGATCATCGCTCACTCCACTGTGTACGAACCTGTTCGTAAAGAAGTTAAAGGCTATGTGGTTGATCCGCTTGGCAAGCATCACTTCGAAAACGTCTCAATGGAGTGATCGCCTGCTGAATAATAACCCGTGAGCTGCGTTATCTGGTGCTCGCGGGCCATTCAGTACAGCTTTGATTCTCAAGAAAGAAATGTGAGCCACAATAAGCCCGGCGAGCTACGGTTCTCCGGGCATTTTATACAGAGAGTACGGGATATGTTTCAGTTCATACTCCGACGTTTGGGGTTAGTTATCCCAACGTTTATCGGCATAACTTTGCTGACTTTTGCCTTCGTACACATGATACCAGGCGACCCGGTCACCATCATGGCAGGCGAGCGCGGTGTTTCCCCCGAGCGTCATGCCCAGTTAATGGCAGATATGGGGCTCGATAAGCCTCTTTATCAACAATACTTCCACTATGTGAACGGGGTGCTGCACGGCGACCTGGGCACGTCCTTAAAAAGCCGAACGCCTGTCTGGCAGGAGTTTGTACCGCGTTTCAAAGCGACGCTGGAGCTGGGCATTTGCGCGATGATTTTCGCGATCCTTGTCGGCATCCCGGTGGGTGTACTGGCAGCGGTAAAACGGGGATCGATATTCGACCACACGGCGGTGGGCATCTCACTGACCGGCTATTCGATGCCGATATTCTGGTGGGGGATCATGCTGGTGATGCTGGTTTCGGTACAGCTCAACCTCACGCCCGTATCGGGGCGAATAAGCGATACGGTCTTCCTTGATGACAGCATGCCGCTGACCGGCTTTATGTTGATCGACTCCCTCATCTGGGGCGAGCCGGGCGATTTTAAAGACGCCGTGATGCACATGATTTTGCCAGCGCTGGTGCTTGGCACCATTCCTCTGGCCGTTATCGTACGTATGACCCGCTCTTCCATGCTGGAAGTGCTGGGTGAAGATTATATCCGTACCGCGCGCGCCAAAGGCGTCAGCCGTATGCGGGTGATTGTCGTCCACGCACTGCGCAACGCGCTTTTGCCGGTGGTGACCATCATTGGTTTGCAGGTCGGGACGCTGCTCGGCGGCGCTATCCTGACGGAAACCATCTTCTCCTGGCCGGGTCTGGGCCGGTGGCTGATCGACGCACTCCAGCGCCGCGACTATCCGGTCGTGCAGGGCGGGGTGTTGCTGGTCGCGACTTTGATCATCGTGGTTAACCTGCTGGTAGACGTGCTCTACGGCGTGGTCAACCCGCGTATTCGTCACAGAAAATAAGGGGCGCAAAATGTCTCAGGTTACAGAGCCCGTCGCGAATGAAATCGTGACGGCTGCGCCAGTGCCGATGCCGCCGTTGCGCGAATTCTGGCATTACTTCAAGCGTAATAAAGGGGCCGTTACCGGCCTGGCTTACATCATCATCATGCTGGTGATTGCGATCGGGGCGAATGTGATCGCACCGCATCTGCCCGCTGAACAGTTCCGTGACGCGCTGCTGCGTCCGCCGGTCTGGATGGAAGGCGGCAGCTGGAAATTCCTGCTCGGCACCGATGACGTGGGTCGCGATATTCTGTCGCGTCTGATGTACGGCGCACGCCTGTCGTTGCTGGTCGGTTGTCTGGTGGTGGTGCTTTCGCTGATCCTCGGCGTGATTTTCGGCCTGTTTGCCGGTTATTACGGCGGTGTGATCGATGCGATCATCATGCGCGTGGTGGATATCATGCTGGCCCTGCCGAGCCTGCTGCTGGCGCTGGTGCTGGTGGCGATTTTCGGCCCGTCGATCGTTAACGCCTCGCTGGCGCTGACCTTCGTGGCGTTGCCGCACTACGTGCGTTTAACCCGCGCGGCGGTGCTGGTGGAAGTTAACCGCGACTACGTGACCGCATCGCGCGTGGCGGGGGCCGGTGCGGCCCGCCAGATGTTCATCAACATTTTACCTAACTGCTTAGCGCCGCTGATTGTTCAGGCGTCGCTCGGTTTCTCCAACGCCATCCTCGACATGGCGGCTCTCGGCTTCCTCGGCATGGGCGCGCAACCGCCTACGCCGGAGTGGGGCACGATGCTGTCCGACGTCTTACAGTTTGCTCAAAGTGCCTGGTGGGTTGTGACCTTCCCCGGTGTGATCATCCTGCTGACGGTACTGGCATTTAACCTGATGGGTGACGGCCTGCGCGACGCCCTTGACCCTAAACTCAAGCAGTAGGGGACGAGAGATGGAAACCACATTGATTCAAGACGTACCGGTCGGCAAAACGCTGCTGACCGTCGATAAGCTTTCCGTACACTTTGGTGATGAAGGCACGCCGTTTCGCGCCGTAGACCGTATCAGCTACAGCGTAAAACAGGGCGAAGTGGTCGGGATTGTCGGCGAATCCGGCTCCGGCAAATCGGTGAGTTCACTGGCGCTGATGGGCCTTATCGACTTCCCCGGCAAAGTGATGGCTGAGAAGCTGGAGTTTGGTGGCCGCGACCTGAAAAGCATGAGCGAAAAAGAGCGCCGCCAGATTGTCGGTGCCGAAGTCGCGATGATTTTCCAGGATCCGATGACCAGCCTCAACCCGTGTTACACCGTAGGTTTCCAGATCATGGAAGCCATCAAAGTGCATCAGGGTGGCAATAAAAAGACCCGTCGTCAGCGCACCATCGATTTGCTGAACCTGGTCGGTATTCCTGACCCGGCTTCACGCCTCGACGTCTATCCGCACCAGCTTTCCGGGGGCATGAGCCAGCGCGTGATGATCGCGATGGCGATCGCCTGCCGTCCAAAACTGCTGATTGCCGATGAGCCGACGACCGCGCTCGACGTCACCATTCAGGCGCAAATCATCGAACTGCTGCTTGAGCTGCAACAGCAAGAGAACATGGCACTGATGCTGATCACCCATGACCTGGCGCTGGTGGCGGAAGCCGCACAACACATCATCGTGATGTATGCCGGTCAGGTGGTGGAATCGGCAAAAGCCACGGAGATTTTCCGTGCGCCGCGCCATCCGTACACCCAGGCGCTGCTGCGCTCGCTGCCGGAGTTCGCGGCAGATAAGGCGCGTTTGCAGTCCCTGCCGGGCGTGGTGCCGGGCAAATATGACCGTCCTGACGGCTGCCTGCTCAATCCACGTTGTCCGTATGCCACCGATCTTTGCCGCAAAGAAGAACCGGCGCTGCGTGACCTCGCGAACGGGCGTCAGTCGAAGTGCCATTATCCGCTGGATGATGCCGGGAGACCTACTTTATGAGTCCTGATAACACCGCATCGCAGCCGTTGTTGCATGCGATTGACCTGAAAAAGCATTACCCGGTGAAGAAAGGGATGTTTGCCCCGGAACGCACGGTAAAAGCGCTCGACGGCGTGTCCTTTACGCTTGAACGCGGCAAAACGCTGGCCGTGGTGGGCGAATCCGGCTGTGGTAAATCCACGCTGGGCCGTTTGCTGACCATGATTGAAGTGCCGACCGGCGGTGAACTCTATTATCGCGGGCAGGATTTGCTTAAGCCTGATGCCACAGCGGAAAAGCTGCGCCGCCAGAAGATCCAAATCGTGTTCCAGAATCCTTACGGATCGCTGAACCCGCGTAAGAAAGTCGGCCAGATCCTCGAAGAACCTCTGCTGATCAACACCAGGCTGAGCAGCGCCGAACGCCGTGAAAAAGCACTGGCGATGATGGCGAAAGTCGGTCTGAAGAATGAGCATTACGACCGCTATCCGCATATGTTCTCCGGCGGTCAGCGTCAGCGTATTGCTATCGCTCGTGGTCTGATGCTGGATCCGGACGTGGTGATCGCCGACGAACCGGTTTCTGCGCTCGACGTTTCCGTGCGTGCGCAGGTGCTGAATCTGATGATGGATTTGCAGCAGGATTTGGGGCTGTCGTACGTGTTCATCTCACACGATTTGTCGGTGGTAGAACATATCGCGGACGAAGTGATGGTGATGTACCTTGGCCGCTGCGTGGAGAAGGGCCCGAAAGACGCCATCTTCAGCAATCCGCGCCATCCGTACACCCAGGCACTGCTTTCCGCGACGCCACGTCTGAACCCGGACGAACGCCGTGAACGCATCAAACTGACCGGCGAGCTGCCAAGCCCGCTGAATCCGCCAGCCGGTTGCGCGTTCAACGCCCGCTGCCGCCGCGCCTTCGGCACCTGCAAACAGTTCCAGCCACAGCTGAAACAGTACGGCGACCAGCTTGTCGCCTGTTTTGCAGTGGATCAGGATGAAAATGGCACTGCGCAGACGGTCGCGTAAATCTGGCTGAAGCGCTGAAATCCAAAATGAATAAGCCCGCGAAAGCGGGCTTTTTTGTGGGCGATTTTCAGACACGTTGGCTGATGGGCTATTGATATGATGCTTTCACCCTACAATAACAGGACGTTTATGATGGCATCCGTTCCCCTATCCGGACCCGGTTCTCTGGTTATTCAAAATAATATGAGAGAATCAAGGCAGCATGGAACATCGAGAAACATGGCGACAGCAAGTACATATTATTGGTTTTATCAGAAAGTGAGGAACCACGGCCCCTGGGATTATAAAGCGTATGATCCTTACTGGGCGGCCTTCGGGAATTTTAACTTCGGTGCTGCAGGAACAGCAGCAGGTATACCGGCAAATACACTCCTTATGGGCGCAGGGTTTGCGCAAGGACGCGCAGGAACATCGAAACCTGAGTGGGGAAAATGGACTCAAAAGCCGCCATATGGCGATGACCCGACAGATCAGCGCAACATACAAGAAGGGATCGATTATGCCATTCAGAATGGCTATTAAATGGCTGCATCGTGTTGTAACCCTTACCCTGTTACTTCTGGTCATTGGTTTCTGGTGGCTTAGTCATAGCGAAGATGATCCCGCCGGAGATAAATTGCTCCGCACCCAAAAAATCAATGACCATATGTGGTTGTACATGACTGAAAGCCAAAGTGGTGGCGCAACGGTTCCATTCCATTACAGATATTATCTGGCGGGGGAACTGAAGGGTAACAATAGTGACGTTGTTAAGTCGCTGGCGGAAGGTTTTCCGTTTATCTCAGGAAGTGGAACCATTGTTGATATCAGCACCGGTGCGAATAACCGGGTGAATGTTACCTATAGCGGAAACGTTTTGTCGTTAAGCAATGCTGCGAGCTATATCTATAACAGCCACAGCTATACGGCTAATTTTAGCTATCAAATTAATTAAACTGCGATTCATCAAACAGGCCAGTCAGCATTCCCTGACTGGCCTGTTTGATGTAAACCTAGCCAGCAGCAAACCTGATGAGCCGGGTATAATCGCCGCGGTCAGCTTCTCTCAGAGCCACAATGTATTCAGCACGATGTTCGTCAGGGGAGACGAGTTCGCCGCCTGAGCTTCCCCATGAAAAATACCCACTCCCGAGGGCACGACGCAGTATGTCGCAATAAATTCGGGAATGCCTTCCATTTCCATTGGGAAAAGGGTGGATCCATACAATGTCTCTGTGAAGTCTCAGACAGATTTCATCGCGCGGATAGGTGTCGTTTTCAACCCAGTACGCTGCATTATCCAGGGTATCCCTGACACGCATTGAGATCATATAAGGCGGTGTATTCCCGATGTTGACCTCTCTGCGTCTAAGTTGCCCTGCCCATTCCCATGTTTTATCAAACATGTTTCGGTGTAGCTGAAGACAGAAATCCACCGTTAAGATCTGCTGGCAACTCAGCTTCTGACGGCTGAGGCGCGCTAATGCATTCTGAATGTTTGTTTTTTCAAATTGATTCAGGTCTTCCCGGGTAACGATATAATCGGGAAGTAAACCGGCCAGATCATCAGGGCTAAGTTCCGTCGCCCCTTCGGGTAGGCCATCATTGATGGTTTCGCTCATTATTCATCCCAGAAATCCCGAGGCCATTTTTGTAAGAGCTCGCTTTTAAGCTTGTCTTGTGTCGATTTTTGAAAAGCTGATGATGTGGGTTGCTGTTCCAGCGACATATGAATTTCAGTGTACTGAGTCAGGTATTTCGCTTTTTTTTCTGCCTGGTGTTCCCGCAGATTTTCGAGTGTTTGTCCTTGTTTTGGCTGTAAAAAGTATACCAGTTCACAATTCAGACCTTCTGCGACTTTCTCCAGGGTATTAAGGGTCAAAGTACCGTCGATCTCTCCTTTTTCGATCAACGAAATACGCGACTGGCTTAGCCCGCACCTCTCACCCAAAGCGCGAGTGCTCATTCCCAGTGTGGATCTGAGCAACTGCAACCAGCCTTTTTTGGGGCGTTTTACATTTCGCTCTGGCTTCATACTTTTTAAAAGATTATCTACCTGTTTGATTTTTAACTCTTTATCCCACATGAAGAAACCTTCTGATTGTATATTTACAATGAAATTATTGTATTTCAATATTAAATATACAATCAAACAAGATAAAATCAATTGTATATATGCAATTGATTTACGTTTTTTCTATTGCGTATATACAATAAATTTCAACAAAAAAGGCCAGTCAGCATTCCCTGACTGGCCTTTTTGATCTAAACCGCACTTACCCTTTCTGACTCGCCCACCAGCTCAGCAGTTGCAGCGTTGAGGAGTAGTAATCGTCTTTCGGGGCCAGGTTCGGGCTGATCGCACCGGCATTGGCCATGGTGAAGTCGCGGATAGCCAGTAATCCCGGTGACATGTTGTAGCCCGCTTTGGTGCCGGTCATGACGTCAATCCAGGCCGGGGTCGCGGTGCGTGGCGATTTTTGCCACCACAGAATGAACGGTGCCAGCTGCGGGCTGCCCGGATGTGCCCAGCCGAGGTACAGCGGGATACGTATTGCGTCGTAACTGAAGCGGGTCGGCCAGCGGCTGGCGGGTTTCATGCTGCCATCGGCTTGCATATCAACCCAGTCAGTCGGCAGACGGAATTCACCGAAGGCCATTTTGCTGAGCATCGCGGTGCCGCTTTCATCCAGATCTTTCCACACCTTAAGGTGGCTGTGAGCGTAAAACGCTTTCCACGCCGGGAAGATGAAGTAGGACGCATTGACGGTGACGTTGCTGGTTTGATTAAACCCGGTCACGCCCGGCAACATCACTTTGTAACCGGCGTAATCAATCACGTTGTATTTGATCAGCGCCGACTGCAATTTCTCTGAAGCCTTGGTATAGCGCGAATCACTCCATTTATCGCCCGCCAACAGCAGCGCCCAGGCGATAAGCTGGTCACCGTCGGAGGCGTTATTTTTGTCGGCCACGTGGACGCTGTTATTCGGGTCATAGCGCCAGGAGTAAAGGCCAATGTCTTTGCGGTACAGCGTGTTGTTCGCCCATTGCCACAGTTTGTCGAAGGTCGCCTGATCGTCGTTAAAGACGGCCAGCAGCATGCTGAACCCCTGGCCTTCGGTGTGACTGACGTTTTTATTGGCGGTATCAATGATCCGGCCATCAGGCATCAGGAAACGACTCTTGAAAGCTGACCACCCCTGATCCTGCGCCATTACTGCCGTGGTGAATAATGAGAAAACCAGACCGAACCACAGCACCAGGCCGTAGCGTCGAAATGCCAACATAAAAATTCCTTACAAACCATTTTGATAACGGAAGACGAATGCGCCTTCGGGTGTACTTTCCTGCCAGCGCAGCGGAACGTAAGGCTGCCCGCCTTGCGCCTGTAACCATTGTGCATACAGCCCTTCAAACAGCGAAATCAGCGCGATGCGCCACAGTTCGTCGTTCTCGCCCTGAGGCGAAACCGGCCAGGCGATGTGCACCAGCGTGAGCTGCTGCCGGGTGGCTTCAATTTTCACCACGCCCCAGTCAAAGCGGCTGAGAAGGTGATTAATGTTTTCTTCCAGTTCGCCGAGCGTGGCGGAAACCGGTAACGCATGCTGACGCGCCAGATTACCGCCCATCAGCGTGAGAAACCGGCGGCCATCCTCGTCGTCGGCGGAGGCCAGAATACCTGAAAATAGCACCTGCACCAGACTTTGCCAGCCCGGTGTGGTGTGACGCTGGCGGTAATAATCCTGCGCGACCTGAGTATAGTTCTGTTCCTGCATGGTTTTATTCCACCGGTTTAATTTTGGCCCATCAGATAGCGGAAGTAGACCTGCGCTTTGCTTTCGTTGTAATCACCGAAAGTATCGTAGCCAACCTGTCCGCCAATCTGCATGTTCTTGTTCAGATGATAGTTGCCGCCCACGCCCGCATTCCAGCCGATACCATTTTCGGTTTTACCGGAATAGTACGCTTCGGTGCCGTAGCCCGCGGCCACCAGATCTTCCAGCTGTTTCTGCAAGTCCGGGTTGTTCGGGAAGTAGGCGCTCTTATCCTGAGAATAGGACTGATAACCCACAGAGCCGGACAATTTCAAATCCCAGTCGTCATACTTCTGAGTGTATTCCACCGGGAAGGAGACGCTGACGTAGTTCTGCGGGCTGAAGTAACCGCCCTGGCCGTAGCTGTAGTAGCTGAGGTTTTTGTCGAAATCCATGTAACCGACGTTGATGCCGGTTTTCAGCTCGCGGTCATCGTAACGATACGGACGAACGTACAACCCGGCGTTGGCGTTAACCGACTGGTTGCTCTTCACGTTATTACCCAGATAGCTGTAATAACCGGCACCGGCATAGAAACCGGCGTCGCCGTCATCATAGGAAAGATTGACGCTGCCGCCGTTTTTGGTGACCTGGCCCCACTCTTTTCCGCTGTAGTTATCTTTGGTACCGACGTAAGACAGAATACTGTCGGTGATTGCGCGGCGTTCTGCGGTGACCGTCAGCGTGGTGAAGTCGGTCAGTTTTGGTGCCCATTGCACGCCACCGACCAGTGAGTTCAGATCCTGCCCGAGCGGCGTACTGCCCACATCGGCTTTATAGCTGTCACCGGTCAGCGCGGCGTTCACTTCCACGCCGGTGGCACTTTGATTGCCTGCATCCGTCGCGCTATACGTCGTTGGATCTATGCTGTTGATGGTGCCGTAGGCGGCACAGGTTGCCGCATCGCCCCCCGCCGCACACGCCGTACTGAGGTCAGTGGCAGAGATACTTTTTCTCAAATCAGAAAGACTTAATGTGGGATCCAGCCCCGCCGCTGTTGCCGCCGCTGCCACATCTTTTTGTGCAGACTGCGCCTGTGCCAGCGCCCCCTGACCAAATCGGGCATTGGCCGTACCGGCCGGGCTGCCTGCGCTGAGGGAAACCGGCGTAACGCCGATGCTCAGACGCGACGTATCAAACGGCACGAAGGCGAAAGTCATTGGCGCTTTGGCTTCGGTCAGCTGACTGAGGCCGCTTTCGCCGTCACGTCCACGGATCGACATCTCGCCCTGCGCCCAGGTCGCGGTTTTGCCCTGCAAATCGTCGAGCATGTCGTCGATCTGTTTTTCCGTTGCATTACGCTGCACCACGGCGGTTGGCGCAGCACCCGGTACTGGCACCGTGCTGTTAACCGAGGTCTGATCGGTTTGTTGCCACGGCAGTACCGTGCCATAAGTGGACTGGGTGGTGGAACGCGTGGTGCGCGTTGAACGGTTGATGAACGGATTGTCGGAAAGCTGCAATCCGGCGACCTGCGCCGAACCGTCTGCGCCTTCCAGACCGATCATCTTGCCCTTCGCGGAACGCAACAGCGCCATCGCCTGCTGGTGGTCGCCCTGCGCTTCGGCAACGCGGGCAGCCAGTAACAGGCGGTCCGGCGTGCGAGGGCCGGTCAGCCCATTCATCAGTTGCTGCGCGCGCGCCGTATCGCCTTCGCCCAGCGCGATATTGATCGCCCCCACACGGGCATCCTGATTCGGTGTGTCGTTGGTCATCAGGTAGTTGTAGACCTGACCGGCCTGTTTGTTGAGCTTGCCGGACTGATACAGGCGTGCCATTGCCAGCATCAGATCGCGGTTTTGCGGGTCGGCCTGCAGGGCGACGATAAGCTTGTCATAAGCCGCGGCATACTGGCCCTGTTCACGCAGCTGATCGGCCTGAGTGATGACGAAACCGTTGCGCAGATTCGCCAGCGCGGTCGGTGAAGTGCCGGACTGAATCTCCGGATTTTGCAGGAAGGCCTGGGCTTCGTTACTCAGCCCGGCCTGATTCAGCACCGTCACCTGATCGGCGTAATCCCCGGCGTTGCCTTTCACACCGTTGCGCATGTTCTGGCGCACCAGTTGTACCGCCAGCGGAAGCTGCCCGGTGGCGGCCAGATTTTTCGCCAGCGCACCGACGTCAGCCGGCGCGGAAGGCGGATTCTGCGCCAGTGCGCGTAAGGTGTTGGCGGCGGCCGCGCTGTTGCCCTGTTGCAGATAGTTCTCCGCATCGGCCATTTGCGCATTGAAGTTGGCGCGTTGTGCCAGTTCACGCATACCCTGATTCTGACTGCCACGCGGAATGCGCGAGAGCAGGGCGCTGGCGGTGGACCAGTTTTTGGTTTCGGAGGCAAATAAGGCGGCCGCGTAGAGATCGGCTGAAGACGCGCCCGGACGCGAAGACGGCGCCATGATGGATTGCGCCTGCGCGGTTTGCCCCTGCGATTGCAGGATGCGCGCCATATCCAGTTTCACCCAGACGTTTGACGGCTGACGTTCCTGCGCCTGCTGAAGTAAATTCAGCGCCCGTTGCGGATCGTTATTCGCCACGGCCTGCGCCGCCTGACGGCGTAACGGCTCGATGACATCCGCCACTTTCGGCGGATTCATTTTGTTCTGAATATCCGCAGGCAGCGTTTTCAATACTTCGCTGGCTTCGGCAGATTTGTTCTGCTGACGCAGCACGTAGAACAGCCCGGCGCGGGCATCGGCATTGTCGCCAAGCGCGCTGTATTGCTGCTCGGCACCGGCCAGATCGCCTTTACGGCGCAGAATGTCGGCGCGCAGCAAACCGGCTGACTGACCTTTCTCGCCACCGACCTGGGTCAGCGGCGTGACCGCCGCCAGTGCGGCGTCGTAACTGCCGGAACCGGCTGCGTCTTTGGCTTTCGCCAGCTGGGCATAAAATGCCGAGTCCTGCGCCTGATTGCTCAGCTGTGCGCTGTTCGGCCCGCCCTGTGCGGCGGCTTTGCTAAGGTATTGCGAGGCAGCTTCGAAATCACCGCTGCGCTGCGCGATATACCCCAGACCGGCCAGCGCGTCGGCGTCGTTCGGATCGCCTGCCAGCACGCTTTCGAACTTGGCTTTGGCATCGGTGACGTTGCCGCTGTTGAGCGCAGTAAAGCCCTGACCTTTGGCTGCGCCGCCGATATTTTTCTGGAAGTAGGCCATCACGCCGGTGTCATTGGGGTGACGCGCCTGATAGCCCTGATACAGGTCGCGATCGCTTTCCTGCGGCGCCATCCACAACAATGCCTGACGCAGTGACCGGTCGGCATCGCTGTTACTGCCCGCCAGCGTGCTCAGCAGTTTGATGCCATCGCGGCGCGACGATTCCTGATAAGTCAGCACTTTACCCAGCGCCAGGCGCGCCTGAGTATCGTCCGGGCGTGAGGCCACGCGCTGCTGTAATCCCTGAATCGCCTGCGACTGGAGCGACTTATCGCCCGCCATGGTCAGGTAATATTCGGTCGCCAGACTGTCTAGCGGCTGATTGCCGTTGAAGATGGTGCGGTAGGCCGAAAGTGAACCGCTGACGTTGCCCTGCGCGGCCATCTGGCGGGCAGAGGCGAGCTGCGCCGGAGGAATCGACTGCATGGCTTTGGCGCTGTTGAGCGAGGCCAGACGCGGATCGTCCGGTGAGGCAGCCGAGAGTTTTTCGCGCCATTGGTTCGCCGCCGTTTTGTCACCGCTCTGCATGGAATACAGCGACATCAGGTACAGCGCCTGTGCGTTGTTCGGCTCGACCAGCAGCACTTTCTGCAAGGCGTCTTTTGCCAGATCGTCATGGGCGCGTTCGTGCCAGTAAGCGGCCTGATCAAACAGCGCTTTCATGGCCGGATTGGTGGTGTCCGCCGCCAATGTGGCGGCGCTAAAACTTACGGCTCCGGCGATCCCTACCAGATAAATAGCCCTGATCACCGCCAGGGACAGTTTATGTTTTTTCATTTTCCAGCTCCGGTAATCGCCAGGTTATAGCCGGGAGTAACGGCCACCTTCATTGTTCTTTTTCTTCGTTCGAGGCTTTTCATTTTTGACCCAGACGTTTGGCCGCGTGCCCGCGCAGAACGACGAACAGGCTCAGGCCCACCACCAGCGAAACCAGCGTGGCAATCAGCGACAGGATCACGATGTGCGTGCTGGCGTACCAGAGCACCATCATGTACCACGGCATTTGTCCGGTCGGGAATTGCTGGCCGACCGAGAAGCTGCGGATGCCGTTTTCATCGGTGATGATCGCCAGATCGCCACGCACGTTGGCGTTGATTTGTGGCGATTTGAGATCGTTGTGAATTTTCAGCAGCTGCTGATCGTCAGTTCCCGTGGCGACCACCACGACGTGATCGTTTGACCAGCGGGAGCGGAAGCTGACAAAGCCGCGCCAGGCGCCGGTTGACGACAGATAACGGTCGGCATCCACCGGCTGGCGGTACCAGTCGCCGGTTAGCCAGGCCACCATGCGCTGCACCTGCGTCGGTGTTTTTACGCCCATCGAGTTCGCGTTTACGCCAAAGGGAGAATCGGCCAGCAGCTGCTGCGTGAAGGCGGCGTCGCCCAGCGTTGTGACAGCCAGAATATCGCGGTCAAACAGCGGGTTTCCCTGTTCATCACCCGACAGGCCAAAGGCAACCTGCACATGGCTCACCGGCACGCCGGTGGCTTTCCCTGCGCGCGCGGCGAGGTTCAGCAAGGTGTGAATTTCATCAGCGCTCGGTTGCGGTGGCAGCAACATCAGCGTGTCCGAGAAATCAGCCAGTTTGGAATACGGATAAGAAGCCCCCACGAAATACGACAGGTTCGGCAACTGTGCGAAATGGTAACTTCCGCTCAGGTCGATGAAGGATTTCGGATCGATGCGGCTCTTGATGTTGTCGCTGGTCAGAATGCTGCACGGCGCGTCTTTTTTCGGTTTGATGTCGAAATAGAACTGCAACTGGTTGTCGCCGTAAATCAGGTACGGCGCGAGCTGCATGGTGTAGCGTTCCTGCCGACTGTCACCGCCGAGGCGACGCCAGAGGTTTTCCACCAGACCGACTTTGTTGACGGTCAGGCTGCGCAGGAAGTTGCTGTTGATGGACACATTGAGCCGCGAGGTATCTTCATCGATCCAGTTTTCGGTCGGGAAGCGGTAATCAATGCGCACCGGGATATTGTGTCCGTCCCACATGAACAGATCCGGCGCAGCGCGGAACGCAACCTGAATACCATCGTGATAAATGCCGTTAGAAATCAGTGAATCCGGATCTTTACCCGCCAGTTCGCCCAGCGTGACCGGGCGCGAGGTGTCTATCCAGCGTGGCGCATCGTAAGGTTTGCTCGACGGAATAGTTTGCTGCGCGACGTCCAGATGATCGGTGTTGTTCGGCATACCGCCGCTTATCAGACGGTAAGCCGCCTGGCGCAGCTGATTATCATCATTGCCCAGCACCAGCAGCAGTTTGTAGACCGGATTTATCGGGTTATCGATGATTTGAATCGATGCACCACTGCTGGACGGCAGGGTGAGCGAACCGATTTTGTCCCCCGGTTTGCCAAACAGAATGCCGTTCTGATCGGGCAAATCGTTCAGGATCACCGGAAAATCCACGTCGCGATAATCGGATAACATGCCGAGATACGAAGACACCATCGCCGCTGCGCTGACATCTCCCGGTTTCATCGCCGAGGAGAAGCCCATGGTGATTTTAGATTCCTGCATTTGCAGGCTGTCGAAGAACGGGCGCGGGAAATTGCCCAGATTGCGGCCAATGTTCAGTTGCTGACCTTCCAGACCAATGCTGGTGGTAGGCAAAATCGTGACCCAATATTTGTCCGACTGATCTTTCTCGCAGGTCATGGTGTTGCTGTCATGCACGCGAAAGCTCAGATTGTTGCTCGATACCACCATCGCTGACGGGATATCCAGTTCGTAGACATCGCCGCCGTTACTGCTCTGGTTGAGCGGCAGATTGCCCAGCGGCTGGCCGTTGAGCATCAGCTCCAGCGTAGTATCGCGGGCGATAAGCGCAGGAGAAATTTTCAGTGCCAGCGAAAGATGGGCGTTGGTCACCACCTCATCCGCAGGCAGGGTGAAGAGAATACCCGACTGTAACTGGCCGCCGCTGAGGGTCAGGCCGTTTGGCTGGCCCATTTCGGCGACGGTCACGTTGCTGGTGACCGGCTGAACCAGCGGGATCACCGGGGCAGGCGCGGCGGCAGGATCGGCAGCCACAGCCGCAGCATTTGCCGACTCGCTGTTGTTGACCGGCGTGGTGTCGGTCTGGGGCGCATATTCTGAGGGCACCGGCTGAGCCACTGGCGGCGTGGCGGTGTCTGCGGGTGCCGTTTGTTCTGGCATTACCGGCGCCGGGGGCAGCCACGAAGGGGCGGCAGGCAAACTGGTTGCCGGATCAACCGCCGCAGCGGGAGCGTCTTCTGCATGGGTAAACGGCAGGCTGCTGAAGGTCAGCAGCAGGCCGGTGGTGATTTTTCTGAAAAGGGACGTGCCAGGCACCGCAGACAAACGGCGTTTACTCATCGGTTTACGAGGTCGGTTCATGCTGCTTCACTCTTGCTGGTGGTTTCAGCGGGTGTATTTTTGCCGCGGCGTTCTTTCCAGGTGTTGTAGAACAATTCAAATACGCAGCGGATGATGCTGAGCAGCGATTTGAACGGGTTGTCTGGCGGGTATTCTTCACCAATCCAGGCATCCGCACGGCAGAGAACCACACGCACCAGTTCGCGGCGTTTAGACAGCGGCAGGTTTTCAAATTGCAGACGAATGCGCTCTTTGTTGCCGCTGATCTGCGTGACCGGGAAACTCTCCGCGCCAGATGAAAGCTGAATTTCCACTTCTTCAATTTCTTCTTCCAGATAACGCACATCCGGCGTCACCAGCTGCACGCCACCCATCGACATATCAATGGTGGTGGTGCGCAGAGAAATGCCATTGGCGTAATGAATGATGGCCGGGATCGCCACATCAATACGGATGGTTTTACGCACCTGACGGGTTTCTTTCGCGACGGCAATCGCCGCCAGCAGGATCAGAACGCTGAAGCTGCCCCACGCCACGTTCAGGGCGATAACGTTCGGATCGATGGCAAAGTAGTTGTGGAATACCGCGCGCACCAGCCCGTAACCGATGCCGATAATCATCAGAATGGCGACGATCAGGTGAGGTTTGACGATGTTGAAGTCAAAGAAGCCGACGTCCAGTAAACCGCCTTTGTCGGTGACGTTAAACTTGCCGCGTTTTGGCGCGAACATGGTCACCAGCGTTGGCAGGATCAGGTGGAACGCCATCACGGTTTCGTAAATTTCACCCCAGAAGGTATAGCGGAAACGGCCATTCATGCGGGAGTTGATGTACAACGACATCACCAGATGCGGCAGCGCATAAGCAAAAATCAGGCTGGCGGATGAGGAGATGATGTTCAGGTTGAACAGCAGGAACGCCAGCGGCGCGGTCAGGAACACCACGCGCGGCAGGCCAAACTGGAAGTGCAGCATGGCGTTCAGGTAGCACAGACGCTGCTGCCATTTCAGACCACGGCCAAACAACGGGTTATCGACGCGGAAAATCTGCGTCATACCGCGCGCCCAGCGGGTACGCTGAATGACGTGCAGGCCGAGGCGTTCTGTTGCCAGACCCGCCGCCAGCGGGATATCGAGAAACGCGGTGTTCCAGCCACGACGCTGCATTTTCAGCGCTGAGTGCGCATCTTCGGTGACGGTTTCCACCGCAAAGCCGCCGACTTCTTCCAGCGCCACGCGGCGGATCACGGCACAGGAACCGCAGAAGAACGTCGCGTTCCAGTTATCGTTACCTTGCTGAACCGGGCCGTAGAACAGCGCACCTTCGTTTGGCATGGTGCGGCCAGCGGACAGGTTACGTTCGAACGGATCCGGTGAATAGAAGTAGTGCGGCGTCTGGATCAGGGCCAGACGCGGGTCTTTCAGGAAGCTGCCGACGGTGGCCTGTAAAAAGGCGCGAGTCGCAACGTGGTCGCAATCGAATACGCAAATCAGCTCGCCCTTGGTGAGTTTCATTGCGTGATTCAGGTTACCGGCTTTTGCATGGGCGTTATTATCGCGGGTGATATATCCCACGCCTGCATCGGCGGAGAACACCGCAAATTCGTCGCGCTTGCCGTCATCCAGAACGTATATTTTGATTTTGTCTTTTGGATAATCGATGCACTGCGCCGCCAGAACGGTATCACGCACCACGTCCAGACTTTCGTTATACGAGGGAATATACACATCCACCGTTGGCCACAATGTAGTGTCATCCGGCAAAGGTTCGATGGTGCGTTTCAGTGGCCAGGTGGTTTGCAGATAACCCAGTAACAGAATAAGCCAGACATACAGCTCGGCGAGGAATAAGCCGATGCCTAAAATAGCTTCAATGGTGGAATTGAAATGCAGTGTTTCTGTGGCGCGCCAGTAAATATATCGCGTGGACATCATGACTGACATGATGACCATGACCACACTTATCCGGCGGCTTTTACTGATGCCCAGTAAAAATAAAAGACCAATACTGATCAGCCCGAAGATGTACTGCTTCTGGCTGTCCATTGGCGTGATGACGATAACTGCTGCCACCGGCAGCAGCAGAAGCACAAGCAGGGAAAACAGGAATTTATTCATCGCTTTGGGATCGCTGTTATCAGTGACAGTTAATAACTGCCGGTTTTAGGCGCGGCGTGTAATTCACCATCACCGACTTTAATCCCTAAAATGGCGGCGACTTTTTTGCTGATCAGTTCAATATCAAACGCGGACGCTGATACCGGACTGAAATCAATAATAGATCGCTGAGAGGCATTCGCCTCCGGCACACATTCATCCCTGTGTATTGTGCCTAATAATCTTTCATTTAAACGCTGTTCGAAAAATTGCGTGACATCGCGGCTTAATGTCCGGCGCGTGTCACTTTGATTCACAACGTAATATTCCCCTTTCTTATTATTCAGCGGGGTGCCTATTAATTTGTTCTTTTCCATTAACGGCAGTAAAGACAATGACGCCGTATCTGCCAGCATGACCACAACATGTAAATCAGCAATGCTCTGCACGGCTTTTAATGCCGGGCTCGGGCCGGGAGGGAAATCCGCAATAATAATTAACCCCGGATAATTCAGGACGGTATTTAATCCACGCGGTAAAAAATGCGGATCGCTGGCTAACTGATGTTCAAACTCCAGCCGCTGATCTTCGCTCACTTCGCCATAGGGCAGCACAAACGTGTTCGACCCGGCTTTGAGAATAAACTGGCTCCAGTCGGATTCATTGCCTGACCCGGCGACAAAACCGCGGGTATCGGAAATAGGCACACCAAAATGGAGGCGCAGGGCATTCTGCACATCAAAATCGATGACCAGTACTTTGCTGCCGCTGCGGGCAAGCGAATAGGCCAGGTTGGAGGCCACCGTGGTTTTTCCAACCCCACCTTTCGGTGAACAAACGCAAACTAACGGCATGAGGCAATCATCTCTAACAAAGGTTGAAGCGGTGTGTCGCGATGCAGATAAGCGCCGGCAGGCTGAGGCGCCCGCTGTTTAAACATCTGTTTAAAACGCTGATCGGTATCGGCAGACGCCGCAGATGCGGGCACCACGTGCGCGGGTGCCGGGCTCTGTAATGGGGTTGAATGGATTACCGGTGCAGGCTGATACACCGGCGCTGCGGGTGCGGGCGCTGCGCTGGCCGGGGGCGCGGGTGGCTGACGCGGCGCTTGCGGCATGGCTTTGCGCAGGGAGTCGAGCAAACCTGAACCGTTGTCCGGTATCACAGACTGCGCGTGCAGGGCCGGAGTCGAATGAACCGGGGGAGAATGCGGAGCCTGTGCTGGCGCGGGTGCCGGATGTTCAGGCACGGGCGGCAGAGTTTCACGCAGGGCATCGAGCAAACCAAAGCCCGCCGCCGGAGGATGGACTTCTGAAGACATGGGGCCGGCGTGTTCAGGCGCAGCGGTATCAGTCTGCGGCTGCGAATGCTGGGCTTGCAGCGCTTCCTGCGCCGACTGTGGCGAGAATTCATCAGCAGAAATGGACTGTGGCGTGGGCTGCGTCGAGCGCCCGTTATCTAAGGGGCCACCCGGCGTCTGGCTGGCAGAAACCTGCTTGATCAAGGTCCATTGATTCATCGAACCGGTAATTGATTCCCCGGTCGATTTATCATTTAGCTCTTTGTAATCAAGCTGTTTAAGGTTGGTCTTATCCATAAAACGCTTAATGTCGTCATATTTGTTCATATATCCCGCCCGGTAGGATTATATTTTTGTGGGAATTATCTGGACGTCAAAGCGGCCAAGCAAGAAACGCTGTCAACCAAGCGAGAACTGCTAATAAAGAGTGTAAAAGGTTTAATTTTTTTGAAGTTTTTTTTGAGGATAAGATTAATCTTAATATATCAGTTCTTGTACAGCATGGAGCACTTTTTACAAAAATTAGGAATAGCACCATAAAAAACAATACCCTTATAACTGGCTGTCACAAAAGGTTTTTTGTTTTTTTTATCTGATTTTTTATCTTATGTGAGAGTAAACGGTTGCATTTTGTGTGATGTGCAGCACAGAGATTGCATCAGGGACATTAAACTCAGAATTTTAATAACACCACTAATCATCGGGTTAATGCAGAGTGTCGGTTTTTCGTCAGTAAAATAACATAAAGTATTTCTGTGATAATTTCAGAGGTGCAAACACATTGTTTTTTATAGCCTAACGGCCCTGTTTTGCCTCGAAATAACACGATATAAGGTATACTGCGCTCTAATAGTGTTCCTGATAAGTAGAACGGAGCAAAACAGGTCGGCGGTTGATGGAGAACTAAGTTGCGGGTCAGGCGTTCATTAACAATCAAGCAGATGGCAGCCGTGTCGAGTGTGGCTGCGATAACTATTTGTATTTTCATCATTATCCAGTTGTTCCACTTTGTGCAACAACGGAGGGATGATTACGCCCAGCAGCTTGAAAATATCGCCCATTCTGTCCGCGAACCGCTGTCCCAGGCGGTCCTGGACGTTGATCTGGATGAAACTCAGGAGATCCTGAACACACTGCAACCCGTCGGTATTCTCAGCCGTGCGGATGTGGTGATGCCCAATGAAATCGCAGCGCTGCACACCCATTTTCCGCCAGGCCGCCCGGTGCCGCAGTGGGTGTCCCGGGGATTCAATCTGCCCGTCACGATTTCCGTTCCTCTTTATTCCGCCGCGGCCAGCCCGAAAGACCCGAAACCCCTGGCGTACCTGGTCGTGCAGGCTGACTCCTACCGGATGTACCAGTTTATCGTCAGCGCGCTGTCCACCATGCTGACGACGTATCTGCTGCTGGCGCTGATCCTGACCATTTCCCTCAGCTGGATCATTAACCGGCTGATTGTCAAACCGGTACGCACTATCGCCCGCGAGCTGGAATCCCTGCCGGAAGGCGATGTGCCGTATCATCAGCTGACCATGCCTGCGCTTCACGAAGATGATGAAATCGGCATGCTGGTGCGCAGTTACAACCGCAATCAGCAGCACATGCAAAAATTGCAGCAAGAGATCAGCGATGCGCAGCCTCCCGCACAAGACTGCATCAGTAATGAAGAGCAGTTTATGTCGCGGCTGCAACACCGGTTGCACTCCACCGAGCCGGAAAAAGGGTTTCATCTGTTAATGATAGGTATCGAAAGCCTGCGTGATGACGGCCACGTCGATTGCCCGCTGGTGAGATCCATCATTGATGCGCTGCCCGAGCACTGCTTACTGGCGCGCCTGAGCTATAACGAATTTGCTTTGCTGGCCGGGGACATTGTCCGGCCATTTATGGCGATGCGTCTCGCCCGTCATATTATGGAACGCATCAATGCACCGCAGGAAAGCGATGCAGGCAATATGTCGCTGCATCCGACGGGCAGTATCGGCATCGTTCAATATACCGGCGAATTCCCGGCCACGGCGCAGCAGTTGATGGTCAATGCGCGGGCGGCACGGGTGTCGGCTTATCGGCAGGGTAAGAATCAAATTCTGTTCTTTGAGCCGGAGTTAACGGCAAAGATTCAGAAACGTTTGTTGCAGGAAAACGACATTCTGCACGCCATGGAGCAGAACGATTTCACGCTGTTTATCCAGCCGCAGGTAAATATGCGTACCCGCGCGGTGGTCGGTGCTGAAGCGCTGCTGCGCCGGAAAATGGCCGACGGCAGTTACGGGCTGGAAAGCGATTTCATTGTGCTTGCCGAAGAAATCGGCGTGATGAGCATGCTGGGCTACAAAATTCTTGAACTGGGCTGCGGTATCCTCGCTGACTGGCAGCGGCGGGGGATTGATTTGCCCCTGTCAGTGAATCTCTCCGGTGTTCAGGTGCAGCAACGCAATTTCCTGCCGGAACTGCGCAGTTTACTGAGCCGCTACAAAATCAATCCGGGGCAGCTGGTGCTGGAAATCACCGAAACTGCGCGTATCGACGACCTTGATCGCGCACTGCTGCTACTGGGCGAACTGCGCGCCGTAGGGGTGTCGATTGAACTGGATGATTTCGGCCTCGGCTATTCAGGCCTCGAATACCTTAACCGCCTGCGTTCGCTGCCTATTGATGTCATTAAAATCGACCGCAGCTTTGTCGGCGCTCTGCCGCAGGACGATGTGATGGTCAATATTGTGGCCTCGATCGCCCGCGCGATGAACATCCAGCTGGTGGCTGAAGGTGTCGAGAATGAAGCGCAACGCCAGTGGTTACTTGAGCAAAACATTCTGTTAGGTCAGGGGTATTTATTCTCCGCGCCACTGTCGAAAGACGCCTTCGAACTGAAATTCTGCCAGCCTGACTGACCCTTCTGAAGACAGGAAACCCGTTCCTGTCTGTCATTTTATCTGCTTTTTTTACTTACTCTCCGTCGGCTGAATGCTTTCAGCTCTGGTTTTTCATGACCCGTCTTTTCCGGAGGAAACAATATATTTCCATGATGTTGTGATGGTGTTATTTTTCGGCAGTCGCTCATTATCTGTACCCCTACAAAACAAAGGGCGACACTCTCACATCAGGATGGCGATTCATGAAAAAATCTATCTTCAAAAGCCTGTATTTCCAGGTGCTTATGGCAATAACCCTGGGTGTCATGCTGGGTCATTTCTACCCTGACCTCGGCGCTCAAATGAAACCATTAGGTGATGGTTTTGTTAAGTTAATCAAGATGATCATCGCTCCGGTGATTTTCTGTACGGTGGTTACCGGCATCGCAGGCATGGAGAGCATGAAAGCGGTTGGCCGTACCGGTGCGATTGCACTGCTGTATTTCGAAATTGTCAGCACGCTGGCGCTGATTATCGGGCTGGTCATCGTGAATATCGTCCAGCCGGGCGCGGGGATGAACGTTGATCCTGCGGCTCTGGATGCCAAAGCGGTGGCAGTCTATGCCGAACAGGCACAAAGTCAGGGCATCATTCCTTTCCTGCTTGATGTGATCCCTTCCAGCGTGATTGGTGCGTTTGCCAGCGGGAATATCCTGCAGGTGCTGTTGTTTGCCGTGCTGTTTGGTTTTGCGCTGCACCGTCTGGGCCATAAAGGACAGCTGATTTTCAACGTAATCGACAGCTTCTCGCAGGTCATCTTCGGCATCATCAACATGATCATGCGCCTGGCTCCGCTGGGGGCTTTCGGTGCGATGGCGTTCACCATCGGTAAATACGGCGTGGGTTCTCTGGTGCAACTCGGCCAGCTGATCATCTGTTTCTACCTGACCTGCGTCTTGTTCGTGGTAGTGGTGCTCGGGCTAATCGCACGCTTCACCGGCTTTAGTATCTTCAAGTTTGTTAACTACATTAAAGAAGAGTTGCTGATCGTTCTGGGTACGTCATCTTCCGAGTCTGCGCTGCCGCGTATGCTGGATAAGATGGAGCGTCTGGGATGCAAGAAATCGGTGGTCGGGCTGGTGATCCCAACGGGGTATTCCTTCAACCTTGACGGCACCTCGATTTACCTGACCATGGCGGCGGTTTTCATCGCGCAGGCCACCAATACACATATGGATATCTGGCATCAGATTACCCTGATTGTGGTGCTGCTGTTGTCCTCCAAAGGGGCGGCGGGCGTGACCGGCAGTGGCTTCATCGTTCTGGCGGCAACCCTGTCGGCAGTCGGACATTTACCGGTTGCAGGTCTGGCGCTGATTTTAGGCATTGACCGCTTTATGTCGGAGGCGCGTGCGCTCACCAACCTGGTGGGTAACGGCGTGGCGACGATTGTGGTTGCGAAGTGGTGCGGACAGCTCGATGAAGGCCAGCTGAAAGCCACATTGAACGGTCAGAAGGGCCTGACGGAAGCGGAAAAGTCAGTTTCCGGTGCCTGATTGTTTCTGAATAATGGTGGATATGTGGGCATAAAACCCGCGTAAGCTTCCAAAAAAAGCATTTATTCGGCGTCATCTCCCCTAATATCCACCGGTTGCTTGATGTAACCGGTGGATTATCTTCATAATATGCCCCTCTTGTGCCGTCACCGGCGCTATTTCCGAGAATATTTTTGACGGATGCGCGACTTTGAGAAAAACCCGCGGTCTAACGAAGAGCTTTATTTTTTCGGGCTTTATTTTACGCATTCAGTTCCTGTGGGCCCGTCATCAGACACCGGCAGGACAGCACTCTGAAAATTGGATTGTCATTACGTAGGGGTTCACATGCAGGGCACCAAAATCCGTTTACTCATTGGTGGATTGCTGCTGGCAGCAGCCGCAAGTCATGTGCAGGCAGAAACATTACAACCCGACCCGGCCTGGCAGCAGGGCAAGTTAGAAAACGGGTTCACCTGGCAGCTTCTGACTACACCACAACGTCCGAGCGATCGTATTGAATTACGCCTGGTGGTTCGCACCGGGTCACTGGCAGAGTCAGCACAACAGTCTGGCTACACGCATTTCCTTCCTCGTCTGGCGTTAATGCATAGCGAAGGATTCAGCACGGCCCAACTCCAGTCTCTCTGGCAGCAGAGCATTAACCCGCAACGGCCATTGCCGCCGGCGGTCAGCTCGTACGATTTCACCATGTACAACCTGAGTCTTCCCAATAACCGCCCGGACCTGCTGAAAGACGCATTGAACTGGCTGGCGAACACTGTAGGGAAAGTCTCCGTGACACCCGAACTGGTGAGCGCCGCGCGTCAGGAGTCGCGGGATCCGGTGGGGTCGCTGCCGCAAAATACCCAGGACGCCTTCTGGCGTGCTCGTATCACCGGCTCCACTCTGGTCGGGCATAATCCGGATCAGCTGCCGACCAAACCCATCAATATAGACTCCCTCATCAAGTTTTATCATCAGTGGTATACGCCAGATGTGATGACATTATTCGTTGTCGGTAACGTGGATGGCCGCGGGCTCAGCGAACAAATTAACCGGACCTTCTCACCGCTCAAAGGCAGCCGCCAGACGCCGCAAACGTTGCCGACGCTGTCTGAAGTGACCATGAAATCCATGACATTGATGGACGACAATCTGACGCAAGATCGTTTGTCATTAATGTGGGACAGCGCGTGGCAGCCGATTCAGGATTCTCAGGCGCTGGCGTCTTACTGGCGCAGTGATTTGGCGCGTGAAGCCTTGTTCTGGCATTTACAGGAAGCGCTGAAATCCTCTTTCGAGAATAAGAAAGACGCAGCCACACCGGGGCCGGGCTTAGGCTTTGACTGTAACGTGCAGTTCCAGCGTGCGCAGTGCGCCATTCGTATTGAAGCACCGCAGGCCAAACTTGCGGAGTTGTTTAAACGTCTTTCCGATGAGTTGCTGGTGGTGCGTGATAAAGGCATCTCACAATCTGAATTCGATGCGCTGATTGCCCAGAAAAAAGATCAGCTGAGCAAGCTGTTCGCCACCTATGCCCGCACGGACACCGACGTACTGATGAGTCAGCGCCTGCGTTCACAGCAAAACGGTGTTGTAGACATCGCGCCGGAGCAATATCAGCAATTGCGTCAGGAATTCCTCTCAACGCTGACCTTACCGGTAATGAATCAGGAGCTTAAACAGCAACTGTCGCGTGAGCCGGCATTAGTCTTGGCACAGCCGAAAGGTGAACCGGAGGTCAATGCCGGGGAACTGAGGGCGATTTATGACAAGATTATGGCGCCAGCAGAAGCCAGCCCGGCGGGTGAGGCTGCCGTCGCTGAGACACCGGTAGCAGCGGCGCAATAAGGGTTGTCCCTTATTGATCTTTTTACACATGATCGAGAATATTTCGGTTTCTCGCGTGCGGTGATGGTTTAACGCCCCGCGCCGAAACCCACCAAAGGAGGGAAGCGCTTTCCCTCCTTTGGATCCCTCCTCGCGTTATCGGTTTTGCCGCGACATGTTAAGTGAGCACAGCACTTAAATAACCGACGCTTTCACAGTCTTGCCGCCCGGTCCTCATTGCAGGTGAAAAACTGCCCTTATGCCCGCTCAGGCATAAACTCCATCGGAATGATCGCCCCGCGATGCTGAATCACGGTGCTTGCTGTTTCATGCCCGCGTACGGCGGCTTCCACTGCGCTTCCGCCGGTCAGGCGCACAGCCAGGTAGCCCGCGCTGAAGGAGTCACCGGCTGCCGTAGTATCCACCACTTTCTCTTTCGGTAATTTCACGGCGGGCACATCGTGCAACTCGCCTTCCGCGCTGGACACGATGCAGCTGTCTGCGCCGCGTTTCACCACCACTTCGCTGACGCCCAGTGCGTGCGTGCGGGCAATAACGTCTTCATAAGGTTTTTCACCCCACAACATGTCTTCATCATCGAGCGTCAGGAAGGCGATATCGGTGCAGGAAAGCATGGCGTTGTAGGCGGACTGCGTCTGTTCTTTGCTGGCCCACAGACGCGGACGGTAGTTGTTGTCGAAAATGACCTTACCGCCGCGTGCACGGCAGGCTTTCAGCAGGGTCATCAGGCGGTCGCGGCTTGGGTCATTGAGGATCGCCAGGCTGATGCCGCTCAGGTAGAGATAATCGAATTTCGCCAGTGCCTGACAAATCTCTTCAGACTGCGGGCTGTCCAGCCAGTAACGCGCTGCGGCGTCGTTGCGCCAGTAGTAGAAAGTGCGCTCGCCGGTGTCATCCGTCTCAATCACGTACAGGCCAGGCAGTTTGTTTTCCAGACGCTGGGTCAGATCGGTATGAACCCCTTCCTGTTGCCACGCCTGCAGCATCTCATTACTGAAACTGTCATTGCCCAGCGCCGTCACGTAATGCACGTTCAGCGCATCAGGAGACACCTGGCGGGCGATATACACAGACGTATTCAGCGTATCGCCACCAAAACCACGATGAAGGGCATCGCCTTTTTGTGACAATTCGATCATGCATTCGCCGATAACGGCAAT
The DNA here is from genome assembly GCF_019049655.1 of Rahnella rivi. GTDB lineage: Bacteria > Pseudomonadota > Gammaproteobacteria > Enterobacterales > Enterobacteriaceae > Rahnella > Rahnella rivi. The sequence continues at coordinate 175,143 of NZ_JAFMOX010000062.1, forward strand.
GTTTTTACGAGTCATTTTACCTGGCCTATGTCTGAAGCATTAAAACGAAAGAGAAGAAAAGTCCGTCATTATTGCGCTCTAGTCTCTTCATAAGAATGCGGTCAGTCAATTAAATTAAAACGAGGTTTTATTTTTTACGAGGAAGATCGAAAAAAGGGATGCAAGCGATATGAAAGTGGAAGCCGCGGGGCTTCCATCTGATGTCAGGGTAAAGACGTGTTATTTAGCTTCGTTACGCAGTTCGGTCACCGGACGCCCTCCCAGCCCCCAGTTATCCGTATCGATTTCATCGATGATCACCGTCGTTGTCGCCGGATTTTTCCCCAGCGTATCGACCAGCAACTGCGTCACGCCTGCGATCAGCGCTTTTTTCTGTTCGGCGGTCGCGCCATCGCGGGTGATTTTGATGTTTACGTAAGGCATTTTTTCTCTCCGTCTCGGGAAGGTGGGATTAATGACGTGTTAAACGACCTCCAATGTAGAGCCTGTACAAAAGAACTTCCAGCGCGCATTGAGGTATTTACAGGCAAGAAGAGGAAGGGAAATACGGAGTGATTAAAGTTTCTGCGCGCTGCGCCGATAGATATCTCTACAAAAGAAAGCCAGGAAATCGAACTACCTTGTCGGCACGTCATACATCGTAGTCGCGGAAGACATGTTGCCGCATGTCCCTGATTATCTGACTCTTATTCATGACGGCAGAAAAATATGATAACTAAGATGATGTTAGGGCTGATTACGCCTTCTTTTACCGCGCTTGAGCGCGTAAAAGCACAGTCATACTGGCGTCAATGTCAGAGAGTGTACCGTTTTCAGCCCATTTACCGTACAACTGGAAAATTACTGGGTATTGAATTGCTGACCGGCATTTTCCACCCGGCCGAGCCGCAGAAATTTATTTCGCCTGAGCATTATTTCGTCGCGATCGCCGTAGGCAAACGCCTGCAAATCGTGCAGGAGCAGCTAGATCTTTTGCAGCGCTGGCAGCGCTTGTTCATTGATAACGGCCTGCTGGCGTCCATTAACGTCGATGGTCAGGTGCTGGAGATGCTGCAATCGGAGTCCTCTTTGCGCGCGCAAATCAGTGCGATGCCGTACGTCCGGTTTGAGCTGGTCGAAAGTGCTGAAAATGCGCTGAGTATTCCGCTGTCGCAAATCGAACAGTCCGATCGTCTGTGGCTGGATGATTTCGGTCAGGGTATCGCAAACTTCTCGTCTTTCACGACCTGGCATTACGAGTACATTAAAATCGCCCGTGACCTGTTTATTCTGCTGTGTCAGAGCGAAGAGGGCTCGCGACTCTTCTATACGCTGGTGACGCTGATGAACCGCTACAGCAAGGGCGTGATTATTGAAGGCGTGGAAACTGCCGCCGAATGGGCGATGGTGCGCCAGTCTGATGCGCTGGCGGCGCAGGGGTACTACCTGGCGCGTCCGGCCACTTTCGACGGGCTGGATAATCTGCCAATACATTTCGAAGAATAATGAATCACACCAAACTTTGTACAGGCAAGTCTCAAAATGCCGGACGGGTTGCAGTGGTGTGATACATTGTTATCGCCCTGATTTTATTTGATTTATGCCTTTCTCTTCCTTCCGCACCTCTCCGTTTCTTCTGCACCGTTTCAGGCAAGCTGAGGCGAATTCAACTATGTTTAAACTCTGGAATTCGTTAACTGTCTGAAAGGAACCCGTTTATGACGCGCACAGGTAAGGTGATCTCGTGGATTGCCGGTGTGATTATTATTCTGCTGATCGCCATCGTTATTTTCATCGCGATGTTTGACTGGAATCGCCTCAAACCTACGATCAATCAAAAAGTCAGCGCTGAGCTGAACCGTACGTTCGCGATCCGTGGCGATTTGGGTGTGGATTGGTCACGCCAGAAAGACGAGGCGGGCTGGCGTGCGTGGGTTCCGTGGCCGCACATCCATGCCGAAGACATTGTGCTGGGGAATCCGGCAGATGTGCAGGGCGGTGAGAAAGATGCGCAGATGGTGAAACTTGCCCGCGTAGATGCCAGCATCGCGCCGCTGGCGTTACTGCATAAAGAAGTGCTGATCCCGAGGATTTGGCTGAAACAGCCGGATGCCTCGCTGCTGCGTTTAGCCAACGGCAAAAATAACTGGACGTTCAATCTTGCCAACAGTGATCAGAAAGACCCGGCACAGCCACCGTCAGCCTGGTCGTTTACCCTCAACGACATCGTCTTTGATCGCGGGCAGATTGATTACAAAGATGCCGTGATGAAAGCCGATTTCCGCGCAGTGATTGATCCGCTGGGCAAACCATTGCCGTTCACCGAAGTTACCGGCGATAAAAAAGACGCACCGAAAAGCAAAACGCCGCCGTTCGTGTTTGGCTGGAAAGTGGACGGCAAATACAACGGTGAATCGCTCTCCGGCAGCGGGAAAATCGGCGGGATGCTGGCGCTGAAAGACGCAGATGCGTTGTTCCCGTTACAGGCAGACGTCCGCTCCGGGAATACCCGCGTGGCCGTCGCCGGGACATTGCAGGATCCGATGAACCTCGGCGGTCTGGATTTACGCCTGAAGTTCTCCGGCCAGACGCTGTCTGATTTGTATGGCCTGACCGGCGTGCTCTTACCGCAAACGCCGCCGTATTCCACTGATGGTCATTTATCGGCGACGTTGCACGATAAAAACGGCGCAATTTATCGTTATCAAAACTTTAACGGTGAAATTGGCGACAGCGATATCCACGGTTCCCTGACTTATCAGGCGAGTAAGCCGCGTCCGAAACTGACCGGCGAAGTGGTGTCTAAACAGCTGCGCTTTGCCGATCTGGCACCGCTCATCGGGGCCGATTCCAATAAAGAGAAAGCGAAACGCGGTGAGACGACGCGTCAGCCTTCTGACAAAGTGCTGCCGGTCGAGAAGTTCGATACCAAATCCTGGGGCGCGATGGATGCTGACGTGAAGTTCAGCGCAAAACGCATTGAACATGGCGAATCTCTGCCGCTCAGCGATTTGAGTACCCATCTGAAACTTAACAACAGCGTTATCCTGCTCGACCCTCTGCGCTTCGGTGTGGCGGGCGGTAATCTCAATTCCACCATCAGGCTGGAAGGAGATAAATCGCCGATGCGGGCGCGTGCGGATCTGCATGCCCGCCATCTGAAACTGAAACAGCTGCTGCCAAAAATGGAATCCATGGAACGCAGTCTGGGGGATCTGAACGGTGATGCGACGCTCACCGGTACCGGTAATTCCGTCGCCGCGCTGCTGGGCACCAGCAACGGTGATATGAAAATCCTGATAAATGACGGCGTAGTCAGCCGCAGCCTGATGGAACTGGCGGGGCTGAACGTGGGGAATTATCTGGTCGGGAAACTGTTCGGCGATGACGAAGTGGCTATTAACTGCGCTGCGGCCAACGTCAACATCAAAAACGGGCTGGTGACGCCACGTCTGTTCGTGTTCGACACTGAGAATGCGGTGATCACCATCACCGGCAGCACCAATATGGCAACCGAACGTCTGGATCTGACCATCGACCCGGAAAGTAAGGGCCTGCGCGTGCTGACCTTGCGTTCACCGCTGTATGTGCGCGGGACCTATAAAAATCCGGATGCGGGCGTCAAACCGGGGCCGCTGATTGCCCGTGGCGCCGCCGCCGTCGCTCTCGGGGCCGTCGTTGCCCCGGCCGCTGCCCTGCTGGCGCTGATTTCCCCAAGCGACAGCGCAGAAAACCAGTGCGGCCCGATATTGCAGCAAATGAAAGAGAAGTGATGTTAATAAAGGGGCGATATCAGCAACCCTGGCGCAGCCTGTTACGCTGCTGCCAGGTTGCCAGCGCAGGGGAATTATCGCGTTTCGGCATGTCTCCCGCGCTGTTTATCTGAATCACTGAGGCACGGGATCCAGTACCTTGCAGTCATGGTCCTGGATCTCCTCGGTGGAGGCGTTATTGAGTTTCAGTAAGTCACGTTCGCTTGCCAGCAGCAGGTAATCGCCGCCTTGCAGGCTGACCATCGCCATACCGAAATGCCCCATCTTTTTGTCGGCGCCCGGCACGCCAGCGGCCAGAATGCGGAAAGCCCCTCGCTGATTGAGCTCAGAGGGGGTGACTTTGCGTGCCAGATAGGTGTGGCCGAGCAGTTGATCAGGCAGTGTCTGCCAGTCGTATCCGAGCTGCGCGCTGTCTTTAATCAGCGTGGCTTTGACCTGTGGCAGCAGACAGGAAATATGGATGTGCAGCTGGTTCTGCGACCGTCCGTATTGTGAGTTGATCGCCAGTGAGACATTACTGTCGTCGATCGGTTTTCCGTATTTCTCCGCCATAAAATGCCGCGCACTCCAGGCCTGACTGAAGAAATTCGGCGTGGCCGGTTCCAGCAGTGCCGGGCTTTCCATGCCAGTGATCCGCGCACTGGGCATCAGTAAATACTGCAACGGGCCGTTCAAATCTTTCAGTACTACAAATCCCTGCTGTTCATCGACCTGCGCACAAGGCGCGGGTTTTCCGCTGCTGCGCTGATTAGGCACGCATTTCTGACTGATGATATTCCACAGGGCATTGGGATTTGAGGTGTGAGGCCAGAAGAACCAGAAAGCGGCGGCAATCACGATAAGCAGAAGCAGGGCCGGCAGGATCAATCGTCGTAAGCGCATAAGAAACCTTCGCAGAAGGCACCGTGCCGGGCGCATACCGGGCACGGTGTCCAGGTCAGTTACAGTGACTGATGGGCGGTTTCTTTGGACAGCAGCAGCGCAATTAACGTCAGCGTTGCCATAAAGGCCAGATAAACGCCCACATAGAACAACCCGTAATGGGTTGCCAGCCAGGTGGCGATGTACGGCGCAACGGACGCACCCAGTATCGAAGACACATTATAGGAGAAGGATGCGCCGGTATAGCGAACTTCCGTCGGGAACAGTTCCGGCAGCAAAGCCCCCATCGGGCCGAAAGTCAGGCCCATCACCATGAATCCGCACAGCAGGAACACCATCACCAGTGCCTGCGAGCCGGAACCCAGAATCGTCGGGAAGCTCAGCGCGAAAACGATCATCAGCAGCGTAATGCAAATCATGGTTTTGCGACGGCCAAATTTGTCAGCCAGTTGGCCGGCAATCGGCACCATCACGCCGAATCCGATCACGCCAAGCATCAGCATCAGCAGGAACTCATTACGCGGAATGCCCAATCCGACAGGTTTTGCGGCAGTGCCGTAACCGAGTGAATACACGGTCATGATGTAGAACAGCGTGTAAGTTGCCACCATGATGAAAGTGCCGAGGATCGTCGCTTTTTTGTATTGAGTGAACAGCGTGCCGATAGGCACTTTCACCTGTTTACCGGCTTTGGCAATTTTCGCGAACACCGGCGTTTCATGCAGCGAAACGCGAACGTACAGACCGACCAGTACCAGCACGGCGGAGAGCAGGAACGGCACGCGCCAGCCCCAGGAAATGAACTGTTCGTCAGTCAGCAGCCACGACAGCAGCAGGAACATGCCGTTAGCAAAGAAGAAGCCGATCGGCGCGCCGAGTTGCGGGAAAGAGCCGTAGAGCGCGCGTTTTTTCGGTGGCGCATTCTCGGTGGCGAGTAATGCCGCACCGCCCCATTCACCGCCCAGACCCAGACCCTGACCAAAGCGCGCCAGTGCCAGCAGCATCGGTGCGAACACGCCAATGGTGGCGTAAGTCGGCAACAGGCCGATGACCACCGTGGACACGCCCATGGTCAGCAATGAGGCCACCAGCGTGACCTTACGGCCAACGCGGTCGCCGAAGTGACCAAACAGCGCAGAGCCGATCGGACGTGCAATAAAGGCGATGGCAAAAGTAGCGAGTGACTGTAGCGTGGCGGCCGTCGGGTCGCCCTGCGGGAAGAAGATATGCGGGAACACAATGACGGCGGCGGTCGCGTAGATGTAAAAGTCGAAAAATTCGATGGCCGTACCGATTAGCGATGCCACGATGACTTTGCCGCGGGAGTTCTGACTCACCAGGTGCGCGTCAGCTTCTAATTCTGGAGTGATAGTGGCTTGCATAAGTGTTTCTTATTTGTAATGAGTGAGAGGGAACTAATGTAAATAAATGTATAGCTAAAAGGCATCTTAAGCAGAGCGCGACGGCATTTCAACGCGGCAGGGCGCAGGGAAAAGGGCATTTCAGGCGGGATCGGGCGATTGTTTTATTAACATCCTGTTTCACCCTTCATAAGTTCGGGGAACAGATGAAATGCAGAGTAACTGACTGGAAAACGGCAAAATAAAAGTGCACGCCTCAGTCAGTTATTCTGGTTTTCAGGGTAACGCAGAGACTATTTCAGTGCTAATCACTGCTTTTGTACTTTGGTGTCAGTATTAACGTCTGCGATATGTATTTCGTCTGGCACGATGACATGGTCAGGCGAGTATTCACTGTCGTTTACCGTTGTCCCTTTTGCTTTCTGCGCGGCCTTATCTTTGCGGTCTGGCATGCGCGGATCGTCTTTGTACTGCGCGGTGGCAATCCATGCGGCGACAAACAGCGTCAGACGGGCGAAGAAATAGAAGAACGCCATCAGGCCGATCACCGAACCAAAGGCGGCACCGGACGGCGAGGTCGCCAGGCGCGGCAGCGTCATGGTCATCACAAATTTGATCACCTCAAAACCGATCGCCGCCAGCAGCGTTCCGCGCAGCAGGGCTTTTTTTCGCGGTTTATGACGCGGCAGCATCCAGAATATCCACAGGAACAACAGATAGTTGGCCGCAATGGAAATCACCAGCGCGATGCTGGTCATCACCGGCCTGAGCCACTCGATCCCGCCCAGCCCCAGCGCATCCACAATGGATTTTTGCGCCGAACCGGCAATGGAGGTCAGCGACAGGGTAATGATCAACGCCAGCACCAGACCGGTCAGCGAGACGAAGTCACGGAAATAGCGGCGGTAGATTTTCTCCTGATCCTGCGGGTTACGCTCCCAGACATCGCGCGACTGTGCGCGGATCGCTTCACGCAAATTCCCCATCCAGCTGATGCCGGAATACAACGCAATCAGCAGCCCGGATAATCCCACCGCGGTACGTTGCTGGATCGCCGTGTTCACCGTACTTTTCAGCGTGGCCGCCAGATTAGGATCGCTGATGCTGTTGACGATCTTATTGATAAGCTCCGCCAGCAAATCCGGATTCGAGGCCAAAACAAAACCGACGGCGGCGAACGACACCATCAAAATCGGGATCAGTGACAGGAACGAGAAATAAGTGATCGCCGCACCAAACTGGCTGCCGAGGCGATCATTAAACCGCTCGGTGGTGCGCAGCAGATGCGCCACCCATCCCCAGGATTTGACGTGTTCCACCAGGTGCGAAAATCTGCCGATGTTTTTATCCACCGTGTGATTGCCGGTTTTGATGTTAATCAGCGGCGTCGCTTCTTCCTGCTCAGCCGCGGCGTTTTTTGAAAGGTCTTCTTTTGAAATGAGGGGCATTGATCCATGTTGTCCTTAAAAGTGCATCCAGCCCTAAGTATAGACACCTGAGCGGCTCAGGCGACGGGGCAGCGGTTTAACCGCTCAGGCAATGAACGTTTGGGATATTTCTGTCAGCCAGTCCATGAACACTTTCACCCGCCGCGACAGGTTAAGGCGGTGCGGATAGACCAGCGTGACCGGCATCGGCGGCGCGCAGTATTGCGGCAGGACACTGACCAGCTGGCCGTTTGCAAGCGGGTCGCGTACGCCCATCAGCGGCACCTGAATGATGCCCAGACCCGCAAGACAGGCGGCTACGTAGGTTTCCGTGCTGTTGACCGTCACCGCGCCACCGCTCCTGACGGTTTTCAGCTGTTTGCCGTCCAGATACTCAAAGACATCACTGTGGCTGCCGAGCGTTTGCTGGTAATGCACCATCGCGTGATGGGCCAGCTGTTCGGGGTGCTCAGGCGTGCCGTAGCGTTGCAGATAGCCGGGGCTGGCGCAGTTGATCATGCTGAGAGCGCCGAGCGGGCGGGCAATCAGCCCGGAATCTTTCAGCGTGCCGGAGCGGATCACACAGTCAAACCCCTCGCGCACCACATCCACGCGGTGATCGGTGCTGCTCAGTTCGATTTCCAGCGCCGGGTAGCGGTTGAGAAACTCCGCCAGCCGTGGCAACACCAGATGGGTAGCCATGCCGACCGACATATCCACCCGCAGCCGCCCGCTGACGCTGGCCGGATTCGACTGAAACATCGATTCCAGCTCTTCCATATTGGCCAGCAGCTCTTTGCAGCGCTGATAAAACACCTGGCCGTCTTGTGTCAGTTGTACGCGGCGCGTCGAGCGGTGCAGCAAGCGGGCAGACATCCGGGTTTCCAGTTGCTGCACCAGACGCGAGACACTGCCCTTCGGCAAGCCCAGACTTTCGGCAGCGCGGGTAAAATTGCTCAGTTCGGCGACACGCACGAAAACCTGCATCGATTGTATTTTATCCACATTTTGCCCAATTGTTGTTTGAAGTGAGACAGTGAAACTCATTATGGGGCATTTATCACGCGCGCGTAATCCAATAGGCTGGATTTCATCCAATGCAGCAGTGACATAAACATGATGAGGTCTGGAATGAACCGTAAAATCGCGATAGTGACCGGTGCAAGCCGTGGTTTAGGCAAGAATGCTGTTGAAAAGCTGGCAAGAAAGGGCGTGGACATCATTTTGACTTACCACAGCCAGCAGGACGCCGCGCAGGCGGTGGTGAAATCGGTCGAGGCGCTGGGCGGCAAGGCTGTGGCACTTAAACTCGATGCCGGAGACAGCAGCAGCTTTGATGCGTTTGTTACCAGCGTCAGCCACCAGCTTCAGCAGATCTGGCAGCGCGATACCTTTGATTTTCTGGTGAACAATGCGGGCGTCGGGCTGCACGAGTCTTTCGCGAAAACCACCGAAGCGCAGTTCGATTTGATGATGAACATCCACCTGAAAGGGCCGTTCTTCCTGACACAAAAACTGTTGCCTCTGATGGCTGACGGGGGCCGTATTCTGAACGTATCCAGCGGGCTGGCGCGTTTTGCGCTGCCGGGCTCTTCCGCTTACGCCATCATGAAAGGCGCGGTGGAAGTGCTGACCCGCTATCAGGCAAAAGAACTTGGCGCACGCGGTATTACCGTCAACGTGCTGGCACCCGGCGCTATTGAAACGGATTTCAGCGGCGGAATGGTTCGCGACAATCCTGAGGTCAATAAAATGGTGGCCGGTAACACTGCGCTGGGCCGCGCCGGATTGCCGGATGATATCGGGGATATGGTGGCGCTCATGCTCAGTGATGAGGCGGGCTGGATGACCGCCCAGCGGGTCGAAGCTTCAGGCGGTATGTTTATCTGATCCGACGTTTCTGGCCGGTATTTAATCGTGCTGGAAACGCTTCGCTTTTATATGCTGTTGTTTTTCCAGCTCGAAAATAGCCCGTTGCAGGTCGCGTTCCTGCGCGGGTGACAAACGCGGAAACTTAAAGCTCAGCCGCTGGGTGCTGACCGTCTCGCCTTTATTGCTCACCGATTTACGCGGCATCGAACCGATATACTGCAAATCCAGTTTAAAGGTGCCGAGTTCCGCCAGCTGGATCAGCGAATCTTTCAGCACTTCGCCCGAGGCAATTTCCGGCAGGGTGGTGCCATCAATCTCCAGCCCCAGACCGCCGAGGGAAATATCCCTGACCCGGTAAGCAAAGTCACTGGCATCGGCTAATTTACCGCTGCAACGGTAATCCGGCAGCCAGGGTACGCTCACGCGGAAATATTCACGGCGTTGAATGAAATAGAGAACCGGCGGAATATCACAGATAAACGTAGGCAGGCCGTCGTAGGTGACCTGACGCACTTTTCCGCAGGCGAATTCCACTTTGGCACCCGCAGGCTCAGCGACAAAACTCAGCGTGTCTGCGGCCATCGCCAGACCGTTTTCATAATCAGAACTGCCCAGATCGAATAAGAACTGATGACCGTCGGCATTCACGTCCAGAATTTTACTGATAAATTGCCCACGGGAATGGGTGACCATCACCAGCGTCTGGTTTTTTTTCAGATCCCGTAAAACGGACAATATTGCCAGCGTGTTACGCTTAGCAAACGACTCTTTGGGTACTTCGCTCACCTGCCACACCTCATAATTCATTAATCATAAATTGCTGGCGCAGCCTTTGACGTATAAAGCGCCCGTTACGGTTATCGGCTACCCGGAATAAATCTTTATTGTACTGACCCTGATATTTTGCGCGGTTCAATGTGAAATTTCGGCGTCAGGTCAGGGAAGATCTGCCGCCCTGAATCTATATATAGGCGATTTTTCACCCACGTGAGTATCATTTTTTCCCGCTTCGGAATTTTATTACGCTGACTGTGGGCGGTCACGCCGGTCGCTCAGTTTCCACTCATTTGAAAATTTTTCTCTTTTCATCGAATAAAAAACCGTGCTCAGGTGTTTACCTTCATATCGAACACTGACGGGTACCGTTCTTATGCAAAATTCTTCTTCTGTTCTTCGCAGCCGTTACGACGGGCTGACCATCCTTCTGCACTGGCTGACGGCGCTGGCCGTGGTCTTTCTGTTTGCCAGCGCGCACATCTGGGAAGTGCTGGAGCGCGGTACGCCACTGCGTAAAGGGCTGCAATCCGTGCATATCTCGGTGGGCATTCTGCTGGCGGCGATCATTGTCGGGCGTCTGCTGTGGCGGCTGTTCACCGTCAGCACGGGGCGTAGCAAACAGAAACCGATTGCCATGCCCACGCTGCTGAAAGCCGCTTCGCACCTGACCCATCTGGCGCTCTATTTACTGCTGGTGGCGCAGATCACCCTGGGCTTTTTATTCCGCTGGTCGCAGGCCGAGCCTTTCTATTTCTTTGGTTTATTTCCGATCCCGGATGTTTTCAATTTCGACAGCGTGATGACCAAAACTTTTGGCTCATTGCATAACAACGTGGCGTGGGCGCTGATTATTCTGGCTGGCGTGCATGCCCTGGCGGCACTTTTCCATCATTACGTTCTGCGCGACGGCATTCTGCGCCGCATGTTACCGGGCAGTGAAAGCCGCCCGTAAATCATCAATGTGTACCCTACAGGACATCATCATGAAGACGAAAAAAACGGTTAACGCGCTGTCAGTGGCTTGCCTGGCGGCTAATTTGCTGCTGTTCGCGGGCGTTGCCCACGCGATGGGCGACGATTCCGACGCGAAAAAAACGCCGGACTGCCCGAAGGGGCAAATCTACGACAGCAAAACCAAAAGCTGTATGGTGGATAAAGGCAGCATGATTTCCGATCAGGATAAAACGCAGTACGCCTATCATCTGGCGAAAACAGGCCGTTATCAGGAAGCGCTGACCGTGCTGAATACGCTCAAAGATCAGAACACCAAAGAGGCGTGGAACTATCGCGGCTATGCCACCCGTAAACTCGGGCGCACCGATGAAGGCATCAGCTATTATCAGAAGTCGATCGCCATTGACGCTAATTACGCCAAAGTCCGGGAATATCTCGGCGAGGCTTATATGATTAAAGGGCGTCCCGATCTTGCCAAAGCCCAGCTGGCCACCATCAAAGGCTTATGCGGCACCGGTTGCGAAGAGTATCGTGATCTCAGCGCCGCCATTGACGGGCATCCTGAATCCTGAAAACGGGGAAACGATAAATCTCACCCACAGACTTACGTCACGAACTGAGCCAGTGTCTGGCCCGCCTCTGGCGCTATGCGATGGTGTTATCGCATAAGCGCGATGTGGCCGACGATCTGGTGCAGTCCACCTGCGTGCGTGCGCTGGAACGCAGCGCGCACGTGGTGGACAGCGCCGGAGTCGATCGCTGGCTGTTTTCGATTCTGCATTCCATATGGGTCAATGAACTCAGGGCGCAGCACGTGCGTCAGGGGCAGGGATTTGTCGATGCCAGTGAGCTGGATACGCCGGCCGATGCGTTTTCATTCGAAGATAAGCACTGGCACACGCAGGTGATGCAGCGGGTGAAACGCCTGCCGGAAGCCCAGCGGAACGCGGTTTTTCTGGTGTATGTCGAAGGTTTTACCTATCAGGAGGCGGCGATGACGCTGTCCGTACCTGTCGGCACCATTATGAGCCGTCTGGCATCCGCCCGGCTGACGCTGGCACAACATGCCGGTAAGTCGTCACGACAGGGAGAGAAAAAATGAACGGTGAAACCTTATCTTCGCCATTTTCCGATGAAGTGTTAGTCGCGTATCTCGATAACCGTCTGAGTGAAAAACAGCGCGCGCAGTTTGATCAGCAACTGGCGCGTGATGACGTGCTCGGCGAGCGTCTGGCGCAGATGGCGCGCAGTAATTTGCCTTTCCACGATGCCTTTGGCCTGATGTTGCAGGATGCGCCGGTCGGCAGGCTTCAGGCCGCGCTGGATGCCATCCCCGATGCGCCGGTTTCCCGCCCGGGCGGCGTCAGCCGTCGTGCCCTGATCGCCGCGTCAGTGAGTTTTCTGGCGGTCGGCCTGCTTGCCGGGCGCTATTCCACCACCTTGCCCGCCGAAAGCACCTGGCGCGATCGCGTGGCCGATTACATGTCTTTGTATTCCGCGCAGACGCTGGCGGACGTCAGTGATTCCGTGGAGCAGCAGCAAATCCAGCTCTCGCGGGTGCAGAAAACGCTGGGCATTGCGTTAACCCCGGCGGGGCTGGTGGTGCAGGGCGCGGAGCTTAAAAATGCCCGCCTGTTGCATTACGACGAATATGATATCGCGCAAATCACCTATCTGGATGCGCGTTCCGGCCCGATGGCGTTGTGTATCACGCGCAGCGAACACCCTGGCAATACGGCGCCGCAGAGCGAAGTGCGGCAAAAAATGAACGTCATTTACTGGCGTGATTCGGGCTATAACTTCATGCTGATCGGCCACAGTCCGGCAGCCATTCTGGCGCAGCACGCCGCCACGTTGCAGGCACGCATCGCATGAGTTACGTGCTGATAGTTTCGTTACGGAACTAACTTATGTAATTATTTAAAGTATTAAACTATTTTTAATGCACGTAACGGCAATGTTAAAATGTTTACGAAATCTCGATAATATGAGTAATCGGTAACATTTGTGTGGTTGAATTGTCGTTCTGCACCGCAGTTTTCGTTACTCCCCATTATTGTCCTTTCATACTCTGTGGAAATAATCGCTTGTTTCCCACCGCATCGGGTTGTTGATTTCGTTTATCCAGGGGAAATCTGGATAGCTTTCACCTGCAAAACTAAAACTAAACATTCAGAGAAACAGACGTCATGAGAAAGTTACTTGCCATGATCCTCTGCCTTAACGTGGTTGCCTTCAGTCAGTCAGCGTTCGCAGAAGATGAAAAGCCCGTGGATGTGTTACTGATCGGCGGCGGCATTATGAGCGCGACGCTGGGGACATACCTTCAGGAATTAGAGCCAGACTGGTCCATCGACATGGTCGAGCGCCTGGACGGCGTGGCACTGGAAAGCTCCAACGGCTGGAACAACGCCGGTACCGGTCACTCTGCGCTGGCAGAAATGAACTACACGCCGGAAAAAACCGACGGCAGTATCGATATCTCCAAAGCGGTCGAAATCAACGAATCCTTCCAGATTTCCCGTCAGTTCTGGACCTATCAGGTTGAGAACGGCGTACTGCACAACCCGCGCTCTTTCATCAACAGCACGCCGCACATGAGTTTTGTGTGGGGTGATGACAACATCAATTTCCTGCGTAAACGTTTTGCGGCGCTGCAACAAAGCACGCTGTTCCGTGGCATGGAATATTCAGAAGACCCGGCGCAAATCAAACAGTGGATCCCGCTGGTGATGGAAGGGCGTGACCCGGCGCAAAAAGTCGCTGCGACCCGCATTCCGATCGGTACCGACGTGAACTTCGGCGAAATCACCCGCCAGCTGGTGGCCTCGTTGCAGAAGAAACCTAACTTCTCCCTGAGCCTCGGCCATGAAGTGCGTGACATCAAACGTAACCCGGATAACACCTGGGACGTCACCGTGGCTGACCTGAAAAACGACGGCAAAGAAAGCGTCATCAAAGCCAAATTCGTGTTTATCGGCGCAGGCGGCGCGTCCCTGACGTTACTGCAAAAATCCGGTATTCCTGAAGCGGATAACTACGGCGGCTTCCCGGTCGGCGGCGAATTCCTGGTGACTGAAAACCCGGACGTGGTGAAACGTCATCTGGCAAAAGTGTACGGTAAAGCGTCTGTCGGCTCGCCGCCGATGTCCGTTCCGCACCTCGACACCCGTATTCTGGATGGCAAACAGGTTCTGCTGTTCGGGCCGTTCGCTACCTTCTCCAGCAAATTCCTGAAAAACGGTTCCCTGTGGGATCTGTTCGGCAGCGTGAATTTCTCCAACATCATGCCGATGACCCACGTGGGCATCGACAACTTCGATCTGGTGAAATATCTGGTCAGCCAGGTGATGCTGTCCGACGACGACCGTTTCGATGCATTGCGTGAATACTTCCCGGATGCGAAGAAAGAAGACTGGCGTTTGTGGGAAGCCGGTCAGCGTGTGCAGATCATCAAAAAAGATGAGAAAGAAGGCGGCGTTCTGCGCCTTGGCACCGAAGTGGTCAGCTCGAAAGATGGCAGCATTACCGCGCTGCTGGGCGCTTCTCCTGGCGCATCCACCGCCGCACCGATCATGCTGCATCTGATGGAAAAAGTGTTCAAAGACAAAGTCGCGACGCCAGAATGGCAGGCCAAACTGAAGGAAATCATCCCTTCTTACGGCACCGAACTGAACGGCAACGTGGCGGCAACCGAGAAAGAACTGGGCGACACCAGCCGCGTTCTGATGCTCGACAACCCGCAGCCGAAAGCGGCAGAACCGGCTCCGGCGGCTGACAACTCTTCTGCTCCGAAAAAGGGTGAAGAGCAGAAGCAGGTGGCTGACGTCGCGCTCTGATCTGATTTGTTAACAAAACCATCGTAAAGGCGCGGGCAACCGCGCCTTTTTAACATTTGCTCTGCGCACGCTGTCCCTCCCCAACCCGATTTAGCACGAATTGCGCGTTCTTTGTACGCTAAAAATCCGCGCTGAACAGGGGCTGAAATCTCCGAAAAACCAGACAGGCTGCGGCCTGCATGATGATCTGCCTGGCGCATCTCCTCTTTTTTTGAAAGGTTAAATCCTTTTTTAAATTATGTAGTGATAATGTTATATTCGTTGCTGTCATTTGAAAAAATGAAGTTTCAGTAACGATCCCGCGTGTTTTTTTGCTAATTTCTTGTTCGAAGCCATAACAATATTCTTAAACGAATCGCCAAAAACAGAACTGAACATTTAGAGAAACAGACGTCATGAGAAAGATACTTGGTATGCTTCTCAACCGTGACTCACTGGGTGCCAGCGAGCCTGCGGCCGCAGAAGACGAAAAATCCGTTGATGTATTGCTGGTCGGCGGCGGAATTATGAGTGCCACCCTGGGGACCTACCTTCAGGAGCTGGAGCCAGACTGGTCGATCCATATGATCGAACGTATGGACGGCGTGGCGCAGGAAAGCTCAAACGGCTGGAATAATGCCGGTACCGGCCATTCCGCGCTGGCAGAAATGAATTACACCCCGGTGAAGCAGGACGGATCTGTCGATATCACCAAAGCGGTGGCGATCAACGAAGCGTTTCAGGTTTCCCGCCAGTTCATGGCGTATCAGGTGCAGAAAGGCGTGCTGAATAATCCGCGCTCCTTCATCAACAGCGTGCCGCACATGAGCTTTGTCTGGGGCGATGAAAACATCGATTTTCTGCGCAAACGTTTCACCGCGTTGCAGGAAAGTACGTTGTTCCGTGGGATGGAATATTCAGAAGACCCGGAACAAATCAAACAGTGGATCCCGGCAGTCATGGAAGGCCGTGATCCGGCGCAAAAAGTGGCAGCCACCCGCACCACCGCAGGCACCGACGTCAACTTCGGCGAGGTAACCCGCCAGCTGGTCGAGGCGTTGCAGAAAAAATCCAATTTCACGCTGGCGAACGGTCAGGAAGTGCGCGATATCCAGCGCAATCCGGACAGAAGCTGGCGCGTCACCATCACCGATCTCCGCCACAGCCACAAACACCACGTCGTGAACGCGAAATTTGTGTTCATCGGTGCGGGCGGGGCGTCGCTGACGTTGCTGCAAAAATCCGGTATTCCGGAAGCGCGTGACTACGGCGGTTTCCCGGTGGGCGGCGAGTTCCTGGTAACAGAAAATCAGGACGTGGTGAAACGTCATCTGGCGAAGGTTTACGGCAAAGCCGCCGTTGGCGCACCGCCGATGTCCGTGCCGCATCTGGATACCCGTATTATCGATGGCAAACAGGTTCTGTTGTTCGGGCCGTTCGCCACCTTCTCCAGTAAATTCCTGAAAAACGGTTCCCTGTGGGATCTGTTTGGCAGCGTGAACAGCTCCAACCTGCTGCCGATGACTCACGTCGGTATGGGTAACTTCGATCTGGTGAAATATCTGGTCGGGCAGGTGATGCTCAGCGATAACGATCGTCATGCGGCATTGAAGGAGTTCTTCCCGCAGGCCGAGCAGAAAGACTGGAAACGCTGGGTTGCCGGGCAGCGCGTGCAGGTCATCAAAAAAGATGGCAAGCATGGCGGGGTTCTGCGTCTGGGTACCGAAGTGGTCAGCGCACAAGATGGCAGCATCGCCGCGTTGCTGGGCGCATCGCCGGGAGCATCAACGGCGGCTCCGATCATGATGAAGTTGCTGGAAACGGTCTTCAAAGAGAAAGCGGCCAGCCCGGCGTGGCAGGCTAAATTCCGCGAAATCATTCCGTCTTATGGCACCAAACTGAACGGAAACGTAGAAGCCACCGAGAAAGAGCTGCTCGATACCAGCCGTATTTTGCAACTCGATATCCCGTCGATGAAAACGACGCCGGTCGCCGACGTGGTGCAACTGCGCCCGCTCGACGCCCATGCGCAGGAAGAAACCAATCTGCCCGCAGATATCGCGCTGTAAGGTCGGGTTCGGAAAAAAACAAAACCGCCTTCTCAGGCGGTTTTTTTATGTCTCTCTTTTTTCCCGTTACGCCCCTGACAGCGATTTGGCAACCGTCGCTTCTTTCAGACGTGCGGTTTCATTTTGCGATTCCAGCACAATTCTCGCCAGCGGCGTATCCTCGTGGTAACGGGTATTCTCATCCAGCCCTTTGGAATATTTATTGTATTTCCACCAGGCATAGCCGAGGAATAACACCAGTCCGCCGACGTTATAAAACACAATGGTAATAATGCTGGCACCGGTCGGGAAGGTCGAGGCGATAAAGCCGACGGTGAAAATCACAATCAGCGTACTGACGATGGCGATCCCCTGCATTCTCGATCCCATTTTAAAATCGCGTTCAACGCAGTCGTATTTCAGCCGCAGATTCAGATAGGCCAGCATAATAAACAGCGGTGGCAGCATCGATGCCGCGGCGGTCATGTTGATCAGTGTGTTCATTAATTCCTGTACGCTGTTGGAGCCGAGCGTCGGAATGAGCATCAGCGGAATGACGATAAGAAACTGGATCCACGCCGCACGCGTCGGGACACCGTGTTTATTCAGACGAATCGTTTTCTCGCCAAAAATCCCCTTAGGAATTTCAGTAAAGAATATTTTGACCGGCGCGGCCGTCCACATCAGCAATGAGCCAAACATCGCGGTGAAAGATACCACGCCGACGAAGCGGTTCATCATCACCGCCGGTAAACCAAAGTGCGCCGATAACCCTTCGAATACCTGCACGGTGCCGCCGGTGAAATGCAGCGCAGACTGTGCCACAAACACGTTAATTAACAAGGAGGCGATGGAATACAGCACGCCGATCACCAGCCCGGAAATAATGATGACTTTCACGAACGCGCGGCTGCCACCTTTGACGTCATTCACGTACACCGCGACCGATTCCGCGCCGCCGGCGGCCTGAAATATCCACGCAATAATGCCTAAAAATGCCCAGTTAACATGCGGCGTCATGGCCTCGACGTTAATCGGATTGGCCGGTTCAGCGCCGCCGATCAGTGCTGCGCCTGCCAGCACAATATAAGAGAACGTCAGCAGCAACATTAATGTCGAGGTCACCGACGTCATCGGCCCGAGTAATTTCGCGCCGCTGTTGGAAATCAGCGTGGAAAAGGCAAACAGGCAGATGCTGATAATAGCCGTGGTGACTGGCGTGAAAATATAGTCATGGCCTAAAAAGGCGTACGAGGCGTAGGCAATCACGCGCGGCAGCAGCGCGGTGAAGAAAAATAAATTCACGAACCAGTAGGTATAGGCGGTCATAAATGCCCAGCGTCCGCCGAGCGCGCTTTTTACCCAGGCGTAAACTCCGGCTTCCGAGTTTTTATTCAGCGAAACAAACTCGGCGATGATCAGACAAAACGGGATGAAATAGAGGATTGTCGCCACCAGAAAAACGGGCGCAGACGCGATGCCCAACTGAATATTGTTATTAATGACATTGTTGAAGCTAAAAACGGCGGCAAATGTCATGGATAACAATCCAAATTTGCCGATTGTGTTTCTGCTCGATCCGGCCATAGAAACTCTCCAACTGCGATGTTTATAGGGTAAGGGTTTTATTGTTTTTTATTATTTATTAACGAAATAACTCTCTTCGATAGTCACCTGTAAGATGATTTTTCTGACGTCTTTTTCCGGCCTGAACCGGCAGGCTTCATGATTTTCAAAAATGATCACGCTGCCTTTATTCACTTTGACTGTTTCACCCTGGCCGCTAAAAAATTCACGGTCAGTCTCATCGTCATAAGGCGCCACGCCGTGCAGGGCAGATTTCGCGGCAAACTCGATTTCTTCTGCCCCTTCGAGGTAATAATGCACATCGAAATAACGGCGGTGACCTTCGAATTCCGTCCGTTGTTTTTCGCTGCCGCTGGTTAGCCGGTAAACCAGCGAATCGCCGACAGAATGGAAAACGCCGGGACGAATATTTTCCAGGTTATTGATGGCTTCCCTGCAGCGCTGCCATTTCTTTCCGCTGCGATACAGCCGCTCAAATTCATGTAAAGAGTCGAGAATAATCATCAGTTTTCCTCCCCGGTATGAAAGGTGAATTCCGCAAGGTGCTGGCTGTCGGTGTCCTGCTGGCGGAACGGCACCAGCGTGAAGCCGTAGCGGAATGCAGAGAAATAGACGCGGTAAGAATCAAGCACTTCCGACCCCCAGGAGTTAGAACCCAGCCCCATGATTTTGTGATCGAGATTGAGCGTCAGGCAGCTGTCCGGCGTCAGTTCGTCGATGTGTTGCGCCTGTTGCAGTTGCTGCGAACTGTACGGCCACAGGCTGAAATTGATCGGCTGGCGCGGCTGAATGAAAATCCCGCGACCGGCGTTATCCCGCAGGCTGAGCCAGCGGACGTCCTGCCGGTTGCCGTTGTCCTGCGGCATCGGGTAGTTTTCAAATAAACGGCTCACCGGTTGCTGATAATGGCCGATCAGGTTGGCCTGACGGCTGTCCTGATAATTTTCGCCCGGCCCGCGGCCGTAATATTCCACCTGCGTGAAGCGGCGGCTGATGCCAACATCAAGGCCGATTTTCGGGATGACGTGGCTGAAATTGCCATAAGGCGTGCCGGATAAATCGAGGCTCACCGCGCCCTGAGGCGATATCCGCCAGCGATAAGTACAGCGCATACCGAAATCGAAAACAGGCGGCGCAATGATGCTTTGCACTTCGATCACCACGTCGTCCTGCATACGCTCCCAGCGCAGCGACCGTAAATGCTGCTGCATGATGTGCAGATGATGGGGTTGCCACAGGCCTTCGAATTCCGGTTTGTGGTTGTCGATGACCGGCTTGAAGAAGTTGATTTTCGGCGCACGGCCCAGGATTTCTTCGCCGTCCACCTGCCAGCTTTTCAGTTCACCGTCGAGGCGGGAGAATTCGAGCCGGAAGTTTTCGCCGCTGACGATCAGCTGATGTTTTTGCGCGTCGCAAAGCAGCGGGGTGACGCGTGTGGCAACCGGCGAAGCAGGCAAAGGCTGCGCCGCCTGCAACAGCATCTGATACTGGCCGAGCGGATGCTTTGCGTCACTGTAGGCGGTCGGGCTGTTTTTGCAGATGCTGACGTTGAGGAAAGTTTCCTGCCCGCTGGCGGTGAATGGCGGCAGGGAAATCTCTTCCGATTCGCCGGGTTGCAGATGCGGCAGGGTGATTTCGCGGGCTTCTTCACAGCGACCGGCCATCTGCACGGTCAGCGACAGCGTAATGTCTTCCAGTGAGCTGAACCAGTAACGGTTTTTAACACGCAGCGCGCCGCCGCTCAGGCTGACGCCGACCGGGCACAGCACCTGTTTATATTCACGCAGACCGGGGCCGGGGGTTTGGTCCGGATAAATCAGCCCGTCCATGCAGAAGTTGTAGTTGTTGGGATAATCGCCGTGATCGCCGCCGTAGGTGTAGCGCATCCGGCCATTTTCGCCGGTTTCCAGCAGGCCGTGATCGCACCATTCCCAGATGTAATGCCCCTGCAGGCTGGCGTGGCGGTTGAGCACTGCCTGATATTCGGCTAATCCGCCGGGGCCGTTGCCCATCGCATGGGCGTATTCGCAGATGATGCGCGGTTTGGCGTGCGGGTATTCACCAAACGCATTCATCATGGAAACACGGGAATACATGGTGCTGATGACGTCGGTCACTTCGGCGTCGCGGTCTTCTTCGTAGTGAACTAAACGCGTCGGATCGAGTGCTTTGCAGCGTGCGGCCATCGCGCGGATATTGCAGCCATAACCGGATTCGTTGCCGAGCGACCACATGATGATCGACGGATGATTTTTTTGCGCCCTCACATGACGCTCAATACGCTCCACATAGGCGTGTTCCCAGCGCGGATCGTCGGTGATGCGGCTCAGATCGCCGACGTTGGCGAAACCGTGGCTTTCCAGATCGGTTTCGGCCATGACGAATAACCCGTAGATGTCGCACAACTCGTAAAAGCGCGGGTCGTTCGGGTAATGGGCAGTGCGCACCGAGTTAATGTTGTGCTGTTTCATCAGGATGATATCGCGCTCCACCCGCGCCATATCGACCGCGCGCCCTTTGCGGTGATCATGGTCGTGGCGGTTAACGCCGTGCAGCTTGAGGTAGCGCCCGTTGACGTGAAACAGCCCGTCGCGCACGCAGATATCACGAAAACCGACGCGCTGCGGCACCACGGAAACCACCTTGCCCGCATCGTCATACAGTGTCAGCAGCAACTGATAGAGCTCAGGATGTTCGGCGTTCCACTGACGTGGCTGGCTGACCGGTATGTCCAGACGACAACGGGTTTCATCGCCGATATGCAGGTTATCTGCGGACAATTGCGCCACACAGACGCCATTGTCGGATAACTGCGCATGCAGGCGATAACCGCTGACCGGCTCGCGCAAATTACACAGAACGGCATCAATGCTCAGCACGGCGTCGCAGTAGTTTTCATCGAACGCGGTAACCACGGTGAAATCATTGAGATGGACAGGATTTTGGCCGGTGAGATACACATCGCGGAAAATCCCGGCCATCCACCACATGTCCTGATCTTCGATATACGTGGAGTCCGCCCACTGCAGGACGCGCACCGACAGCAGGTTTTCGCCCTGAACCGCAAACGCGCTGATATCAAATTCCGCGCACAGGCGGCTGCCTTTGCTGAACCCGGCATAATGGCCGTTCACGTAGATTTCGAAGTAGGTTTCGACGCCGTCGAATTTGATGATGATCTGTTTGCCTGCCCACGCGGCATCGAGGCTAAACGTCCGCTGATACGCGCCGGTCGGGTTACTGGCGGGCACGAAAGGAATGTCGATCGGGAACGGGAAACCTTCGTCGGTGTATTGCAGCTGGCCGTGGCCTTCCATCTGCCACATTCCGGGCACGGCGATATCGCCCCAGCCCGTCACCGGCTGGTTGTAAAATGCGTCCGGCACTAACGCCGGGTGATCAAAATAGGCAAACTGCCAGCGACCGCTGAGCAACTGAAAACAGTGGCTGGCAGCGCGGTCAAAGCGCAGCGCCTGTTGCGCATTCTCATAGCTGAAAAAACTGGCCCTCGGTGGTAAACGGTGTTCTGACTGCTTGTCGATGTTTTCCCAATTATTCACGTGATCTCTCCTGAGACGTGTATCTATGGGAAATAAGATAGTAAATATTTAGTAAAAATAACTAAAAACATTTACCGATTGTCTGAGGGATCACACTAATTAAAAAAAGCGGCGGGGGATCAGGCAGTTAATTTTTAACGATCGTCGGCGATCCCTTTGACGCCTGCCCGATCGGAAAAAGCAGGGCGTCAGAAGGTGTGAACCGGCAGGGCGGGATCAGCGGCGGGTGGTATCGCGCAACTGCAATGAGCTGGGGACAAATACGGAAAGCGGCACGTTGCGGTCATCACGCAGGCGCTCGGTCAGCAGGTTAACCGCCTGCGCGCCCATGGTTTCGGAATGAATGCGCACCGTTGATAAAGAAGGGAAAACAAAGCGTGCGGTCGGGATGTCGTTGACGCTGATCAGCGCGATCTGCTCCGGGATTTTCACGCCGTGCTCCAGCAGCGCACGCGTCACGCCCAGCGCAATGGTATCGGTGGCAATCAGCAGCGCCGGAGGGTACTGCCTGTTGTCCAGCAGCATTTTTTTGGCGCACTGGTAGCCGGACTGGCTGGTGAAATCGCCGTAATAAATATCCTCTGCCTGCACCACATTTTTCAGCCGGCCATATTCCACAAAAGCCTGCTCGCGCTGATCGGCAAATTCAGGTTCATCGCGCCCGCCGATAAACCCGATCCTCGAATAGCCTTGCCCTATGAAGAAATCGATCACCTTCTGGCTGATCTTAAACAGATCGACATTCACACAGTCGGACTGCGGATCGTCCATCACGCCATCAATAAACACGACCGGGAGGGATTGCTGACTGAGTTGCTGATGAAGCGCGGCCTGCGGCTGTCCGATAACCAGAAAGCCCTCGGCAGACGGCAGGGCTTTATCGCCGGTAAAGTCGTAGCCGGAAACCAGCGTAATGCCGAGTTTTTCGCATTGTGTTTCAATGCCATAGCGCATGGAAAGATAATAAGGGTCATCAATTTCCAGCCCCTGGCGGTAAGTGAACAGCGCGGCAAACGTCATGCGGTGGGTGGCGTTGCGCCTGGCCGACGACAGTTTGTATTCCAGGCGTTCTGCCGCTTCCAGAATTTTCTGCCGGGTCTGCGCTTTTACGCTCAGGCTCGGATCGTCATTCAGCACGCGTGAAACCGTCGCAACGGATACGTTCGCGGCCTCAGCGATTTCCTTTAATGTTGCCATCAGCGTCTCAGTCCAGGGTTATCAGTAAATCAGGCGGTTAGCTTAATGGCTACGCGGACGCATGTATACACGCCGCATGCGCGCAGGGCTGCAAAAATGCAGTGTGACCCGGTTAACGCTTTACCGATATTTAAGTATATTTTAGTAAAATATTTACTAGTATGCGTTTTAATTTCTGGCTCACTTTCAGCCCACTCACCCTGAGCGATGCGCATACCGATGAAGAAAATATCACTCAATAAAATACTCATATTTTTATTATTCACCTCACCAATGAATTTATGGGCGCAGGAATCTGTGGTTCCCGCCGAACATAATATGTTAACCCCACCGGAAATAACGCCAAAAAACGCAGAGGCAACCGCTTACCGGTTTTATGGCGAAATGGGCGGTGGAGGCAGCGTGTATTTAAAGGGTCAGGACCAGCATAAATACAGCGACGGTACCTATATCGAAGGCGGTCTGGAAATACAAAGCGGCCACTGGTTCGGGCTTATTTATGGCGAAGGCTGGACAGTGCAGGCCGACCATCAGGGAAATGCCTGGGTGCCCGATCACAGCTGGGGCGGATTTGAAGGCGGCCTGAACCGTTTTTATGGCGGCTACCGCACCGATAACGGCACCGAGATGATCCTCAGCATGCGCAATGACTCCTCGCTGGATGACCTGCAATGGTGGGGCGATTTCACGCCGGAATACGGTTACGTCATTCCCAATACCCGCGATTTAACGCAGGCGGCGAAAATCCAGAACCTCACCGGCAAGTTCCGCTACAGCGTGACCGCCGCGCCGGAAAGCCGCGTTGATGAAAGTAAGGCGCTGCTGCATTTTGGCAAATATGACCGTTATTCAGATAAATACACGTACCGGGCGATGGTTAACGGTTACACGCAATACGATCTGACCGACGGGCTGACGCTGCTCAACGGCCTCGAACTCACCGACGGCACCGGACAGCTGGTGCTTGCGGGTTTACAGGGCAAAAACCTCGCCGGACGTGTGTGGCATCACACCGGCAAAGGCGATGGCAATCAGCCCGGCAGCGAATCGGGCATGATGGTCAGCGCGATGGTCGAAGCGGTGTCCGGCCTGTATTTCTCAACCGCCTACAGCTACGCCGAACACCGTCTCGATAACGCGGCGGCTACCACCACTTCCTACGCACAGGCCGGTATCTGGTACGAATATTATGGTGGCCGGTTCGCGACCGCATTAGACAGTAAATTTTATATGAGCAACGACAATACCGGCGCCAGTAATTCGATATTTCTGATGCAATATTTCTATTGGGGTAAATCATAATGAAAAATATCAGCAGCGTTAAAATCCTTGCCTTATTTATTTCGTCTGTCTTATTTATTTCCGGCAATGCGGTCGCTGAAACGGCAAAGCCATTGCAGGCTGAGTCTTATAAAAACGTCATTAACCGCACCGGCGCGCCGCATTATATGCTCGATTATGATTTCGATGAGCATCAGCGTTTCAATCCTTTATTTGATGACGGCGCGTGGCACGGACATTTATTACCGGCCGGGCCGGAAGGCATGGGCGGATTTCCCGGCCCGGCGCTGCTGACCGAAGAATACATCAACTTTATGGCGGATAACTTTGACCGGCTGACGATCTTCAAAAACGGTCAGAAAGTGGCGCTCAGCATGGAGGCGTACAGCATTCCCGGCGCGCTGATCCAGACGCTGACCGCGCCCGGCATTCGCGTCGACATGACGCTGCGTTTTGTCACCGCCCGCACCTCGTTACTGGAAACCAAAATCACCACCGATTCCCCGCTGGAACTGGTCTGGGACGGCGCATTACTGGAAAACCTGCGCGCTCAGGAGGGGAAACCGCCGTCGGATAAAACCATCGAACAGGTATATCCGGGCTATACCCGCAAAATCCTGCCGACGGCTGACGGCCTGCGCGTGACCTTCGGGAAAGTGCGCGAGGCCTCCAGCCTGATGACGTCGGGCGAGTCGGAATACCAGATCCACAAATCCCTGCCGATGCAGACGACAGTGGCAGGGCATCAGTTTAACGCGAAAGCCAACATCGCCGGTTCCACCACGATTTACACCACCTATTCGCATCTGCTGACCGCCGGTGAGGTACAGAAAGAGCAGCCTGAGATCGCCGGTATTCTGGCGCATCCGCAACGTTTTCTGGCGGCCTCACAACAGCGCTGGGAAGAATATCTGACCCGCGGGCTGACCAACCCGCACGCCACACCGGCGCAGGAACGTGTGGCGGTTAAAGCCATCGAAACCCTTAACGGTAACTGGCGCGGCGCGGCGGGCGTAATGAGATTTGATTCCGTGACGCCGTCTGTCACCGGCCGCTGGTTCTCCGGCAATCAGACCTGGCCGTGGGACACCTGGAAACAGGCTTACGCGATGGCACATTTCAATCCTGACGTGGCGAAAAACAATATCCGCGCCGTGTTCGCGTTTCAGATCCCACCCGGCGATACGGTCCGCCCGTGGGATGCCGGTTTTGTACCCGATCTCATCGCCTATAACACAAGTCCTGAGCGCGGTGGCGACGGCACCAACTGGAATGAGCGCAACACCAAGCCGAGCCTGGCGGCGTGGTCGGTGATGGAAGTCTACAAAACGACGGGTGATAAACAGTGGCTGGAAGAGATGTACCCGAAACTGGTCGCCTATCATGACTGGTGGCTGCGCAACCGCGATCACAACCATAACGGCGTGCCGGAATACGGCGCAACGCGCGATAAAGCGCACAATACCGCCGACGGCAGCATGCTGTTTACCGTTCGGGAAGGGAAGAAAGAACAGACCGAATCCGGGTTGAAAAACTATGACCGCGTGGTGAAATCCGGTCAGTACGACAGCATAGAAATTCCGGCGCAGGTGGCGGCTTCATGGGAATCGGGGAGGGACGATGCGGCGGCCTTTGGTTTCATCGACGCCGATCAGCTGGCGAAATACATCAAAAATGGCGGTAAAAAACAAGACTGGCAGGTTAAATTCGCCGAAAACCGTTCTGATGACGGAACGCTGCTGGGATATTCACTGCTACAGGAATCGGTCGATGAAGCCAGCTATATGTACAGCGACAACAAGTACATGGCCGACATTGCCGGCATTTTGGGCAAGAAAACCGAAGCCGCAGATTTTAGTGCGAAAGCCGTCAAACTGGCCGGATACATCAATACCTGCATGTTCGACAGCCGCAGCGGCTTTTTCTATGACATCCGCATTGAAGAGAAACCGCTGGCTAACGGCTGCGCGGGCAAACCGATAGTCGAACGCGGCAAAGGCCCGGAAGGCTGGTCACCGTTGTTTAACGGCGCAGCGACGCAGGCGCATGCCGACGCCGTGGTCAAAGTGATGAAAGATGGGCGCGAATTCAACACCTATGTGCCGCTCGGCACCGCCGCACTGACCAATCCGGCGTTCGGTGCCGACATTTACTGGCGCGGGCGCGTGTGGGTCGATCAGCTCTATTTCGGCCTGAAAGGCATGGAGCAATACGGTTACCGCAACGATGCTATCGCCATGGCGCAGGCCTTCTTCGACCACGCCGACGGCCTGGTGACCGACGGTCCGATCCGCGAAAACTACAACCCGCTCACCGGCCAGCAGCAGGGCGCACCCAACTTCTCATGGAGCGCGGCGCACCTTTATATGCTGTACAACGATTTTTTCGGGCAGGGGAAATGAGACTGTAAGGGCTGAATTTCAGGCACAAAAAAACCGCTTCAAAGAGCGGTTTTTTTGTTGAGGAAGTTCAGTTAGCGCTAAGCTTTCTCAATTTTCATTTGCTTAAATAAGCGGGACAAGCAGCCCAGACCGGGTAAATATACCTAAGTGAAGAATTCCCCGCAAGCTTAAATTATGATCAATAACCTTACAAATATCATAGGCATGATGGTAGCATCTGCGCGGGGCTAGTTTGCCCGTTTAGCGGCGGGTCACCGGGCTTGAAATTAGCACTTGAGTACCGCGGGGACAATCAGTCCAGATGCTGTTTGTTCTTCTCCAGTCGGTCCCGGTGCTTATTGGTGAAACGCGGTTGTAAAAGGCCGCAACAATGAAAAAGTGTATTTATGCACTGATCGTTGTGCTGGGTTCTTTGATGACGACTGAGAATGGTGGATGGAACGTTAACGTTTCTGATATCAAGATTAACGTCAACATGGGATCTGGTTTGTAGTAATTAAGGAACCGCCCTGAGGGGCGGTTTTCTTAGTTCAGACTTTGCGCCCCAACCCCCAGCACATCAGCCCCGCCACCAGCAGCGACGGAATAGTTGCGCCGACATCAGGCAGCAGATTCGCCATCAGATGATAGACCGCGATCCCCGTAAACCAGGCCGCGACCGAGCGCAGATTCAGATTCTCGTTAGTCTGGCGACGCAGCACAAAATGATGCGTCAAGACCACGCCGAACAGCGGTGCAAAGACCGAACCAATCAGCAGCAGGAAGTTTTCGTATTGCGTCAGCGGCACCGACCAGGCGATCAGCGTACACAGCAGGCCGATGCCCAACGTCAGTTTCCCGACGCTGACCGGCACCGATGTGCCCGCCGATACCGCCGCCGAGTGAATATCCGCAAATGCGTTTTCGTGTTCATCCACCAGAATCAGCAGCAGCGGAATACCCAGCGCCACGCCTGACAGCGCCAGCAGCAGCGCATTGGCATCGGCTGAGGTGCTGACAAACGCCAGCGTATACGCGACGCCGAGAGACATCATCCATACGCTGCCGAGGAAATATCCGCAGGCGGTACCCCAGAAATTTTGCCGCGCAGACTTGCCAAAACGGGTGTAATCCGACACCAGCGGCAGCCATGAAAATGCCATCGACACCACGATGTCGCAGGCCAGCGCGAACGGCATCGAACCGTTCCCGGCGTTATGCCACAGCATCGATAAATCCGCGTGCAGGAACAGATAACCGGTCAGCCACGCGCAGCTCGCCAACAGTAACCAGATCCCCCAGCGGCGCAGCACCACGCGGATAAATGCCAGCGGACCGCTGGCCGCCAGCAAGGTAGCGACGATGCCGAAAATAAACGTCCACAGGGTTGGATTCGCCCAAAAGCTGCCGTCGCCCCAGGCCCGTTTTGCCAGCAGGCTGGCCGCATCGCGCATCACCACAATTTCAAACGCGCCCCAGCCGATCAGCTGGATCAGATTGAACAGCACCGGCAGCGCCACACCGCGTTTGCCGAGGCTCAGTTTTAGCGACGCCATCGAAGACATGCCGGTTTGCCCGCCGATCACCCCGACCAGCGCCAGCAGCGCAACACCGACGGCAGAACCCAGCACAATCGCCGCCAGCGATCCTGCAAGCCCGAGCCCCGGTGCCAGAATCGCCCCGGCCTGCAATACCATCAGGCCCATGCCGAGCGAGAACCACAGCGAGAATAAATCAGACCAGCCCAGCACCCGTGATTTTTCCGGCACAGACGCCTGAGGAGAGTAAATACTATTATCTTTCATGAGGTTAATTTCGTGGCTAAAGCGAATGCCAGTTATAGCATAGTGTGATGAGATTCTGATGAAGGGCGGGGGAGAAGCGCACTTTTCGGTTTCAACGGGCGTATTTCAGACACAAAAATGCGCTTCATGGCGCGCTCACTTCGAATGAATCACAATCATCCCCAGCTTCTCCAGCAGATGGCTTTGCTGCCAGTCGTCGATTTTCACGCCATCGAGATCCACTTTGCGGATGTTCAGTTCGCCCAGATCTGAATTCGTCAGGTCGCAATGGGTGATGTTGACGTTATTCCAGTCGAATTCAGTGAATTCGCCGCCGGAAAGGTCGGAGCCGCTGAAGTTTGCCCCCTGCACGTTCGCGCCGGTCCAGCGGTTTTCCCACAGCTCGCATTTTTCCAGAATGACTTTGCTGAAGTTGGCGTAGCTGAAGTTGTTTTTGGTCATGAATGCGCTGCAAAACCAGGTGCGGGAGGTGATCATATTCATAAAGCTGGCGCCGCTGAAATCTGCGCCGGTGGCTTTGCATTCGCGGATCTCCAGACCCAGCGCCTGCGCATTTTTGAAATCCGCCATCGTCAGGTCGCAATGTTTGAAGCTGGCATCTTTCAGCTGCGCATGCTGAAAAGAACAACCTGACTGTGTTTCATCGTCGTAGAAAATGCAGTTGACGAAAGCGATGTCAGACAGATTTGTGCTGTCAAAACGGCAGCGCAGGAACCTGCAATCGTGAAATTCTTCGCCCGACAGTTGCTGCTGGCTAAAGCGCTGGTCGCTGAAAGTCTGGTTTTTGATCATCTCTTTTCCGGTCATTTTACGTGCTGCGAAGAACGCTATCCTGACAGAATGCGGCGGCCAAAAATATGGAACCTGCCTCGTAATAACACGATTTACTTAGGATTCTCTTTTGCCGATCGGGCAGCAGGCGTCTATTCTCAAACACTTAACGGAGTCCATCTTTCCCTCAGCTAAGGAAGACTGAAAATGCGTCTGTCCATCCTCTTTATGGCAACCGGTCTGGCTCTCAGCCAGTTTGCAGGCGCTGCGCAAACTGCGCAGCCCGCCACGCAGGAGCACGTCATGAATCATGCTATCAAAGCCGATAATCCGTTTTTAACCCCCAGCCCGCTGGAATATCAGGCACCGCAATTCAATCTCTATAAAGACAGTGATTACGAACCGGCCATTCTTGAAGGCATCCGCCAGAAACTCGCTGAAGTCGATAAAATTGCCAGCGACAGCGCACCGCCTACTTTTGAAAATACCTATGTGGCGCTGGAAAAATCCGGCGTCATGCTCCAGCGCGTGCAAAACGTTTTTGGCGCGATGACCGGCGCGAACACCAACGATACGCTGCAAAAAATTGACGAAGACACATCGCCAAAACTGGCCGCGATGGATGACAGCATTCATCTCAACAGCAAACTGTTTGCGCGCCTGAAAGCGGTGTATGACCAGCGCAGCAGCCTGAAGGTGTCGCCGGAGTCGCAGCGTCTGATCGAGGTGACGTTTAAAGATTTTGAGCTGGCCGGCGCCAATCTTTCTGATGCGGATAAAGACAAACTTAAGGCGCTGAATCAGCAGGCGGCGACGCTCAGCACCCAGTTCACCAACAAGTTGCTGGCCGCGACCAAAGCGGGCGGGCTGACGGTGAAAGACAAAGCGCAGCTTTCCGGGCTAAGCGATGCCGAATTATCCGCTGCCGCGCAGGCCGCCAAAGACCGTAAGCTGGATAACGCCTGGCTGCTGGTGCTGCAAAATACGACGCAGCAGCCGTTGTTGCAGTCGCTCGATGACCGGGAAACCCGCAAGGCGCTGTATGAAGCATCCATCAATCGTGCTGAAAAAGGCGATGCCAACGACACCCGCGAGCTGATTGCTAAGCTTGCAAAAGTTCGTGCTGAGCAGGCTCAGGTGCTGGGCTTCCCAAGCTATGCGGCGTGGAAGCTGGAAGATCAGATGGCGAAAACGCCACAGGCTGCGCTGGATTTCATGCACAAAATTGTGCCGGCAGCCACCGCCCGCGCACAGCGTGAGGCGCAGGATATTCAGACGGAAATCGATAAACAGAAGGGCGGCTTCCAGGTGGCTGCCTGGGACTGGCAGCATTACGCGCAGCAGGTGCGCAAAGAGAAATATGATCTGGACGACGCGCAAATCAAACCCTATTTCGAGCTGAACAATGTGCTGGAAAACGGCGTGTTTTATGCCGCTAACCTGTTGTACGGCATCACGTTTAAAGAACGCAAAGACCTGCCGGTGTATAACCCGGACGTGCGGGTTTTTGAGGTGTTCGATAAAGACGGTAAATCGATGGCGCTGTTCTATGCCGATTATTATCAGCGCGATAATAAAGGCGGCGGCGCGTGGATGAGCAACTACGTCGATCAGTCGAAACTGCTGGGCACTAAGCCGGTGATTTACAACGTCGCCAACTTCCAGAAACCCGCCGCGGGGCAGCCGGCGCTGCTGTCGTGGGACGACGTGATCACTATGTTCCACGAGTTTGGTCATACGTTGCACGGTCTGTTTGCCAGTCAGGAATACCCGAGCCTTTCCGGTACCGCGACGCCGCGTGATTTTGTCGAGTTCCCTTCTCAGTTTAACGAGCACTGGGCGAGCGATCCGAAAGTGTTTACTCACTTCGCGAAACATTATCAGACTGGCGAAGTGATGCCGCAGGCGTTGCAGGACAAAATCGAGAAGGCCAGTAAGTTCAACAAAGGCTATGACATGACCGAGCTTCTGGCCGCCGCGCTGCTGGATATGCACTGGCACAGCCTGAGCGCCGACGCACCCCAGCAGGATGTCGATAAGTTCGAGGCGGATTCGCTGGCGAAGGACAAAGTGAACCTGGCGTATGTACCGCCGCGCTACCGTTCCAGCTATTTCCAGCACATCTGGGGTAACGGCTATGCGGCCGGATATTACGCCTACTTGTGGACAGAAATGCTGGCCGACGATGCCTTTGCGGGTATCACCGAACAGGGCGGGCTGACGCGGGAGAATGGTCAGAAATTCCGTGATCAGATCCTCTCACGCGGTAACAGCGAAGATCTCGAAAAGCTCTACGAAACCTGGCGCGGTAAGGCGCCGTCAATTGAGCCGATGCTGAAAAATCGCGGGCTGGAGGAGTAAAAATGGCCGTGCCCGGTATTGCGCCGGGCACGGATAACCTCGCCGGAAAGAGTTAAATCAACGCCCGAAAAACGTCGCTTCCCCCGTTCGAATTCCCCTATGCTTTTCCCATGTTCCCGGTCTGCGAGTGAAATCATGCTTTTCGATTTGCCTGACGATGATGTTCTTTATGCTGCGCTGATTGCCCGCGACCCGGCTTACGACGGCTTTGCCTTTGTCGGTGTGAAAAGTACCGGGATTTTTTGCCGGCTGACCTGCCCGGCGCGCAAGCCTAAACGTGAGAACTCGGTGTTTTATCCGTCGATGGTCAGTGCGATGGAAGCAGGATACCGCCCGTGTAAACGCTGCCGTCCGCTCATGCAGGGCGGAGAGAAAGACCCGCTGGTGCTGAAGTTACTGGCAGCGCTGGAAAATGAGCCAGACAAAAAGTGGAGTGAAGGCGATGTGCAGGCAATGAATGTTGACCCTTCCACTGTCCGCCGGGCTTTTAAACGGCAGTTCGGGATCACGTTTCTGGAAATGGCGCGCCTGCGCAGAGTCGGTAAAGGCGTCGATGCCCTGACCGGCGGAGAGCCGGTGATTGAAGCGCAACTGGATGCCAGTTTTGGATCCGGTAGCGGATTTCGCGCGGCAATCACCCGGCAAATCGGGCTGAACCCCAGTCAGGCCAGAAAGCATCAGTTTCTGAAAGCTGACTGGCTGGATACGCCGATCGGTTCCATGCTGGCGATTGCCAGCCGCGACGCGCTGTATCTGCTGGAGTTTATTGACCGTCCGGCGTTGCCCAACGAAATTGAGCGGCTGAAACAGCTGACGTCATCTGAAATTATTTTTGGCCGCAACCCGGTCATAGATCAGCTCGAACAGGAACTGACGGCGTATTTCGCGGGCGGGAAGCGTTTATTCCTCACGCCGCTGGCAGAATTCGGTTCGTTGTTCACCCGAAAAGTCTGGGATGCGCTCAGAGCTATTCCGGCGGGTGAAGTGCGCAGCTACTCTGCGCTGGCGGCCGATATCGGGCAGGCAACCGCTTCCCGCGCCGTCGCCAGGGCAAATGGCGCTAACCAGATTTCCATTCTGATCCCTTGCCATCGCGTCAT
This sequence comes from Rahnella rivi, assembly GCF_019049655.1. Taxonomy (GTDB): domain Bacteria; phylum Pseudomonadota; class Gammaproteobacteria; order Enterobacterales; family Enterobacteriaceae; genus Rahnella; species Rahnella rivi. Next base: position 208,077 of record NZ_JAFMOX010000062.1, read on the forward strand.
CGGTGCCGACGGTTCGCTGACCGGTTACGGCGGCGGTTTGTGGCGCAAGCGCTGGCTGATTGAACACGAACGAAGAATGGCGCTGAGCCGCTAAACGAGGAGCAAGGTATGAGTCAGCAACGTCAGGCACTGGCATTTTCAGCGCTTCATCAGAAACACAATCCGGTCATTTTATACAACATCTGGGATGCGGGTAGCGCGCTGGCCGTGGAACAGGCGGGAGCAAAGGCCATCGCGACTGGCAGCTGGTCATGCGCGGCGGCGCAGGGTTATCAGGATGGCGAGGCCATGCCTTTTGCCAGCCTGTTGCAGACGGTGCAACGCATTGCTTCGGTGATAAGTTTGCCGCTGACGGTGGATTTTGAAACCGGTTATGGCGCTGACCGTTGCGATAATCTGAGCGCCCTTTTGCAGGCAGGCGTGGTGGGAATTAATGTTGAAGATCAGCAAATGGGATCATCCGCGCTGAACGGGGTCCGTGAGCAATGCGAGATTCTCACTTCGCTTCGTCAGGTGGCTGAAACGCAGGGAATCGCTTTATTTATCAATGCCCGTACCGATGTCTTTTTGCAGCAACCGGATGCCTCGCAGCACCCGGCGCTGATGGCGGAAGCTAAAAAACGGCTGGCCGCTTATCAGGACGCCGGTGCCAGTGGCTTTTTTGCCCCCGGTCTGAGCGATCCGGGCCTGATTGCTGAACTCTGTGAGGTTTCCGCACTGCCGGTGAATATTATGGCCAGCAGCCTGACGCCGCCGCTGGCCGATCTCATCGCGGCGGGGGTCAGCCGGTTAAGCTACGGCCCGCACCCTTATATCGGGCTGATGGAAACCCTTACGCAGCAAGCGCGCGCGCTGTATTAGCCGCCAGCCGGTGCCCCATCCAGAAGAATACCAGCCCGCCCGCAGAGGCGGCGATCAGCGCGATAAACATCACTGACGGGGCGGCGTAACTGAGCAGAAAACCGCACATCACCGGGTTTATCGCGCCACCCAGATTGCTCAGATTCTGCATGCCGTAATAGCTGCCTTTCATGTTTTCCGGTGCGATAAAGTCGATAAACATGTATTCCACCGGAATAACGATAAGTTCACCAAAGCTGAAGATGGCCATGGCGATGATCCACAGCAGTACCGATTCCCCCGCAACCATAAAACCGATCAACCCGACGATGAAAAATACCGTGCCGAGCAGCAGCCACCTCAGCAGGGTGTCCTGTTTCATGCGGCTGCTTAAGACATACTGGAAAGCGATGACAATCACGGCATTCGTGATCATTACCGCGCCGATAATTTTGTAGGCAAAGGCGGCATTCGACACAAGTATCAGATATTGCGACAGATAACCGGCAAACTGTCCGAAAACCACCGAGCCGAGCGTGCTGCCCAGGGTGAAATAAATCAGACGGCGGTCGCGCGCGAGAATGCCCAGCGTCTGGCGCAGATTCGGTTTCGGCAGGGGTTTGTGTTCCTCTTCTGCCTGAGGCGGCCTGTGCGGGATATGACGTAATCCCCAGCCGAGGGAAATCACCGTGCCGAGCGCCAGCACACCGGAAATCACGAACGGCAGCTTCGGGCTGAACCCGGCTAACCAGACGCCAAGTGATGATCCGACCGCCCAGCCGACGTTCACCAGCGTGTAGTTCATGGAGAAGGCTTTAACCCGTTTCGCCACCGGCAACCAGCTGGCGATACAGGCTTTGAGCGTAATACTCAGCAGCGCGTAGGAGGCATTGAGCAACGCCAGCACCACCAGAACACCGGTGACGCCGGGCAGTACCGGCAGCAGTAAAAAGCTCAGTCCAAAAGCGCTGATCGAGACAATAATCAGCGTCCGGTGATTGAATTTATCCACCAGATAACCGGCGTACAGACCACTGAGAATGCCGATCGCCAGACTGGCCCCGAGAATAATCCCGACACTTTTCGGCAGAAGATGATAGTGCTCGGTCAGATAAATCGTGATGAACGGCAGCGTCACACCTCGTCCGATAGTGAGCACTAACGAACTGGCGAGCAGCGCGAGGATCAGCGGCGGCATTCCCTTCATTCTCAAGGCATTCCTTTCAAAAACATGGTGGATGACCAATGATGATAGTCGAGTCTGCGCAGTATTTTTCGATACAAAAAGCGGGGAATAAAGTGAGTTGCGCGGCTATCCCCGCGCCTTCGCAAGATTGTGTTACGGCTTCTGCGGCGCAACGCCGTGGAAGAGCAATGAGCCCACTTGCGCAGGCTCAGTTATACACAGAAAAATCAGCAGTAGCTTTGTGCGGTAGTATTGAGATGCTCAGCGAATTGATAGATGTCATCAAGCGACTCTATCGGATGACGCGTTTCAGTCTTGTCCGCATCAAATAACCCAATATAGAGTTGAGAACGGTTAAAGTGCAGGCGGCAAACAGGCTTACGGTTATTGTCATCAATCAAAATACCGAAATAACTTTTAGTATCTCTATGAGTAATGCGTTTGATATCAATCACTGTTCTGATGATTGATTTAACAATATGAAACCCTTCAAGTTCTTCCTCTGTTGTAACGATTTGATCGGATTCAACAACATTGACTGTCGGTTGTGATATTTCCTGTTCCTCTTCAACAACTTTTGTCGCTGAATTTTGAACAGTGCCGCTGAGGGCTGATTTCAGTCGTTCGTTCACCTGATCATTCAACAACTGGACTGCGGCTTTACGGGTGAGAGTATTAAACTGTTCGCGTACTTTTTGCGTCAACATTCCATCGTAGACCCGCGAAGCGAAAAACTTCACAAAGTCTTCTTCGGGATTAGTGAATTGAGCAAGGAATATTTTTTTGATTTGGCTAACGTACTTCAATTCCCCTGCCGCATTGACTATGGATTCAACATCGAAAGCAGACTTGGTTAACTTCACGAGTTCTGAAACAAGATTTTCATCAATATCAAGGATGTCCAGCTCAAGAAAAGGCTTTTCATCCATTTTATTGGGTGCATCCAGATCGGTAAAGAACTTATAAACCTGTCCGTTTGTGAGGATGGATATTCTTGCATTGGTTACATGAAAATAACGAAATAGCTGAGATGCATGATTAACATTCAGAGATTCGCCTATTTTCTTGCACTCAACCAGAATCTGTATTTCCCCACCTTTCAATATCGCATAATCTATTTTTTCCCCTTTTTTGGTACCTACGTCACAGATAAATTCTGGAACGACTTCAGTTGGATCAAAAACGTCATAGCCAAGGATTTTATTGATGAAAGGCATGACAAATGCATTTTTCGTTGCTTCTTCAGTCTGAATTAAAAGTGACTGCTGTTTGATTTTTACAGCCAAACTGTTTAATTGTTCAAGAATTTCCATATAACCCTCTTTATTTTTTAATCACTGCTGCGTGATGATTACTTATAGGGAAAATATGGAAATAAAACCAGATGTAAAAGCGTGGGCCTGATCACTTATTTCATGAAAGACTCACTATTTTTAACGCTTCCGATAAATTATGGCTTCTGCGGCGCAACGCCGTGGAAGAGCAGGACGGCGACGTGTTTGCGCAGCGCTTCGGGGGAAATGGGGGAAGCGGTGCCCTGGCGCATTTTCATGGAGGCGAGGGGGAACAGGGTCAGGCCGAACAGGGAGATGAACAGCAGCGCCGGATCGAGATCGGGGTTCAGGCGTCCTTCGCTCTGCCAGCGGGTGATGCATTCCTGCACCACTTTGCGGTTTTTGTCGCCATTGCGTTCTTCCATGCGTTTTTTCAACATCCCGCTTTCACTGATCACTTCCCGTACCCACAGCGGCGCGACCCAGGGGTATTTCACCGCCGCGTCGATCATGCATTGTGCCATCGCGGTGATTGCCATCAGCGGATCGTCGGCGTGGACATCAAAAATATCGCTAAACCCCGCGCGTACTGGCTGAAAACGTTCGTCGATGAGTACATCCAGCAGTTGTTCGCGGGTATTGAAGTAGTAATGCAGCATGGCGGTGGTGACACCCGCTTCTTTGGCGATCATGCTGAGAGGCGTTTCGGCGATACCTGATTGGGCAAAGAGTTTCAGGGCGGCATCCAGCAGCAGTTCGCGCTTATCCACGCCTTTTTTGACCCCGCTCGGGCGACCCGGACGGCGTGCGGATGCGGTGCCTTCCTCCTGAACCTTTTGTGCTGTCGTCGCCTTTTCTGAGATTTTTCTGTCTGTCATGAGCGGGGTGATCCATTGACCGGATGAAGGTGATGCGTCAATATTAATTATACAGTTAATTAATTACAAGTCAGGATAGCATTCATGACAACTATAAATTCGGCGCAGAGCGAAGTGAAAGAGGCCAGGCCTTCGATCAAGCTTCTGTTCTCCGCGCTGTTACTGGTGATGCTGCTGGCCGCGCTTGACCAGACCATTGTCTCGACGGCGTTGCCGACTATCGTCGGTGAACTGGGCGGGCTGGATCAGCTTTCCTGGGTGGTCACCTCCTATCTGCTGGCGTCAACGATCGTGGTGCCGTTGTACGGCAAATTCGGTGATTTGCTGGGAAGAAAAATCGTGCTGCAAACGGCGATAGTGGTGTTCCTGCTCGGCTCGGTACTTTGCGGGCTGGCACAGAACATGACTCAGCTGATCCTGATGCGTGCCCTGCAGGGGCTAGGCGGCGGCGGGCTGATGGTGGTCACTATGGCCGCGGTCGGGGATGTTATTCCGCCGGCGGAACGCGGTAAATATCAGGGCTTGTTCGGCGGCGTGTTTGGGCTGGCGACCGTCATTGGTCCGCTGATCGGCGGTTTTCTCGTCGAGCACATGTCATGGCGCTGGATTTTCTACATCAACCTGCCGCTGGGTATTTTTGCGCTGCTGGTGATCGGCGTGGCGCTGAAATCGCAGACTGCGCGTATTCGCCATGAAATTGACTTTCTCGGCGCGGCGTACCTGGCGGCGGCGCTGACCAGCATCATCTTGTTTACCAGCGAAGGCGGCACGGTGTATCAGTGGTCTGATCCGCAGCTGTGGTGCATTCTGGCGTTCGGCGTGGTGACACTTGGCGGCTTCATTTATGAAGAGACGCTGGCGGCGGAGCCGATCATCCCGCTCGGGCTGTTCCGCGACCGCACCTTCCTGCTGAGCTGCGCCATCAGCTTTATTATCGGCATGTCGCTGATGGGCTCGGTGACCTTCCTGCCGCTCTATTTGCAGGTGGTCAAAGGCTCATCACCTTCCGCCGCCGGGATGCAACTGCTGCCACTGATGGGGGCGCTGCTGGTCAGTTCGATTGTCAGTGGCCGGATTATCAGCCGCATTGGCCGCTATCGGCTGTTCCCGATTTTCGGCACGTTACTCAGCTTTATCGGCATGCTGATGCTGGGCAATCTCACGCTCAGCACAACGTTACCCCAGCTTTATCTTTATATCGGCGTCCTCGGTTTCGGACTGGGTATGGTGATGCAGGTTCTGGTGCTGGCGGTGCAGAACTCGGTATCGATGAAACAGCTGGGCGTGGCGACATCCAGCGTGACGTTATTCCGCTCGATCGGCGGTTCCATCGGCGTGGCGGCCTTCGGCGCACTTTTCACACAAGGTCTGCGTTCGCAACTGGAAAAACTGATCCCCGAAGGCACCCCGATCCCGCGCTCACTCAGCGCGCAGGCGGTACAGCAATTACCGGCAACCATTCGCGATGATTATTTGCAGGCATTCGCCACCGCGCTGCACTCGGTGTACCAGATTTCCGCCGGGGTCATGGTGCTGGCGTTTGTCCTGTCGTTGTTGCAGAAAGATGTGGTGCTGAAGAAATAGTGATTCGTTTAAAATTCTTTCTGCGGCGATGAGTATTGGGCCGCAGAAAGAATGAGCAATAATGTCCGCAGATCTCTCAATTCTGATTTTTATGAAATACCTCTCCGTCTTTATCCTGTTATTATTTATTGTTAACGACCTATTTATTTAATGAATATTTTATCACAATGGATTTACTGTGAAATATAATTCACGGTGCGTGACTTCATAACAATAAGGATATTGGCATGCCCTCATCATTAAGCAGGAACGTCGGTTATTTCGGCGAGAACTTATTCCATGATGTAATCGAAGTTCAGTATCGTCTTAAGAATGCCGGATTTCCTAATCTGGTCGTTGATGGTAATTGCGGCCCAAAAACTGTCGCAGCCATAAGAAAGTTTCAGCAACAGTTTATGTCATTGCCTGATGGCCTGGTTGAGCCTAATGGTAAAACTCTTCGCTGGTTGCAGTTTGGGCATTTCTCTCAGGGAACCCCCAAGCTGGATACGGTAGCACCTCCTGCAAGTAATTCAACTGTGGTTAGCGGGGTGAGGAAAAATGTGAATGAGTTATCGGTTAGCCCGCAGGGACATGCGTTACTCAGAGATTATGAAAGTTTAAGATTGAAGCCTTATGCAGATAGTAATAGCCATGAAATTACTGCTTATACAAAAGGTGCAACGATAGGATATGGACACTTAATTACAAATGCCAATGAATTTGAAATATATAAAAATGGGATAACAGAAATGAAGGCTAATGAGATATATCAAGATGACATAAGAAGATTTGAAATGAGTGTTAAACGAACACTTTCCGCCAGCCTAACTCAAAATGAATATGATGCAGTGATTATTTTTTCATTTAATATTGGGTATGGTGACGTTAAGCTGCATAAAGGTTTTTTATCTTCAGAGGTTTTGAAAATATTAAACGGAGAGAGTAATACCGATTTAGATAGTGCTTGGTTGCGTTGGGTGAACACTGACCACCATTTTTCTAAGGGGTTGTTTAACAGACGCAAATCAGAGCTTAACATTTTTCACAATGGAGTATATGCACGATGAGATTGCTAATGATTTTTACCTTGATCACCTTAGCTTCTGCAAATTGTTCTGCAGAGGGATATAAACTGCATCCTGGTATTCGTTCATTTCAGGGTGAAAAATTTGAGATAGAACTGAAAGCGAGTTGTCCTGAAACCAGCCTGACATGTGATGACGTGAGCTACGACGCTATCAACAGGAAGACCGGAGAAAGGCTTCATCTGACAGGCAGACTCTTATCCAACCCGACGAAGGATCGCCAATGGTATGAGTTCGAAAATGGGAAATATTTGTATCAGTTAACGGCTGATTATTCACCTTCTACAAAATCTACAGAGTGGTGGGTATTGAATGTGATGTTTAAAGGTAAAACTATCGCAAGTGATGAAGGGAATATGTATTAACTTTGTTAAGTTAAAACGGAATTTAATTTTATGAAAAAAACACTGATATTAATTTTTGCAGTTTTGTTCAGCTTAAGTTGTTTTGCAAACAACTTCAGGCTTCATTCCGGTTTACCTGATTTCGAAGGCCAGCATTTTGATATCGATTTAAAAGTCAATTGTCCGGAAGGTGAAATGGCATGTGATGATGTAATTTACGATGCAATTAATAAAAAAACGGGAGCAAGACTGCACCTGAAAGGTCGCGTAATGTACAATCCTCATAACTATGATTTCCAGGGGTATGTATTTGATAATGGAGACTATAGTTACGTTTTGAATCCAGATTATTCTAAGGGAGCTGACTCAGAACAAATTTGGGTTTTAAATGTTTTTTATAAACATAAAGTCATCGCATTTGATCAAGGTATCATGCATTAATTTCCAAATTCATTTGAGAATGCCATTTGAAATTCCCCAAATGGCATTCGTCTCCTCTACATGACTCTGTCAATCCATAGACTATAGCCTGAAGTTCCGGCTATATGATGAGTCACATCAATGGTTTCATAACGTAATGAAAGCGTTTCATAAGGTTGTGTATCACCGCCGGTATGAGTACTTGGGTTAGTTGAAGAAATACATTCCAGAGTGGCATCTGTCAGCTTGATGGTGAGAAATTTCTCCTGAGTACCATATTGTGATGTTCGGTAGTAGTCTAAAACACACTGAATAAGTTCGTTATTAGAAATCGCGACCAGCAGTAATGGCGTCGATTTATCAAGAGGTTTGGTAATTCTCATGGGATGATGATTCACGTTCATTTCGCGGGTAATATCATGTTGAGAAGAATAAACCAGTATCTGGTCTGCATGGCCAGCCTGAAATCTGTTTCCGATTGAGGTGTAGGTGGAACAACCTGCGGATATCAGACCCTGCGTCTTTCCGGTGATCGTTAAATAGGTGCAGTTTGACATTTTTAATATCCTTTTAAGAAGTCATTCAGAAATTAAATGACGAATAATTAATTTTTCTCACTGAGTTATTATTATTAGCATTAAGTAAATATAAAAAATGAGATCGGGATACTTTTGGATTATCTATTTTTACCATCCGCAACAAACGAGTTTTACTCTTTACACCTTTTAATAATCCAAACGCATATCCTTTCTGGGAAGAACAGCAGGAATACTCTACGCTTAGAGGTTCTGTTACGTTATGACGTCATTACATCAGAGCAGGACAGCCCTGACGAAAACTCCTTAAGAGGTGCACCATGCTGTTTCGCCGTTTTGAGCGAATGATCGACATCTTCCGTGAGGCGCCGGGCGGGGAGCCGCCTGACAAAGTCTTTCCTTTCTATCTCTATTATCTGCGCCAGGTCTGGCCGAGTTTTGCGGTATTGCTGGTGGTCGGGCTGGTAGCGTCGTTGATTGAAGTGTCGCTGTTCAGCTACCTCAGCCAGATTATCGATCTCACCAAAGACACACCGCCGGGCAGTTTTTTCTCCGAGCATATGGGGGAACTCCTGTGGATGGCGGCGGTGGCGATGATCCTGCGGCCGGTGTTTTTCGGGCTGAATGATTTGCTGGTACATCAGACGCTGACGCCCGGTATGACCAGCATGATCCGCTGGCAAAACCATAAATATGTGCTCAGGCAGAGCCTGAACTTTTTTCAGAGTGATTTCGCCGGGCGCATCGCCCAGCGCATCATGCAGACCGGCAGCTCGCTGCGCGATTCCGCAGTCCAGATGGTGGATGCCATCTGGCACGTGGTGATCTACGCCGCCAGCGCACTGTTTTTGTTTGCCGAAGCTGACTGGCGGCTGATGATCCCGCTGATTATCTGGATATTCTGTTACGCGATTTGCCTGTGGTTCTTTGTGCCTCGGGTGAAGCAGCGCTCGGTCGAGTCTTCTGAAGCGCGCTCGAAGCTGATGGGCTGTATCGTTGACGGCTACACCAATATCTCGACGCTGAAGCTGTTCGCACACACCGATCTGGAGCAGCAATATGCGCGTGAGGCCATCACCGAACAGACGTATAAAACGCAGCTCGCCGGGCGGCTGTTAACCGGTATGGCGTTCGCCATTACCACGCTGAACGGTCTGCTGATTGTCAGCAGCACCGGGCTGGCCTTGTGGTTATGGACGCAGTCGCTGATAAGCGTCGGGGCGATTGCGCTGGCGACCGGTCTGGTTATCCGTATCGTGAATATGTCTGGCTGGATCATGTGGGTGGTGAACGGGATTTTCGAGAACATTGGTACGGTTCAGGACGGTCTGCACACCATCGCGCAGCCGCTGACCGTGACCGATAAACCACAGGCGAAAGGGCTGAAGGTGGATCAGGGGGCGATCCACTTTGATCACATCGATTTCAACTATGGCAAAGGCGCCCGGGTGATCCAGAATCTGGATCTGGCGATCCGCCCCGGTGAGAAGATCGGTCTTATCGGCCCTTCCGGCGCGGGGAAATCCACGCTGGTGAACCTGCTGTTGCGGCTCTACGACATCGACGGCGGGCGCATTCTGATTGATCAGCAGGACATTGCCGGGGTCACGCAGCAGAGCCTGCGCGCGCAAATCGGCATGATTACGCAGGACACCTCGCTGCTGCACCGTTCAATCCGCGATAACCTGCTTTACGGCAGGCCGGGCGCCACCGATGAGGAGTTGCAGCTGGCGATCCGTCAGGCGCGTGCCGATGAATTTATACCGCAACTGTATGATTCGCAGGGCAGAACCGGGCTGGATGCGCATGTCGGTGAACGCGGCGTGAAACTCTCCGGCGGCCAGCGTCAGCGTATTGCCATCGCCCGCGTGTTACTGAAAAACGCACCGATCCTGATCATGGATGAAGCGACATCGGCGCTGGATTCAGAAGTGGAAGCGGCAATTCAGGAAAGTCTCGAGACGCTGATGGGCGGTAAAACGGTGATTGCCATCGCCCACCGCTTATCGACCATCGCCAAAATGGACCGTCTGGTGGTGCTGGAAAAAGGGCAGATTGTCGAGGTGGGTAATCACGCCGAACTGCTGGCGCACGGCGGCCTTTACGCGCGCTTGTGGCAACATCAGACCGGCGGATTTGTCGGGATGGATTAAGGCTCTATGCGTGCCGGTACGGCAGCACCTCACGGGCTTCATCGGCCCAGCGCTGCACGCCGGCACGCTCTTCCACTAAAAAATCTTCCACGGCATCGCGTAAACCCGGATGCCGTAAATAGTGCCATGAGTCGGTGATCACCGGTTCAAAGCCGCGCAGCAGTTTGTGTTCGCCCTGTGCGCCCGCGTCAAAGCGCGCCAGCCCGCTGGCAATCGCGTATTCCATACCCTGATAAAAACAGGTTTCGAAGTGCAACCGGTCAAACTCTGCCACGCAGCCCCAGTAGCGGCCATAAAAGGTATCGCCGCTGATCAGGCTGAAGGCCATCGCCACGTCACGACCGTTTTGCTGCGCGACAACAAGACGGATCGCCTCCGGCATTCTTTCCGCCAGCAGGCGGAAGAAAGCGCGGGTCAGATACGGCGACTGGCCGCGCACGGCGTAAGTATTGCTGTAGCAGCTGTAGACAAAATCCCACTGCGCTTCGGTCACGTCGGTGCCTTTCAGCCAGATAAACTCGATGCCCTGCGCCGCCACCTGTTCGCGCTCCTTGCGGAACTGTTTACGTTTGCGCGAGGTGAGGGCGTCGAGGTAATCCTGAAAATCACGATAACCGCGGTTCTGCCAGTGATACTGCAAGCCCTGCCGGTGCTGCCAGACGGCTTCACTGCCGATCAGCCGGTTGGCGCGTTCATCGGTGAAATTGATGTGCGCGCCGGTCAGGCCGTTTTCCACCAGATACTCCGGCAACGCCTGCAATAAACGCAAGGCCGCAGAGTCATCACCCAGCAACCGGGCGCCCGTTACCGGGCTGAACGGCACCGCGCCCAGCCATTTCGGATAATAGGCGATGCCCGAACGCTGACAGGCATCCGCCCAGCCCTGATCGAACACGTATTCGCCGTAAGAATGACGTTTACGATAACCGGGAATTGCGGCGCGGATGTCGCCATTTTCCTGCCACAGCAGATGTTCAGGTCGCCAGCCGGAATGTGGCCCCAGGCTGCCGCTGTCTTCCAGCGCAGATAAAAATGCATGGCTGAGGAAAGGCTGTTGCGCAGGCACCAGCGCATCCCACTGTGCGGCAGGCAAATCAGCCAGACGGCTCAACGTGATAACAGGCATGAAATATTCTCGCTGTGGCATTGAAGGAGAAAGCGCTTAAGTGTCGTTCAGGCAGGGAAATAATGTCGGCTGAAAGGTGCGGAGGAAAAAATAAAAATGCTTAACCCGCTGATTTATAATACGGAACCTATTGGGATAGATTCCGTATTATTATCCGGCAAGCCGATATGCCGGATTTTTTAATTAACTGGCCCTGACTTCAGGATTATCTGAAAGTGAAATAAAGGTGCTGCTCTTCGCATCAAATGCATCAATACACCCGGATTCAATATCATAAACCCAGCCGTGCAGGGTAACCTGACCTTTCGCCAGCGCGACCGCAACACAAGGGTGCGTGCGCAGGTTACTCAGTTGAGCAACCACGTTCTGATGCACCATTCCGTTGACGCGTGCTTCAGGGGATTCGTGCTCAGAGGCTTCGTTGATGGCTTTCGCCGCATCGGAATAACGCAGCCAGTGGGCGACCGCGGGCATGTGATCCAGACAGGTGCAGTTGGCGATTGCGCTCATCGCGCCACAGTTGGAGTGCCCGCAGATAACGATATCTTTTACGCCGAGCGCCATCACCGCGTACTCCACCGTTGCCGATACGCCGCCCGGTTCCGGCCCGAAAGGTGGCACAATATTACCGGCATTACGGATAACAAACAGTTCGCCCGGTTCACGCTGGGTCACTAATTCCGGCACTAAACGGCTGTCAGAACAGGATATAAACAGGGTCTTAGGATTTTGGTTTAAAGCGAGTTGTTTGAATAACTTAGAGCGTTGCGGAAACGCTTCTTTCTGGAATCTGAGAAAACCTTCAATAACGTCTTTCATAGGGGGAATTCCATGTATTTCAATGCCAGTGAGTCTGCCATGAAAAAAAAGGCAGATCAATCAGACGGAATATCATCACTATTTGCAGGGAAATAAGAGAAAGCAAAATAATATAATTTACCGGCGATAAGCATTTCACATTCCCTTTTTTTAATGCCATACCTTTATGTCAGCCTTATCCGTCCCCATATTTCCTCTACCCCCTGAGTGAAGGAGTCTGTATGACAATCGAATACGCTATTTTTGGTGGCGGCTGTTTCTGGTGTACGGAAGCGGTGTTCAAAGACGTCATCGGCGTGGAGTCGGTGGAAAGTGTTTACACTGGCGGGCGTCGTCCGAACCCGAACTATGAGCAGGTGTGCACCGGCACCACCGGCCATGCGGAGGCCATCCGCGTGGGATTTGACCCGGAAAAACTGACCTACGGCGATCTGCTGGATATCCACTTTGTGACGCATGATCCGACCCAGCTTAACCGCCAGGGCAACGACGTCGGCACGCAGTACCGTTCGGCGATTTTCCCGGCCAACGAGCAGCAAAAAACCGAGGCGGAAGCCGCCATACTGCGCGCGCAGCACGATCACAGTGATCCGATTGTGACCAGCATCGAACCGCTGGGTGAGGTGTACGTGGCCGAAGGCTATCACCAGAATTACTGGGATGGCGCGGGGCAGCAGAACCGTTACTGCATGGCGGTGATCCCGCCGAAACTGCAAAAATTACGCAAGAGCTTTGCGCAGCGAACGAAATCGCTGAACCCGTAAAGTGCCCGGACGCGTGAATGTAAAAAGCCAGAACCTGAGTTCTGGCTTTTTTGTCTCAAAATCCGTATCGGATCGCATCCTTACTTTGTTGCATCAGCGCGTCGATTTTCTGCGAATACGTCTCCAGCCCTTTGCCGTCTCCGGCCTCTGAGCACTCACGCCGCCGCGCGTTATAGGCCTTCATCAGTTGCGCCTGCGCAAAGCCAGGCTTGCCGTAACAGGCCATGCTCTGCTCCCAGCAGGCAATCGCCGCCTCCAGTTCCTGCTGTTCCTGATACTGTTTTCCCAGCTCGTTGAGTGCCTTGGCCGACTCCTGCGGCGGCAGCTGTTGCGCTAAAATTTGCTCAATGCGTGTATCCATAAAGATGACCTCCGCGCGGTTAATGGAAGAAGTTGAGAATATGACCAAACACCAGCCCGACGCTGATGACATCCGAGTCGCTGAATGTCACGTTCGAGAAGCCGAATTTGCCCAGCAGAGGCAGCAGCAGTGCCGGAAGTAAGGTGATAAACAGGCCGTGGAAGATACCGCCGATAATCGCCCCGCGACGTCCGCCGACGGCGTTACCAAAGATGCCCGCCGTGCCGCCTGCGAAGAAGTTGGTCAGCATGCCCGGTAAAATCATCGCGAGTCCCAGGCTCGGGAACAGGAACATGCCGATGACCGACCCGATGGTGGTGGAGATAAACCCGATGATCACCGCGTTAGGGGCGTAAGGGAAAAGCACCGGGCAATCGAGCGCCGGAATGGCGTTCGGCACGATGCGCAGGGCTATCCCGCGAAAAGCCGGGACGATTTCAGCCAGCAACAGGCGCACCCCGGAGAGCAGAACATACACACCCACCACAAACTGAACCGATTGCAGGAAGGAATAGACCAGATAGTTGACGTTATTGGCGAAAGGCGCGACAACTTCCGGGCCTGCGGCGATGGCGGGGATCAGGTAAATCGGGATCATCACCACCATCATCGACAGATAAGTGTCCTGCAGGAATGAGAGGGACTGCGGCAGCTCAAAATCTTCGGTGCTCTTACTGACGTCGCCGGTGATTTTTGCCACACCCGCCTGCACGATATACCCGATGGTGCAGAAATGGCCGAGCGCAAAATCATCGGAACCGGTAATTTTGCGCACAATCGGTTGTGCCAGTACCGGCATACCGACCGCCATCACCCCGGCTATCACCCCACCGGTTACGATCAGCTCCACACCGCGCAGGCCGCCCATATAACCGATGACCGAACAGACGGTCGCCATCCACAAGGAGGCCTGGCCGGTCAGGAAGATATATTTAAAGCGGGTCAGGCGGGCAATCAGGATGTTGACGATAAACGCCAGCACCATAATTAATGCGGTTTCACGCCCGAGCGTCTGCTGGGCGATCCCGGCAATCGACCCGACGTCAGTCACGATGCCGCGCATATGGAAACCTTTCTGGAATATTTCGCCCAAAAAAGTCAGCGCATTAACAATAATGCTCGCCCCGGAAAGAAGGACTAAAAATCCCAGCAGCGTTTTCAGTGTGCCGGTAATAATTTGTCCGGGACTTTTTTTCAATGCGATCAAGCCAATCATCGCAATCAGCGATATTAATATTGATGCCTGGCCTAATACATCATTAACAATAAAGTGAAGGAAAGACATAAGCGTCCCCTGTAGTAGAGATGTAGAGTTGTTCTATTGGATGATATTATTTTTTATTATTAGATAGCCAGATGACCCATTTCCTGAAGAACGGGTGTCAGTTTGCTTTTTATTTCATTTTTATCCACCAGCCTTTTCAGGTAAATAATATTGGCTTTGATGGTGTAATGCTGGAATTGTGATCTGAAGTTTTCGCCGGTCATAATAATATCTGCCCGGGTAGAGGTGGCGCTGGAAATATCGCAATGTGATAAATCGGCTTCGACACCTAAATCTTTTAATGCGGCTTCGATACTCATTTCACAGGCAAAACTACTGCCCAGACCTGCGCCGCAGACTGCAAGGATAGATAACTTTTTCATAAGACTCCCTTACGCATTTTGTAGGTGATGATTGTTGTAGATGATGAATATCGGTTGATGGTCATCTCTCTTCACTTCACGTTTAAAACTGCCGGATAATCTCTAAGGCTTCCTGCGTGTTCTTACTCTCTTTCAGTTTTTTCGCGGCCTCGTCGTCGCAGAAAAGATGAGAGAGACTGGCAATCATTTCTATGTGCGAATGGCTGTCTACGGCGGCCAGCGCGAAAATAACGTACACCGGATCGTTATCTTCACTGCCGAACTCGACGCCTTGTGAAACAATCACCAGCGACAGCGCCGTGCGGTTGACGCCCTCTTCGGGCCGGGCGTGCGGCATAGCAATGCCTTCGCCCAACACATAATAAGGACCGATTTCCCGGTGCATATCATATATAGCCTGAAGATAACGACTTTCCGCCGCACCAGAATCAATTAACGGTTGCACCGCTAACGCAACGGCACTTTTCCAGTCTTCTGTTTTCGGAATTATCTTGGTGTTATTTTCATTAATCCAGTCGCTTAACATAATACCTCTTTACATGAATAGGGGCTTTTCTCAGTATGATATTTAATTTAAATAAAAACTGTGATCTGTCCAGTTCTATTGGTGACTAAATAAAGCTTTTCATTTATCCAAGATAAGAATGTAAAACGATGTGTCGGAATTAATGTCTGTGACAATAAAACACGTCATGTTTTTTGTTCAGTAACGTAATATTTCCCTTTCCGGTTTATTGTGTTTGGGTATGAAATGAATTTATTATCCATTCGTGAATAACAACAATATTTACAGGTCTATTCTCATCAACATTATTTTGATCCACAGAATATACCGGTCCTAATGCCATTGGCTGCGCATTTCCTGCAAGAATTTTTAATTCGGGAATATATTCTGCCCCGACATGTCCCGCTAAGCGTTCGCCCACTCGCGAGGCAAAACGTTCCGCGACCCGTTCTGCATCAATCTGGCACCAGATTTCCAGCACCTGTGTCACGCCAGCCTGCTGCAAATAGGTGTGCAACACGTCTTTCGGCTGGAAACCAAACCAGGCATCGACAATAAATGTGCTGCCGTCCGGCGCGCCTGCGACGATATCCCAGATCACCTGATAACTGGCCTGACCCAGTACGCGGTTAAACGGGCGATCGACATTTTGCAGCCGCTGTAAAAACGGGTTTTTAATGCCATCGAGCGACAACTGCAACCAGCCACTCTGTTCAGAAAGCTCAACGGCGAGCCGGCTTTTACCTGATGCGGGGATCCCGTTAACCAGGATAACGCGTTTACCGGTAAAGCCATTTCGTGCGGCGCTTCTGTTTTCAGACATGTTCCACCTGTTCAGTTTTATGAGGTACCGGAGCCTGGAAGTATTGCTGGATCACGGCCTGAAGTTCGTTCAGACGCGGTACCGCAAGGGATTCGAGGCGGGATTTGGTCGCGCTGCGGTCAAGAGAAATGCAGTCTTTCCACAATGAACGCCCTGCGATAACGCCCGATGCGCCTTCACTCATGGCATCCGCCACTTGTTTGAGGAAGGTGGAATGATCAACCCCGGCGGAAAGCACCGCCCATGGCACATCGCCGGCGAGTTCAGTGATGTCGGCACAAGCTTGTTTCGAGCCCGGATAAGGCAGTTTCAGCACCTTCGCACCGCACTCCAGGCAAATCTTAGTGCCGCCATAGATCAGTGAAGGGACTTTTTCTTTATATTCTTCCTCGGTTTCGTTGTCGAGTTTATAGGTCAGGAACTCCACCACCAGCAGCAGGTCTTCGCGGGCAAAATCTTCGATGCACTGATGCAGAATTTCAATGTTATGGCGGTTGGCTTCTTCCTGATCAGCGCGCAGGTAGACCATGATTTTGCCGCCTGTGGCGCCCAGTTCACGTACGCGGCGCGCATCGACATTGGCCACCAGTCGGGACAGACGGTAGCCTTCCGGTGAATTATCCCAGCCTGATGCGTCAAGGCCGATCAGCAGGGCCGTATCGCGGGCAATAATGCCGTCATCCACCAGTTGCGGCACGGCGCAGACCGGATCGACCAGCACGCAGGAGGCTTTGCTGGCGAGGTATTGGGTGATGTCGGCTTTAATCAGCCCGAGTTCGTGTTCTGAAATGGCGGATTGTTGCTGCGGGTCGCTGGCCAGCAGGCTGCGCATGGCACCGCGCTGGTCACAGGCGATCACCAGCATCGCGCCATTCTTGCCACAAATTTGCTGATAGCTGCGTAATTCTGAAGTAGACATTTTTGACATGGAACTCTCCTTTGCGTGAAATTTATTACAGATGAAAAAATCTCGATTACACTGGACGTTCTGTCTTTAGCCCCCTGATGAAAAGGGGCGGAAAGTCGCGTAACACGCCGGTTTGCAAGGGTTGAAGCCCGATCCGGTACATTGCATTTTTACAGGTGTTGCGCAATAATCCCTCAATCGACAATTTGAGTGTAATTCATTACTGAAAGGAATTTCAAGCTGAAAGAGCCAATTTTGCAAGATATTGCAGCAACGCGCGCCATGATGCATTTAGTGGCTAAGCTGCATTACGAGTCTGATATGTCTCAGGTGGAGATTGCTCGCAAGCTGGATGTGTCGACGGCCACCATCTCAAGATTGCTCAATAAGGCCCGTGCGGCGGGCATCGTGCGCATCGAAGTGGTGGGATTATCTTCGCCGGAAGACATGACATCAGACCTGGTTAAGCGCCTCGGATTGAAGCAGGCCTATGTGGTCGATGCGCCGCCGGGGAATGTGCTCGGTGCGCTGTCAACGCCGCTGGCCTCGCTGCTTCAGGACGCCGGATTAGGTGCCGGCTCGGTGCTGGGCATCGGCTGGGGAAGGGCGGTGCGCGAAGTGACGCTGGCCGGTATGCCGCGTCTGCCGGGGATCATGACCGTGGCGCTGAACGGCGGGATGCAACAGTCTGCACCGCATTTTCAGATCACCGAGTTCGTCCGCCGCGCGGCGGAACAGATGGAAGGCACACCGTACTTTTTACATGCGCCTTATCTTTCCTCGGCACCTTTGCGTGATGCCTTTCTCGCTGACCGCAGCGTGCAGGAAATCATTTCGCTGTGGGATAAGCTGGATGCAGCGATCGTCGGCATCGGGCTGACCCACACGCCGAAACCGAGCGAATCCACCACTGCCACGCCGGGCGAACAGGCGCTGAGTGATGCCGCGGGTGACGTGCTGCGCCACTACTTCACGGAATCCGGTGAATTATTACACTGGGAAGGTGAGGAGCGGATGATTGCGGCTTCGGTTGAACAGTTGCGCAAAACGCCACTGACCATCGGCGTCGCCGCCACGCCGGAAAAAGCCGCCGGAATTATCGGCGCGGTGCGTTCGGGCATGATCAATTCATTAGTGACAGACGTGAATACCGCGCAGGCGATCCTGGATAAACTGCCGGTGGCATGACGGCTTGTTTTTGATTATGACCAAAAGAAAAAGGCATTCCGTGGCGGGAATGCCTTTTCGTTTTCCCCACGCTTTAAAATAAATCCGAGCGCCATCCTGAGTATTGAATGTGCTCATTTTTATCTTTTCTCCGCAGTGATTTGGCAGGTTTTAAATGGGTCATGTGTCGTGTTGAAAATACTATGAGGTGCCAAGGGTAAAGAGTGATGACAAGTTATCTTTAACGTGTTGTTAAAAAATTTTGTTGTAACTATGAGTATGAAAATAAGAGGATTTTTTTGCTCTTTAAAGCAAGGAATGTCTGTCAAAAAAATCTGAACAAGTTGCCAAATTCTTTCCGCTATCCGCTTTTACACTCCTGCCCTATTGTTAATTCCAGCAGCACAACAACACAACATTAAATACAAACACACAACCCAACAATGCACTCTGAGAGGAAATGAAAATGTCTAAATTCGATCTGCTGGACCCACAGAACTCCACCCTGATTTTCATCGACCATCAGCCACAGATGTCATTCGGCGTTGCGAATATTGATCGCCAGCAGCTTAAAAATAATACGGTCGCTCTCGCCAAAGCGGGCAAAGTTTTTAACGTGCCGGTGATTTACACCTCGGTCGAAACGGAAAGCTTCAGCGGTTATATCTGGCCGGAATTACTGGCGGTGCACCCTGATGTGAAACCTGTCGAACGCACCTCAATGAATTCCTGGGAAGACGCGGCCTTCGTGAAGGCCGTTGAAGCGACAGGGCGCAAAAAACTGATTATCTCCGCCCTCTGGACCGAAGTGTGTCTGACTTTCCCGGCGCTGATGGCGCTGAAAGAAGGGTATGAAGTGTATGTGGTGACCGACACTTCCGGCGGCACCAGCGTGGATGCCCACGAACGCGCCATCGACCGTATGGTGCAGGCCGGTGCGGTGCCGGTGACCTGGCAGCAGGTTCTGCTCGAATACCAGCGCGACTGGTCACGCAAAGAAACCTACGACGCCGTTATGGATCTGGTGCGTGAGCACAGCGGTGCCTACGGCATGGGCGTCGATTATGCCTACACGATGGTGCACAAAGCGCCACAGCGTCAGGGGTAATTCTGGTACGACAGCCCGGTTATTCCGGGCTATAAACGGTGCTCAGCCCGTCGAAGTTCTGCAAATTCTCACGCCACCACATGGCGGCGTTGCCGGTGGCATTGTCGTTCCAGGCCATAAACGCCTGGTCGCGGCGGGGTTCTGTATCGAGACGACGCTCAACCAGCGCACCGCTTTCCAGATGCGGTGCGGCCAGATAACGCGGCAGATAGCCGCAACCCAGCCCGGCAATTTGTGCATGCACTTTGGCGTTAAAGTCATGCACGCTCAGCATTTTCTGCTCATCAAGCACGCGTAAATCAGCGCCTGCGCCGTGGCGGGAGGTATCGTGAACGACAACGGCGCGATACTGGCGGATGTGTTCACGCACCAGCGGTTCCGGCATTGCGGCGAGCGGGTGGTGGGGCGCAACGGCAAACACATATTCCAGCCAGCCGATGGCGCGATATTCGATACCGCTGCGGGTCAGGGGTTCCTGCACGGCGCCAAAGACAATGTCGGCTTCGCCATAACTGAGCGCTTCCCAGCAACCGGCGAGCACGTCGTGGCGGAACAGCAATTGGGTATGCTGATGTTCGGCGTAAAACCGGTCGATCAGGGGGGCAAGCAGCGCGAAGGGAACGGAGGCATCAACGCTGAGGGTCAGTTTGCTTTCCCAGCCGCTTTCGACGTACTGCGCCTGTTGTTCCAGCTCACTGACGGCGCGCAGCAGCACGCGGCCTTTTTCGAGCATCAGGCGGCCGGTGGGAGTGAATGTCGCGCGATGACCGGAGCGGTCCAGCAGTTTGATGTTCAGATCACTTTCCATCTTCTGCACGGTATAACTCAGTGCCGACGCGGTTTTAAACAATCTGGCCGCGGCGGCCGCAAAGGTGCCGTGTCTGTCCAGCGCATCCAGGATCAGCAGCGCTTCAAGGCTTAATCGCATTATTTTTCCCACCCCAAAAATTGTTTAACAACACCCCAAAATATTTTCGTTATCAATGAGGGTGCTGGTTTCGTATCGTTTATGAATATAACGCAACATTCAGTTAACCAGAACAACGGTGAATGAGAAGGAATATCCGATGACCTATCCGCATCAACCAGACCACATGACTCTGGTGATCACCCACGGCGTTCAGCGGGATAAGCTCGCGGACTATGAATGCTGGCTGGAGACGCTGAAGACGGATGCGGCAAGGTTTCCCGGTTATCAGAATGTGAACATCCTGCGGCCGGTTCACGGTGAAACCACCTACACCCTGCTCGTGCGCTTCGATAACATTGATAATTTGTATCAGTGGATACACTCCGATCAGCGCGAAATCCGTGAGGCCACCTTAGCCAACTTACTGAGAGGGCAGGAATATATTGAGATGCGCACACAGGCGTAATCTTTCGTCGCCCAAAATTTACACGTTGTTTGCCCTGCAAAGGTTGAAGACTGTATAAAACGCCAGTATGATTCGGCTGTTTTTTATACGCTGTCGTTATCAGAGAAAAGTCATCACAGAAAGCAGGTCAGCCATTTTGTGGAATCCCGAAAAAGAGCTTTTTACCGAGCTTTATCAATACCCTGAACATCTTCGTCATACGTTGGAAAATTTACCCAGCAGCAGCGGTGTCTATATTTTCTATGGTGACGACAACGCTTTTCCGCTGTATATCGGCAAGAGTGTGAATATCCGCAGCCGCGTGATGTCGCATTTTCGTAATCCTGCCGAAGCCAAGTTGCTCCACATGACCCGCGATATCGATTATGTGAAAACCATCGGCGAAGTCGGGGCGTTATTGCTGGAATCGGATCTGATCAAAACCCGGCGTCCGCTGTTTAATAAACGTCTGCGCACCGCCCGCAAGCTCTGTTCGATCCGGCTTGAGGCGCTAAGCGCGAGTATCGTGTTCAGCAACGAAGTGGATTTCTCGCACAGTGACGATTTGTTCGGCTTGTTTAAAACCAAGATGTCGGCGGTCGAAAAAATCCGTGATATCGCCGATCAGGAAAAGCTGTGTTACGGCGCGCTGGGGCTGGAGAAGCTGACAAAAAACCGCGCGTGCTTCCGCTATTCACTGGGAAAATGTGCCGGTGTCTGTTGTGGAAAAGAATCCCCGCAGGCGCATCAGGCGCGTCTCAGAGAGGCGCTCAGCGCCCTGAAAATCCGCAGCTGGCCCTATCCTGGCCGGATTGCTATTGCCGAAGAAGCCAATGGCGTAACCGATTATCACGTCATCAATCACTGGTTTTATCTGGGGACGGTGCAAACGCTGGAGGCGGCAAAAGCCTTCGACATGGCCGTTCCGCATTTCGACCGCGACAGTTATAAAATCCTGTGCAAGCCGCTGTTCGAGGCGGACAGTTCGAAGGTGATTTTGCTGGATTAACGGCAACAAAAAAGGCTTCCGATCCGCAGATCTGAAGCCTTTTTACTGCATCGCGTTAGCGTCGCAACGGCGCGAATTAACGCATAGTCACAAACTCTTCCGCACCGGTCGGGTGGATAGCGACGGTGTTGTCGAAGTCTTTCTTGGTTGCGCCCATTTTCAGTGCGACCGCGAAGCCCTGCAACATTTCGTCCATGCCGTAACCGATGCCATGGATGCCGACGATTTTCTCTTCCGCACCCACGCACACCAGTTTCATGCGGCACGGCTGGCGGTGCTGCGTAACGGCGGTGTACATGGCGGTGAACTGAGATTTATACACTTTCACGTTCTCTTCGCCGAACTGCTCTTTCGCTTGCGGTTCGGTCAGGCCGACCGTGCCGATTGGCGGGTGGCTGAACACGACGGTGGCAATGTTGCTGTAATCCAGATGCTCGTCAGGTTTGTTGTTAAACAGACGCTCAGACAGACGACGACCTGCGGCAACGGCAACCGGCGTCAGTTCAACCGCACCGGTGTTATCGCCCACGGCGTAAATCCCTTTTACGCTGGTGTTCTGGAATTTATCGACGACGATATACCCTTTTTCGTTGGTTTTCACACCCGTCGCTTTCAGGTTGAAGTTGTCGGTTTCCGGTTCGCGGCCAATCGCCCAGACCAGGCTGTCGACTTCAAATTCCTGACCGTTTTCCAGTTTCAGCGTCAGGCTGCCGTCGGCATTTTTCACCACTTCTTTCGGAATGGATTCTTTATGCAGCGCCGGGCCTTCGGCTTCCATCACTTCAACCAGCGTATCGACCATCAGCGGATCGAAAGTACGCAGCGGCGCGTGTTTACGCACGAACAGGTGAGTTTCAGCACCCAGGCCGTTCATCACACCGGCGATTTCTACCGCAATGTAACCCGCGCCGACGACGGCAACGCGTTTTGGCATTTCAGTCAGATCAAAGAAACCGTCGGAATCGATGCCGTATTCTGCACCCGGAATATTTGGGTGGCTCGGGCGACCGCCGGTGGCGATCAGGATGTGATCCGCGGTGATCTTCTCGCCGTTCACTTCCACGGTATGATCGTCAACGAAACGCGCGAAACCTTTGATCACGTCAACGTTGTTTTTGCCCAGCACGTTATCGTACGAGGTGTGGATACGGTCGATGTAGGCGGTACGGTTGGCGACCAGCGTTTTCCAGTTAAAGCTGTTAACGGTGGTATCGAAGCCATAATCCGGGCCGTAGTTGCGGATCGCTTCAGCGATTTGCGCGGCGTGCCACATGACTTTTTTCGGGACACAACCCACGTTGACACACGTGCCGCCCAGCTCTTTAGCTTCGATCAGCGCACATTTTTTCCCATACATGGCTGCACGGTTGATTGATGCGATACCGCCGCTGCCGCCGCCAATTGCCAGATAGTCATAATGTTTGGTCATCGGATTTTCCATGAGTTGTCAAAAATGAAGAACGCCATACCGGCGTCGCTAATCTTAAAAATTGCTGTGAGTTTAGCGCGTGAATGCGTTTTGTCGCAAAGTTTGGATCGATGGCTGCAATAGGTTTGATAGCCGGGACCTTAGAAAAAGGTCCCGGCGAAGGGCAATTCTTTACTTACTCAGGCACAACCCATTTGACCGTGGTGTGACCGGTACCGGAAGGGACCAGCACTTTCAGCAGCCACGGCAGCACGTTGTTCATCTGCTGCTCGAGCTTCCACGGCGGATTGATGACGATCATGCCGGAAGCCGTCATACCGCGCTGATCGCTGTCCGGGCGCACGCCCAGCTCGATTTGCAGGATGCGGCGGATGCCGGTCGCTTCAAGATCACGCAGCATTTTCTTGATCTGCTGGCGCATGACCACCGGGTACCACAGCGCGTAAGTGCCGGTGGCAAAGCGCTTGTGGCCTTCCTGAATGCCTTTCACCACGTCCTGATAATCTGTTTTCAGTTCGTACGGCGGATCCATCAGGATAAAGCCACGGCGCGACAGCGGAGGCAACTGGGCTTTCAGCTGCTGGTAGCCATCGCTACGCGAAACGCGGGTGCGGTCATCTTTCTGGAATTCACTGCGCAGCAGCGGGAAATCGCTCGGGTGCAGCTCGGTCAGTTGCAGTTTGTCTTCTTCGCGCAGCAGCTGACGGGCAATCAGCGGTGAACCCGGATAATAACGCAGGCTTTCGTTGCGGTTGAAGTGGTTGACGACGGACATATAGGCCGCCAGTTCTTCAGGAATATCATCACGTTGCCAGATGCGCGCGATGCCTTCCAGGTATTCGCCGGTACGTTCGGCGTGTTCGCCGCTCAGCTGATAGCGCCCGGCACCCGCGTGGGTGTCGAGATAAAGGAAGGGTTTTTCTTTTTCTTTCAAAGACTCGATGATCAGGCTCTGAACGGTGTGTTTCAGGACGTCGGCATGGTTGCCAGCGTGAAAACTGTGGCGGTAACTCAGCATAAATATCATGTTCCGGAGTGGCGTATTGGCGACAGTATAAACTGTTTGCCCTCTTCATACTTCACGTTGCAGGCGCGATCTTACTTCCCCACCCAGCTGTTCTTGATTTTGAATTTGTCTGCGCGGTTATAACTGATTGAGTAATTGAAGGTTTTTCCGTCTTCCAGTTTGGTAATGCCCGACACTTTCAGCATCGGCAGGCCGGTTTCACACGCCAGCAGCGCGGAAAGCGCGTCATCAAACAGCGAGGCCTCAATGACGGAGTTATAGAATTTAATTTTTCTGCCGGTTTTATTTTCAATGAATTCATATAACGAGCCATTTTGTAAAACGGACTCAGGAATAATGTCGATGATTGTGCAGGGAATATAGGAATCTTCGATCAGCACCGCAATATTGTCCACCAGCCGGACGCGGCGAATATAATGCACCTCGTCGTCTTCATGAATATCCAGCTGGCTGGCGATATATTCCCCGGCTTTGAGGGTATGCAGGCTGATTAAGCGGCTGGACACTTTCACGTCATCTTTGAATTCACGAGAAAAACCGAGAATAGAATCGCTGGTACCGTTATTGAGCAGATAAACGTTATCTTCAATGACTTTGGTGACGTACATCCCTTTGCCATGAATACGTTCGATAAAGCCCTCCTGCTCCAGCATGTGCATGGCTTTTTGCAGTGTCACGCGCGTCACTTCATAACGCAAAGCCAGCTCGCGCTCGGAAGGAATTTTGTCACCGACCCGATACTCTTTATTGAGGATCGCCTGTTTAAGGCTGTTTTTGATAGCAATGTAGCGGGCGGCCATGGGCGTAACTTCTTCATGTCAGGGTTTATTTTTGAGCAGTATAGACAGATGCCCCGCAGACCGGAAGCGCAGGCTCCCGGTCTGCGCGCGTGTCATCGCAGGCGGATCAGCGCCGGTGCCGGCTGTTCAAACGCGCGATGCAGAATTTCCATCGTGGTCATCACCTCTGCTGCAGGCACATACGGCGGCTGTCCCTGAGATAAGGTGGCATGGACCGCATCGTAAACGCGGCCATAATCGCCGTTGCCCGCATCGACACGTTCGGTAACGGTTTCACCGCGTTCATCCAGATATTTCAGCACGCCATATTCCGTTTCCTGACCAAAATCTGCGGTGCCCGGTAATTTCCCGGCTTTCAGGCAGGTTTCCTGTTGATCGATATTCAGTTTAATAAAGGAGCCTTTTTCTCCGTGAAGAATAAATTTCGGGTAAGGCTGCATCACCAGATGGCTGCATTTAACAATGGCTTTGGTTTTGCCGTAATAAAGCTGCAGTTCAAAGGTGTCGTCAGGGTTATTTTTATTTCGCACCGAACGGATATCGTAATGCACACATTCCGGCCGTCCGAACAGGCTGACCACCTGATCGACAAGATGAACGCCCAGCCCGTAAAAAGCGCCGTGGGTATAATCGGCCGGCGCATCGGGGGCGTCAGGTCGGAAGTAATCAAAATGACTTTCGAACTCGACAATATTACCGAGCACGCCGCTGTTGATGACTTTTTTCACCGCCTGGAAACAACTGTCGAAACGCCGGTTCTGATAGGGCGTCACCGTCAGCCCTTTTTCCGCAGCCAGCGCAAATAAGCTCCGTGCTTCTTCCAGCGTGCGGGTAAACGGCTTTTCGACGATGACGTTCTTTCCGTGCTCAAGGCAGATTTTTGCATAGTCATAATGGGTTTGCGGCGGGGTACACAGGGTCACCAGCGTAATGCTTTCGTCGTGCAGAATATCATTGAGATCAGAGGTGAAGCGGATGCCCTGATAAGCCTCTTCTTGCTCAATGTCCGGGCGACGGGTGATGTCAAAAATGGTGCGAACCTCAAAGGTGTCGCGCCGCTGCAAAACGTAAGGCAGATGGTAGCGCGTTGCGCTTTTTCCGAATCCTATAAACGCACAGTTTATCTTCATGATGATGTATTCCTTGTCGTTAAGATTTATGCATTGACCTGCAAAGCCGGAACAGGCTGTTCGCTGTGTTCCATCGCCAGCTGTTTCTTTTCCAGCACGCGGAAGAAGGGATAATAGATCATTGCTGAAATAATAATCATGACGCCTGACCAAATGGCTGCCGGAATATTCCCGCCGGTGGCAAAATAGGCATTGAAGAAGGGCGGCATGGTCCACGGGATCTGCAAGACCGGGCGGCCAATAATATTAAACGCCATCAGGAACCAGGACAGAGTGCAAAGCAGCATCGGCGTGATAATTAACGGCAGCATCATCAGCGGATTAAACACCATCGGCACGCCGAAAATAACCGGCTCATTAATACAAAACAGCGACGGCGCAAAAGACATCCGGCCCAGCGATTTATAATAACGACTTTTCGACATCATCATCGCCAGCACCAGTCCCATCGTCGCGCCGGACCCGCCGGTGCAAATAAAGAAGTTATAAAAACCTTCCGCAAAGATATGGGGTATTGGCTGGTGGCTGAGATAGGCCTGAGTATTTTCGACAATAAACTTGAGAAATATCGGTGCGGTAATGCCGGAGAGCACGTTGGTGCCGTGAATGCCGCAGCACCAGAGCAGCGAGATAAGAAACACCAGCACCAGCATACCTGGCAACGTGCCCAGGCCGATGACCAGCGGGCTTAAGATCAGCGTGAAAAATGCGTTGATATCAAAATGCAGGATCACCCGCACAAACCACACCAGCGCCAGACAGACGAACGCCGGAATGACGCCGATAAAGGACTGTAATACGGCGGGAGGCACGTTTTCCGGCAGCCGGATATAGATTTTATGTTCGATAAAAAAGCGAATGATATAGACGGTCAGCACCGAAAGAATAATGGCCGAGAACAGACCGGACGCCCCGAGATTTTCGACGTTTAACGTATATTCATCGTTAAGCTGCGCCATCAGAAATACGGCGACGGTGATCCCGCTGCACATCAGTCCGTCAAGCTTGTAATGTTTCGCCAGATTGTAACTGATGCCGATGGCTGACATTAATCCGATCACCCCGAAGGTCACAATGACCGGCACATTCAGCGCGGTGCCGAACTGACCTAAATATTCCGTCCATCCGGGGATCGGCAGATTGGCGATAATTAAGAAGATACTGCCGGAAATAATAAACGGCAGCGTCAGCGTAATGCCGTTTCTGACGGCGACCAGAATAACGTTTTCGCCCACTTTCACCAGAGAGGGGACAACGCGTGATTCCAAAAATTTCATCATGAGGTTTTACCTGTCTTTCAATAATCATATTGAGGTAAATAAGCCCGGTTTACCGCGAGGTATTCGTCGAGAATTTTTTCGGCGATATCCACGGACGGCATCAGCGGATGCACCGAGAGCGCCATTAATGCCGTGGAATAATCGCCGGTGACGGCAGCCTCGATCGTGAGTTCTTCGAACGCTTTAACGCTCTGGATCAGGCCGCGGATTTTCGACGGTAAACGGCCATACGCCAGCGGATGCGCGCCCTGACGGTCAATCACCGCGTTAGTTTCCACCACGCTGTTTTCGTCAAGATCCGGCGTGGCACCGCGATTTCGCGTATTGACGACGTGGATTTCCTGCCGGTTGTTATAAATCGCGCTGATGATCGAACAGGCAGTGTCTGAGTAATACGCGCCGCCGCGGCTTTCCAGTTCTTTGGGTTTACTTTCAAGCTGCGGGTTTTTATAGATTTCAAAAAGCTGGCGCTCAATTTCACGCGTTTGTTCTCCGCGTGTGCCGTGCGTCTGACTGTCTTGTACGCTGTGCGCCACCATTTCACGGCGCAGATAGAAATATTTCAGGTAGGAAAGGGGATACAGCCCGAGTGCGCGGATAAAGGCGGGCGGCAATCCGGTGTCGGGAATGTTTTTCAACTGATGCTGACCGTTGCCCTGCGCCAGCTTTTCGATAAATTCTGCCGTAACGTCGTGGCCGTTGACGGCGATCTGATCGGCAAAAATCAGGTGGTTCAGCCCCATCACGCGGGCATACACGTCTTCGCGGCGCACGTCATACACCTTCGCGATATCCATCATCATGCTGTTCGCGCCGCTGCAAATCCCCAGCGTTTTGATGCACGAATATTTTTCGATGGCTTCGGTGACAATCCCCGCCGGATTGGTGAAATTGATCAGCCACGCCTCCGGGCACAGCCTTTCCATATCACGACACAACGCTAACAGCACGGGAATGGTGCGTTGCGCTTTCATAAACCCGCCCGCGCCGGTGGTTTCCTGGCCGAGAACGCCGTATTTCAACGGGATCGCCTCGTCGTGAATGCGGGCTTCCTGCTGGCCGACGCGCAGCTGGGTAGTGACGAAATCCGCATCACGCAGCGCGGTTTCCCGGTCGGTGGTCAGATGGACCGTCATCGGGATACCGGCTTTTTTCACCATCCGCTGTGCCAGCGCGCCCACAATGTTCAGCTTTTCTTCACCGGCGGCAATATCCACCAGCCAGAATTCCGATACCGGTAATTCGGCGTGGCGGCGGATAAAGCCGTCGATCAGTTCCGGTGTGTAACCTGAGCCGCCGCCCAGCGTGACAATCTTGAGTGTTTTCATTCCCTGCTGACTCCCTGTGTTGTTGAAAAACCGTACTGGCATATGCCAGATGACAGGAAGTTAACACGAATAACCTTGCTGTAAATAAGGGTTAACGGGCAGGCACAGACAAAGATGAAAAATGCGAGGCAGGTCTTGCTGCAAGCTGATAATTCGAGCGGGAGTGATTGATAACATGAATGTCTGTGCCTGCCGGACGATATCGGCGCCACCCTTGATTTCCCCGTCACTTGACCGCATGTTAGAAGTTACGTCATCTTTAAGACGACCCGAATTCACGGCGTGGTGCGCCACAGACGCATCAGCCCCAAACGCTATTACGAAGGACTGGCCCTATGACTGAACAGCAAAACGCGTCGAATCCGCTCTTAAAACCGTTCTCCCTGCCGCCTTTCTCTGCGATCCAACCTGAACATATTGTCCCTGCGATGAAGTCTGCGATTGAAGAAAGCCGCCAGACCATCGAACGCGTGGTCGCACAAGGTGCGCCTTATACGTGGGAAAACCTGTGTCAGCCGCTGGCAGAAAGTGACGATCGTCTGGGGCGTATCTGGTCGCCGGTCGGCCACCTGAATGCGGTGAAAAACAGCCCGGAACTGCGTGAAGCTTACGAGCAGTGCCTGCCGATTTTATCCGAATTCAGTACCTGGGCGGGTCAGCATGCCGGGTTGTATCAGGCTTATTGCGATCTCAAAGCCAGCGAGCATTTCAACACGCTGTCCGTGGCGCAGAAAAAAGCCATTGATAACGCGCTGCGTGATTTCGAGCTGTCCGGCATTGGCTTGCCGATGGAAAAACAGAAACGTTACGGTGAAATTTCCGCGCGTCTGTCCGAGCTTGGCTCGACTTACAGCAACAACGTGCTCGACGCCACCATGGGCTGGAGCAAACTCATCACGGATGAGAACGACCTGAAAGGTCTGCCGGAAAGCGCGCTGGCGGCTGCCAAAGCGCTGGCCGAATCGAAAGAGCAGGAAGGCTGGTTGCTGACGCTGGATATCCCGAGCTATCTGCCGGTGATTACCTACGGTGAAAACCGTGCGCTGCGCGAAGAAATGTACCGCGCATTCGGCACCCGCGCCTCCGATCAGGGCCCTAACGCCGGTAAGTGGGATAACAGTGAAGTGATGGCGGAGATTTTATCGCTGCGTCATGAACTGGCGCAGCTGCTGGGCTTTGACTCTTACGCGGACATGTCCCTCGCCACCAAAATGGCGGAAAGCCCGGCGCAGGTGATCGACTTCCTGAGCGGTCTGGCGACGCGCGCCCGCCCGCAGGGTGAGCAGGAGCTGGCGCAGTTGCGCGCCTTCGCCAAAGAACACTTCGGCGTGGATGAAATGGAAGCCTGGGATTTGCCGTTCTACGGTGAAAAACAGAAACAGCATCTGTTCTCCATCAACGACGAGCAACTCCGCCCTTATTTCCCTGAACAGCGTGCGCTGGAAGGGCTGTTCGAAGTGGTGAAACGTATTTACGGCATCACCGCCAAAGAGCGTAAAGACGTGGAAACCTGGCACAAAGACGTACGTTTCTTCGACCTGTTCGATGAAACCGGCGACCTGCGCGGCAGCTTCTACCTCGACCTGTATGCCCGCGAGCACAAACGCGGCGGTGCCTGGATGAATGACTGCGTCGGCAGCCTGCGTAAAGCTGACGGCGAGCTGCAAAAACCGGTCGCGTACCTGACCTGTAATTTCAACGGCCCGGTCGGCAATAAACCGGCGCTGTTCACGCACAACGAAGTCACCACGCTGTTCCATGAGTTCGGTCACGGCCTGCATCATATGCTGACCCGCATCGACACTCCGGGAGTGGCCGGTATTTCCGGTGTGCCGTGGGATGCCGTCGAGCTGCCAAGCCAGTTTATGGAAAACTGGTGCTGGGAGCCGGACGCGCTGGCGTTCATCTCCGGCCATTTCGAAACCGGCGAACCGTTGCCGAAAGAGATGCTGGATAAAATGCTGGCGGCGAAAAACTATCAGGCGGCGCTGTTTATCCTGCGTCAGCTGGAGTTCGGCCTGTTCGATTTCCGTATGCATGCGGAATATAACCCGGCCAAAGGCGCGCAAATCCTGCAAACGCTGGCAGAAATTAAGAAGCAAGTTGCCGTGGTGCCGTCACCGTCATGGGGACGTTTCCCGCACGCTTTCAGCCACATCTTTGCAGGTGGTTATGCGGCCGGTTACTACAGCTATCTGTGGGCGGAAGTACTGTCTGCCGATGCGTATTCCCGCTTTGAAGAAGACGGGATTTTCAACCGCGAAACAGGTCAGTCGTTCCTCGATAACATTCTGTCGCGCGGCGGTTCCGAAGAGCCGATGGAGCTGTTCAAACGCTTCCGCGGGCGTGAGCCGCAGCTGGATGCTATGCTGCGCCACTACGGAATCAAAGGATAACCTCTGCCTGTGAGTGTGTGTTTACTGTGTGAAGAAGGCGCCGATGAAGGCGCCTTATCTGTTCTGGCGCAGCGCTGGAATCTGACGTCTGATCCGGATGCCGTGATGGCGCTGGTGCTGACGCCTGAACGTCTGGAATTACGCAAACGCGACGAGCCCAAACTCGGCGCGATTTTTGTCGATTTCGTCGGCGGCACCATGGCGCACCGGCGTAAATTCGGCGGCGGACGCGGTGAAGCGGTGGCGAAAGCCGTCGGTGTTAAAGGCCGCTATCTGCCGGATGTCGTCGATGCCACCGCAGGGCTGGGGCGCGATGCGTTTGTGCTCGCTTCCTTGGGCTGCAAGGTGCGGATGCTGGAGCGCAATCCGGTCGTGGCGGCATTGCTCGATGACGGGCTGGCGCGTGGCTATCGCGATGCGGAAATCGGTCCGTGGCTGCGTGAGCGCATGACGCTGCTGCACGCTTCAAGCCTGACGGCGCTCTCTGAACTTTCGCCGAAGCCGGAAGTGGTGTATCTCGATCCGATGTATCCGCACAAACAGAAAAGTGCGCTGGTGAAGAAAGAGATGCGGGTGTTTCAGGGACTTGTCGGCCCGGATGAAGATGCCGATGGCCTGCTGGAACCGGCGCGTCGTTTAGCGACAAAACGCATCGTGGTGAAACGCCCGGATTACGCCCCGCCAATGGCCGATATTCCTGCCCAGGCCGCCGTGGTCACCAAAAGCCACCGGTTTGATATTTATACGCCGCTGTAGAATTCTGTTGTGCTAAAAATTCAAAACCGGAATGTGCATAGACGCATTCCGGTTTTTTTCGTTTTAAGCCTGGTTACGCAAATCTTCAATAAACTCGGTCACCGGCACCGTTTTTTCACGGTCCCGCTGCGCTTCGTCGATCTTGTTTAACTGGTC
Source organism: Rahnella rivi (assembly GCF_019049655.1). Classification (GTDB taxonomy): domain Bacteria; phylum Pseudomonadota; class Gammaproteobacteria; order Enterobacterales; family Enterobacteriaceae; genus Rahnella; species Rahnella rivi. Next base: position 240,252 of record NZ_JAFMOX010000062.1, read on the forward strand.
AATCAGGATTTTCTTCATCTCGGCTTCGGCAAAGCGCGTCAGTAAATCCCTGACCATTGGCTGGTAGCCAATCTGATGATGTGCCGCGATAGTTTTCAGATTACTGAGCAACGATTTTTGCAGCCGGATTGAAATTGCCTGGAGTTCCATCATGTCATCGAACTCAGCGGCAAGAGAGGGAGATATCGCCTCTGCATGTTCTTCGGATGCACCCAGCTCGCGGGTATCCCACATATCTGCATTATCCTGAGCGTCATGGCGGGTTGTCATAATGTCTTCCTCTAAATTTAGGGTGTTACTGCCGATTTTCACAGGGCACCTTTGCTGGCGTAAATTCGCCTTTCAATCTCGTCAGGCTCAAATGCGGACTTAAGTCGTGCGGGGAGCCCATTATGGGGAGGTATAAAGCAGATTTTAAGTGTTCTTCCCCTGTTTGTTTCAGCAATAAACCACAAGGTGGGAGGCGTTGTCTGATGCTGCTCGCATTCCCCGATAAAATCTCATAAAAAAATGCCCGCCGGTTTTCACCTGCGGGCATTTTTATAGCCGTTTCAGCGGGACAGTGTGTCTTACGCTTCTTCTTCCTCATCGCGCAGCGGCACGATCAGCATGTCGATATGTACGGTGTTGATCAGCTGGCGGGCGGAGGACATCAGTTTGCTCCAGAAATCCTGGTGATGGCCGCACAGCACCAAATCCACGCCGTATTTATTAATCGCATCAACCAGAACCTGTGCTAAATCACCGCTGCCACTCAGGGTTTCTGAAATCGGATAACCTGCGTTTTGCGACAATTCATTCAGCGCGTGGTGAGTTTCTTCGGAAATACGTTTCTGCATGTCGCCCAGATTGACGTCGATAAGGCCGGTGTACAGGTCTGAATAGTTCACATCAACGTGGATCAGGGACACTTTAGCGTTGTAAGGGCGCGCCATGGAGACGGCTTTCTCAACTAAAACCTTGCTCTCCGGCGACAGGTCTACAGCAATGAGTATGTGTTTGTAAGCCATAAGAAAACTCCTTCCATAAGTCGGTTAACAGCAATATCTGCATCATGCGAAAGTCATGCTTTTAGTATAGCGCCAAAATGGTTAAACAAATCAAGCATACAGATCCCATTTCCTGTTCCGGCAATCGATAGATATAAATAATATGAGGCGTCTTCCCTATTTCCAGATTCGTTTCCTACACTGAATAATGCAGGCTTCTCCTGTTTTGGCAATTTTCTGTGATGTGAAAGAGGGCGGACATATTCGTGTCCGGGGGTGTGAAATCGCGGAAAGGCAGGGCGAAACGTCGGGTGTGCGGCAGAGTTGATGGCCGCAGTGCGCGGGGTGAGTTCGCCTTGAGGGGGAATCATGATCAGTCCCGTTGCGCTATTTTGGGCTTTATGTTTTGTATGTGTGGTGAATATGCTGCGCTATTATTCTTCTTTGCGCGCATTGCTGGTGGTTCTTCGGGGATGTGATCCCCTGCTGTATCAATATGTTGATGGCGGTGGATTCTTTACGTCTCACGGGCAACCGAGTAAGCAAATCAGGCTGGTGCGTTATATTTATGCTCAGCGCTACGTTGAACATCACGATCCTGAATTTATCCGCCGTTGTGAGCGGGTGCGCGGTCAGTTTGTTCTGACGACAGCGCTGGTTGGGCTTATTCTCATCAGTATGATGGCGATGCTCATCTGGTATTAAATCTGAATAATCGTTGTGAGGATGTGTGAAAAAGGAAATAAAAAAGGCGACCTTGTTCAACACAGGTCGCCTTTTTCTATTCTGAACCGAGATTCAGACGCTTATCAGATGAGCTTTAGCGCAATCCAGTACAACAGGCCGGAAAGGACAATCGAGACTGGCAGGGTTAAGATCCAGGCCATCGCGATGTTTTTCACGGTCTTCGACTGCACACCGCCACCGTCCACAATCATGGTGCCCGCCACCGCAGAGGACAACACGTGTGTCGTGGAAACCGGCATACCCGTGTAGCTGGCAACACCGATAGACACCGCCGCAGTAAGCTGTGCTGACAGGCCCTGTGCGTAGGTCATGCCTTTCTTACCAATCTTCTCGCCAATGGTGGTCGCAACGCGCTTCCAGCCAATCATGGTGCCCAGCGCCAGTGCCAGAGCCACAGCGATGATGATCCAGATCGGAGCATATTCCACGGTTTGAAGAATGTCGGTTTTCAGTTCACCCAGGAAGCGTTTATCCGCAGGTGACGTTTCCGGCAGCTTAGCGACTTTATCTGCCGTATCAGACACGCACATCAGCAGGCGACGCATATGGCTGCGTTCATCCGGTGACAATGCGCTGTAGGACGGAAGATTGGTCAGCAGAGTTTGCGCACGGCCAATAGCATCAAGCGCATGGCTGCTGTCGCAATGGAACACTTTTGCTGCATCGGTCGGGGCGATATTCACGTCTGGCGCAGGCACCAGAGGCGTTTGTGCTACCACGTGGGGTACCGCATCAACGTGCTGCTGATAATACTGCCCGAGGTGCGTCACGGCGTCGCGGGTACGGGTAATGTCGTAACCGGTGGCGCTCATGTTCAGCACAAAACCTGCCGGAGCCACACCAATCAGAACCAGCATGATAAGACCGATACCTTTCTGACCGTCGTTAGCGCCGTGAGAGAAGCTCACGCCGATAGCCGACAGGATCAGGCCAATACGGGTCCAGAACGGCGGCTTTTTCTTGCCGTCTTTCTTTTCACGTTCAGCAGGCGTCAGGTGGATACGGGCATGTTTCTTGTTGCCGCTCCAGTAGCGACGTAACAGGAAAATCATGGTCCCCGCCACAATCATCCCGACCAGAGGCGAGATAATCAGAGAGGCAAAAATACCGATCATTTTTGGGATGTTTAATGCATCGACCACGGACGTGTGAGTCATTAATGCATTGGTCAACCCGACACCAATGATGGCGCCGATCAGCGTATGGGAGCTGGACGCCGGCAGGCCGAAATACCAGGTGCCGAGGTTCCAGATGATCGCTGCCAGTAACATCGAGAACACCATGGCAAGGCCATGAGTGGAACCCACGTTGAGCAGAAGATCGGTTGGAAGCAAATGGACGATGGCATAAGCCACACTCAAACCACCGAGTATGACGCCAAGAAAGTTAAACACACCCGCCATCACGACCGCTAATTGCGAACGCATTGCCCGGGTATAGATGACGGTTGCTACTGCATTGGCCGTATCATGAAAACCGTTAATGGCTTCATAGAACAGGACAAACAGTAACGCGAGAATCAATAACGAACCGGTATGAATATCCAACCCGGCAAATAGATGCAGCATAATTGTTACGCCAGTTAGTGGTCATGAACGCCGCGCATTATCTGCGAGAACAGGGGGCCGATAAAAGGAAAATATGACATTTTTTTGATTAAAAACAGTTCAAAAAATGTTGCAATGTAGATTAACTTTTTATTAATCAGCAGGTTGTTGGGTCTTTGTCGTTTGAAACATTTGCTTACTTTGCCTCATGCAATGCCCCTGTGACTGGTTTATACCCCGTCAGTCCCTTACAATCCGCGACGCGCAGCGGTCAAAATCCTCCTGTGCGCAGGGCGTATCCTATTTAAAACGTAGCTGAATTTTCCGGAAAGAGAGGCCAAAAGTGGAACAGGTTGATGTGGTAGTCATAGGTGCGGGTGCGGCAGGCATGTTCTGTGCAGCGCAGGCCGGACAGGGTGGCTGCCGGGTTCTGCTGCTGGATAATGGTAAGAAAACCGGACGTAAAATTTTGATGTCGGGGGGCGGACGCTGCAATTTTACTAATCTGTATGCCGAACCGGCCGCCTATCTTTCCGAAAACCCGCATTTCTGCAAATCCGCCCTGGCGCGTTACACCCAGTGGGATTTTATCGACATGGTCAACCGCTACAACATCGCCTGGCACGAGAAAACCCTCGGTCAGCTTTTTTGCGATGACTCCGCACAGCAAATCGTGGCGCTGCTGGATAAAGAATGCGAACTGGGCAATGTCGATGTCCGGTTGCGCAGTGAGATTTCCGACGTACAGAAAACGGAAAATGGCTTTGTCATCAAGGTGAACGGCTCAACTGTAAGCACTCACTCACTTGTTGTTGCGAGTGGGGGGCTTTCCATGCCGGGGCTGGGCGCGACGCCGTTCGGTTACCGTCTGGCGGAGCAGTTTGGGCTGAAAGTATTGCCGACCCGCGCCGGTCTGGTGCCCTTTACCCTGCACAAACCGCTGCTGGATCACCTGCAAACCCTCTCGGGCGTGTCAGTGCCTGCGGTGCTGACCGCAGAAGACGGCACGGTTTTCCGTGAAAGCATTCTCTTTACCCATCGCGGCATGTCCGGCCCGGCCGTTTTACAGCTTTCCAGCTACTGGCTGCCTGGTGAGTTTGTGAGCGTTAACTTACTGCCTGATGTCGATCTGGCGGCGTTTCTCAATGACCAGCGGCAGGAACATCCTAATCAAAGCCTGAAAAATACGCTGGCGATGCAACTGCCGAAGCGTCTGGTGGAATGTCTGCAAACGCTCGGCCAGTTGCCGGACGTGACGCTGAAACAGCTCAACGTGCCGCAACAGGCGGAACTGGTTGAACAACTGCAAAACTGGCAGGTGCAGCCGAACGGCACCGAAGGTTACCGCACGGCGGAAGTGACGCTCGGCGGTGTCGATACCAGGGAGTTGTCTTCTAAAACCATGGCCGCTGCGAAAGTGCCGGGTCTGTACTTTATCGGTGAAGTGGTGGACGTGACTGGCTGGCTGGGCGGTTACAATTTTCAGTGGGCGTGGAGTTCCGCGTGGGCGTGTGCGCAGGATCTGGTGGCTGAGTTGGAACAATAAATTTTGTACACTAATTACACTCTATCATGTCAGCATTGGTGGATTTGTAAGTATCCCACCAAAACCGCCCATTCACTTTTAGAGATCTTCCGACATACTGATTATGTCACCTGGGGAGATCGCTATGCGTAAGATCCGATTCACCGGGCACCAGATCATCGCCGTCCTGAAATCAGTCGAGACTGGCAGGACAGTCAAAGATGTCTGTCGCGAGGCCGGTATTTCCGAAGCCAGCTACTACAACTGAAAAGTGAAATATGGCGGGATGGAAGCCGCTGATATCAAAAAAATCAAAGATCTTGAGGACGAGAATCGTCGTCTGAAGCAGATGTTTGCCGATCTGAGTTTGGAATGCCGGGCATTGAAAGATGTCATCGAAAAAAAGCTTTAAAACCAGCGATAAAGCGTGAGCTCGTCAGCTATCTGACAACACAGTTTACGATGAGCATACGCCTGGCATGCAGGATGTTATCGCTGAGCAGGACCGTATTTCGTTATCAACCGGAGATCCAGAGGCTGACTGAGGCAGCTGATCGCTATCCCCGCTACGGATTTAAGAAGCTTTTTCAGGTGCTTCGCAGGCAGGGGGGCGTCTGGAACCAAAAGCGTGTACACCGGATTTACTGTCTGCTAAAACTGAATTTTCGTCGTAAAGGTAAAAACGCCTGCCGATGCGCAATCTGGCTCCGCTGGCAACGCCGGAAGCATTCAACCAAAGCTGGTCGATTGATTTTATGCACGACGCCCTGGCATGTGGCCGACGTTTTCGGACCTTTAACGTCGTGGATGATTTTAACCGCGAGGCTCTGGCCATCGAAATTGACCTGAATATCCCGGCACAGCGTGTCGTCCGGGTGCTGGACAGAATAGCGGCAAACCGTGGATATCCGCTGAAAATGCAGATGGATAAACGGGCCGGAACTGATATCGCTGGCTCTGGCACAATGGGCTGAGGACCATGGCGTAATGCTGGAATTTATCAAGCAAGGCAAACCGACGCAAAATGCATTCATTGAATGTTTTAACTGAACGTATCGGACCGAAATACTGGATTTTTATCTGTTCAGAATACTAAATGAAGCACGGGAAATAACGGAACGCTGGCTGAATGAATACAACCGTGAGCGGCCCCATGAATCCCTTAATAACCTGACTCCGGAAGAATACCGGCTGATGGCTGAGAAGACGAAAAACTCAAAAGTGTGTGGAACTAAAACGGGTGTACTTACAACTTAAGCTACTGATTATAAAGGGAAAAGCGGCGTCACGGGGTGGAAGAGGGTAAAGTTGGGCAGTCTAGGGGTAAACTCCAATTGATAAAAGTGCCGTGGATCAGTAGAGCCTCGCATGCTCGGCAAGGAGTCAAACTGGCCTGACGTAAGGCTAAATAGCATGTGTTCAGTTTCGCTGGGTGGCTGAATTATTAATATGGTAATATCATTGATATGCGGGAAGGTTGTGAGAAAGTGAGATCACCCTAAGGTAGGGTGACTTTTTCAGACGTAATATCGGTCAGGTGAATATTTTATCAGTTCCAAGACGATGCGTTATAAATTTCAGCACATAGTCATATCGGAATAATTATATATAGGCAGGTGATTAAAATGAAAAGTGGCACAGTTACCCACACACCTAACAGCAATATTGCAAAGAGGATGTATATCTTTCTAATCATTACAGCCTCACCCTTGCTGGTATTCCTCGCCATTGATCTGTACAACCCGGAGTCTTCCTTACTTCACAATTTAACCTCCATTTCTAATAGTCTCCCAACGCTACACTCAATGACTAACCTGTCACTGAGCTCAGTAATGAGCGCGTATTGCAAGACAGCTCCGGTTTGGGCATTAATTCTTGTTATATTTTCATATAAAGAATTACGTTTAAAAACAGACCAAACTATATCAACGCTCATCACGACATTAATTTTATTTTCAATTTTATATTTAGGCATGGTGTCTTTATTATTATTTAACAACGTCGAGCTTACAGAGTCTGGAAGGCTGTTGAGAATGATGTCTTCAAATGATTATTTGCTCACCTTACTATTCATAGCTATATTTTCTGTAATATTTATTTTTACTACCTATTATGCATTATTTATATACGCGTTTTACAAAACGAATAATTCAACCAAAACCGCTCACTAACAACTGACTTTACCGAATTTATTGCCAAACCTTGTAAATTGAAGAAGCCCTCCTATCAGAGGGCTTATGAAAACACGTAGCGAAGAGGTGTACTTTAAGAATTAATGCGCCTGTCGGATAACTTCGTTATTTATCTTGTCGACGAGTTTATCATCGATAAGTGATGCAGCCAGAGTTATCCCAATAATTCCTGCGATGGTTACTGCAGTTACCGGAAGGCCGACAGTGGTAGCCACAACCGGTGCTACATAGGCAAGTATCCCTAGCGCTATTCCCGTCGCCATACCGCTTAATACCCAGGACTCCACTTCTAAAATCAGAGGACTCCAGTTGCCCGTCTGATAGCCTTCGATCGACTTCTCACGGACTTTATCAATTTTAATCACCACGTCAGCCGCAGTGAACGTTTTACCAAGAAAACCAAGTTTATAGGCCATATCCGTCGCATTAAGATGGTTCCAGGCGTTAACAATAGCGTCCCTGTCTCCGGCATTAATCCTCATGCCTGGATTTTGTAAAACCCTGTTCAGTGCTGCCATCGCATCGGCATGGGTGCGAATGGTCTTCCCCTGAAAATTCCTAATGTCCGCCGCGATTTCATTGGCGACACTTTTATACTTCTCGCCAAGAGTTTTACTGGCCTCTTGACCCACGGCGATAATAACATCGCTTGTTTGAATCAATAAATCACGCTCTTCCGCCAACTTTGACTGAATGAAGTCTTTAACTGCGGCCGCTGCAAGTTTCGGAAATCCTCCTTCTGGTCCTTTCCAGTTATTAAATTTAGTCGAGATACTATTAGGGTTACCGTTATTTACCGTGACGTCAACATAGCTATCAGGTGCATAATCAAAAACAGCTCTGTAAGTATAAGGCCCGGTAATCGTCAGGCTTTTTACAGTAATGTCAGTGGCAAAATCTTTCGCGGAAGAATATGTACCGGTTTTGGGGTCATAAGACCAGCCAATCAGTCCACTTGAAGTAAATGCTTCGCCTGAGGCTGGAACAGAGTCGCCTAAGATTTTTGCGTTGTCAGAGGCTCTGGTATGACCGGTTGCAAGACTACCAATGGCAAGTTTTGTACCTTGAACATCAATCCCCATAACCAAACCGGCAAGGCCAATTTGGCTAGCCTGAGTGACGTCAAGTTCCGTTACCGAAATACTCAGTACTCCACTTTTAGAAATGCTTTGAATAGTCACTTTTGCATAAGGATTGATTTTACGTGCTGACGCTATTAAAGAAGACAATTTTTTAATAACGGCAGGATCTTTTCTAATTTCAGAAATTTGCTTCTGCTGCGGATTCGCTGTGCCACTGCCACCACTGCTGTTATTGCCACTATTACCGTTTGAGCCACCTCCCGGAGTTGTGCCACCGCCGCTTTCAGAACTCCAGCCAGTACCGTCACCATATCCACCATAGTTAAAACCAGGCATATTTAGGTATCCTTATGTTTTGAAATTAAAAGAGTCAAAGCACCTTTATAAAACCTATGATATTAGGGGTTTTAATGGCCTTTAAACCAGAAGACTATGTATATGTATACACAGTGAGCAGACAATATTCGTTAGATTGAGCAGCATCAAGGCGTACAAAGCGTGCCGTAGATGGCACAACAGAAGGAGGGAAAACGATCGGTAGGGCGGGTGACTTTGTGTGTAAACCCTCATCCTGTTAAAGCAGAATTAGGGAGTCCGCGGAGAAACCCCAATCTCAGAAAAGAGAGAGTGACTGAACGCGGGAAGGGCGAAATACGCTGCCCCCGCCGCGGGGATCGGGTAGAGCAGATAAGAGTGGGGCGGAAGCAAAAACTTTAAAATTGCACGTGTCAAGCCGCTATCCGGGATGAGATAATGATGTTCATGAAGCCAAAGACAATATGAACAGCCAATATTCCGCCAGACTAATCTGTCGCGGAAATATCTACTGTATTTGTTATACCTGAACAAGTATGCGGGGAAGAATTGCCTTGATAAAAGTTTTGTTGAGGTAAGTACTATATTAACGGCACAGTAAGGAGTGTAGTGGTTTACTGAGAGTGGGAATAGCTAATCAGGGTGGAGGAGGAGATTGGTAAAATCTATCAACTCAGGGCGACTACGCCGCGTCATCGGCGCGATAAAACAGCAGCGTCATATTTGACAATTTTGCGCGCTTCTTTTTAAACCCATGATGGCGGGAAATTTCTCAGTGCCTGTCGCTGGTCAATTATTTTTCTGACATGTAGTCCGGCATCGAGTTGAGGGGTAGGCATTTTTTGCTGGTAATTTGTGTTTACCCAAATTAAGCTACCAGGGGTCAGTTTGGATATCGGAAATTATTGTACAGCACACCTTTAATATTTAGAGAAAACTCAATGAAAAGAATAATATTTAGCATCCTGTTATGTGGTCTTTTTTCTGGCTGTTCAATTTCAGTTTTTGGCCCACCAAAAGTTGTAGATTACAAAGGATCTGATTACGCTATTTTAAGTGTAAAAGAAGAGGGCAGTTTAACAATACTCAGAACCTATGAGTTACAGAATGGTTGCTATAAAAAAATAAAATCAGAAACACTTGTAGAAGCTACATTTAATCGACCTGAAGTTATCAGATACACTGAACATAAGATCAAGGGCGGGGGTTATTATGCGCTCGTTTACATTTATACTACTAGTTCCGCTGGACGGCAATTTCAACACGAATTATTGCAAACACTCATACCCGTGGCAGGGCATAACTACAATGAAAGCCGTGTAGACCTAACAACTAAGACACCTATACAGACATGGTCTTTGGATCAACGCTGTCGTGGTCTAATTTAAATTAAGTGACCATTATTCACATATTGGGGTTCTACGCGCTTTGTTGAATAAATCGACCTTTTGGCCTTAGTCAGGATCAGATCACCACACTCCTGATCCTGCAGCGATATCACGTGGCAAAATAAAAGTTCAAAATTACCAACTGGGCTACCTACAACAACGCGCTCATCAATCAGGGCTCACTGACATTCTGGTGACCTGCTCCAGGATTAGATACAAGGCTCAATTAGTAATGTCGGATCCTTCTCTCTCAGAATTACCCTTTCTCCAGCCCGCTGCAAATTCAGACGGCGTCTGATAATTTAGAATCAGGCGGAAAAATGCGGTATTGAACTTAATTTCGACCGTTATTACAGCGTCCGCACTGCGAATATTCGAACAGCTACAGTTAAAGGAGTCTTTAATCCTCTTAGTTTGGTCGAACAAAGTGTCGCCCGTTTGCGGCGTGACGATGACAAGGATGAAGCCTCCTCTTAGGGGTAGGAGAATGCTCCTGACCTTACAGTTATATATGTAGGCAGAGCTTCCAATATTCACACACTACTCTTGCATTTAAGTGTAATATTTTCAGTGAGTTAATCTGAAACCCCAAAAGATAGAGGCCGCATCCTGGAGCGTATTCTTCTTGAGGTAGTTGGAAAGAGGTTAATTAAAAGCTACATGCAGGCGATTAGTGTACAAACTTTATTATTCCAAAATGACCTTGTGTACAAAGTTTATTGTTCCAACATAGTGGCTGGCCGCGTCAGCTAACCCAACTCATCAATTCCACACCGAGACTGGCTGCCAGTTATCACGGCGATGAATACAAAAACACCCTGAAAACACTCGCGAATCTTCAGGGTGACCCTTCACATGCTCCGTGTCAGGTATCTGGCGCTCTTTAACGCGTTCTCAGGACAAGAATCTTTTCAGGTTTTCCAGCATATTGGTCATCATGCCAAAGGCCATATTCACGCTGTGAATGCTGTAATACAGCGTTATATCGTGGCGCATCAGGTAAGTTTCAAAACATTTATCTGCCAGCACTGCCTGAACTTCCAGGCTGCGATCGCGAAAATGGCGGCAGTTATTGATGTACAGCTCCAGCGACCGGTATTCCCCGGTGGCAAGCTGATTCACCAGCGCCGCCATCTGTTCAAAGCTTTCCACCAATGCCTTGTGCTTTTCCAGATGGTCTGCCTGCTCCTCAAGATTATCCATAATGCTGTTCTCCCTGTAATAAGACGACGGTAAAAGCCTGATCAGAAACGTTGCCAGTCGGCCTCATTGTGTGGCGGAGTGCCCGGTTTTTGCGTGCGCGGCAGTGCAGCCAGCGTCTGCGCCGGTTTTACGAAGGACTGACGCTGACCGGTGGCGTCGCTCAGGCGGAATTCACCCACCAGTCGCGCCAGGCCGTCGGCCTGATCCTGCAACGAGCGCGAGGCTGAAGAGGCTTCTTCCACCAGCGCGGCGTTCTGCTGGGTCACATCATCCATCTGATTAACGGCCTGATGCACCTGAGAAATCCCCTGACTCTGCTCGGTAGCCGCAGCGGCAATCTCGTTCACCAGATCTGTAACCTGACGGATGGCGTTGCCCATCGAGTTCATGTTCTCGCCGACATCGCCCGCCTGATGGGCACCGGCTTCGATCAGGCTGTAGGAGAGGTCGATCAGTTCTTTTATTTCACGTGCGGCGGTGGTCGAACGCTGTGACAGATTTCTGACCTCGCCGGCCACCACAGCAAATCCTTTACCGTGCTCACCGGCGCGTGCCGCTTCCACGGCGGCGTTCAACGCCAGAATATTGGTCTGGAAGGCAATGCCCTCGATAAGCGTGATGATCTCGGTGACTTTGCGGGAACTGCTGCGGATATCGCCCATGGTGCTCAGCATGGTTTCCAGCGAGGAGGCACTTTTCTCCGACAGCGCATTCATGTTGCCCGCCAGCTGGCTGGCCTGACGCGTGTTGTCGGCGGTCTGGCGAACCGTCTCGCTGAGCTCGGTCATGCTGGCGGCGGTCTGTTCCAGCGAGGCGGCCTGCTGCTCGGTGCGCGAGGAGAGATCTTCGTTACCGGCCGCGATTTGTGCCGACGCGCTGCTGACCGACTGTGACGCCGCACTCACGGACAACAGTGCACCGGAGACGCGTTGCATCAGGCTGTTGAAGGCGCGGGCCATGTTGCCCACTTCGTCATGACGGCTGGCATCGGCGCTCACCGTCAAATCCAGCCGTTCGCTGGCGATGGTCATGATATCCCCGATGGCCAGCAGGCTTTTCCGTACGCGGCGGATGGTGACCAGCGCAAAGAAACCCAGCAGCAGGATGGTGAGCGTCACGCCGCTGCCCATTCCCCAGAGTGTGGCGTTGAAAATGCTGCGGTTAGTGGCGCGCAGCCCCTCACCGATGTCGATGTTAACGGTAAGCTGTTTCTGGTAATCGGAGATGAGCTGACGGATAGCCATGCCGATGCCGCCATCGCCCTCAATCAGCGCCAGACTGACGTCATCCTGATGCGCCCGTGATGAGGCCAGAAACGCCGGGAGTTTTTCCTCAACTTTACGAATATTGTCGAAAGCGACATGGGTCAGCCTTTCATCTTCAGCGCTGGAGATATCGTGTTGCAGATAATATTCCGTCAGCGTTTTCAGCCCGGCAATCCGCTGCTGAATGAGGGTTTCTACCTCAGGCATTTTGCTGTTATCGGTCTGGCTCTGGTGTTTATAGAGCGTGAGGGAAAGCCTGTTGCTCTGATCGATGAGTTTATTGAGATCTTTGATGGATGGGATCGCATTGACCTGGACATATTCAAACCGGTCCTGGAAACCCGAAATCAACATAATGGCGGCGACCCCCAGTGCGATGAGGGCAGCAGATAGCAGTGTGAACGTCAGTAAAAGACGCTGTGTGATGTTCATATTTTCCCCTGATTTTAAAAGTCCGGCCTTCTTGAAAGTGGCATGACGTGAATCAGGGTTATCGGCAAAGGTTGCGCTAACGTTAATTAAACCGATCTAATTCAATTATTTACGTTAAGTCAATGTTTCGCGTTGGTGTTTAAAATGATTTTTTATGCACGTAAAAAGATTTTTCATGCTCTCTCAGACGATGTTGAATGATTCCCCCGACGCCCGGCGGGTTTGTGCAAAAGAACATCAGGATCGCGTCAATTTCTCATTGAAAAGCGCGGGGAAATGACACAGTCTGCGGCCTGCAGCGCGCCATCCGGCGAGCCTCTTTTTCTGTCACAAGGTCATCTGATGTGTATTCACTGTCGTCACCGTACAACTTCCCTCTATAAATCAATGCAATGAAAAGAATAACGGGACGATTTTCTGGCCTTAGCATCATGCTTCCTTTGCTTCTGACCGCGTGCGGAACCTTATCCGAGATGCAGGTGAAAGAAAGCCCGCAGGCGGTGAAGCAACTTGCCTGCACGAAAAATCTCGACGGGCTGGTTGACGGTATTGTTCAGCAGTATATGAAGAAGGAAAAAGCCAGCGGCCTGGCGATAGGGATTATCCGCAACAACGGCGAAGCCCGGACCTGGGGCTATGGGTATACCAACGCGGTAAATGGCTACAAAATTGACGGGGAAACGCTGTTTGCGCTCGGTTCCGTGAGTAAGGGCGTGACCGGTGAAGTGGTGGCCGGGCTGGTCGATAAAGGGCAACTGAACTGGGACGATAAACTCTCGGACTTGTTGCCGAAAAATATTCTGCTCAGCCCGGATGCCCGGAACATCACCTTGTTGCAGCTGGCCACACATACTTCCGGTTTACCGCGACAAAACATGAACAAAGACATGTTGCAGAGCTTCCTGAAATATCTGTATACCGGCGACAATTTCTATAACGAACTGGACAGCGATGCGGTAGTGAACGATCTCTCTTCGTTCAAAAAGCCGCAAAAGCGGGAGCCTCAGTATTCCAATCTGGGTTACGCGCTTCTTGGCTACATTCTCAAAGTAAAAACCGGCGAAGACATTCAGCAACTGGCGTATGACTTTATCTTTAACTCGCTGAAAATGAGCAATACCAGCTTCCACGGCCCGACGCTGAAAGATTACCCTTATCGCGCGATCGGTCATGCGGGCGATCAGCCGAAGTTTATTCGCCGCGGCAAAGTGGTGCCTGACTGGTACTTCACCAACAACATGGTGGCGGCGGCCAATCTGTACAGTAACGCCGATGACCTGCTGAAATATCTTCGTGCGCATATCGAGAATTCCCGCACCGGCGATCTCAACGCGGCTATTCAGGTCACAGAAAAAGTCTATTTCGAAAGAGAAATTGAGGCCGCCAATATTGCCTGGGTCACTGATTATAAAGATAACCAGATAATTACGTATCAGGTCGGATATATCGGCGGATACTCGAGTTATATCGGTTTTGATAAAAAACATCAGAATGCTGTTGTCGTGTTACAGAATTCCTTTAACTGGAGTAACTATATTGGTCATGATTTGTTATTAAAAATGGCAATGGCGGATGACTACCGGGAAACCTGTCAGTAAACATCCTCATTAAGTGCGAAAAATCCTAATATATTCATGATCATGTAACGTAAATAATGTGAAAAAAATTCGCATTATTTACTCGTGTATGAAATCATTGCGCCATCATGTTTTGAATCTTTTGTCACCATTGCAAAGTGGGCTTCACTTTATCCGGAGGAAAACTCGCTGCATTTTCTATTTTAATGTGCACCGGTTTTATCGCGATGAACGCTATTTCCCTGATTTATAAGATTCAACAAAGTAATTTTATTGCAAAGGTAATTCCATGTCTTTTATTCCTGCGAAGAAGAGCGCTTATCTCCTAAGCCTCATGATGATGTTTTGTTATACCTTTAAGGTTTATGCCAATGAACCGGCCGCTGCTCAGGTTACCGGTTCGGAAAATAACGCCGCCACGATTGCGCCAGCCGCACCCGCTGTCCCTCTGACGACGCCTCAAACCCCGGAGGCACCTGCACCGGCCTTACCGGACGTCACTCCGCCCGCTACGCCAGACGCACAACCTGCTGCCCCGGCCGATGCCGTGACCACGCTGCCCCTCACTCACGCGACGGCGAAACCCGAGCCTGAGCCTGAGCCGGTAAAAGAACCGGCCGCTGAAGTTGCGCCGGAGCCTGAGAAAGTCGCTTTCAGCCTGAACAGCGAAGAGCAAAAGCGTGCCTATGCCAGCGGCGTTGCCATGGCTAAATACATTGAAGCGCAGATTGTCGAGCAAAAGGCGCTGCACATTACGCTGGACAAAGACATTCTTCTGGCCGGGATCACCGATACCTTTAACCAGCGCGAAAAGATGAGTCCGCAGGATGTGCAGGCCACGCTGACGGCGTTTGATGAGCAGGTGAAGATCCTGACGCAGGCGGCGACAGCGAAAGAGCAGGGCGCAGAGAAAGCCTTTATTGAAGAGTTTGCCAAACGTCCGGGTGTGAAAAAGACCGCAAAAGGTCTTTACTATCTGGTTGAAAATAAAGGTGAAGGTGCGGTCATCAAAGACACCAATCAGGTGGAGGTGACCTACAAAGGGGAATTACTCGATGGCACTATGGTGGATGGCCCGCAAATCGACAATGCGAACCAGATTTTCCGCGTGGCCGACATGCCGCCTGTACTGCGTGATGCCGTGAAACTTGTCCGTAAAGGCGGAAAAGTGACGATTGTTATCCCGCCTGCCCCTGTCGGGAAAAACAGTGAGGACGGCAAGCCAAAATCAGTGGTGATTTACACGGTGTCTGTGGTGAACGTAAACAACCCGCACTGACCGCCGGTCAGCACTCCCCTTCGCCGGGGAGGCCGCTTTCCTGCCACAACCTCTCTGGCACATTATGCCAGGGAGGCACTTTCCTGATGCACCGCAATATAGCGCTCAAATTTGGCCGGTTTCAGCTGGCTGAGATCCACCAGCACCAATCCGTCGATGCAGTTGTTGAATTCCGGGTCGCTGCCGAAATCGATAAACTGCACGCCGCCGCTTTCGCAAAGTTCGGAATACTGTTTATACAGCGCCGGAATGCTGCATCCGAGATTGGCCAGCAGACGTTTGAGGCGCTGCAAATCTTCCTGATAATCATCTCCGCAAAACTGCGCTAACACGTCAGGCAACGACGCCGGATAAGGGCGCAGTGATGTCGCCAGTGGCAGCGTCGGGGCGAAATACAGTCGATAAAATGCCACCAGCAAATCGCGGGCGGGCAGCGGCATGCCGCCGGAAATCGACACCGGACCAAACAGATAACGCGTTTGCGGATATTTCGCCAGATATGCGCCGATGCCCAGCCACAGATAGTCCAGCCCGCGCTTTCCCCAGTACGCAGGCTGAATAAAGCTGCGTCCGAGTTCGATACCCTGCGCCAGAATCGGATCCATCTGGTGGCCGTACTGAAACAAACTCTGGCTGTAAATGCCGTTCAATCCTTTGCTGGCGACCTGATCGGCGGTCGGGATAAACCGGTACGCGCCGACAATTTCCAGCGCCTGCGGATCCCACAGCACCAGGTGATAATAGTCGTCATCGTAACCGTCGAGATCCCGACGGCGGCCGCTGCCTTCACCGACGGCGCGGAAAGCAATTTCGCGCAACCGGCCCAGTTCGCGCAAAATCGGCACCGTATCTTCCCCGTGACGGCGATAGAGATAAATCATCTTGCCGTCCGGCGTTTTGCCCAGCACTTCGCTGGCTTCCAGCGCGTGTTTCAGCACCGCCCGATCTTCGGCGCGGGCAATCGACGTTT
This sequence comes from Rahnella rivi, assembly GCF_019049655.1. Lineage (GTDB taxonomy): Bacteria > Pseudomonadota > Gammaproteobacteria > Enterobacterales > Enterobacteriaceae > Rahnella > Rahnella rivi. The sequence goes on from NZ_JAFMOX010000062.1 coordinate 256,763, forward strand.
CAGTGTGGAACAACCCCGGTTTGCCTGCACCAAGGCGGTAAAGATGTTTACGAAAACGCGCCGCCAGATCCCCCGCCTGCATCTGCCCGTCGTGCCAGCTGGCATACGGAATGCGCGCGCCGATTTTAAGCGTCAGACTGTTGCCGCGCTGGCCAAACATTTCATGCACCAGCAGCAGGGTACTCAGCGGGCGGTAAATCATCGACGTGAGATAAAACAGCGCACTGTTGCTGCCGCTGATATGCACCGGCACCACCGGCGCACGGGCTTTGGCCGCGAGGCGGATAAATCCGGTGTGCCATTTGCCGTCGCGCACGCCTTTCGAGCTCATCCGCGACACTTCACCCGCCGGGAAGACAATCAGCACGCCCTGATTTTGCAGATGCTCCTGCATTTGTGTGACCTGATTGCGGCGGGTACGGTTGCCCATATTGTCCACCGGGATCATCAGGCTGCCGAGCGAAGACACCAGCGATAACAGCTGATTTGCAACCACTTTGACATCCGGGCGCACCGACGCCACTGCGTGCAACAGCGCGAGGCCGTCGAGCGTGCCAATCGGATGGTTCGCCACCACCACCACCGGCCCGTAACTCGGGATCTGCTCCCGGTCACGCTCTGTCAGTTCACAGCGAATATTGAAATGCTCGAGCACCTGCTCGGCCATATCAATCCCTTTCAGGTGCTGATACTTGTCGGCAAAACGGTGGAATTCTTTTTCGCGGAAAAGGGTTTTTAACAGACGGCGTTGCCAGGAAGGGGTTTTGTGCTGCGGGTCGAGATCCTGAAACAGGGTATCCATGCTGAACATAGGATGTCCTCCGGTTGAAGTCTCCCGACCATAATCAGTGCACATGACAGCGATGTGACGTTTTGATGGCAGTAAGAGGAAGGCTGAATAAAACACCGGTTCAATTTGTTGCGAAAACAGCCAAATACCCATAGAGTCAACACTCCTGCATGGCGACTAAAATGCCCAACCCATCTTTCGTGAGACGCTGATTTCCATGCCCGCTCCCGCTTCGCCCGATCTATCTCCGGCTGCTGCTTCAAAGACCACGCTGCGCATTCTTTCGATTCTGGTGTTCAACTTCGCTAATTATCTGACCATCGGTCTGCCGCTGGCGATCCTGCCAGGGTATGTACATGAGCATCTCGGTTACAGCGCGTTTTGGGCGGGCCTGGTGATCAGCCTGCAATATTTTGCGACGTTGCTCAGCCGCCCGCATGCCGGGCGTTATGCCGATAAAGTCGGACCCAAAAAAGTGGTGATGATCGGCCTGACCGGCTGCCTGCTGAGCGGGGTGTTTTACCTGCTGGCGCTGTGGCTGGATGCCTCACCGGCGGCCAGTCTGGCGCTGCTGTGCATCGGACGCTTGCTGCTTGGCGCGGGGCAAAGTTTCGCAGGCACCGGTTCAACGCTGTGGGGCATCGGCGTGGTGGGTTCGCTGCATATCGGCAAAGTCATTTCGTGGAGCGGGGTGGTGACGTATGGCGCGATGGCGATTGGCGCGCCGCTCGGCGTGTGGATTTTCAGCCTTGGCGGCCTGACCCTGCTTTCCGGCTGCATAATTCTGGTGGCGCTGACGGCGTTGCTGGCGGCGTGGCGTAAAGCGCCGGTGGCGGGGAAAGCCGCGACACAACTTCCGTTCCGGCAGGTGCTGGGCAAAGTGTTGCCGTACGGGCTGGCGCTCGGGCTGGCGTCCACCGGCTTTGGCGTGATCGCGACGTTTATCACGCTGTTTTACGATGCCAAAGGCTGGTCGGGCGCGGCATTCTCTTTGACGTTTTTCAGCGCGGCGTTCGTGGGAATGCGGCTGCTTTTCCCCAACTGCATCAACCGTTTTGGCGGCCTGCGCGTTTCTCTGGTGTGTTTCGCCGTGGAAATCATCGGGCTGATTTTGGTATTTTTCGCCCCAACGGCTGGGGTGGCGATGGGCGGCGCGTTTCTTACCGGCGCGGGCTTCTCGCTGGTCTTTCCGGCGCTGGGTGTGGTGGCGGTTAAAAAATTGCCGCAGGAAAATCAGGGCAGCGCGCTGGCAACCTATTCGGCATTTCTGGATTTATCACTGGGTGTCACCGGCCCCCTGGCGGGAATACTGATGGCGCAGGCGGGGATCGGGGCGATTTATCCTGGCTCGGCGCTGCTGGTTCTGGTGGCGATGGCGCTGGTGCTGCGGCTGTTGTTACGTCCTTCACCGCAGAAAACCCGCGCCGACCTCTGATTCTTTTTCAACACATTACACGCCGTGCAGGCGGCCCATGTGCAGCGTATCCACCAGCTCACCGTCACGCATCGCATAGCAAGGGCTGCGGCCTTCGAGCATGAAACCAAACTTTTTGTACAAGGCGATGGCGGCGTCATTGTCAGCATAGACCGTCAGTTCCACGCGTTTCACCTGCAGCCACTTGTCACACAGCTCAAGAGCGGCCGCGAGCAATTTGCTGCCCACTCCTCTTCCCTGAAAACTGACATCCACGCCAATGCCGAACGTGGCGACGTGGCGGCGTCGCCAGGGCTCTTCCACGATCAGCGTCAGATTCCCGACCAGTTTGCCGTCAATGCAGGCCACCAGCGCGAAACGGTGAGGAGAAGAATTCGCCAGGCGGCCTTCCCAGAGCGCGGCGGGTGGATAAGGAAGTTGCAGAGTGTCGCTGTACACCGGCACCTGCGCGTAAAGTTGCCCAAGCGCTTGCGCGTCCGTTGATTCAGCATGGCGTATAACGATTTCGCTCATAGCGACACTCCTTTTAGTGTGGTTACTGTTTGAATATCCTCTAGATTTATCAGGAATAATAAAAGTGTCAATGTGTCATGTGGTGAAAAAAAATGCTTTACAAGTGCGAATGATAATGATTATTATTGCCATGCGTTCCGGGGATGGCCTCACACCAAGGTCAAACGGGTCCCCATGAATGCACGACATTGCTCACATTGCTTCCAGTATTATTTAGCCAGCCGGGTGCTGGCTTTTTTTTTGCCTTATTTTGAGCGGCAGAGGTGATGGCTCCGTTCACTCGCCCGGATCACTGACTCATGTACTGTCTCAGGTAAACCCGCCGGGATTCGCTTGCCTGCCACTCACACTCTTTAGATAAAATCTTTTTCACTCTCTGCCCAAACCCGCATTTATCTCCTGCAATTCCTTTGAATTTAGTCATCTGCGTTTGTTCATATTTTTTGAACAGAGGGGTGAAGTTTTTACGCTTTCTTATTCTCAGCCGTTGACTAGACTAGAGAAAACATTGAGGAGAGTTGAACATGATCTACTTACGCAAAGCACAAGAACGCGGTCACGCAAGTCACGGCTGGCTGGAAAGCTGGCACACTTTCTCTTTCGCCGATTATTACGATGCAAACTTCATGGGATTCTCCGCACTGCGGGTCATCAATGAAGACTTTATCGACGAAGGGCAAGGGTTTGGCAAACATCCGCATAAAGACATGGAAATCCTGACCTACGTGCTCGAAGGCACCGTGGAACATCAGGACAGCATGGGCAACAAAGAGCAGATTCAGGCGGGTGAATTCCAGATCATGAGTGCCGGTACCGGCGTGACGCACTCTGAGTACAACGGCAACAAAGACCGCAAATTGCATCTGTATCAGATCTGGATCATTCCGGATAAAAAAGGTCTGGAACCGCGTTATGAACAACGTATGTTCGACGCGCCACAAGGCCGCCAGCTGGTGCTTTCTCCGGATGCACGTGATGGTTCACTGAAAGTCTTCCAGGACATGGAATTGTCCCGCTGGGCGCTGAAAAAAGACGAACAGTCTGTCTATCAGATTCAGGCAGAACGTCGTGTGTGGATCCAGGTGGTGAAAGGCACCGTCTCCATCAACGGTCAGAAAGCCGGGCCAAGCGATGCGCTGGCGATCTGGGATGAAACGGCGCTGTCCGTTCATGCCGATGAAGACAGTGAAATCCTGCTGTTTGATCTGCCACCAGTCTGAACAGGCAGGTAACACCCCTGAAGGCGACTCCGGTCGCCTTTTTTACGTCTGTTATCTGAAGCTGACGTTAATGCCCAGCTGCCCCTGATATCCCATCCCCGGCAGGCTTAAATTTCGGTAATGCGTGATGTCACTGAAAAATGCCACGCGTTTTGACAGCGTCGCGGTCAGGCCTACGCCGTCCTGAACCCAGCGTTCCGTCGTCGGTGGCTCGATTTCAACCGTATTGATGGTCACTGCCGATTTATCTCCAACGTTGCCTACCAGATCAATGTGAAAATAGGGCGTCAGGGAAGAAGTGTTGCGTTCTGTCTGACGGAAAATCCGCAAGCCGCCGCGCACCTGGCCGCTGCTCTGATCGATGGGCTGAATGCGTTGGCTGAGCGTGTTGAACGAATCCAGATGCAGATGCTGAGCGACAAACTGCGCCTGCGGCTCAAGCCTCCAGTTGTCTGCCACACGGTAAGGCTTGCCGATCTCGACGGAGAGCGTCGAGCCATAACCTTTCTGCGCGGCGTTGCGTTTTTCCGATAAGTCCTCGCGATAAAAGGTGTTCTGGTTAACGACATTCAGATAGCCGCCTTCTGATGTCACCGCGCTGTAATACCCGCCAATACCCGCCGATGCCGTCGAAATATTGCCGGTGCTGAGCGCCTGCCCGATAAGCCGCAGCGCGCTGTCTTTGGTATCGGTGGTCTGATTCCCCAGTGTGACGATCACCCCGGCGCGGCGGTGCTCCCCGTCCGGTTTTTCTTCCTGAAACAGATCTCTGCCGATTTGCGCAAACCAGATATTCGACGCGCGATAGCGGGTATCCGTCACATCCGCGTTATGGCTGCCGCCGAGTAAACCCCAGGTGCCGTTTTCGCGGTTTTTCGACGCATTACTCTGCCGTTCAAGGTAGGTTCCCACCGTTTTAAAGCCATATTCCCGGTTGAGGTAAGGTGCTGTGACGTAGGCATTTTGCGCCGGTTGCGGGTCAGCGGCCTGTACACAGCTTTCATGCAGCGCAAAACTGACCGTTCTGCCCAGAATAAACAGCAGCGTAAAGGCGGTAAAAGTGAGGGTTTTGCCTGAAGTCGTCATGAGTTCGCCTGCCTGTCTGCCCTGATTTCATCGGATAAGGCGGCTCAATATAGGCTGTTTTTTGCGCAAGGCTAATCACACTGCATCAGAGATAAAAATGTCAGGCACCACGGGCATCACAGCCCGGCGTGAGGAATTTTAGCCGGGCAAAAAAGCAATGATTACCGGTGATTTTCTTAACTAAACGCGTTTTGCGCAACGCGGCGGCATAGTCCTTTCTCTAAAAAGATGCTGAGAATTTATTCAACTTCGTGACGCTTTTCACAGCCTGATACGACGCTGTCCCGATTTTATGAGCATGCTCTCATTCCACCCTTTCAGTCATGGAAACCGGTTTCCAAAGAGACTCAAATACCTTCGGCAAGAGAAAACGGGCAGAACATTAATTATCTGGGAGTGAAGCAAAATGAAAAGAATCATGCTTTGTTGTTCGGCGGGGATGTCGACCAGTTTGTTAGTTCGCAAAATGAAAGAGGCCGCTGCCGCGCGGGGCGAAGAGGTGCAGATCGAGGCGTTTGGTGCCAGCGAGTTTGACGAAAAGTTCCGTGACTATCAGGTGGTGCTGCTCGGGCCGCAGGTGCGCTACATGCAGGCCGATTTATCGGCAAAGGCAGCAGAATTTAATATTCCGGTCGAAACCATCAATATGATGGATTACGGCATGCAGCGCGGCGACAACGTGCTGGACTTCGCTTACGGCCTGATCGCCCAGGAAGGAAGCCGCGTATGAGTGGCCTTTATCAGGCGATGGTGAACGTGATCGAAAAGCACATCACGCCACTGGCCGGCAGCGTCGGCCAGCAGCGGCATGTGATTGCGATCCGCGACGGCTTTATCGCCGCGCTGCCGTTTATGATCATCGGCTCATTTATGCTGGTGTTTATCTTCCCGCCTTTTTCCCCCGACACCACCAACGGTTTTGCCCGCGGCTGGCTGGATCTGTCGCTGAAATACCGCGAACAGCTGATGCTGCCGTGGTATCTGAGCATGGGCGTGATGACCTTTTTCATCTCAGTCGGTATCGGTGCCAGCCTTGGCAAACACTATAAACTTGACCCGATCATGACCGGTTTGCTGGCGTTTATGGCCTTTCTGCTGGTCGCCGCGCCCTATCATGACAAACAAATCTCCACCCAATATTTCTCCGGCGAAGGCATATTCACTGCGATCCTGACGGCTATTTATGCCGCTGAAGTGTATGCGCTGCTCAAACGCCGCAACATCACCATCCGCCTGCCGAAAGAAGTGCCCACCGGCGTGGCGCGTTCTTTTGAAATTCTGATCCCGGTGATTGTGATTGTCGCCACGCTGCATCCGCTGAACCTGTTTATTCAGTCCACCACCGGGATGATTATTCCCGAAGCGATCATGCACCTGCTGGCGCCGCTGGTTTCTGCCTCCGATTCTCTGCCGGCGATTTTGATTTCGGTGTTTATCTGCCAGGTGCTGTGGTTTGCGGGTATTCATGGTGCGCTGATTGTTACCGGCATCATGAATCCGTTCTGGATGACCAATCTGGCGCTGAACCAGACGGCATTACAGGCCGGTGCGCCGCTGCCGCATATCTATCTGCAAGGATTCTGGGATCACTATTTGCTGATTGGCGGCGTCGGTTCGACCCTGCCGCTGGCGATCCTGCTGCTGTGCAGCAAGGCGGTGCACCTGCGTACCATCGGCAAAATGGGGGTGGTACCGAGCTTCTTTAACATCAACGAACCGATTCTTTTCGGTACGCCGATTATCATGAATCCGGTGTTTTTCCTGCCGTTCACACTGGTCCCGATGCTCAATGCCATCTTCGCCTATACCGCCACGAAACTCGGCTGGGTAGCGCAAGTGGTGTCGCTCACACCCTGGACGACACCGGCGCCAATTGGTGCGTCATGGGCCGCAAATTGGGCGTTCAGCCCGGTAATTATGTGTCTTTTCTGTATGGTGTTATCGGCAGTAATGTATTACCCGTTCCTGAAAGCTTACGAACGTACGCTGCTGAAACAGGAAGCGGAAAAGGCTACGACACAAACGGCGGGTAACGCCGTGCCAGCAAACAGCTAAAAGCTAACGGACAGCGAGGATGACGATGAAATATCAATTTCCAAAAGAATTCTGGTGGGGCAGTGCCAGCTCAGCGCCGCAAACGGAGGGGGAAACCCTCAGTCACGGTAAAAGCGCCACGGTCTGGGATCACTGGTATTCGCAGCAACCGACACGTTTTCACGGCGACGTCGGCCCGCAGGACACATCGACGTTTTATAAAAACTGGCGCGAGGATATCGCGCTGCTGAAACAGCTGAACCACAATACTTTCCGAACCTCTATTTCCTGGGCGCGCCTGATCCCCAACGGGCGTGGCGCTGTCAATCCGGAAGCGGTGGCGTTCTACAATCAGGTGATTGACGAAATGCTGGCGCAGGGCGTGCAGCCGTTCATCAACCTTTTCCACTTCGACATGCCCATGGCGATGCAGGAAATCGGCGGCTGGGAAAACCGCGACGTGGTGCAGGCCTATGAAACTTATGCCGATACCTGTTTTGAGTTATTCGGCGATCGCGTGAAACACTGGTTTACCTTCAATGAGCCGGTGGTGCCAGTCGAAGGCGGCTACCTGTATGATTTCCACTATCCGAACGTGGTGGATTTCAAACGTGCGGCCACCGTTGCCTATCACACCATGCTGGCGCATTCGCGGGCGGTGAAAGCTTACCGCGCCCGCAACCTTGGCGGTGAAATCGGCATCATTCTCAACCTGACGCCGTCTTATCCGCGCTCGCAAAACCCGGCTGACCTGAAAGCCGCGAACATTGCGGATCTGATGTTTAACCGCAGCTTCCTCGACCCGGCACTGCGCGGCGAATATCCGCAGGAACTGGTGGATCTGCTGAAAAAACACGATCAGCTCCCCGCCTGTCAGCAGGGAGACAAAGAGCTGTTGCAGCAGGGCGTGGTGGATTTACTCGGCATCAACTATTACCAGCCGCGCCGCATTCAGTGCCGCGACAGTATGGTGAATCCGGAAAGTCCGTTTATGCCGGAATGGTTCTTTGACAACTACGTCATGCCGGGGCGTAAGATGAACCCGCACCGTGGCTGGGAAATTTACGAGCAGGGCATTTACGATATTCTGACCAATCTGCGCGAAAACTACGGCAACCCGCGCTGTTTCATTTCCGAAAACGGCATGGGCGTGGAGCACGAACTGCGCTTCGAAAAAGAGGGCCGGATTGACGACGATTACCGCATCGAGTTTGTCAGCGGGCACCTGAAATGGCTGCACCGGGCGTTGCAGGAAGGCAGCGGCTGTCTCGGCTACCATATGTGGACGTTTATTGATTGCTGGTCGTGGATGAATGCGTACAAAAACCGTTATGGCTTTGTGCAACTGGATCTCGACACGCAAAAACGGACAGTCAAAAAGAGTGGCGAATGGTTCGCGCAGGTCGCTAAACAGCACGGTTTCGACTAACCCTTAACGCGGTGACGCAAGGAAAGACATGGCAAACATTAACGACGTTTCGCGGCTGGCAAACGTCTCGAAAGCGACGGTTTCCCGTGTCCTGAGTGGCAGCCGCGGTGTAAAAGAAGAAAGCCGCCTGGCCGTGATGCAGGCGGTGGAAACACTGCAATACAAACCCAGCATGATTGCGCAGTCGCTCTCCACGCAGTCTACCGGCTGCATCGGCGTGATTTGCGCGGCAGAAAATATCAATCAGAGCACCGGCTATCTGCACGCGCTGGAAAAAGAGCTGAGGCTCAATCAAAAGTATTTACTGTTGAGATTCGCCACCGATGCCGCCAGCCTTGCCCATTCCGTGGATGAAATCGGTCGCGGGCTTTGCGATGCGATGATTGTGATTGGCGCGCGCTTCGCCCTGCCTGCGCTGCCCGACAACGTCATTACCATTGATTGCCTGGACGCGGATTCCGGGCGCAGCATTCATTTTGACCGCAGCTTTGCTACCGAAACCGCCTGCCAGTATGTGTTGCAGCAGGGGCGCCGACAGATTGCACTGATTAACTTTGAAAACAGCGAGGCCGCGGGGCAGGTGCTTCAGGGCTACCATCTGGCGCTGGAAAAATTCTTACTGCCTTATGACCGGCGGCTGGTCCACAGCGGAGAACACGCGCTCACGCAGTTGCTGGCGCAGAATGTCCCGTTCAATGCGCTGCTGGTGCCAGACGATGCCACCGCGCAGGACGCGTTACGTCAGCTTACCCAGCTGGGGCGCGCGGTGCCGCAGGCCGTGATGGTGTTCAGCCTCGACAGCACGCTGCCGCCGGGCGCGTCGGCGGTGCCGGCTATCGCTTATCCGCTGGAAACGCTGGCGCAAAGAGCGATGGCGTTGCTTACCGGACAGTTTTCAGCGAACACCGGCGAGCCGGTTCGCGGGCAGCTTTGTCTGCCTGCCTGACCCGCCTCGCATGTCGCGCAGCAACGGATATCCGCCTGCGCGAATGTTTGCTACCATAACTCCCTGATCCCTTAACCCCTTTCAGCGGCACATCCCTTTGACGACTATGAAGAAAAAAAGACCCGTACTCCAGGATGTGGCCGATAAAGTGGGCGTGACCAAAATGACGGTCAGCCGTTACTTACGCAACCCCGAACAGGTTTCCGGCGCGTTGCAGGAAAAGATTTCGGCCGCTCTCGATGAACTGGGTTACATCCCCAACCGCGCTCCGGACATTCTGTCGAATGCCAAAAGCCGCGCCATCGGCGTGCTGCTGCCGTCACTGACCAATCAGGTGTTCGCCGAAGTGCTGCGCGGCATCGAAAGCGTCACGGATATTCACGGTTATCAGACCATGCTGGCGCACTACGGCTACAGTCAGGAGCGCGAAGAACAGCGTCTGACCTCGCTGCTTTCTTACAATATCGACGGGCTGATTTTATCGGAGCGTCATCACACTGCACGTACGCTGAAAATGATTGAAGTCGCCGGTATTCCGGTGGTGGAAATGATGGATTGCGTATCACCGTGTGTCGATCTGGCGGTTGGATTCAACAACTTTGAAGCGGCGCGGCAAATGACCCAGCAAATCATCGCGCGCGGCCACCGCCATGTGGTGTATTTCGGCGCACGTCAGGACGAACGCACCCTTATCAAGCAGCAGGGTTACGAGCAGGCGATGCGTGAATCCGGGCTGGAGCCTTACAGCGTGATGACCAGCCGGTCATCGAGTTACAGCGCGGGGGCGGAATTATTGCGTCAGGCGCAAAAAGACTGGCCGCAAATCGACAGTATTTTCTGCACCAACGATGACCTTGCGGCAGGCGCATTCTTCGAATGCCAGCGTCAGGGGCTGAAAATCCCGTCCCAAATGGCGATCGCCGGTTTCCATGGTCACAACATGGGACAGGCGATGGAACCGCCGCTGGCAAGTGTCCTGACACCGCGTGAGAGAATGGGGCAGATCTCCGCCGAACGTTTGCTGGCGAGATTACGCGGTGAGAACGTGGTCCCGCGCATGGTGGATGTCGGCTTTACAATTTCAGCGGGCGGCAGTATCTGAGCCCTGCGCGCAGATAAAAAAATCCCCGGCGAAGTGGCCGGGGATTGAGCAGTGTTCATCTACAGGCGCATTTATGACGCCAGTGACAAATGTCTTTTCTGCTGTTTGTAGGTTTGCAGCCACTCGGCGACGCGCTGTTGCTGGGATTTATCCAGCCACATGCCGAGTTTGGTACGACGCCAGATCGCATCATCCAGTTCGCTCACCCACTCTTTTTCCACCAGATAGCGCAACTCTGCTTCATAGAACCCGTGACCAAAATCTTCACCCAGCGATTCAATGCTGGTGGCATCAGACAGGAACAACTCCGTCTGGCTGCCGTAAGTGCGGGCATAACGGCGAGCCAGGGTTTCCGGCAACCATTTGAAGCGGCTGCGCAGATTGGCGCTGTAAGTATCACGATCGCCGTTCAACTTCCCGCCGGGCAGTACCGCCGTTTTGGTCCATGCCGGGCCTGCTTTCGGGTAGTATTTGCCGAGTTTTTCCAGCGCATGTTCTGCCAGTTTACGGTAGGTGGTCAGCTTGCCGCCGAACACGGAAAGCAGCGGCGCTTTGCCGTCCTGATCGTGAACGTCGAGGGTGTAATCACGGGTCACTGCCTGCGGTGAATCCGATTCGTCATCACACAGCGGACGCACGCCGGAATAAGTCCAGACGATGTCTTCGGTGGTCAGCTGTTTCTTAAAGTGGTCGTTGTACACTTTCAGCAGATAACCGACTTCTTTATCATCGATTTTCACGTCTTTCGGGTCGCCGTGGTATTCCACGTCGGTGGTGCCGATGATCGAGAACTCATCCAGCCACGGGATCACAAACACAATGCGGTGATCTTCGTTTTGCAGAATGTAGGCCTGCGGCTGATTGTGCGCACGCGGCACCACAATGTGGCTGCCTTTGATCAGACGAATGCCGTACGGCGATTTCAGTTTCAGACCGTCGTCGAAGAAATGTTTGACCCACGGGCCGGTGGCGTTCACCAGGCCTTTGGCGCGCCAGGTGAAGGTTTTGCCGGTGTCGATATCTTCGGCTTCGACCATCCACAAACCGTCTTCACGCCATGCACGGGTCACGCGGGTGCGGGTACGGACTTCGCCGCCGCGTTCTTCCACTTCCTGAGCGTTGACGACCACTAAACGCGCGTCATCGACCCAGCAGTCTGAGTATTCAAAACCTTTGGTCAGTTCGGGTTTCAGCACCGATTCGCTGCCAAACTTCAGGCCTTTGCTGGCCGGCAGGCTGGTGCGCTTGCCCAGATGGTCGTACAGGAACAGACCGGCGCGGATCATCCAGGCCGGGCGCAAATGCGGCTGATGCGGTAAACGGAAACGCATCGGGAAGGCAATATGCGGTGCCATTTTCAACAGCACTTCACGTTCAGCCAGCGCTTCGCTGACCAGACGGAATTCGTAATGTTCCAGATAGCGCAGGCCACCGTGGATCAGTTTAGAACTGGCCGAAGAGGTCGCGCAGGCCAAGTCTTGCGCTTCAAGCAGCAGAACAGACAGCCCGCGGCCAGCTGCATCTACTGCGATGCCGGTACCATTTATACCGCCACCAATTACGATCAAGTCTTTGGTTTCCACGTCATCTTCCTCCAGATGTTCGCAATAGCTCTTTTATGTTCGTTTTCGCTCACGATTGTAATCGAGAATCGTCAAACAAGCCAAGCGTTAACCAAATAAAAACAATTATGCGTGATGAAGGTAACATTTTTGTGTCGGTTTCGAGCAAAACGGCAAGAAGAGAACGAAACCGAACGCAGCAAAGCGTGGAATGTTTCGCAATTGTTCGTTTTAAAAGGGCAGGGAGGAGAAGGGAAAAGCGGGAGCGCCCGCGCGGCGCTCCAGAAAAAGCAGGGAAATCAGCAGAGTTCGAGCTGAACGTCGTACTTGTCGATGATCTGTTTCACGCTGTCCGGCGGCAGTTTATCGGTAAACAGATAGTGGATTAAATCCATTTTTCCGAGGTTTACCATGGCGTTACGACCAAATTTGGAATGGTCGGTCACCAGCATCACGCAGCGTGAGTTTTCGATAATCGCGCGTTTGGTTCGCGCTTCGTGATAATCGAATTCAAGCAGCGAGCCGTCCATATCGATGCCGCTGATGCCGAGAATGCCGTAATCGAGGCGGAACTGGGAGATGAAATCGAGCGTGGCTTCACCCATGATGCCGCCGTCGCGGGCGCGAACTTCACCCCCGGCGAGGAACAGGCGGAAATCGTCTTTGGCGCTCAGCAGCGTTGCCACGTTCAGGTTGTTGGTGACGATGCGCAGATCTTTATGGTTGAGCAACGCGTGCGCCACGGCTTCCGGCGTGGTACCGATATCGATAAACAGCGTTGAACCGTCGGGGATCTGGCTGGCAACGCGTTCGGCGATGCGCGCTTTCGCTTCCGACCACATCACTTTACGGTCGTTATAGGCCGCATTCACCGAACTCGACGGCAATGCTGCGCCGCCGTGATGGCGATGAATTTTGTTCTGTTCGGCCAAATCGTTCAGATCACGACGAATAGTTTGCGGGCTGACGGCGAAGTGCTCCACCAGCTCTTCCGTGCTGACGTAACCCTGCTGACGGACGAGATCGATAATCGCATCATGGCGTTGTGTTTGTTTCACCCGAATCCCCTACTTGCTTTTTTTGCGCGGTGTGCGCGTATCAACAAATGCCATCACCAGGCCAAGACCCAGACCAAATGCGTGTGCGGCATTCGCCACAGCAGCACCGCCGGTTGCGTAACCAATGAACATGAAAATCAGCGAAATGACCAGCAATCCGCCGGGAACGTACAAACGACTTTCCGGTTTTAACTGGCCGGTCAGCCACGCATAGCCCATCAGCGCATAAACCACGCCGGACAGACCACCAAACCAGATACCGCTCACCATCGACTGGCCCCAGCCGCTGATCAGTGCGGAAATCAGCGTCACGGTAAACAGCTTGCCGCTGCCCAGATGCATTTCAATCTGGCTGGCAAGATACCACCACCAGGCCAAATTAATCAGTAAGGCGATAAACGAGAAATTCATCAGCGCGGGCGTGAACCAGCGCCACACCTGGAACATGCGGGAACTGTCAGGCCAGGCCAGCCAGCTCATCACCAGTTGATCGCCCACCATTTGTTGCAGGATAAACACCGCAAGACTCAGGACGATCATGCCGATGGTCAGCGGCCCGGCGCGGCTGCGCAGGCTTTTCAGAAAAGGCGCGTGCGACATTTTTAAATGTGGCTGCGTTTTGCCGGTTTTCCAGCTGGCCTCCTGATAACGCGGATGCAGCGGATCGCGCACAAACAGCGCGACCTGTTTTTCTGCTTCTTCCAGACGGGATTCATCTTCCAGCCAGATCTGCACTTCCTGACTTTCGTGTTTCGTCGTCAGCGTAAAACCCTGCGTTGCCATGTAATCGACAAACGCCTGAGCGAGGCGGGGGTTGTTCAGGTTAAGAATGCGCACCATAGCGTTAAGCGGTTTCCCTAATTGTTTGACTGCGGTAATTCATTGTTATGCCAGCATGCGATAACGGTATCGCCCGATTATCTGTCAGCGGGCTTTCCGATAACAGGGTCATGCTAACCTAAATGCCGATGACATCGCATTTTGCTCGCGTGCCGGAATGCCAATTTTGCTGGCAATGGTTGGCCACTGCCTGACGACGTGCTGGCAGCGACGGAGGATATCCAGCGCATCGTTGTCTGAAATCCGAAATACCGGCGCGACCGAAAGCGCTAAATCGAGATCCATCGCATTATCGGATTCGCTGATATTCAGTTTTAATCCTGTGCTTTGTGCCACAGGATTGATGTCATAGGCGGGTGAAAGACGCCATCCTTTTCCCGGCTCCAGCAGAAAACCATGGTTACGCAGATGATCGTCCGTATTAGAAACCAGCAGGTTGAAGACGATACGTGACCAAAGCTCGCGTAAATCCTGATTCGGCTGCGCACCCTGGTTGATCAGTACTGATGCCAGATCAAGATAGCTGACGCCGGAAGAGGCATCATCGCCATCCTGATGGCCTGTCAGCGTCATCGCCGAGGCAAAGTGTTTACGCAGGCCTTCTGCCGTTCGGTCAAAACGCTTCACTAAAAAACAATGATGGGGATTGGCATAGCGGCGGGCAAGGCTTTCAGGCACATTCAGACCACAGGCTTTTGCCAGCGTATTCACGACCAGCTCCCAGGCGCCGATATCGTATTCATCATTGATACTGGGGAATTTTGCTATCCAAAGATGGCCATCCGGGGCACTGACGCTGGCTTTAGGGCGTGCGCCGCCGAGTGAGCCGCCCGGTGCAATCAGCAACCGTAACCATTCGTCGCCTGCGGCATCCTGATTTTCGCTGTCCTTTTCCAGCGCCCGGCTGGCAGCTTCAAGCTCGCGAATTTGTATGAAAGGAGGGGCTGCGACATCATGACGATCATCCAGAAAATGACCTTCATCATTGAGCCGAAATCGCAGTGCGCCGATACGAAAACTGTCATGCACGCCCAGCAGATAATCTGATTCATAAAGACGCTGACTGGCCGGGGCCATACCTGCCCGTTTTTCGCGTTCCAGCCGTCTTTTCATCAATAATCGCCCCCAGCGATCCGGGCAGGTATCCGCGAAGGCACCAAAAATATCCTGCCCTTGCGCCGGATATTGTGGCCCGGTGAATAAACCTATTCGTGGATCAAGCTGGAGATTGGCGAAATCAGGATGCTCAAGCGCAGCCTGATCATATTCAAAGGCAAAAATTTCCCGCCCTCCGGCTTTATGCACATTGAGAAAACCGATGCGCAGCGGCGATGAGAGTGGTGTCCAGTCAGCATACACGGCGATCCTTACCGTCATTTCTTCGTCCTTTTAGGGTTCTTTTTATCAACGTTCTCATCACCGTGAAGCAGTGATGCTAATGAACCTGCACTCAAAAAATCATCTTTCGCCCAGTCGCTTTCCGTATTCGGTTCGACATGTGTTAAATCAGGATTGTCTGAAGGTGCAGTTCGTTTTGATCGGGATTGACGTGCGGCGGGTTTACGGGGGGATAATTTAGCATCCTGCAACTGATGGCCGAACGGATCATCTCTGAGCAGAAAATTCAGGTCTTCCTCTACTCCCAGCACCTGCATAACAGCGAGATACGCCCCGATTGTCACGCCCACGCCGCCCCGTTCAATATTGCGTAATGTCATGGGCACCATGCCTGCGCGTTCTGCGACCTGCGCTGCCGTCAGTTTACGGCGTAGCCTTGCCAGGCGAAGGCGATCACCAAACTCAGTCAATAATGATTCAGTTTTCGGAAGCAGCGGTGACGTTTTTCTGGGCATGGGAAGAGCCAATGAGAAGTGTAAACTGATACTATTATGGCGATATTGTCTGAATATCGCCATAATAATTACACTTTTGAGTGCGCGGGTGTGACGCGCAGCGGGATTTCAGGCAGATTTACAACCCTTCCAGCGCCTGCGCCAGATCGGCGATCAGGTCTTCGGTGTCTTCGATACCGATGCTGATACGCACCAGCCCGTCGGTGATCCCGCTCTGACGGCGGATCTCCGGCGCGACGGCGCTGTGGGTGGTAGATGCCGGATGGCAGGCCAGCGAGTCAGTATCGCCGAGTGACACCGCCTGCGTGATGATGCTCAGCTTATCGAGGAAAGTGCGTGCGGCGTTCAGCCCGCCTTTCAGCTCAATCGCCATGATCCCGCCAAACAGTTTCATTTGTTTCGATGCCGTGGCGTGCCCCGGATGCTGTTTCAGCCCCGGATAGAACACCGTGTCGATCGCGCTGTGGCCGTCGAGGAACTCCGCCACCGCCTGCGCGCTGAGGGAACTGGCTTCCACGCGCAGCGGCAGCGTTTTCAAACCCCGGATCAGCAAACTGGCTTCGAACGGGCTGAGGCAACCGCCGAACTGTTTCAGGCTCAGGGTGCGGATTGGGGTGATTAACGCCGCAGAACCGGCCACCACGCCGCCGGTCGCATCGCCGTGACCGCTGATGTATTTGGTGGCGGAGTGCAGAACGATATCAATGCCCAATTCCAGCGGACGCGTCAGGTACGGCGTGGCAAAGGTGTTATCCGCCACACTCACCGCACCTGCGGCTTTGGACAGACGGGCGATCTCGGCCAGATCGGCGATATCCAGCCCCGGATTGGCAGGGGTTTCCACCAGCACCACTTTGGTGTTTGTCGTGAATGCCGCTTCCAACCCGCTCACATCGGTGACGTGAACCGGTTTGATGCCATAGCGCGGCAGCAGGTTACGCACCACGCCTTCGGTGCCGCCATACAGCGTGCCGATATGAATGATTTCATCGCCGGGAACCAGCAGGGCAAACAGCGTGGCGCTGATGGCCGCCATGCCACTTGCGCAGGCCACAGCGGTTTCCGCGCCTTCCAGCGCCGCCAGTTTTTGTTCGAAAACGCTGACCGTCGGATTGGCGAAACGGCTGTACATATAGCCCGGCTCTTCACCGCTGAAACGGCGAGCACCGCTGTCGAAATCAGGATACGAAAATGCAGAAGAGGCCGTGATAGGCGTCGCGACGGCGCCGGTCTGGGCATCAGGCTGCTGGCCGCCATGAACGGCGAGGGTGCGCATCCCTAAAGAACGTGAAGTGTTCAGATTTTTCATCTTGAAATCCTGTCGATAGTAGGCGGAAATTATATCAAGACTGAGGAAAGGTAGCTTTTTCAACTTAAGAACATTTTCGGCGCAAACTGATCAAGCTGGTTATAAACAGCATAGTCTGCGCCGGAAAAGAACAAGGGGGTAACGGGGAGAAAATCAGGCTTCGATATCGTGCGGAAAGGTTTTCGACCAGGCTTCAAAGCCGCCGTCCACGCTGTAGACCGATTCGAAACCCTGACCAATCAGGAACTGTGCTGCTCCGCGACTGCTGATGCCGTGATAGCACATCACCAGCACCGGTTTTTTGGCATCGGCCTGTTCCATGAATGCACGCATACTGTCGTTGCTCAGATGGAACGCGCCGGGGGCGTGACCCGCGCCGAACGTCTGAGGGTCACGGATATCGACCATCACGGCTTCGCCGGAGGTCAGGCGGGAATGCGCAAGTTCTACGCTGATTGCTTCAAATTGTTCCATTCTGGTCGTGCCTCATAAAAGGTGATGTTGTCATTCTACCCAATAATTGCACGACGAAGACCAGACAAAGAGAAGGGGTAAGCGTTAAACCAGGATCACTTTCACGCCTTTCTGGCGTAACTGCCCGATGATGTCGCCGTTCGCTTCTTTGCCGGTAATGAGCACATCGATTTGCTCGGTGCGGCTGAACAGCATACCCGCGCGCTGGCCGATTTTGCTGCTGTCGACCAGCACCGCTAAATTCCCGACGTAATTCAGCATCTTCTGCTCGGCCATTGCGGTCAGCATATCGGTTTTGTACAGGCCGTCAGTGGTCAGCCCCGCGCCGCTGGTGAACATCCAGTGCCCGGCATACAGGCTGGCATCGCCGTCTTGTGGGGCCAGCGTAATCGACTGACTTTTATTGTACTGCCCGCCCATGATCACCACGCTCTCGTGCTCCTGCTCAATCAGATAATTGGCCAGCGGCAGATAGTTGGTGATGACCTGAATGTCTTTTCCGCACATTTCACGGCCCAGCAGAAACGCCGTCGAGCCACAGTTAATCACCACGCTTTCACCCGGCTGGCACAGTTCGGCTGCCGCTTTGGCGATGCGCATTTTTTCGTTGAGGTTGTGGGTTTGATGGATGTTCAGCGGTGTCCAGTTCTGGCGTGGCTGATTAACGGCTTCCGCGCCGTTGCGCACTTTACGCAATTTCCCCAGTTCGTTGAGCTTGGTGATGTCACGACGCGCTGTCGCCGGTGAAATATCAAATTGATCAATCACATCTGCGACGGAAATCTGCCCCTGACGTTGCAGGAGATCGAGAATAGCGTTGTGTCGTTGTGGCTCAGTCATGGTGGCTCCGCAGGTAAATAGGTGATTACCGCGTGATTATAAACGAGCATTTAATGCATTCAATCATCATTTGCTGATAAAACCAGCGGGGAATACTTTCCCCGCTGTGAATGCATGACTCTTTTAAGTAAATAATTTTAAAGGAAAGATTTAAAGGGCAAATCGGTTTCTGTGGTGAAACAGTCGTCGAATCCACGCGGGTAGTGATATTCGAAATTGTCTTTGTCATTCGGGTAAGTAAATTTGCCGCCCACCTGCCAGATAAACGGCTTAAAGCCGTATTTCAGGCGATCTTTTTTCATCTCCCACAGCACACGGATTTCCTGCGGATTGGCCTGGAAATTCGACCAGATATCGTGATGGAACGGAATGACCACTTTGGTGTTCAGGGATTCCGCCATGCGCAGCATATCCACGCTGGTCATTTTGTCGGTCACGCCACGCGGGTTTTCGCCGTAAGAGCCGAGCGCCACGTCAATCTGATACTCGTTGCCGTGTTTGGCGTAGTAGTTGGAATAGTGTGAATCGCCGCTGTGATACAGGTTTCCGCCCGGCGTTTTGAACAGATAATTCACCGCACGCTGATCCATCATGTCCGGCAGCACGCCTGCGGCTTTCTGATCGGCGGGCAGGGTGATCAGCACCGTGCGGTCGAAGGAATCCAGCGCGTGGATTTCCACATCTTTGATCCTGACCACTTTGCCCGGCGTCATCACGATGCAGCGTTCAGCCGGTACGCCCCAGCTCATCCACAAATCCACGCAGGTTTGCGGGCCGATAAAGGGGACGTCGGCAGCGCAGTTTTGCATCACGGCGGCGGCGACGTTCACATCGATATGATCGTTATGATCGTGGGTGGAGAGCACGGCGTCGATCTCGCGGATCGCAAAGGGATCGAGCACAAACGGCGTGGTGCGCAGATTCGGCTGGAGCTTCTTCACACCGGCCATGCGTTGCATCTGGTGGCCGGTTTTCATCAGCGGGCTGCTGTGATTTTGCTTGCCGACGCCGCACCATAAATCGACACAGATATTCGCGCCGCCCTCAGATTTCAGCCAGATCCCCGTACAGCCCAGCCACCACATGGCAAAGGTGCCCGGCGCGACCTTTTCCTGCTCAATTTCTTCGTTTAACCAGGTGCCCCATTCCGGGAACGTACTGAGGATCCAGGACTCGCGGCTGATCGTTTCTACTTTGCTCATGGTATTCCCTCATCTGAGTTGGGTTTGAAATAAGATGTCATAATAAATCATTTAATGATTAATCATGATTTGTTGATGAGGAAGTTATCACCGAAAAAGTGCCATGACAATGATTTTAAGGCGGGTTTTTTGAGCATGAATAAAAGCGTATAAGATGGGGTATTCAGCCTGATTCGCATTATTGAATAAGATAATACGCCATTATGGTATTGAAATTATTCATGAATATGAGGTTTTTTAGCCAGGTGGCTATTTACCCTGATGACGATATCTTGCGAGACTGCTCACAAATAATCATTATGAATCTTTATCTGATTTGATGTGAGCATTAGAGTGCGTCTGTCCCTCACTTCGCCGCGCGTAGTGCAGCGCTGGGAAGATCAAACAAGGTCAGACGGAGAGTCTTATGGAATTCCTCTACACCATCTTCACCGTATTTTTTAATCAGGTAATGACCAACGCGCCGTTGCTGCTGGGTATTGTGACCATGCTGGGTTACATCCTGCTCAGGAAGAGCGCGACAGTGATCATCAAAGGCACCATTAAAACCATTATCGGCTTTATGTTGTTGCAGGCGGGGTCCGGTATTCTGACGGGCACCTTTAAACCGGTGGTGGCAAAACTTTCAGAGGTTTACCACATTAACGGTGCGATCTCTGACACCTACGCCTCGATGATGGCGACGGTCGAGCGCATGGGCGAGGCTTACAGCTGGGTCGGTTATGCGGTGCTGATCGCCCTCGGGCTGAATATCCTGATGGTGGTTTTCCGCCGTATTACCGGCATTCGCACCATCATGCTCACCGGCCACATCATGTTCCAGCAGGCGGGGCTGATCGCGGTGTTCTTCTTCATCATGGGCTATCCGATGTGGACCACCATCTGGTCGACGGCAATTCTGGTGTCGCTGTACTGGGGCATTACGTCGAACATGATGTACAAACCGACGCAGTCCGTGACGGAAAACAGCGGTTTCTCCATCGGGCATCAGCAGCAGTTCGCCTCGTGGATCGCCTTTAAAATCGCGCCCTATCTCGGCAAGAAAGAAGACAGTGTGGAAGACCTGAAACTGCCGGGCTGGCTGAATATCTTCCACGACAATATCGTCTCAACCGCCATCGTGATGACCGTGTTCTTCGGCATTATTCTGTGCTCCTTCGGCCTCGACACCGTGCAGCAAATGGCCGGTAAAACCCACTGGACGATTTACATCCTGCAAACCGGTCTGATGTTTGCGGTGGCGATCTTCATCATTATTCAGGGCGTGCGCATGTTCGTCGCTGAACTGACCGAAGCCTTTAACGGCATCTCCCAACGCTTAATTCCCGGTGCCGTGCTGGCGATCGACTGCGCGGCAATCTACAGCTTTGCGCCGAACGCCGTGGTCTGGGGCTTTATGTGGGGCACCATCGGCCAACTGATTGCCGTCGCCATTCTGTTTGGCCTCGGCTCATCCATCATGATCATCCCCGGTTTCATCCCGATGTTCTTCTCCAACGCCACCATCGGCGTGTTTGCCAACCACTTCGGCGGCTGGCGCGCAGCGCTGAAAATCTGTCTGGTGATGGGGATGATCGAAATCTTCGGCTGCGTCTGGGCCATCAAACTCACCGGCCTGAGTGCCTGGATGGGCATGGCTGACTGGTCGATTCTGGCACCGCCAATGATGCAGGGCTTCTTCAGCATCGGCATGGCCTTTATGGGCATCATCGCGGTGATCGCACTGCTGTACATGTTCTTCGCCGGTCGCACATTGCGCGCAGAAGAAGATGCGGAAAAACAAACGCTTAATCAATCCACTTCACATTAATCAACGAGGTTCCCATGACAGTACGAATTCTGGCGGTATGCGGTTGCGGGCAAGGCAGTTCGATGATCATGAAGATGAAAATCGGCCAGTTCCTGACACAGGAAGGCGTGGATCACACCATGAACAGTTGCGCGGTGGGGGAATACAAATCAGAGCTGGGCGGCGCCGACATTATTGTCGCGTCCACGCACGTGGCGGATGAAATCACCGTCAGCGGCAACAAATACGTGGTCGGCGTGCGCAACATGCTGTCGGCGGCAGATTTCGGCCCGAAAGTGATGGAAGTGATCAACGCGCACTTTCCGTCGTCGCTGAAAAAGTAAGGAGCGCTGTATGAAACTGCGAGATTCGCTGGCTGAAAACAACTCGATTCGCCTCAACGCAGAGGCCGAAACCTGGCAGGAAGCGGTGAAAATCGGCGTCGATATGCTGGTGGACGCCGGTGTGGTCGAGCCACGTTATTACCAGGCAATTTTGGATGGCGTGAAACAGTTCGGGCCGTATTTCGTGATAGCGCCGGGGCTGGCGATGCCGCATGGCCGCCCGGAAGAAGGCGTCCTGAAAACCGGTTTTGCGCTGGTGACCCTGAAAACGCCGCGGGTGTTCAACCACGAGGATAACGATCCGGTGGATATCCTCATCACGCTGGCGGCGGTGGATGCCAACGCCCATCAGGAAATCGGCATCATGCAGGTGGTGAACCTGTTTGATGACGAAGCCAATTTTGACCGCCTGCGCGCCTGTACCACCGCGCAGCAGGTGCTGGATTTGATCGACCAGACTTCCGCCGCGGCGGTTCACTAATTCGTTAGCAGAGAAGGAATTCAATATGTCTCATTCATTACCGATGTTGCAGGTGGCGCTGGATAACCAGTCGATGGACGACGCCTACAAAACCACGCGCCTGATCGCCAGCGAAGTCGACATCATCGAAGTCGGCACCATTTTATGCGTCGCCGAAGGCGTGCGGGCGGTGCGTGATTTGAAAGCGCTGTATCCGGAAAAAATCGTGCTGGCCGATGCCAAAATCGCCGATGCCGGAAAAATCCTCTCGCGCATGTGCTTTGAAGCCAACGCCGACTGGGTGACGGTGATTTGCTGCGCCGACATCAACACCACCAAAGGCGCGCTGGAAGTGGCGAAGGAATTTAACGGCGACGTGCAGATTGAACTGACCGGTTACTGGACGTGGGAACAGGCGCAGGAATGGCATGACGCCGGTATCGAGCAGGTGGTTTATCACCGCAGCCGCGATGCCCAGGCCGCCGGTGTGGCGTGGAGTGATGCCGATATCACCGCCATCAAACGCCTGTCGGATATGGGCTTTAAAGTGACCATTACCGGCGGGCTGGCGCTGGAAGATTTGCCGCTGTTTAAAGACATTCCGGTCCACGTTTTCATCGCCGGTCGCAGTATCCGCGATGCCAAAGATCCGGTTGACGCGGCGCGTCAGTTCAAAAAATCCATCAGCCAGCTCTGGGGCTAAGGAATCTCGCATGATGCATAAAGCCGTTCCACTCGGTATCTATGAAAAAGCCCTGCCTGCGGGCGAAGACTGGCTGATGCGCCTGACGCTGGCGAAAGAGCTGGGCTTCGATTTCGTTGAAATGTCGGTAGATGAAACCGATCACCGGCTGGCGCGGCTTGACTGGTCACGCGAGCAACGCCTGCTGGTGGTCGATGCGATTTCGCGCACCGGCATCCGCATTCCGTCGATGTGCCTGAGCGCGCACCGGCGGTTTCCGCTCGGCGCAGAAGATGATGAAACCCGCAATCAGGGGCTGGAGATCATGCGCAAAGCCATCGTGCTGGCGCAGGATCTCGGCATCCGCGTGATCCAGCTCGCCGGTTATGACGTTTATTACCAGCAGGCCAACGACCACACCCGCGAACGTTTTCGCGACGGCTTGCAGGAGTCGGTCGAAATGGCCAGCCGCGCGCAGGTGACGCTTGCGATGGAAATCATGGACTACCCGCTGATGAATTCCATCAGCAAAGCATTGGGTTACACGCATTACCTGAATAACCCGTGGTTCCAGCTTTACCCGGATATCGGCAATTTGTCGGCGTGGGATAACGACGTGCAGATGGAACTGGCGAGCGGCGCGGGGCACATCGTCGCCGTGCATATTAAAGACACGCAGCCCGGCGTATTCAAAAACGTGCCCTTCGGCAGCGGGGTGGTGGAGTTCGAGCGCTGCTTTGCCACGCTGCAAAAAAGCGGTTATCGCGGGCCGTACCTGATCGAAATGTGGAGCGAAACGGCCGCCGATCCGATGCAGGAAGTGCGCAACGCCCGCGCCTGGGTGGTGGATAAAATGCAGAAAGCCGGGCTGAACATGGAGGAAACCGTATGACGGATGCTCTGAAACAACGCGTATTTGAAGCCAACATGGCGCTGCCCGCTTACGGTCTGGTGACCTTTACGTGGGGAAACGTCAGCGGGATTGACCGCGAGCGCGGGCTGGTGGTCATCAAGCCGAGCGGTGTGGAATACGAAAGCATGCAGGCCAGCGATATGGTGGTGCTGAACCTGCAAGGCGACGTCGTGGAAGGGCATTACACCCCTTCCTCTGACACCGCCACGCATCTCGAACTCTACGCCCGTTTTCCGCAGCTTGGCGGCATCGTGCATACCCATTCCACCTACGCGACCTCATGGGCGCAGGCCGGTGTGGCCATCCCGCCGCTGGGCACCACGCACGCGGATTATTTCGCCGGTGCGGTGCCGTGCACCCGGCCTTTATCGCGTCAGGAAGTGGGCGGCGAATATGAACTGGAAACCGGCAAAGTGATCGCCGCAGCGCTGAGCGGCATCGACCCGCTGCACATGCCGGGCATTCTGGTCGCCCAGCACGGCCCGTTCTGCTGGGGCACCACGCCGGAACAGGCGGTACACAACGCCGTGGTGCTGGAAGAAGTCGCGAAAATGGCGTGGATCACCGGTTCAATACGGCGTAACCAAACCCCGATGGACGACTATTTGCTGCAAAAACACTTCAGCCGCAAACACGGGCCGGATGCCTATTACGGACAGAAATAATGGCACGGAGATGCCCTTAAAATGCCCTCC
>NZ_JAFMOX010000061.1 GCF_019049655.1 Rahnella rivi
GTTAACTTTTTGAAAAGATGAGAATCATTCTGCTTTTGAATTTAAGATCGTGCGTGCGATTCGGAAATCTCGCTGAGTGAGAGGTTGCAGACCCGAGTTTTGAAAAGATGAGAGTCAGTCTGCTTTTAAATTTAAGATCGTGCGGGCGATTCAGAAATCTTGCTGAGTGAGAGGTTGCAGACCCGAGTTTTGAAAAGATGAGAGTCAGTCTGTTTTTGAATTTAAGATCGTGCGGGCGATTCAGAAATCTCGCTGAGTGAGAGGTTGCAGACCAGAGTTTTGAAAAGATGAGAATCAGTCTGCTTTTGAATTTAAGATCGTGCGGGCGATTCAGAAATCTTGCTGAGTGAGAGGTTGCAGACCCGAGTTTTGAAAAGATGAGAGTCAGTCTGCTTTTGAATTTAAGATCGTGCGGGCGATTCAGAAATCTTGCTGAACGGAGCGGCCTGGAGACCCAAGGCTCCAGGACCGAGAGAAGGAACCGCGCAGCGGCAAGATTTCCAGCCTGTCGCCGTGCTACCTGAAACATAGCCAGCGAGCGGTAGCGCGCAGTAAAAGAGCCGGAGATTCTTAAGAGGCGCGGCGATAGGCGCCTCTTGAGGCCGGTGTGGGTGGCAACCCACGGTTTTGACCTTGACCTTAAAGCCCGCGTGGCCGGCACCCCACGGTTTTGAATTTGACCTTATGATCGGTTCGCATCACCACGATGCAAAATATCCACGGTTCTCTGCCACTCAAACGGCTCCAGATCCGAATACCGGATCCCCTTCGCGGCCAGCGCATCCACCAGCCCTTGCTGGGCCAGCACCGTGCCGGAACTCATGTTCGGCGCGACGCCGACATCCGCGAGTGTTTTCACCACTTCGCGCATCTCCTCGGCGCGGCGTTTGCCGTGCTCGGCGATGCGGCTGATGAGATAGTGTGGCAACTGTGAATCCCAGCCGAGTGACGGAAAGCTGGCGTGCAGCGAGCCCAGCACTTCATTCTCCACGCCGTACTGGCGTGCGGCGCTCAGGCATTCGGCGGTCAGGGCTTCGAGGCCTTTGATCATCACGCTGCGGCACATCTTAATGGCGGAAGCTTCTCCGACGGCGGTGCTGTGGACTTTGCTGTTAAATCCGTTTTCGTTCAGCCATTCGCTGATGGCGTAAACATGCGTGCCGCCCAGCAGCAACGGGGTTTTCAGCCGCGCAGGCGGGTAGGGTGCCATGACGGCAACGTCGATGTAGTGGCCGCCCGCCTGTTCAATCAGCGCCATCGCCTCGCGTTTGGTGTTCGGCGAAACAGAATTCAGATCGAGAAAAAACTGTCCGGGCGCGAGATGCGGGGCGACGGCTTCGGCCACCCTCAGCGCTTCGGCAGCGGTCACGGCAGAGAACATGATCTGGCTGTTTTTTACGGCGTCTTCCACAGACAGCGCAAAGTTCACTCCGGCGTCACGGGCGCGCTGGCGTATCACCGCTGAATCGCTTTGCTTATCAAAGGCCACGATATCCAGCGCCGGATTTTGGTTTTTTAAATCTGTAGCCAGAATCGTGCCGACCTCGCCGAGGCCAATTAAGGAAATGCGGGTGACATTATTCATAATGCGGTTCCTGATGTTCGTCCTGATGGCCGTCCCACACACTGGCGGGGATGGCGACGCGGCCTTCAAAAATCAGGCGCGCGGTGCGTAACAGCGCGCAGCCTCTGAGGCGCTGTGCGCCAGTTTGAGCCGGATCGAGTTGTAGTTCCACGCTGAACTCGCCGGTCGGGTGTTCGACGCTGACCCGCGGCGTGTCGCCGGAGGGCGTATGCGCCAGTCCTTCGGTGATGCTGCCGGGGATCAGGCAGGCGCTGGCGACGCTGACCGCGCCGAGTACGCCAATCGAGGCGTGGCAGCGGTGCGGAATAAATGTCCGGCTGGAGATGGCGCCGCCGTTGCGCGGCTCAGCGAGCAGCGTCATTTTCGGTACGGTGCGCTGCGAGACATCGCCGAGATTCATTTTCGGGCCCGCCTGCAAGCGGATCGACTCGAGACGCTGTTTCAGTTCCGTATCGGCATCCAGTTGTTCGCGGGTTTCATAGCCGCTGCGACCGACATCGGCGGCGCGCAGCAGGATCACCGGCATACCGTTGTCGATGCAGGTGACGTCGATGCCGTCGAAGGTATCGCGGGCGTTGCCGGTGGGCAGTAACGCCCCGCAACTGGAACCGGCGATATCGGCAAATTCGACGCTGATTTTAGCCGCCGTGCCGGGTACCCCGTCGATGCGCAATTCCCCCTGATAACAGACTTCGCCGTCTCTGACCGGCACATGCGCGGTAGCAATCTGCCCGGTGTTTTCCATAAAAATGCGCACCGGCGTGATGCCGTCCAGCGGGCTGACCAGCTGCTTTTCGAGGGCGAACGGGCCAACGGCGGCCAGAATATTGCCGCAATTTTGTCCGTAATCCACCCCCGCTTTATCGACATTCACCTGTGCAAATAGATAATCGACGTCGGCATCAGGCCGCGCGGAAGGGCGGATAATCGCCACTTTGCTGGTCAGCGGATCCGCACCGCCGAGGCCGTCAATCTGGCGCGGATCAGGGGAACCCATCACTGCCAGCAGGACGCGGTCGCGCAACGTTTCATTTTGTGGCAAATCAGCGGCCAGGAAAAACGCCCCTTTCGAGGTGCCGCCGCGCATCAGCAGGCAGGGGATCCGGGTCTGTGGCATATCCGCTCCTCAGCGCTTTTCGGCCTGTTGTGCTTCTTCGGTGGAATCGAAATATTTCAGCCCTTTTTCTGCCAGACGCGGGCGCATGTTGTAGATATCCAGCCCGAGTTCGCCGTCAGCCATTCTGGCGCGTTTGCTTTCTTCCAGTGTTTCCCGTTCGCGGCTGACCTGCGCCACCCGGGCGACGTCTTCACGACGCACCACCACCACGCCGTCGTCATCGGCCACGATGGCATCGCCGGGGTAAACCAGTTGCCCGGCGCAAACCACCGGCACGTTCACCGAACCGAGCGTTTCCTTGATGGTGCCCTGCGCATGAACCGCCCGTGACCATACGCGGAATCCCATGTCGCGCAGGGTTTTGGTATCACGCACGCCGAGATCGGCCACCAGCCCGACCACGCCGCGCGCTTTGAGCGACGTTGCCAGCAAATCACCGAAGAAGCCGTCAGAACATGGCGACGTCGGTGCGACCACCAGAATATCTCCCGGCTGACACTGTTCGACAGCGACGTGGAACATCCAGTTATCGCCCGGCGCGGTCAGCACGGTGACAGCGCTGCCGGAAATCGCGCAATCTTGCTGGATCGGACGGATACCCGCCTCCAGCAAGCCTTTACGGCCCTGCGCTTCATGTACCGTGGCGACGCCGAAGGCCGCGAGTGCGGTAACGTCCGCTTTATCTGCCCGTGGAATATGGCGAACCACGACGCCTTTTTTACCGACAAGACTCATGCTAAATCCTCCGTCACGCGCGGGAAGATGCTTTGATAACCTTCGCCGTAAACGATGTTTTTGGCGCTGGTGATGCCGACGTTACGTTTCGCCTGCACGCCGCGCTGCTGGGCGACGCGGGTGTAGTATTCCCACAAATGTTCCTGACCGGCCATGCACTGAATGGCCTGATATTTTTTGTCCCAGACGTCGGTGATATCGAGCAGCACGTCGGGTTTCCAGTCGCACTGTTCCGGCTGATGTGGCTCAAAACAGTACACCGGTGGCGCGCCGACGATGGTTTCGCCCGGCTTATACCCCTCAGCCTGCGCGATAATCCGCGCTTCCTGCGCCAGATGCGTCGCCATCGGGTGATCGTAGTTGTACGGGTCTTTCAGGGAATGGGTCAGCACGAAATGCGGCTGCACGCGGCGGTAAACGTCGGCCAGGCGGAACAGTGATTCTTTATCGGCACGCAGCGGATAATCGCCCATATCGAAAAACTCAACGGTGGCACCGAGAATTTCAGCGGCGGCCATCGCTTCTTCGCGACGCGAGGCTTTCACCACGTCTTCGGTCATATTGCCTTTACGCCACAGTTTGGCGGATTCCCCGCGTTCGCCGAACGACAGGCAAACGATGTGCACGGTGTAACCGGCCTGGGTATGTTTGGCGATGGCACCGCCCGCACGCCAGACAAAATCGGCGGAATGGGCGCTGACGACTAATGCGCTTTTAGCATCATCTTTTTTGGGCTGAGTCATGAGGGTGTCCTTGGTTTTATTGTTCTCAAACGTCTGAGTTCCATGCTGTCAGCCAACGTGCGTGACGGGTAATTCATTTGATTGCAGGGGGTATGCGTTTTATTTATATTGCAGGGAGGTATCACGCAAAAAAACCAGAAGGGAGAAGGGGATGGCGGAAGCTGAGATGCTGAGTAACCTGATGCAAATACGGGCATTTTGTCAGGTGGTCGATCAGGGGAGCGTATCCCGTGCGGCGGATGAGCTGTACCGAACCCAGTCGGCGGTTACGCGGGCTATCCGTGACCTGGAACAGTTTCTCGATGTGCCGCTGTTTGAGCGCCACGCCAACGGCATGTTGCTGACGGATTTCGGCAAATGCGTCTTGCCCCGCGCCCGGCGGGCCATTGCCGAGCTGCGCCAGATCCCGTCGCAGCTGGCGAAATTGCAGGGCAAAAGCGGCCAGCGGCGGGGCGATACTGAACCGCTGTATCTGTTTAACGTCCGGCGTCTGCAAATCTTTATCTCTTTGTGCAACACGCGGCATATGCAGACGGTGGCGACCCTGCTTGGTCTGAGTCAGCCTGCGGTCAGTGCCGCGCTGAAGGTGCTGGAAAACGGTGCCGGTCTGGCGCTGCTCGAACGTACGCCGCACGGCATGATGCCGTCGCTGGCGGGGCAGGATATCCTGCCGAATCTGCGCCGTGCGCTCAGCGAGCTGCGGCACATTCCCGCCGATCTTGCGGCACGCCGCGGCGTGCTGGAAGGGACGGTGCAGGTTGGGGCATTGCCGCTTGGCCGTACGCGGTTACTGCCGCAGGCGATCATCGGGCTGACGCAGCGTTACGGCGGGGTAAAAGTGGTCACCAATGAAAGCGCGTTCAGTGCGCTGGCCTCTGAGCTGCGTTCCGGCGAAGTGGATTTTATTTTTGGCGCACTGCGCTCCAGCGATTACGCGGCGGATATGGCGACCGAAACCCTGTTTACCGAAAGCATGGTGATTCTGGCGAGAAAGGGGCATCCGTTGCTGGCAGAAACCGTGACGCAGGAGCATTTGCGCAAAGCGCGCTGGGTGTTGCCGCGCGCCGAAACCCCCGCCCGACGCCTGCTGGATAACAGCTTTGCCGCCATGGACATGCCGCCGCCTGACCCGGTAGTGGAAAGTGGCGATCTGGGTATTGTGCGCGGGCTGTTGCTCGGTTCCGACATGCTGGCAGCAGTGTCTGCCCGCCAGCTTGAACACGAGCTTGAATCCGGCGAACTGGTCAAACTGCCGCTGGAACTGGCCGATACGCACCGCGCCATCGGCCTGACGTTTCGCGCCGGCAGCCTGTTGTCACCGGCGGCCGGCGCGCTGGTCGAGGAGATCAGAAAGGTGTGCGGCTAAATTACTTCTTCAGATTTACCACTGCCTGCCTGATGGCATATTCGTAACCCTGAATGCCAAACCCGCAGATCACGCCGACGGAGACGTCGGAGAGAAAGGAGTGATGGCGGAAGGCGTCGCGTTTGTGCACGTTAGTGATATGCACTTCGTACAGCGGCAGGCTGACGGCGGTCACCGCGTCGCGCAGGGCGACGGAGGTGTGCGTCCAGGCGGCGGCATTCAGGACGATGGCATCCACATTGCCGCGACAGGCCTGAATGCGGTCAATCAGCTCGCCTTCATGATTGGTCTGGAAGAAGTCGATGGTTGCGCCGCAGCTTTCGCCAGTCTGATGACACAGTTTTTCGACAGTCGCCAGCGTGTCGTGACCGTAGGTTTCCGGCTCGCGCGTGCCGAGCAGATTGAGATTCGGGCCGTTAAAGACGGCGATTTTATAATTCATCGGTCTTTCCTTTCTTCAGTCATCCGTAAATCCAAACAACGCTTTCGGCGTCTGCCACAAAATCTGCTGACGGGTTTTTTCGTCGGGGAATAATTGCTCCACCAGCATCAGCAACGTGCCGAGATCCATCCGGTGCTCCGCCCGCAGGAACGGCCAGTCAGAACCCCACATGCAATGCTCAGCGCCAAAGGCATTGAGCAGGGCGTGCTGATAGGCGTGTCCGTCCTGATAAGGGAAAGGCTGGCGGCTGAACTTCGCCAGGCCCGAGAGTTTCACCCAGGTGCGTTGCTGGTCAGCCAGGCCGAGAAGTGCCTGAAACGCCGGTTGTTGCAAGCCCTGCGTGACATCAGGGCGGCCGGAGTGATCAATCAGCAGCCGCGTTTTGTTGCGGTTGATCAGCGGCAGCAGCGCCAGCAGCTGATCGTTTTGCACCTGAATGGCCGCGAACAGTTCCAGTTCGGCAAGACGCCCCATCAGTGCGTCGAGATGCAGAAACGGCTCCGTGCCGAGCATCGCCACATTCATGGCGATGCCGACCACACCGGCCTGTTTCAGGCTGGCGAGTTGCTCAATACTGATATCAAACGGCACCACGGCGATGCCTTTGAAGCGGCCATTGCCTTTTTCCAGCGCATCCAGCAGACAGGTGCTGTCGGTGTTGTAACCTGACGTCGGGCCGACAATCAGCGAGTGGCGGATGTTGTACGCCTGCATCACGGCGCGGTAATAATCGGTGGTGCCGATCTCGTGCCCTTGTGGACGATAAGGCGTGTCCGGAAGGTACGGGAAGCGCGTCGGATCAAACACGTGGTGATGCGTGTCGATCTTAGGTTGCTCAAAAATCGTCATGCTTTCGCTTTACCTGCTACTGAATAGAGAACTTGTTGATTGCGGGTTTTCTGGAATTCTTCCAGCGTTTCGCCGCGCATCGCGGAATAAATATGTAAGTTGGAGACGCCGACCACCGCGCCGAGTTTTTCCAGCAGGAAGAAGCTGACGCCGTAATGGATCATGCCGCGCCAGTCGAGTTCACGCAGAAGTGTTTGTTCCTCGCCGGTCAGCTTCGTTTCCGCGAACAGCGCATGCTGATCGGTGAGGAAACGCTCGCGCCACGCAGGCTGGATCAGACGGTGCAGGAACCGGTTGATGCGCAGGGCTTTCAGACTGCGCGCCTGGGTGAACGGATAGGTGCCCGGCAACTTTTCAACCCCCGCCATTTGCTGCGCGATTTTGTCACGCTGGCGCTGCTGCACGTCATACGGGGCTTCGCGGGACTGATTCTCAAGGATCAGCGTGGCGATACCGGTCATTGACGGCAGGTAATAGGCCTGATGCAGTTTCTTCACGTTGGCAGATAACGCCCCGCGCATCACCAGCCACATGATCACTTCTGCGCCTTCCATGCCGCCCAGCGTGGCGAATTCCGCCAGCGTCATTTCGGTTAAACGCTCCGGGTCGTTAACGATCATATCGATAAACTGTTCATCCCACGCCGGGTTGTTAAAACCACAGCGTTCGCCGTGTACCTGATGGGAAACGCCGCCGGTGGCGACAATCGCTACGTTCAGATCTTCCGGAAAACTTTCAATGGCGCGGCGCAGCGCCTGACCGAGTTTGTAACAGCGGCGGGCGGTGGGAATAGGGAACTGCAACACGCCGATTTGCAGCGGGACGATTTGCGTTGGCCAGCCGCCTTCGTGCGGCATCAGGGCAGAAAGCGGCGAGAACAGGCCGTGATCCAAAGGCTTATCCTGAAAGAAGGACATATCAAATTCGTCCGCCATCAGGCTGGCACCGATATGCTGCGACAGCGCCGCATGGCCTTTCACCGCAGGCAAATCGCGCGCGCCACCGCCTTCATCGGCCACTTCATAATGATCGTCGATACCCAGCGTAAATGCCGAATAGTGATCGAAGAAAAACGACGTGACGTGGTCGTTAAAAATGTAGATCAGCGCGTCAGGTTTCTTTTCTTCGAGCCATTTTTGCATCGGCGCAAAGCTTTCGAAAATCGGCGCCCAGGCACTCTCATCCTGCTTATTGTGGTCAACCGCAAAACCGATGGTCGGGGTATGTGAAACTGCTAAACCGCCTATGATTTTCGCCATCTTAAATCCTCAATACTTTTTGTAGGGTAACCGCGACGCCAGTGTCGCGCCGCGTGAGTGATGTGTCTGACTTAGGTTTTTGATTCTTGTGTTTCTAATTATAAGGTGGCTAATCCAGAGATTAGCGGATATTCAGGGTGCGCGACAACTCCGGGATGTCAGTAATATCAACGCCTTTGATCATCTCGGCCGGGTGCGCCGCGCGGTGCAAAAGAATGCTCAGACCCGCCAGCAAGGCAGGCAGCGCCAGAATAATAAAGATCATGTTTTGGCCGGAGAAAACGCCGAGCAGGACGCCGCCCAGTGATGAGCTGATGATCGCGCCGCTGCGCCCGATGCCGTGCATCCAGCAGACGCCGGTGGCGCGCATTTCTGTCGGGTAGAAGGCCGGGGAAAAGGCCTGCAAGCCGGTCTGAGCGCCGTTAATGCACACGCCGCTGATGAACACCAGCAGGGCGAGAATGTCCGGCCCGAAGTTGCCGATGCCCTGCGAGAGCAGGCTGACCACGCCCATCATGTAGAAGCCTGCGATGACGCGCTTGGCAATGAATCTGTCCATCAGCCCGCCGACCATCAGGCCGCCGAAGGTGCCGCCTAGCTGGAACAAACCGGCGACGATGGCCGCGCGCTCCAGTGAGAAGCCGCCGTTACGCATAATGGTTGGCAGCCAGCCGTTGAGCAGATAAATCACGAACAGCCCCATGAAATAGGTGACCCACAAGACAATCGTGCCCCTGGCATAGCCGTTGGCGAACAGCTGGAAGACTTTGGCTTTTTTCTGAATCACCGGGGCTTTAAGCACGAATTTGGTACCCTCGCTGAACACGCCACCGGCGCGGGTCAGCACTTTGGCGATTTTCTCTTTCGCTACGTTGCGGACCACCATGTACATGGCGGATTCCGGCAGGATCCACATCAGCAGAGGCAGCATCAGCAGAGGCAGGATCCCGCCCGCAAAAATCACCGCTTTCCAGCCAAAATGCGGCAGCAAACCGGCGGCAACAAAACCGCCTGCGCCGGAACCGACGTTAAAGCCGCTGTACATCACGGTGATCATCAGGCTGCGGCGGCGTTCGGGCATATATTCCGACACCAGCGTCACGGTATTAGGCATCACCGCCCCTAATCCCAGGCCAGTGAGAAAGCGCAGGATCGCCATTTCTACCGGCGTGCGGGCAAAGGTGCTCAGCAGGCTGAACAGCGCGAAACAGAGAATCGACCACATCAGCACCCGTTTGCGACCGAACCGGTCAGCATTTGGCCCGGCAATCAGCGCACCGATCGCCACACCAAACATGGCGGCGCCTAAAATCGGGCCCATTTCCGCACGGCTGATGCCCCAGTCTTCGATCAGCGCCGGGGCGATAAAGCCCATCACCGCGGCGTCGTAACCGTCGAACATAATGATGATGAAACACAGGGACAGGACCACCCATTGATATTTGGATATCGGGCGGTCATCTATCCAGGCTTTCACGTCCACGATGGAGTTGTTGCTCATAGGGTACGCTCTCTGTTTTTTTTATTAATATGTGATCGGATTAAAACTTTGAACAAAATTTCACTGACCGGCTTAGCACGCAGAACGGTCGCGAAGGGTTTTTATTAAGATTATTTTATTTGTTAAACAATGAGTTGGTTATTCATTGTGGTGCTTCCTGATAACCAACTTAGGGGCTGGAAAGCGCGCTGTCTGCCATAAAATCATTATGCAGGTATGAGTTTTATTTATATGAAGGCATAAAAAAACGGCAGACAAGCTGCCGTGATGAAAAGCGTTAATCAACAGAGAGGAGGAAAGTGGACACTGCACACCACCGGGCTAAGCAGGCATATCCCAGAAACAGTCGCTGTCGAGCGTGACGGACGCAATTTTTTGCACCGGCCCGCGCATGTTGACCTGAAAATCACCGCTGAAACGGATGGCAAGTTTTCCGCCCGGCATATGCACCGTGACATTTTCGTCCACCAGCCCCAGTTTGTGCATCGCGCTGGCCGCTGCACAACTGCTGCTGCCGGACGCCAGCGTATACCCGGCGCCGCGCTCCCAGATGCCGATACTGATGTTGCTTCTGTCCAGCACTTGGACGAACTGCACGTTGGTTCGTTTCGGGAAAATCGCCAGTGTTTCGATTTCTGCGCCGAGTTGTTTCACGACATCCAGATCCAGTTTTTCAACGCGGATCACGCAGTGCGGATTACCCATGGAAACCAGTGTCGCGCAAAGATGATGGCCGCCCGCAACCAGTGGCAACGCGAGGGCTTCATCACCTTCAACATTGGCCGGTAAGGCAGCCGGGGAGAATTTTGCCTGGCCCATATCGACAATCACCTGATGCGCGCCTTCGGTCACTTCGCAACGCACCTGGCCACCCGAGGTGTTCACCAGAAAGGGTTCATGGGATACGCGGCCGGTATCAAACAGGTAGCGGGCGTAAATGCGCAGTCCGTTGCCGCTTTTCTCGGCCTCAGAACCGTCGGGATTGATAATGCGCAGGGAGGGGATGTCGGCGTCGTCATGGTCGATCAGCAAACCGTCGGAACCGATGCCGTAATGACGGTCACAGATGCGCCGGATTTGCTCAAGGCTGAGCAGGGCGGCGACGCTGTGATGGCAGACCAGATAATCGTTACCCAGTCCGTGATAGCGGTGAAAAATCATAGTGGCAGCTCCGGAAGTATTCATCATTGATATGAATAGATTTAATCGGAAACTGCCCATTTGTCAGCTAATTTCAGGCATGCAACCACGCCAGACCTTCAGCCTTCATCTCTTTTTCGAGCTGGCTGAATTTCGTGGCGAAAATGCGCTTCACCGGAAAGCCGCTCTGTTCCAGCAGATAAGCCAGCGGCGCATATTCACGCGGGTATTTCGCGACAATGGATTGATCAATTTCCACCAGACCCTGCGGGAAGGTAAAAGTCCCCATGTCATAAACAGACTGGCGTTTTACGATGCGCCACACGCCGTCTCGTTTTTCGATCAGATCATAAAAGCGGTTGTGGTTGCTGCAACCAATGCCGAGTTTGACGTTTTCGCCGACAATCATCGCGTTGGTTTCTGCAATGGCGCGGTTACCGTTAAAGGTGATGACGGGGGAGGCTATCAGGTGTTTCGTCACAAGATCAGAACCGCCCATCTTTTTTGAGCCTTCCACAAACTGGCTGAAGATGCCTTCAAACCAGGTGACTTCAATGGTGCCGTCATCATGGAAAAGTTCAAGCAGTTGATCCCACTGGGATAAATCGCGGTGGATCCAGCCATTCATCAGGTCGGCTATATCTTGCTGGTCTTGCAGTGTTGGGGTCATGGTAAGACTCCGAAATAAACAGGGAACTTATGCTACATTTTAAATAGTAACTAATGCAACTATACCTTAAGTTATTTGTTTGCCAGATGTAACCGACGTTATGATGGTGGGCGCTTGCGGGGCGGGAATTTATTTCAAAAGGCTCGTCGGGTGTGATACTAAGAACATTCACGCCGAATAAACAGCCATAAACAAGGAGTTATGCATGGATACGTTTACTGTCCCCGTGGTTACCCCGCCGTTAACGATGGCCACGCCGCGTTTGATCCTGCGCCAGTGGCAGGAAAGCGATTTTGGCCCGTTCGCTGCGATGAATGCGGATCCACAGGTGATGGAATTTTTCCCGTCAGTGCTGACCCGGGAGAAAAGCGACGACATGGCAATGCGCTGTCGTGATTTGATTGCCGAACGCGGCTGGGGGATCTGGGCAGTAGCGTTACGCGAAACGGGCGAGTTTATTGGCTTCGTCGGGTTGCATACGCCGGGCTATGACCTGCCATTCACGCCATGTATTGAAATTGGCTGGCGCCTGCGGGCAGATACATGGGGTAAAGGGTATTGCAGTGAAGCCGCGCGGGCGGCGCTCGATGCCGGTTTTAGCGTGCTTGGGCTGAAGGAAATTGTGGCGTTTACTGCGTTGCCCAATCTGCGCTCGCAGGCAGTGATGAAGAAAATGGGTATGGTGTGTGATCCCACTGAAAACTTCAAACATCCGGCGGTGGCTGCGGGAGACTGGCTGGAGGAGCACTGCCTGTACCGGCTTTCTAAAGGGGCATGGCAAGCCACCTGATACAATATTGAAAGGCGCAAATCCCTGCGCCTTTTCACTTAACTCCTTGTTTGCCGTCTGAATGCTGGGGAAGGCGGGGAGGCTGAATCTGAAGGCTAGTTGCCGAGTCGCCCCATGACTGAAGCCCCGACTAACCCGCCGCCGGTC
The DNA here is from genome assembly GCF_019049655.1 of Rahnella rivi. Lineage (GTDB taxonomy): Bacteria > Pseudomonadota > Gammaproteobacteria > Enterobacterales > Enterobacteriaceae > Rahnella > Rahnella rivi. Next base: position 12,345 of record NZ_JAFMOX010000061.1, read on the forward strand.
AGGAATTTCCCGGGTATCAGCAGCGGTTCGGTATAGGTGTGCAGCACGCCCGCGCGTACTTTTTGATCCAGCGCGGCGATCAGTTCTGTCGCCGAAGCCAGGCCGCCGCCTGCGACGATCCGTGATGGACCGAGAATATTCACCAGCAGCGCCAGCGGTTCGGCGACCAGTTCCAGCCAGGCGTTCACGGTGAGAGAGGCATCGGTATCGCCATTTAGCCAGCCGGTCACAATCTCCAGACTGGTGTTTTGCTGGCGGTGAAAATGCTGATGCAAACGCTCCATGCCGCGCGCGCCACCGAGCATGTCGAGACAACCGGTCTGCCCGCAGCCGCATGTCAGGCGCGGAATGAAGTAGCTTTCGCCATTGAGTGTCAGCGCCGTGCGGGTGATAGCGCCATGCCCCCATTCACCGGTGACACCCCCGTGGCCGCGCACCAGCTGGCCATTGATCACCAGCCCCCCGCCAACGCCGGTACCTAAAATGATGGCGGCGACCACCGCATGATGTTGGGCGTTGCCCGCATGGGCTTCGGCGAGGGCGAAACAGTCGGCATCGTTAGCGGCAGTGACCGGGCGCTCAAGCGCAGCGCTGAGATCTGCCGCCAGTGAATGGCCGGTAAAGGCCGGAATGTTGGTTGCCAGCATTTCACCCGTTTGCGGTGAAACCAGACCGGCAGTGGAAATGGCGAGCGGGGTGGATGACGGTAAATCCGCCCCGTAACGGGTGATGAGTGTTTGCATGGCATCGACGAAATCGTCCCAGGAGGCGACGGGTGTCGGGACTTTGCCGCACTCTTCAATTTCGCCTGAACGACGTGAAATGCCAAATTTAATAAACGAACCGCCGATATCGGCGCAAAAAACGGCTGAGGTCATGAGCGTGTGTCCAGTAAATCTCGCAGTCCGTCGCCCAGTACGTTAAAACCAAGCACGGTCAGCATAATGGCCAGACCGGGGAACAACGAAAGGTAAATATTAATGCCGAGGAAGTTGCGGCCATCGCTCATCATGGTACCCCATTCCGGCATCGGCGGCTGCACGCCAAGCCCGAGAAATGAGAGGCTGGCAGCGGCGAGGATCACCGTACCGGCGGTCAGCGTCGATTGCACGATAATCGGCCCGATGGCATTGCGTAGAATGTAATGCACGATGATGCGGTAGTTCGATAAACCGAGCGCCTGTGCGGCCTCGACGTATTCCATCTGCTTTAATCCGAGCGTCAGGTTACGGCTCAGGCGCGCGTACACCGGGATGGCAAACAATGAAATCGCGATCAGCAAGTTTACCAGCCCACCGCCGAGAATACTGACCACCAGAATCGCCAGCACGATGCCCGGAAACGCGAACAACATGTCCATAAACCACATGATGATCATGTCGGTATAACGACCCGCCATACCGGCGATAATCCCCAGCGGAATGCCGATGATCATCGCCAGCCCGACGCTCAGCACCACTTCGATAATCGAAATGCGTGCACCATAAATTACGCGGGCAAAAATATCGCGGCCATAATCGTCTGTGCCAAACCAGTGACCAGCATCGGGCGGCAGCAGGGTATCAATCAGATCCTGAGCGTAAGGATCGTGACGGGTGATAAGCGGCGCGAAAAGGCCAGCCAGAACGATCAGGCTGACGATAAAACCGCCGAGGGTCACGGCAGGATGACGCCATAACCAGCGGAAAAAGCGCAACGTGCGCGGTTTGCGACGGGCTAATGGCGTGATAATGGCAGACATTAATCGAACCTTATTTTTGGATTCAGGAAAGCGATCAGTAATTCACCGAGCAGGTTCATCACCACCACGCCGCAGACGGCGACCAGCGCCACGCCCTGAATCACCGGGTAATCGCGATAGCGCACTGAATCCACCAGCAGGCGGCCAATGCCCGGCCAGTTGAAGACGGATTCTGTGACCACCGCGCCGCCAATCAGGCTACCGAAATTGAGCGCCACGATAGTGACAATCGGGATCAACGCATTACGAAATGCATGGCTGCAATAGACGGTGGTGGCGGATAACCCTTTGGCGCGCGCGGTGCGGATATAATCTTCCGATAACACATCCAGCATGCTGGAGCGTGTCATGCGCGCCATCACCGCCATCGGTAAAACGGCCAGCGTGACCGAAGGCAAAATGTAGCTTTTCCATGACGTCGCGCCGAGTAACGGCAACCAGCCGAGACTGACCGAGAAGGTGTTCATTGCCATCAGCCCCAGCCAGAAGTTGGCGATGGACGCACCGGCGATCGCCAGCAACATCACGCCAAAATCCGGCCAGCGGTTGCGGTACACCGCGCCTATCATGCCCGCCGGAACGCCCACCGCCACCGCCAGAAAATACGCCAGCACGGCCAGCATCAGGGTATACGGCATACGTTCACCGATTTCCTGCGTGACCGGCTGCTGCGACTGCAACGAGACGCCGAGATTGCCGTGCAAAACGTCACCGGCAAAATGCAGGTATTGCGTCACCAGCGGCTGATCAAGACCGAGGCGCACCCGCATGGCATCGACCGCTTCCTGCGTGGCTTCGGGACCGGCCATCAGACGCGCCGGATCCCCCGGCAGCGCGCGGATGGAGACAAAAATCAGCATCGACACGCCGATCAGGATGATCGGGAAGGCGATGAGTTTTTTGGCAAGATAAGCTTTCATGGCGCTTTTCCACTGTTCATGCCGCAGTTATTTTTTCTGTGCATCTTTAACCACAATTTGCCCGCCCGGGATCATCGTGACACCTAAAATGTTTTTGCCGGTGGCATACAAATCATTCTGGTAATACAACAGCACTTGCGGCGCCTGCTGGTTAATCTCTTTCTGCGCATCGACGTAAATCGCATTACGGGTATTTTCATCCAGCGTCGAAGCCGCTTTGTCTAACATCTCATCCAGTTTCGGATCGCTGAAGAAGCCCAGATTGGCGCCGCCCGGTGCGAAACTTTTGCTGTAGTAAAGCGGACGAAGTTGCAGATCTGCGCCGTTCGCGCCGGAAGACCAGGAGGCCAGAACCGCGCCGGTGTTATCGGCTTTTTTACCGGCCTGATCGGCAAACGCTGCCTTAGTCCACACGCCGCTTTCCATGATTTTCACGTCCAGTTTCACGCCGATTTTCGCCCACATGCTTTGCAGCACCTGACCGATGCGGGCGTCCTGACCCTGCACCGCAATCGACATAGTGAAACCGTCAGCGACACCGGCTTCTTTGAGCAGGGCTTTGGCTTTTGCCAGATCCAGCGGATACGGGTTGAGTGTTTTGTCATAACCGGCGGTGACCGGTGCCAGCGGAGAGTTCGCCGGTTGTGCGAAACCGGACATGATGGCGCGCACCAGCCCGTCGCGGTCGGTGGCGAAGTTCAGTGCCTGACGCACGCGGACGTCGCTCAGCGGTTTGAGATCGGTGTTCAGCGCCACCCAGAATACGGAAGCACCAGGGCTTTCATGCAGGTCAAACTTCGGATTGTTCTTCAGCACGCGGGCAAACTGCGGCGGGACCGGGTTGATGACGTCGGCTTCACCGGCCTGCAACGCCATGTTCATCACCGAAGGTTCGGCGCTCCAGGTCCATTTGATGTCATCCGGCCCGGCGGCTTTATCGCCCCAGTAACCCGGATATTTTTCTTCCAGCACGAATTCGCCGGTCTTGTACTGCACCATTTTGTAAGGGCCGGTGCCGACGGCCTTGCTGTCGAGCGTGCCGGTTTTATCCGCCGCCGGGCTGACCATCAGACAGGCCCCGGTGGTCAGTAAATTCAGGAAGGCCGGGTACGGTTTTTTCAGTTTGAACACGACGGTGGATTCGTCGGTTTTGGTCACGCTGTCGAGGAAGGTACGCAGACGTCCGCTGGCCGCCAGACCGCGTTTGGTGTCGAGATGACGGGCGAAGTTGGCGACAACGGCGTCGGCGTTAAAGAGTGTGCCGTCGTGGAAGGTCACACCGCTGCGCAGTTTGAAGGTCCACACCAGACCGCTTTCGTCACTGCTCCACGAGGTTGCCAGCGCCGCTTCCGGTTTGAGTTGCGGCGACATGCGCAGCAGGCCTTCGTACATCGGGTCCAGTACCGTGCCGGTAAAAGTGGCGGTCTGGTTGCCCGGATCCATACTGCGCGGCGCTTCGTTTTGCATCACGTTCAGCGTGGCGGCAAAAACCGGCAGCGAAAAGGCGGCGAGCAGTGCGCTGCTCAGCAGCGTTAACTGCACGGGACGCCGGATGTAACGGGTAATCTTCATGTTCTGCCCTCTGCGTGAAAAATCGGATTAAGTGGCTCTGGCTCAGTCTGCCGGTTCGTCAAAACGCCGGTATTAACGACAGCTTGTTTTAACAAAGAGATTTAACAAATAGTTCATATGAAATACTTATGTATGAACATTTAGTTTAATTTGTGAACTAATTAGCATTGATATATCCATTTCTACCGTTTAATGTCAATGCAGATGAGCGAAAACTGAGAGCGCCAAAACGAATATGCTAACAACTTTGCAACGTCAGATTTTAGGTGCAGTGAATGCCGCAGGCGGTTTAAGCCGTACCGAACTGGCGCAATTCTCAGGCATGAGTAAAGCGGCCATCGGCGGCGTGGTGCGTGAAATGCTCGAGGCCGGTTTTCTGCATGAAGCGGAAACGGTGCCGGGCAGCGGGCAGGGCAGACCGTCGGTACGGCTGGTGGTGCATCCTGACGGCGCCTGGTTTGCCGGGGTTTCTTTGCTGCAAAATCCGGCGCAAATGGCGCTGATCAATTTGCATGGCGAAATACTGTCGCGGGTGTCTTTTGCGGCGGACGCGGATCCGCAGCAGCTGGCGGCGAACATCGCCGGTGCCTTACCCGCGTTACTCGAACCTCATCCCGAGGCGGCGAAAAAGCTGGTCGGGCTGGGCGTGACGCTCTCCGGGCTTATCGATGAACATCAGTCGACCTGCGTGCAGTCGGCGTTGCTGGGCTGGCGCGATGTGCCGCTGGCAAAGCTGATTTCGCAGGCGACCGGCATGGAAGTGGCCATTGAAAATGACGCCAAAGCGCTGGCGGTGAGCGAGAAAAGTTTCGGCCAGGCGCGGGATCTGAGCAGCTTTACGCTGGTCAGCCACGGCGCGGGCATCGGCAGTGCGCATTTTATTGCCGGAAAGCTGCACCGGGGTTTGCACGGCGGAGCGGGGGAAATTGCGCACTGCACGCTGGAGCTGAACGGTTCGCCGTGCCGCTGCGGCAAGCGCGGTTGTCTGGACACGCTGGCATCGCTCAATGCGATTGCGGAAATGGCGAAAGCGGAAGGGCTGGAGGCCACCACCATCGGCGGCCTGGAGCTGCTGGCGATGCAGGGGCAGACTGCCGCCATCCGTATTTTGCATCGTGCCGGGTCTGCGCTCGGTTTAGCGATATCCCATCTGATTCAAATTAATGACCCGGATCTGATCCTGATTGCACATCAGGATGCCGATTTCTCCGGGCTGTTCGGCACGGTTGTGCATCAGTCTGTTGAAGCCAACGTGCTGCCGGGCAACGCCGGTAAAACGCCGGTCCGCACTTTTACCCTAAACGACGACACCTGGGCGCGCGCGGCGGCAAGTATTGCTGCACATCGCTTTCTTGTCGGTCTGAAGCCAGTCTGAGGAATCATCAACATGCGTATAGCTGTCAGCGGTATCCATATTGAATGCAGCACTTACAATCCGGTTTTGAACGAAGAGAAAGATTTTACCGTTGTGCGCGATGCACAGCTTCTGGCTTCACCGCGCTTTCGTTTTTTGCAGGATTATCCGGCAACGTTTTTGCCGACCATTCATGCCCGCGCCATTGCCGGTGGTCCGGTAGCGCGGGCGACTTACGATAAATTCAAAGCAGAAATGCTGGCGGGGCTGGACGCGCAAAAACCCTTCGACGGTGTGTATCTGGCGATGCACGGCGCGATGTACGTTGAAGGTTTAGAAGATGCCGAAGGTGACTGGATCGCCGCGGCGCGAAAAGCGGTGGGGCCGGACTGCCCGATCAGCGTCAGTTACGATCTGCACGGTAATGTCTCGCAGCGCATTATTGACGCCATCGATATGTTTTCCACCTACCGCACGGCGCCGCATATTGATGTGGAAGAAACCATGCGTCGTTCGGTCGCCATGCTGGTGAAACATCTGCAAACCGGCGTGAAACCGACGCTGCTGTGGGTGCCGGTGCCGGTGGTATTACCGGGCGAGCGCACCAGTACCGAAGATGAACCGGCGAAAAGTTTGTACGCTCGCCTGCCGGAAATGGATGACGTTGACGGCGTGTGGGACAGTTCGCTGATGGTGGGTTATGTGTGGGCGGATGAACCGCGCGCGACGGCTGCGGTGATCATGACCGGCACCGACCGCGCGGTACTGGAACAGCAGGCCACGCAACTGGCGCAGGCTTACTGGGACGCGCGCGAAGAGTTCGTATTTGGCTGTGAAACGGACACGGTTGAAGCCTGCGTGAAAAAAGCCATTGCCTGTGAAACGCGCCCGGTGGTGCTGGCCGATTCCGGCGATAACCCCACCGGCGGCGGTGTCGGTGACCGCGCCGACGTATTACAGGAGCTGATCAGGCAATACGCACAAAATACGATTGTCGCCGGGATCGCCGATGCACCGGCGACGGAAGCGGCATTCAATGCCGGGGTCGGATCAATTCTGACCCTGACGCTCGGCGCGTCGCTGGATCATTCCAGCCCGCAGGTAAAAGGTGAGTTTGAAGTGGTTTTCCTGCTCGATGCGCTGACACCGGCAGACCGTCAGGCGGTTCTGCGTACGGGCGGCATTGATGTGGTGGTGTCTGCACGCCGCAGGCCGTATCACAACATCAGCGATTTCACCGTGCTGCAACTGGATCCGCATACTGCCGATATTGTGGTCGTGAAATCCGGCTATCTCTCGCCGGAACTGGCGCCGATAGCCAGCCCGAATTTAATGGCGCTGTCTAGCGGCGTGGTCGATCAGTTTGTTGAGCGCCTGCCGCGTAACCGCAAAGCGCGCAAAACTTTCCCGTTCGACCGGGACTTCAGCTTTGTCCCGCAGGTGCAGCTGTCGGCGAGGAGCAAATAAGATGAGCGAACCGGAAAATCGTCAGCCTGTGCTGAGCGTAAAACATCTCACCACCTCTTTTCGCGGTGATGATGACTGGCTGCCTGTGGTGCGGGATTTGTCTTTTGATGTGTATCCCGGTGAAACGCTGGCTATTGTCGGGGAATCCGGTTCGGGAAAAAGTGTCACGTCGCTGTCGGTGATGCGTTTACTTAAGGCGCAGGGCAGTAAGATTGAGGGCGAAGTCTGGCTGAATCAGCGCAGTTTGCTGGCGCTTTCCGATAAACAGATGCGCGATATTCGCGGCAATGAAATGGCGATGATTTTTCAGGAACCGATGACGTCGCTCAATCCGACTTTCAGCATCGGCAGGCAGATTGCGGAAAGCCTGAAGCGGCACCGCGGGATGTCCTCCGCGCAGGCGCGGGCCGAAACCCTGAAGCTGCTGGAGAAAGTCCGTATTCCGAATGCCAAAGCGCGTTTTGACGAGTATCCGCATCAGTTTTCCGGCGGTATGCGCCAGCGCGTGATGATTGCCATGGCGCTGGCGCTGAAACCGAAATTGCTGATCGCCGACGAACCGACCACGGCGCTGGACGTGACCATCCAGGGGCAGATTCTGGATCTGATTAAAACCTTGCAGGAAGAGGAAGGGATGGCGGTGTTGTTCATCACGCACGATATGGGCGTGGTGGCGGAAATCGCGGACCGCACGCTGGTGATGTACCGCGGTGAGGCGGTAGAAAGCGGGGCGACGGAGGATATTTTCCATCGCCCGCAGCATCCTTATACCCGCGCGTTGCTGGCGGCGGTGCCGAAACTCGGATCAATGCAGGGGCATGGCTGGCCGTTGCGCTTCCCGCAAATTAATCTGCAAACCGGTGAGGCGAGCGTGCCAAAGGAAGTGGCTGGCACGGTTGATGCCGGGGCGACGCCGTTGCTTTCGGTGAAAAATCTCAGCGCAAGGTTCCCGGTGTATGGCGGTATTTTCAGTCGTCAGGTGGGGGCGGTTCATGCGGTGGAAAACATCAGCTTTGATTTATTTCAGGGCGAAACGTTGTCGCTGGTCGGTGAATCCGGCTGCGGCAAATCCACCACCGGCCGCGCAGTAACGCGCCTGCTGAAACCGCACAGCGGGGCGATTGATTTCGACGGTTTCGATGTCATGAATCTGGGCAAACGCGACATTTTACAGATGCGTCAGCGCATCCAGATGATTTTTCAGGATCCGTTTGCCAGCCTCAATCCCCGTATGCGGATTGGCGACGCGCTGATTGAACCGATGCTGCAACACAAACTGCATAACCGCAGCGATGCAAAAGAGAAAGCCGCGTCGTTGCTGCAAAAAGTCGGGTTGTCGCCGGACATGCTGCGGCGTTTTCCGCATGAGTTTTCCGGCGGTCAGCGCCAGCGGATTTGTATTGCGCGTGCGCTGACGCTGGATCCAAAAGTGATTGTGGCCGACGAATCCGTTTCCGCCCTGGATGTCTCGGTGAAAGCGCAGGTAGTGAATTTGCTGCTCGATTTGCAGGAAAGTATGAATCTGTCTTATCTGTTTATTTCCCATGACATGGCCGTGGTTGAGCGGGTGAGTCATCGCGTGGCGGTGATGTATCTGGGGGAAATTGTCGAGATCGGCCCGCGTGCGGCAATATTCGATAATCCGCAGCATCCGTATACGCGAAAACTGATGGCGTCAGTGCCGGTGCCGGATCCGTCGCGCAGAATGCTCAAACGACAAATGCAGGTGGATGAACTGAAAAGTCCGGTGCGCGATAACGGTTATATTCCACCGCAAAGGCAGTATCAGGAAGTCTCGGCAGGGCATTTTGTTCAGGTTTGATTCGGAGTAGAGAAGAGGTTATTTCAGAGAAGTTACTAAGGGATGAGTCAGGAAGATGGTGGTGGGGGAAGGATTACCCGGCCTCTGGCCTCGCCCTGCGGGTCGTTGCTGCGCAACGCTGTCTCGCTTCGCTCGGCTCGAACCTTCGGGTCGAAGATTCTCTATCCTTCCCGATCTGAGCTTTATTTGATTTTTGTTTTTTTTGGGGATATTAGGAGAACTACGGGAAGATGGTGGTGGGGGAAGGATTCGAACCTTCGAAGTCGATGACGGCAGATTTACAGTCTGCTCCCTTTGGCCGCTCGGGAACCCCACCACAATTTTTTGTGGATTTTTACTACGTACTTCTTAGCCATAAATCATCATGTGCTACATGGATGATTTCACGTTACAGCGGTTAACGCTGCGAACGGGGCGCATAATACCAAATGAAACGGATGTGTAAAGTGCTGAAAGCGATAAAAAAGTTCGATTGCGGTTTTTTTGTTCTTAACGATGCTTCTCTGTGCGAAAAGCATCGTCAGAACAGCATTTACAGAATTACCGTGCGGTTTCCGTAAACAAACACGCGCTGCGCCAGGACGCGATAAAGCGCACGGCTGAGCACATTTTTTTCAACGTCACGACCGGCGCGCATCATATCTTCAGCCGTGTAGGTGTGATCGACGTTAATCACGTCCTGCATGATGATCGGGCCTTCGTCTAAACTGTCGTTGACGTAATGCGCGGTGGCACCAATCAGTTTAACGCCGCGCTCGTACGCCTGATGGTAAGGGCGTGCGCCGATAAAGGCAGGCAGGAACGAGTGGTGAATATTGATAACCTGATGCGGATAATGCTGCACAAAACCCGGTGTCAGCACGCGCATGTATTTCGCCAGTACGACGTAATCAGGCTGGTACTGATCGATCTGGGCAATCATCGCGCTGTCATGCTGTTCGCGGGTCAGGCCTTCGTGGCTGACCAGATGGAAAGGAATGTCAAAGCGTTCAACCAGCGATTGCAGCGTGTCGTGGTTACCGATAACGGCTGCGATCTCAACATCCAGTCCACCGTAAACGGCTTTCATCAACAGATCACCCAGGCAATGGGCCTCTTTGGTCACCAGAATGACGATACGGCGACGGCCTGTGCTGTTTAACTCACGCACCGAACCCGCCGGCAGCGCGCTGTCGAGATCGGCAAGCAGTGTGGTGTCGTTGAAGATCCCTTCCAGCTCGGTACGCATGAAGAAGCGTCCGGTGCGGTGATCCACGAATTCATTGTTCTGCACGATATTGAGTTCGTGCTTGTAGCAAATGTTAGTGATTTTGGCGATCAGACCTTTTGCATCAGGGCAAATGGTGCGTAATACCTTGGTTTGTACGTTCTGTTGCGGCATGAGGGTGTGGATCCTGTCCAAGACTGGTAGTCATAATGCGGTCAATTATTTACCGCAGCACTTCTTATATTTTTTACCCGAACCGCAAGGGCAGGCATCATTGCGGCCTGTCTGCGGTTTGATTCCATCTATATAGTACCAGCGATCTTTCAAACGAAGAAATCGCGAACGTTCATGAATAAGATGGATTTGTTCCTGACCGGTTTCGGTAAAGCGTGCGGCGAACTCCACAAAACCTTCGTCCTGATCACGGCCTTCGTGCTGGCTTAACACCTGCAATCCAAGCCATTGCGTGGTCGCAAACCCGTCCTGCAAACTTTCGCGCCAGTGCTCTGCGTGACAATCCGGGTGCCAGGTGGCGATCAGATAACTCGCATTTTTCAGTGTGTACGCGGTGTAGCGCGAACGCATCAGCGCAGCGGGTGTGGGCGCAGGTTTTGACTCGTCGATGTAAGGCTGGCAGCATTCGTCGAACAAAATGTTGCTGCCGCAAGGGCAAAGTAGGGACACGTAAACTCCTGATTCAGCCTGTATTACATATGTTACAAGCAGGTTGCGCTATTGAATGCGTCAAAGTGTTATGTTACCTAACATCCTCGCCGTGTGGCAACGCGCTTCCCGGTTCACTTTTATCCACAGTTGGCATTAAGGTTTTCAAATGAGTAGAAAAGTCACGATCGGTCTGGCCCTTGGCTCGGGAGCAGCAAAAGGCTGGGCGCATATTGGCGTGATTAATGCCCTGAAAGACATGGATATTGAGGTGGATGTGGTCGCCGGATGTTCGGTTGGCGCGCTGGTGGGTGCGGCGTATGTCAGCAACAGATTGCCGGCAATGGAAAGTTGGGTGCGATCTTTTAGTTACTGGGACGTGCTGCGGCTGATGGATTTTTCATGGAAGCGCGGTGGACTGCTGCGCGGCGAGCGGGTGTTTAATGCGGTCGGCCAGATTATCCGCGTCAGCGAGTTCGAAGAATGTTCGAAAAAATTCGGGGCTGTGGCGACCAACCTGAGTACCGGGCGTGAACTGTGGCTGACGAAAGGGGATTTGCACGAAGCGGTGCGTGCTTCCTGTAGTATGCCCGGCCTGCTGGCTCCGGTCTGGCACAACGGTTACTGGCTGGTGGATGGGGCGGTGGTCAACCCGGTGCCGGTATCGCTGACCCGTGCGCTGGGGGCAGATATCGTTATCGCAGTAGATTTGCAGCACGATGCCCATCTGATGCAGCAGGATCTGCTTACGGTACAGCCGACCGGAGATGAACACAGTCTGGAGAAAGAGCTGAGCTGGCGGGACAGACTTCGCCAGCGACTGACCCGCCCGAATGCCCGTAAGCCGAACGTCAGTCCTTCAGCCATGGAAATCATGTCGACGTCCATTCAGGTACTGGAGAACCGGCTCAAGCGTAACCGCATGGCGGGAGATCCGCCGGATGTGGTGATTCAGCCCTATTGTCCGCAAATTTCCACTCTGGATTTCCATCGCGCTGCGGAGGCGATCGAGGCGGGGCGTCTCGCTGTAGAAAAACAACGTGAGCAATTGTTACCCTTGATAAAAAACAAACCGTTCTGAGTGGCTTAACGTGCGCATTGACGGAATCTGATAATTCTGACAAGCAAAATCAGGCTTTATGAGCCACTATTAGAATAAGAAAATCCGGGGGTCGTGATGGATAAACCACTTACAAGCAAGCACATACTTATCGTAGAAGACGAAGCCGTTTTCCGATCTGTGCTCGCGGGTTATGTGAGTTCTCTCGGCGCTACCTTCACGGAAGCAGAAAACGGCCTTCAGGCACTCTCTCTGATCGAAGATTTCCCTCCTGATTTAATCCTTTGCGATTTGGCGATGCCCGAAATGGGCGGCATTGAATTCGTTGAGAACCTGCGATTGCAGGGAAATAAAATTCCTGTTCTGGTGATTTCAGCCACCGATAAAATGACTGACGTGGCAACGATGCTGCGCCTCGGTGTGGAAGATGTATTGCTCAAGCCCATCGGCGATCTCCAGCGCTTACGCGAAGCCTTACTCACCTGCCTTTATCCGAAACTGTTTTCTTCACAGGCGATGGAAGAGAGTTCACTGGTTCAGGACTGGGAAGCCCTGTGCCGGAATCCGAATGAAGCGCAGCGCTTGCTGAAAGAGTTGCAGCCACCTGTTCAACAAACCCTTGCTCACTGCCGCATTAATTACCGGCAACTGACCACCACCGACCATCCGGGGCTGGTGCTGGACATCGCGGCGCTGTCGTCTAAAGACCTTGGCTTCTATTGCCTTGACGTCACCCGTGCGAACGAAAATGGGGTGCTGGCAGCACTGTTGCTGCGCGCTATTTTCAACAGCCTGCTGCGGGAGCATCTGAGCGATCAGCATCAGCGGTTGCCGCAGATGTCGACGCTGCTCAAGCAGGTGAATCACTTATTTAAACAGGCCAATCTGAAAGGGCAGTTTCCTCTTCTGCTCGGTTATTACCATGCCGAGCAAAAAAACCTGATTCTGGTGTCTGCGGGATTACACGCCAACGTCAATACCGGGACCAACACCATCCAGCTCAGCAACGGCGTGCCGCTGGGCACGACAGGCGCCACCTATTCCAACCAGATAAGCCAGCGCTGCGACGCGTGGCAGTGCCAGGTGTGGGGATCGGGTGGGCGTCTGAGATTAATGTTGTCTGCTGAGTGAGCATATTTCTCAGCAAGTAGAATAATGCCTTAATAGTATTGAGCATTTCTTCCGCACGACTTTTCATATTCATGATTCATCACATTATTCTAAGACCTATCTTATGCAAAATATGCCATTGCAGAGGCACTTACGTGTGAAACTGGTATAATGCGCCCAGAAATTTAGCCGTCTAATTAACGTTGTCTAAAAATGTTTGTTAAAAAATAAATAATAGGAATTCGCTGATGAAAGTAACAGTTTTTGGTATCGGTTACGTCGGACTTGTTCAGGCGGCGGTTCTTGCTGAAGTCGGGCATGAAGTTTTGTGCATCGATGTTGATGCGAACAAAGTTGAGAACCTGAAAAATGGTCAGATCCCCATTTTCGAACCGGGTTTAACGCCGCTGGTTAAACAGAATTATGAAGCCGGGCGTCTGATGTTCAGCACCGATGCGGCCGAAGGCGTGGCGCATGCCACCGTTCAGTTTATTGCTGTGGGCACGCCGCCGGATGAAGATGGCTCCGCCGACCTGAAATATGTTACCGCTGTAGCGCGGACTATTGCTGAACATATGACCGACACAAAAGTGGTGATTGATAAGTCTACCGTTCCGGTCGGCACGGCAGATAAAGTTCGTGCTGTGATGACCGAAGTGCTGAAACAGCGCGGCGTAGACATCGATTTCAACGTGGTATCAAATCCGGAGTTCCTGAAAGAGGGGGCCGCTGTTGCCGACTGCATGCGCCCGGAGCGTATCGTCATTGGTACCGACAATCCTGACGCCATCGACCCTATCCGTGAACTGTACGAGCCCTTCAACCGCAATCATGATCGTATGATCCTGATGGACATTCGCAGTGCTGAGCTGACCAAATACGCTGCTAACTGCATGCTGGCCACCAAAATCAGCTTTATGAATGAGATGTCCAATCTGGCTGAAATGCTGGGTGCGGATATCGAGAAAGTCCGTCAGGGGATCGGTTCTGATTCCCGTATCGGTTATCACTTTATCTATCCTGGCTGCGGTTACGGCGGTTCCTGTTTCCCAAAAGACGTGCAGGCATTGATCCGCACGGCAGAACATATTGGTTATCAGCCAAAATTATTACAGGCTGTGGAACAGGTGAATTATCAGCAGAAATATAAATTACCGACTTTCATTCAGCGCCACTTCGGCCAGGATCTGCAGGGTAAAACCTTCGCACTTTGGGGGCTGTCCTTTAAGCCGAATACCGATGATATGCGTGAAGCTTCCAGCCGCGTTTTAATGGAACAACTTTGGGCCGCGGGCGCGAAAATCAAAGCCTACGATCCGGAAGCCATGAATGAAACTCAGCGAATTTACGGCCATCGTGAAGATCTCGAACTGATGGGAACCAAAGAATCCGCATTGCAAAACGCCGATGCGCTGATTATTTGTACGGAATGGCAGAATTTCCGCGCGCCTGATTTCGATGTCATCAAAAATGCATTAAAAGAACCGGTCATCTTTGATGGTCGTAATTTATTCGATCCTGAACGTTTAGAAAAACGCGGGTTCACTTACTACGGGATTGGCCGTGGTGCATCAGTTAATCCGGTTCTGTAAGGAGAATTCATGAAATATCTGGTTACCGGCGCTGCAGGGTTTATTGGTTTTTATGTGTCACAACGTTTGCTTTCGGCAGGCCATACCGTTGTCGGGATGGATAATCTCAATGACTATTATGACGTCAATCTGAAACTCGCACGTCTGTCACAACTGGAAAATAAAGACGGCTTTGAGTTTTTCAAGCTGGATTTAGCCGATCGTGAGGGTATGGCGGCATTGTTTGCGGCACAGCGTTTTGATCGTGTTATTCATTTGGCTGCGCAGGCCGGTGTCCGGTATTCCATTGAGAATCCTTTAGCTTATGCAGATTCTAACCTCATAGGATTTGTTAATGTGCTGGAAGGGTGCCGTCATAATAAAGTCGGTCATTTGCTTTATGCGTCTTCCAGCTCAGTTTATGGTCTGAACAAGAAGCAACCCTTCTCAACGGATGATTCGGTTGATCATCCCGTGTCATTGTATGCTGCGACGAAAAAAGCCAATGAATTAATGGCTCATACTTATTCGCATCTTTATCGCCTGCCAACCACCGGATTACGTTTCTTTACTGTTTACGGTCCGTGGGGGCGTCCTGATATGGCGCTGTTTAAGTTTACCAAAGCAATGATCGCCGGTCAGAGTATTGATGTTTATAACCACGGCGAAATGCGCCGGGACTTCACATATATCGATGATATTGCCGAATCCATTGTTCGCCTGCAGGATGTCATTCCACAAGCGCAGCAGGACTGGACGGTAGAAGAAGGTTCTCCTGCCAGCAGTTCAGCGCCTTATAGTGTCTATAACATCGGTAATAACCATCCGGTGAAGCTGACGGCCTATATCAGCGCGCTTGAGAAGGCCCTTGGGATAGAAGCTGAAAAGAATATGCTGCCTATGCAGCCTGGTGACGTGCATGAAACCAGTGCCGATACACAGCCGCTGTATGAGGCTATCCACTTTAAGCCGGAAACGACGGTTGAGCAGGGCGTGCAGAACTTTGTTGACTGGTACCGCGATTTTTACCAGGTCTGACATAAACTAATAACAAAAGGCTGCCCAGGCAGCCTTTTTTATTTATCAGAAATAATTCAGTTAAATCTTATGGTTGTTTAACCTGGTTTGTTTTTGATTTTTGTTGCTACCCGAAATGCATCACCCTAAATACATAACAAAAAACCCATCACAAGGATGGGTTTTAGCATTAATAACACTGAGGTCAATAAGGGCAATTACAGCAGGAAATCGTCCAGTGATTTGCCTTGCTCTTCAATTGCTTTCTTGATCACAGCTGGAGTACGACCCTGGCCAGTCCAGGTTTTGTTTTCGCCGTTCTCGTCGATATATTTGTATTTCGCAGGGCGTGCAGCACGCTTAGCTTTACCAGCAGATTTGGTAGCAGCCATTGTTTGCAGCAATTCGTTAGGATCAATGCCATCAGCAATCAGCATTTCACGGTATTGTTGCAGTTTACGTGTACGCTCTTCAATTTCAGCAGCTGCCTGAGAATCTTCTTCGCGACGTTCGTTAACAACAACTTCTAATTTCTCCAGCATCTCTTCCAGAGTTTCGAGAGTGCATTCTCTTGCTTGTGCGCGCAGAGTACGGATGTTGTTCAGAATCTTTAATGCTTCGCTCATTATACTAGTCTCAAATTATATGGTGGGGGGCGTTTGGTTAATAATAGATTGCTCTTCTCTATTCTGCAATAGCCAATTTGAACACCTGACTCTAATTTACGCATTTAAAGCAAATATTGATAACAGTGTAAAAATATAGTTGAGCCGGGACACACTATTTATCTGGGGCATATAAGCTAATTTTCAATACATTCTTCAGGTGTATTCGCGTGCCGCAAGATGCGTTGTATAACTTTGCGAGACTTCGCACAAATAAAACATTTACGTCAGCATCTATTGTAAGGATATGGCAAATCAGGGCATTAATGCTACAGCCTATAGGATTTTTACCGAATTTTTAAGACTCCGCTGATCGGATCCGCTATGTATAGACAAACCAGCGTACGCATAAGGTATTACATATAAATACCGGTCAGATAAGGTAATAAGGTGTTCAGATAACGCATTATGATTGGCGGGTTTTATAATTTCTGTTTGTAAGTTTCTGTGTTTTTTGAAAAGTCATAAAGCGTTATTCATGGATCTTATTGGGATCGGTGACGCGATGTTATCAGCCGGCAGGGGCTATGGTACAATCCGTGCCGAAAAATTCCGCCATCCAATACTTAACGGGGTCGCCGCTTAATGGCTCAACTTTATTTTTATTACTCGGCGATGAACGCCGGTAAATCGACATCTCTGTTGCAGTCTTCATATAATTATCAAGAACGTGGCATGCGTACGCTGGTCTTAACGGCGGAGTTAGATCACCGGTTTGGCGTCGGTAAGGTCAGTTCTCGTATCGGGTTGTCATCGCCTGCGGAACTTTACAATAAAGAAACCGATCTCTTTAATTTGATCGCACAGGACAGCGGCTCACAGCGCCTGAATTGCGTTTTGATAGATGAGTGTCAGTTTCTTACCAAGGCGCAGGTGTCGCAGCTTACAGACGTCGTGGACGACCTTGATGTGCCGGTTCTGTGTTACGGATTGCGGACAGATTTCCGTGGGGAGCTTTTTGAAGGCAGCGAGTACCTGCTGGCATGGGCGGATAAGCTGGTCGAGCTTAAAACCATCTGTCACTGCGGCCGTAAGGCCAACCGTAACCTCCGCATGGATGAGAAGGGTAACGCGCTGCACGATGGCGCACAGGTGGTCATTGGCGGGGATGAGAGCTATGTGTCCGTTTGTCGCAAGCATTATAAAGAAGCCATGGCCGCGATAGCTCCCCTTGACGATACAAAGACACGCTAAGTCAGCCGGGCCTGTGGGCGGTAGCAAACCTGTACCAGATTGAAGAGTGCCATTAAAACGTCGAGTGACGCTCCTGATGGCACAATAAAAAAACCCGCCATTTGGCGGGTTTTTTGCTTACGGGAATCTCAGCAGATTATTTTTTGCTGGTTTTCTTTTCAGCTTTAGGTGCCGGAGCTGCAATGGCAACTTCATCAGCAACATCTTCGTTGTACTCACGACCGTAGTAAGTATCCATCAGAATCTGTTTCAGTTCGGCGATCAGCGGGTAACGTGGGTTAGCACCGGTACACTGGTCATCAAACGCATCTTCAGACAGTTTGTCTACTTTCGCCAGGAAGTCAGCTTCCTGCACACCGGCTTCACGGATTGAAGTTGGAATACCCAGATCCGCTTTGATTTCGTCCAACCAGTTCAACAGTTTCTGGATTTTCTGTGCAGTACGGTCACCAGGAGCGCCCAGACCTAAATGGTCAGCGATTTCTGCGTAACGACGACGCGCTTGTGGGCGGTCATACTGACTGAAAGCAGTCTGTTTAGTTGGGTTATCGTTCGCGTTGTAACGGATAACGTTTGAAATCAGCATGGCGTTGGCCAGACCGTGTGGAATGTGGAACTCTGAACCCAGTTTATGGGCCATTGAGTGACATACACCCAGGAAGGCGTTCGCAAACGCGATACCAGCGATAGTGGCCGCATTGTGCACACGTTCACGAGCAACCGGGTTTTTAGAACCTTCGTGGTAGCTGGCTGGCAGGTTTTCTTTCAGTAATTTCAGCGCCTGCAGAGCCTGACCATCAGAATATTCATTCGCCAGTACGGAAACGTAAGCTTCCAGTGCGTGAGTCACCGCATCCAGACCACCGAACGCACAAAGTGATTTCGGCATGTTCATCACCAGGTTGGCATCAACGATAGCCATATCTGGGGTGAGCGCGTAGTCAGCCAGTGGATATTTCTGACCTGTTGCGTCATCTGTCACTACTGCAAACGGAGTGACTTCAGAACCGGTACCGGAAGTGGTAGTGACGGCGATCATTTTCGCTTTCACACCCATTTTCGGGAATTTGTAGATACGTTTACGGATATCCATAAAGCGCAGCGCCAAATCTTCAAACTGAGTATCTGGATGTTCGTACAGAACCCACATGATTTTAGCGGCATCCATCGGTGAACCACCACCCAGCGCGATAATCACGTCTGGTTTGAAGGAGTTCATCTGCTCAGCACCTTTACGAACGATACTCAGCGTTGGATCCGCTTCTACTTCGAAGAAGACTTCAGTTTCAATACCGTGACCTTTCAGAACGCTGGTAATTTGGTCTGCATAGCCGTTATTGAATAAGTAGCGGTCAGTAACGATGAAGGCGCGTTTCGCTCCGTCAGTCGCCACTTCTTCCAGTGCGATTGGCAGTGAGCCACGACGGAAGTAAATAGATTTTGGAAGTTTATGCCACAACATGTTTTCTGCTCGCTTCGCTACAGTTTTCTTGTTGATCAAGTGTTTTGGACCGACGTTTTCAGAGATGGAGTTACCACCCCATGAACCGCAGCCCAGCGTCAGAGAAGGGGCAAGTTTGAAGTTATACAGGTCACCGATACCACCCTGTGAAGCAGGGGTGTTGATCAGAATACGTGCGGTTTTCATTTTGTTGCCAAAATAATTAACACGTTCTGGTTGGTTGTCCTGGTCTGTATACAGACAAGAGGTGTGGCCGATACCGCCCATTTCTACCAGTTTTTCTGCTTTTGCTACCGCATCTTCGAAATCTTTCGCACGGTACATCGCAAGGGTAGGGGACAGTTTTTCGTGTGCAAACGGTTCTGATTCGTCAACAACGCTGACTTCACCGATTAACACTTTAGTATGAGCTGGCACTTTGATGCCGGCCATTTCAGCGATTTTCGCGGCTGGCTGGCCTACGATTGCCGCGTTCAGGCCACCATTTTTAAGAATGATGTCGGAAACGGCTTTCAGTTCTTTACCCTGCAGCAGGTAGCCGCCGTGAGAAGAGAAACGTTCACGCACTGCGTTATAAACAGAATCAACCACGATGATGGACTGTTCAGACGCACAGATAACACCGTTATCGAAGGTTTTAGACATCAGAACGGAAGCGACAACACGTTTGATATCAGCGGTTTCATCGACGACAACCGGGGTATTACCTGCACCAACGCCAATCGCGGGTTTACCAGAGCTGTAAGCGGCTTTCACCATGCCCGGGCCACCGGTTGCCAGGATCAGGTTCAGATCCGGGTGATGCATTAACTGATTGGACAGCTCTACGCTTGGTTCATCAATCCAGCCAATGATGTCTTTTGGCGCGCCCGCAGCGATAGCGGCTTGCAGAACGATATCTGCGGCTTTGTTGGTTGCGTTTTTAGCACGTGGGTGTGGAGAGAAGATGATACCGTTACGTGTTTTCAGGCTGATCAGCGCTTTGAAAATCGCGGTAGAAGTTGGGTTAGTTGTCGGTACGATACCGCAGATGAGGCCGATTGGCTCTGCGATAGTGATGGTACCGAAGGTGTCATCCTGACCGAGGATGCCACAGGTTTTTTCATCTTTATAAGCGTTGTAGATATATTCAGAGGCGAAGTGGTTTTTGATCACTTTGTCTTCGACGATACCCATACCGGATTCTTCAACAGCAAGTTTTGCCAGCAGAATTCGAGCATCAGCAGCAGCCAGGGCGGCGGCGGCGAAGATCTTATCTACTTGTTCTTGACTGAAGTTGGCGTATTCACGTTGTGCCTTTTTCACTCGGGCAACGAGTGCGTTCAGTTCAGCGACATTTGTTACAGCCATAATGCTCTCCTGATAAAGTTAAACTCTTTTAGTAAATAACCTGCCAGAGATGAGTATAGCCTTGCTATCCTCCACTGCGAGAAAGTAATTATTACTACTGTTCTCAATGTGTTATCTCTGTCTCTTTATTTGCTCAAAGAGCTTTCAGTCGTGTCGCACCCAGAGTAGATAAATTGTCATTCCGCGCCATTTTGTGAACGTTTATCTCAGAGAGTGTTCGCAAGTACCGGTGAGTGACTATGCGCAAAGCTTACCTATTTGTAGGCAGAGGGAATTTGATCTGGATCACTAAACACCAATGCTGACTCCTTTCAGCTGGGGTTTAATAAGAATGATTATCAAAAAAGTGGAAACTATCTACAACTTAACGGCTTTTTGAGGCAGTAATATTACACTTTTTTAACAAAAGTGTCATTCACTGCTTTTTAATGAAATTCTGGTGATAAATACCATGAAACGACGTGGCGCCATCTTTGCAATTCCAGTACATTAGCGCCCCATCAAGACCTTCATCTACTGGCAATTTGTGCGGAGTTCTGCGTGAGCCAATCTTTATTAGATTTTTCAGGCTATATCAAATTTTTCGTCGGGTTGTTCGCGCTGGTTAACCCGGTAGGGATCCTGCCTGTCTTCATTAGTATGACCAGCTATCAGGCTGCCGCCGGTCGTAATAAGACCAACATGACGGCTAACTTATCCGTTGCCATTATATTGTCGACAGCGTTGTTCCTCGGCGATGCCATTCTGCATCTGTTTGGGATTTCCATTGATTCATTCCGCATCGCAGGCGGCATTCTGGTTGTGACCATTGCGATGTCGATGATCAGCGGCAAGCTCGGTGAAGATAAGCAGAACAAACAAGAGAAGTCGGAAACTGCGATCCGTGAAAATGTCGGTGTAGTGCCTTTGGCATTACCCTTGATGGCAGGGCCTGGGGCAATCAGTTCTACGATTGTCTGGAGTTCCCGCTATAACGGCTGGCAGAATCTGCTGGGTCTTACGCTGGCGATCATATTCTTTGCCTTTTGTTGCTGGCTTCTGTTCCGTGCGGCACCGCTGTTGGTTCGTTTACTGGGGCAGACGGGCATCAACGTGATTACCCGAATCATGGGGTTGTTACTGATGTCTTTGGGCATCGAATTTATTGTGACAGGAATTAAAGCTATTTTCCCCGGCCTTCTCTAATCAATACGCAGCCAAATTATCACGAGATCATAAAGGTGATTTCGTGATAATTATTACGTCTGCTTATAATCGAATGCATTAATATAGTGCAGCTAATGGTGTAAATAAGAGCATTTGCACCCTAATGTGGCGTAAACTCCCTTCTCAGACTTCTTTTGAATCCAAGCCTTCATTTCTTCTAATAAACTTAGCTATTTTTTTGCTAAATACCCTCCTTTACTGCCCGTATTGCCGTTAATTTATCCACATCATTCTGTAAGGCTTGTGCAGGCCGTATCGAGATGTTATTAGTGTTAACACAGCAGTTAACAGGGCTTTATCCTTGAAATCGTCAGAATGTTAACTGATTGTGTCAGTCGAGTTCTTGAGCAACCTCGCAGGAGATTTCGGACCTGTAAATTGCATTTAAGATGAGTTTAAACAGCAAGTTACCTGCTGTTTCACGGTGTAGGTATCTTGGGCGCTCAAAAGCTTAGTAACGTATAAAAGAGAATTGCGTAACAAATTTGCAAAATTAATTGGCGCCGGTATCGGGCTTCTGATAATTTTCAAATCGTCTTAACAAATGGAAAATTGTGTAGAGTCATGCTCTAAGTGAGAACGAATCTTGCAAGGCACAGAAAGATTGAAGCAATTTCATTTGTTTTTGGAGAGCAAAGTGTCGCAATACGTACCGCAAAATTATCCTCAGTCGTTTTCTTTTCGCAGGAAGACGATCTTTGCGTTACCGCCATTACACAGCTCTGAGTTGAATCTTCCCGCTCAGCAAAACAAATCTTCAGTTCTTCTTCTTAATTGATTTCTGACGTTTGATGACGGCGGAAATGCTTTCACCTATACCGGTGACAGCCAAAAAATTTTATTTAAAGTCATTAGGAATATCAGTATGCGACTGCCTGGTGTACCTCCGGAATGAATGCCGGTGATAAACGGGGTAAGTCAAATGGAGGAGATCTTCCTTAACGATCTCTGAAACCGCATGGCGCTTAACAGCCTGACGTTTCACTTGCTTCACGCAGTAATAGGGGAAGCCATCCGCGGATGGTTACTGAATGGGGGCCTTTCTTGAGCAATTCGTTCCTGCTTGTGAAACCCGTTGACGCAGTAAGGGTTTATCTTGCGCCAGAGTGTGCAAGTTCATAATAAAAATTGGAGTTGAATGACAATGACCAACATCACAAAAAAAAATCTGCTGGCTGCCTGCATCATGGCTGCGGTTGGCGCCATTTCCATTAATACCGCCTTTGCAGCCACCGTGCCTGCTGGCGTGACCCTGTCAGACAAGCAAGAGCTGGTACGTAACAACGGTTCAGAAGTACAGTCCCTTGATCCGCATAAAGTGGAAGGCGTACCTGAATCCAACGTGATCCGTGATCTGATGGAAGGCCTGGTCAATACCGACAGCAAAGACGGCAGTGTGATCCCTGGTGTTGCCACCAGCTGGGATAATAAAGATTTCAAAGTCTGGACCTTCCACCTGCGTCCGGAAGCAAAATGGTCTAACGGCGATCCTGTGACTGCTCAGGATTTCGTATACAGCTGGCAGCGCCTGGCTGACCCAAAAACCGCTTCTCCTTATGAAAGCTACCTGCAATACGGCCACATCGAAAACATCGATGACATCATCAGTGGTAAAAAAAGCCCTGATACGCTGGGTGTGAAAGCGATTGATGACCATACTCTGCAAGTGACCCTGACTGAGCCAGTACCGTATTTTGTCAAAATGCTGTCTCACACCGCGATGAAGCCGGTGAACAAAAGTGTTGTTGAGAAATTTGGCGACAAATGGACTCAACCAGAAAACTACGTCAGCAATGGCGCATACAAACTGAAAGCATGGACCGTCAACGAACGTATCGTGCTCGAACGTAGCCCGACTTACTGGGACAACGCCAAAACTGTGATTAACCAGGTTACCTATCTGCCAATTTCTTCAGAAGTGACAGACGTTAACCGCTACCGCAGTGGCGAAATCGACATGACTTACAACAACATGCCGATTGAACTGTTCCAGAAGCTGAAAAAAGAAATCCCTACCGAAGTTCATGTTGACCCGTACCTGTGTACTTACTACTACGAAATCAACAACCAGAAAGCACCATTCACTGATTCACGCGTTCGTGAAGCACTGAAACTGGGCCTGGATCGCGACATCATCGTGAACAAGGTGAAAGCGCAGGGCGACCTGCCAGCCTACAGCTACACCCCTCCTTACACCGACGGCGCAAAACTGACGCCTCCGGCCTGGTTCAAAGAGACTCAGGATCAGCGCAACACCGAAGCGAAAAAACTGCTGGCTGAAGCGGGTTACACACCGGCTAAACCTCTGACCTTCGAACTGCTGTACAACACCTCTGACCTGCACAAAAAACTGGCTATCGCCGCAGCGGCTATCTGGAAGAAAAACCTGGGCGTTGATGTGAAACTGGTTAACCAGGAGTGGAAAACCTTCCTCGACAGCCGTCATCAGGGCAACTTCGATGTGGCGCGTGCCGGCTGGTGCTCTGACTACAACGAACCTTCTTCTTTCCTGAACACCATGCTGTCTGACAGCAGCAACAACACCTCTCACTATAAGAGCGCAGCGTTTGATAAAGCGATTGCTGACACTCTGACCGCGAAGACGGATGACGAGCGTGCTGATCTGTATCAGAAAGCTGAAACCCAGCTGGATAAAGATTCCGTTATCGTGCCTGTTTATTACTACGTGAACGCGCGTCTGGTGAAACCTTACGTTGGCGGTTACACCGGTAAAGATCCACAGGACAACGTCTACGTGAAAGATCTGTACATCATCAAACACTAATCAGTGAAAAGAACAGGGCATCCCCGAGCTGCCCTGTTTTTTATTTGATGTAAGTAATGTTCTTAGCGCTGACGTTCAGTGCCAAAGCAAAGAGCCACCATGATGACCCACACACGCGGGGCATCGTGACCAAGCCAAAACTATCAAGCTGTAGTGACAGGCTTAGAAACAGGTACGGGCAATGTTAAAGTTTATTTTACGCCGCTGTCTGGAAGCGATTCCGACGCTATTCATTTTGATCACCATTTCGTTTTTTATGATGCGTCTCGCCCCCGGTAGCCCTTTTACGGGTGAGCGTAATCTTCCGCCAGAAGTTATGGCCAACATTGAGGCGAAATATCACCTCAATGATCCAATCTATAAGCAGTATTTCAATTATTTAGAACAACTGGCGAAAGGTGACTTTGGCCCGTCGTTCAAATACAAGGATTACACCGTCAATGATCTGGTCGCGGCTTCTTTCCCGGTTTCGGCGAAATTAGGCCTGGCGGCATTCATTATGGCGATTGTGTTTGGTGTGACGGCGGGCGTTATTGCTGCGCTGAATCAAAACACCAAGTGGGACTATACGGTGATGGGGGTCGCCATGACCGGGGTGGTTATCCCCAGTTTCGTGGTCGCGCCATTACTGGTGCTGATATTTGCCATCACACTGAAATGGCTGCCGGGCGGCGGCTGGAACGGCGGTGGGGTGAAATACATGATCCTGCCGATGGTCGCCTTGTCACTGGCCTATATCGCCAGTATCGCGCGTATCACCCGTGGTTCGATGATCGAAATTCTGCACTCCAACTTTATCCGTACAGCCCGCGCCAAAGGCTTGCCGTTGCATCGCATTATTTTGCGCCATGCACTGAAACCTGCGCTGCTGCCGGTGCTGTCCTATATGGGGCCAGCATTTGTTGGGATCATCACCGGTTCGATGGTTATCGAGAGCATTTTCGGATTGCCGGGCATCGGCCAGTTGTTTGTTAACGGTGCTTTAAACCGTGACTACTCACTGGTATTGAGCCTGACTATTTTAGTGGGCGCATTGACCATTTTATTCAATGCGATCGTTGACGTGCTGTACGCCGTCATCGACCCGAAAATCCGTTATTAATGCCGGAGTACGTCAATGATGTTAAGTAAGAAAAACAGCGACGTTGTCGAGAACTTCAGCGAAAAACTGGAAGTTGAAGGCCGCAGCTTGTGGCAGGACGCACGTCGTCGCTTTATGCATAACCGCGCAGCGGTAACCAGTCTGATCGTTCTGGCCTTTATTGCGCTGTTCGTGGCATTTGCCCCGTTGCTGTCGCAGTTTGCCTACGATGATACTGACTGGAACATGATGTCAGCCGCGCCTGATATGGCTTCTCACCACTTTTTCGGTACTGACTCATCAGGCCGTGACTTACTGGTGCGTGTGGCAATCGGCGGGCGAATCTCCCTGATGGTCGGCGTTGCTGCTGCACTGGTGGCGGTGATCCTCGGGACTCTCTACGGGTCTTTGTCCGGCTACCTGGGCGGCAAAATTGACTCCGCTATGATGCGTTTGCTTGAAATCCTCAACTCCTTCCCGTTCATGTTCTTCGTTATCCTGCTGGTGACCTTCTTCGGGCAAAATATCCTGCTGATATTCGTTGCGATCGGTATGGTGTCGTGGCTGGACATGGCGCGTATCGTGCGTGGTCAGACGCTCAGCCTGAAACGTAAAGAATTCATCGAAGCGGCGCTGGTCAGTGGTGTGAGTACGCGAAATATCGTATTGCGTCACATTGTTCCTAACGTACTGGGTGTCGTCGTGGTCTATGCGTCGCTGCTGGTGCCAAGCATGATCCTGTTCGAATCCTTCCTGAGCTTCTTGGGTCTGGGTACGCAGGAGCCGCTGAGCAGTTGGGGCGCGTTACTGAGTGACGGTGCCAACTCGATGGAAGTTTCACCTTGGTTACTGCTGTTCCCGGCAGGCTTCCTGGTTGTAACTCTGTTTTGTTTCAATTTTATCGGCGATGGCCTGCGTGATGCCCTCGACCCGAAAGATCGTTAAGGAGTGCAATCATGAGCACCATTGAACAAATTCAGGCGAATGCCGCGTCATCGCACGCTGCGAACGGGCAGACGCTGCTTGATGTTAAAGACCTGCGCGTCACGTTCGAAACTCCGGACGGTGATGTGACTGCGGTTAACGATCTTAACTTTGATCTGCGCGCTGGCGAAACCCTGGGGATCGTTGGCGAATCCGGCTCCGGTAAATCTCAGACTGCGTTTGCGCTGATGGGGTTGCTGGCGAGCAACGGTCGCATTGAAGGCTCGGCAAAATTCAACGGCCGCGAAATTCTCAATCTGCCGCAAAAAGAGCTGAACAAGCTGCGCGCCGAACAGATTTCGATGATTTTTCAGGATCCGATGACCTCACTGAACCCTTACATGCGTGTGGGTGAGCAGCTGATGGAAGTGCTGATACTGCACAAAAATCTCAGCAAACGTGAGGCTTTCGAAGAATCTGTGCGCATGCTGGACGCGGTGAAAATGCCGGAAGCCCGCAAGCGTATGAAGATGTTCCCGCACGAGTTTTCCGGCGGCATGCGTCAGCGTGTGATGATTGCGATGGCGCTGTTGTGCCGTCCAAAGCTGCTGATTGCTGACGAACCGACCACCGCCCTCGACGTGACCGTTCAGGCTCAGATCATGACGCTGCTGAATGAGCTGAAAGCCGAGTTCAATACGGCGATTATCATGATCACCCACGATCTGGGCGTTGTTGCCGGTATCTGTGACAAAGTGCTGGTCATGTACGCGGGGCGAACTATGGAATATGGTCGCGCCCGCGACGTTTTCTACGAGCCTTGCCACCCGTATTCCATTGGTTTGCTGAATGCCGTTCCGCGTCTTGATGCGGAAGGTGGCGCGATGATGACCATTCCGGGTAACCCGCCGAACCTGCTGCGCCTGCCTAAAGGCTGTCCGTTCCAGCCACGTTGTCCGCACTCGATGGATATTTGTGCCACTGCACCTCCGCTTGAGCGTTTCGGTGATGGTCGTTTGCGTGCGTGCTACAAGCCGCTGGAGGAACTGGTATGACAGACAATACAATCATGGACAGCGCGGCGATGAACACCCATGCGCCGGAGAAAAAAGTCCTGCTCGAAGTGGCCGATCTCAAAGTCCATTTCGACATCAAAGATGGTAAACAGTGGTTCTGGCAGCCTTCCAAAACCCTGAAAGCGGTCGATGGCGTGACGCTGCGTCTGTATGAAGGGGAAACGCTTGGCGTCGTGGGGGAGTCCGGTTGCGGCAAATCCACCTTTGCCCGTGCGCTGATCGGCCTGGTGAAAGCGACCGATGGCCGTGTGGCGTGGCTTGGCAAAGACCTGCTGAATATGTCTGATAACGAGTGGCGTAAAACCCGCAGTGACATTCAGATGATTTTCCAGGATCCGCTGGCGTCGTTGAATCCACGTATGACCATCGGGGAAATTATCGCCGAACCGCTGAAAACCTATAACCCGAATATGCCTCGGTTAGAGGTGAAAGAGAAAGTGAAGGCGATGATGCTGAAGGTCGGGCTGTTGCCTAACCTGATCAACCGCTATCCGCATGAATTCTCCGGCGGTCAGTGTCAGCGTATCGGTATTGCACGCGCACTGATCCTTGAGCCGAAACTGATTATCTGTGACGAACCGGTTTCCGCTCTCGACGTTTCCATCCAGGCGCAGGTGGTTAACCTGCTGCAACAGTTGCAGCGCGAGATGGGGTTATCCCTGATCTTCATCGCGCACGATCTGGCCGTGGTGAAACATATCTCCGACCGTGTTCTGGTCATGTATCTGGGCCACGCTGTTGAGCTGGGGACCTATGATGAGGTGTACAACAATCCTCAGCATCCGTACACCCGTGCGCTGATGTCAGCGGTGCCGGTACCTGATCCGGATAAAGAGCGCAACAAAGTCATTCAGTTGCTGGAAGGGGAATTGCCTTCGCCGATCAACCCGCCGTCAGGCTGCGTTTTCCGCACACGCTGTCCGATTGCCGGTCCGGAATGTGCGATCACCCGTCCGTTGCTTGAAGGCAGTTTCCGCCATGCGGTTTCCTGCCTGAAAGTCGACCCGCTCTGATAAAACGCTTCAGACGCAAAGCATAAAAAAACCTGCCGGTGGCAGGTTTTTTTTCATGCAGCTTTTCAGATTACTCTTTCCAGAGAATATGGCAGAGCTTGTGATCTTTCTCGCGGCACAGCAGTACGCGGGCAAAGATATCATTGATCGGCTGGTCTTCTGCATCAGCCAGACCAATCACCACTTCGGCGAAGAAGTCAGGATTCAGATCGAAATCGACGTGATCCACCCAGTCTTCTGCCGGATCGTATAACTCAGCGCCACCGCGTTCTTCAAATTGCAGATTGAAGATCAGGATATCTGCGGGGTCGAGGTTATCTCCGGCCAGTTCCAGAAAGATATCATAGGCTTGCTCAAGCGTTTCGTCTTCGGTCAGGCGATTATTCAGGTCCATAGCATTCTCATTTACAAAAAGTGTATTCAGGCATCAAAAAAGCCGGTACTGCGTCTATTACACCACGCCCAATCCGGCATTTACAGCAGCGGACTGAAAAAGTAGAACAAACGCTCGACGATACGGTGCCAGAAAGGCCGTTTGAGCCAGGCTTCGACATCCAGCAGGTGCGAACGGGCAATATAATCGTCCTGAACACGGCCAAGATCATCACCAAATCCGGCGTCATCGATCACCAGCGTTATCTCGAAATTCAGCCACAGGCTGCGCATATCCAGATTCACCGTACCCACCAGACTCAGCTGCCCATCAACAAGAATACTTTTGGTATGCAGCAGACCGTCTTCGAACTGGTAAATTTTGACACCGGCTTCCAGTAATTCTCCGAAGAACGCTTTGCTTGCCCAATCCACCATCATTGAATCGTTTTTCATTGGCAGAATGATACTGACGTCCACCCCGCGCTGGGCGGCGGTACAAATCGCATGCAGCAGATCATCGCTTGGCACCAGATACGGTGTGGTCATCACCAGTTGTTCGCGGGCGGAATAGGTCGCGGTCAGCAACGCCTGGTGGATCATATCTTCCGGGAAACCCGGCCCGGAGGCGATAACCTGAATAGTATGGCCACTTTCCTGCTCGAACGGCATCTGGTTGAGATCCGGTTCGGGCGGCAAAATGCGTTTACCGGTTTCAATCTCCCAGTCACAGGAGTAGACGATGCCCATGGTGGTGGCGACCGGGCCTTCCATGCGCGCCATCAGATCAACCCACTGGCCGACACCGGCATCCTGTTTGAAGAAGCGGGGATCGACCATGTTCATGCTGCCGGTATAAGCCACATAGTTATCAATCAGCACTACTTTGCGGTGCTGACGCAAATCCATACGGCGCAGGAACACACGGAAAAGATTAACCTGCAACGCTTCGACCACTTCGATACCGGCATTACGCATCATTGCCGGATACGGGCTGCGGAAGAAGGCCACGCTGCCCGCAGAGTCCAGCATCAGGCGGCAATGAATACCGCGACGTGACGCCGCCATCAGCGATTCTGCGACCTGATCCACCAGCCCGCCGGGCTGCCAGATATAGAAAACCATCTCAATATTGCTGCGTGCCAGTTCGATGTCGCGCATCATCGCCTTGAGGACGTCATCGCTGGTGGTCAGCAGTTGCAGCTGATTCCCTTTGACACCCGCAATGCCCTGACGACGCTCGCACAGCTGGAATAATGACGCGGCGATTTCGCTGTTTTCGGTCGCGAAAATTCGCTGGCACTCTTTCAAATCGTTCAGCCAGCGAGCCGTGGAAGGCCACATCGCTTTCGCCCGCTCGGCGCGGCGTTTACCCAGATGCAATTCACCAAACGACAGATAGGCAATAATTCCGACCAGAGGAATGATGTAAATGATCAGCAGCCACGCCATGGCAGAAGGCACCGCGCGGCGTTTCATTAAAATGCGTAACGTCACGCCGGCTATCAGTAACCAGTAACCAAAAACCAGAAATCCGCTGATTACCGTATAAAAAGTTGTCATAAAGACGAAAAATCCTGTTCGAAAGCCATGGGCATAAGTGTACGTGTTTGGGGAGTTCTTTTAACCAAATTTTTCCCACCAATCAATCAGCTACCTCTTAAAGCAACCCGGCGATAAGAAAATCATCAGGGTGCTGACTTCAAGGTTAGCTGATTACGGTCAACAAGGTGAGAAACAAGACTTGGATAACACGATCATCGGCCTATAATGTCCCGGCTAAATTCTTCCGTTCTTATTCTTTCATGATTGAACAGTGACGGCCACCACGGGACACAGGTGTATGAAACGCAGTAAAAATGAAGTCGGTCGCTGGCGCATGTTACGCCAGACTCAGCGCCGGAGAAGCCGCTGGCTGGAAGGTCAGTCGAGACGCTATCGTCACATCTACCGTATTCGTCAAATCCACCATCAACAACATCAACGCCTGTCATTGTATGCCGTGAACTACGAATGGGGTTCATGATTAGCGGGATTTAGGCTGAAAAAGCGCGCCACATTTTTTACAGACCAGCGTGGAGTTTTTGCGAACTTTGGTGCTGATTTGTTCAGCAACATAACCGCATTCCGGGCAGGTAACCTTCGTGGTTTTACTGGTTAGAAACTTCAGTCCGTCGAAGAATGACATAATGCTTACCTCATGGGCAGGGGTGTACATCCTAACACAGAAGCCATGAAAGCATTGTGACGGGTTTCGGGGTTATTGCGTCACGAAGGTTGCGTTCGTGACGCTCTCCGGCCTTAGAAAACGCGTTTGAACGGTTTTACTGTGACGGATTTATACACGCCAGCCGCGACATACGGATCGGCATCAGCCCAGACCTTTGCCTCTTCCAGCGTTTCAAACTCAATCACTACCAGCGAGCCGGTCATGCCAGCGGTACCCGGATCTTCGCTGTCAATGGCCGGTGTCGGGCCGGCAATCACTACGCGTCCCTGGTCATGTAATGCTTTCAGACGTTCAATGTGTGCAGGGCGGGCCGCTGCGCGTTTTTCCAGTGAATCGGAAACATCTTCAGAATAGATAACGTAAAGCATGAGCCACCTTTAATTTGATTTTAATAAGCATTCTGTCCGGGTTCAGTGCGCGCAGAGTGATGTGCAGAATTAACATAGCTAAACCTGAAGCCGGATGAAAGTGCTTTGCGCGGGATCAAGGCAGAGGTTATTTGAGAATAGTTGTCATCTCGGTGTTGAATATGATTGCTATTTACATTTAAACTTGCGGCTTCACGGGGAAAAAGAATCATTATGCCGCTAAAAAAGTTTAGGTTTATTCGCAAGGTTTCTTTGCCGGTGGCACTTTCCGTCGGCTTACATGCTGCAGTTATTGCCGCTGTGCTTTATGTCACGGTGAGTGACGCGCTCAAGCTGCCAGTGCAGGAACAGAAAGTCATGAGTGTGACGATGGTCAATCCTGCTGACTTTGCGCCACCACCGCCGCCGCCTCAGGCAGAACCGACACCGCCGGAACCTGAACCAGAGCCGGAAGTGGTTCCAGAGCCACCGCCTCCGCCGGAAGCCGTGGTGATCCCGGAGCCCCCAAAACCTAAGCCGAAACCGGTTAAAAAACCGGTGGTGAAGCCGAAGGTAAAACCCGTTGAGCGTCCGGTAGAAAAGCCGACACAAACGGTTCAGACGGCACCGGTGACCAGCAACCAGCCCGTGACCAAGCCGGCCAACCAGCCGCCAGCGTCAAGTAATACGCAAAGTTCCAGCGGTCCGCGTCCTCTTGAACGTGGCAAACCGTTCTATCCGGCGCGTGCTTTAGCGTTACGCATCGATGGCCGTGTCCGTGTTCAGTTTGATGTAGACAGTGACGGTCGCGTGGAGAATGTGCGTATTCTCTCAGCTGAACCTCGCAATATGTTTGAACGCGAAGTGAAGCAGGCGATGCGTAAGTGGCGCTATGAACCGAAGGCTGCCAGTAACCTGGTGGTTAATCTGGTATTCAAAGTGGAAGGTGGTTCGTCCGTCGAGTAAGCCACGCTTTCAGTAGCGCATAAAAAAGGTCGCCCTTTAACAGGCGACCTTTTTTGTTTCTAAAGCATGACGGCGTTTTATTAATCCTGCGACACACCGTCAGAATCAACGCTGAAATTACTGCGGCCGTCTGGCAGCTGGCGCGATTTGCCTTCTTCATCCACGGCAACATACGTGAAGACCGCTTCAGTGGCTCTGTAACGCTGCCCGATGGGCTCGGAGGAGACTTTCTTAACCCAGACTTCCACATTGATGGTGATGGAGCTGTTGCCGGTGCGGATGCAGCGTGCGTAGCAACATACAACATCTCCCACAGCGACAGGTTTGAGGAACGTCATGCCGTCCACTCGCACTGTCACCACACGACCTTTGGCGATCTCCTTGGCCTGAATCGCACCCCCCATATCCATCTGCGACATTAACCAGCCGCCAAATATATCGCCATTCGCATTGGTATCCGCGGGCATTGCCAGCGTACGCAGCACCATTTCACCATTAGGTAAGCTATGTTTTTCGTTCATAGAGAGTGGCTTCACACAGTTCAATGACTTCAAAAATTAAGGCCTTTCAGAGAAAGGCCCAGACAGGAGAACACTTATTTTTTTTCTTCATCCGGCATATGCCGGTAAATATACACCCCGCTCAGCAGGGTAAATACCAGCGTCAGGACCGTCAGGCCGAACACTTTAAAGTTAACCCAGATATTTTGCGGTAACCAGAATGCGACGTAAATATTCGCCAGACCGCAGAGCAGGAAAAAGATCGCCCAGCTGACATTCAGTTTATTCCACACGTGATCGGGTAATGTCAGTTCTTTGCCCAGCATCCGCTGAATCAGCGGTTTTTTCAGCACCAGCTGGCTTATCAGCAGTGCGCCGGAGAACAGCACGTAAATCACGGTCACTTTCCATTTAATGAATTCATCATTATGGAAAACCAGCGTCAGGGTGCCGAACACGGCAACCATGGCAAAGGTGATTAATGTCATTTTTTCAATTTTACGGTACACCACCCAGGTGATGACCAGCGCCAGCGCCGTGGCAGCGATTAACGCGCCTGATGCGACGAAAATGTCGTAAAGCTTATAAACCACAAAAAAGACAATCAGGGGAAGAAAATCGAGGAGCTGCTTCATACTTCATTCCATGTTTTATGTATGGGATGACTATACCGGAATCATTTCGCGGACAAAAGAAAAGGGCGCCTGAGCGCCCTTTAAAAAGAGTTGTAAATATTACACGCGTAATTTTGTGTAAAGACGGAACAGATAAATCAGCAATAAGGCAGAAACCAGATTGCTCAGCGCGCTCAGAATCACCGCGGCAACGTCAGGAGACAGCATCGCCAGGCGGCTCACCACCAGCAACAGCACCATTTTTGCTGCCAGCCAGAACATGATCGCCGGAACCACTAAGCGCAGGTTCGCGAACGCCAGTTTGCTGCTCACTTTTACGGATTTAAACACGCCGAGTTTTTCATTAACGCACAGCACCGGAGACAGGGACGTCGCCACCGCCAGCACAATGCCCGGAACGACGAACAATGTCAGACCCAGTTGTACCAGCAGCGTACAAATCAGCATCAGACCGAACAGGCGAGGCATAATCGGTGCCGCAGCGCCAAGTGCCCGCAGCGCGCTGGTCCGCATTCCGCCGGAAACCTGCTGAAGCAGAACTAACATTCCGCCAACCAGTAACACATTGCCGATCAGCGCAGAAAAAGTGGCCGCTGCAGAAACCTGAAGCAACACTTTCTGCTGGTCAGGCGACATGCTTTGAACCAGCTCCTGAATACTCATGCCGGTGTTACTCAGCAAATCGTCGCTGCCTGCACTGAGCACGCTAAGCTGGTCGCTGCCAGGCATGAAAATCTGGTTCAAGATGACGGTAATTAATGCGGTCAGCACGCAGAGCAGCAAAATGCTACCCAACTGATTACGCATAAAATTAAAACTGTCACGGTACAACGTACTGGCCGTGATAGGCATGAACGCTCCTTGGCAAAAAGCAAAAAACAATAAGACGGCGATTGTAACCTTTAAATGGTTATCGCCGATAGTTTTGCGCTGACTTCCTGTCATTTTGCATGATGATTTGCTGCCTGAAGCCATCAGCTAACAAAATCAGGTAACGGTAAATTCACTTCCAGCGGGGGCAGGCCGTAATGCGCACGGGCGCGGTCACAGGCGGAGTTACTCACGTCATTCAAACCCGACTGATCGAATTCGCGGCAGGGTGAGGGGCGGTTAAGGTAAATGGAACAGGAAACAGACTGACCCACTTCACCTTCCAGAGCGATACAGCGCGGTGACTTACTGCCAGTGCCCTGCATACAACTCAAAAAGGGAGTGACTTGCTCTGTCAGCGCCTGCGGAACGCGTCCGCCAGCCTCTTCAGATTCAGCCCAATAAAAGGATACCCGGAAATACGCACAGCATGCGCCACAGGTCATACAGGGATTGTTCATTTCGCTCATTTTGGAAAGCGGCAGACTCCTTTACTGCACCAAACCAAAATCCACAGAACTGTCCAAACTACGCAGTGCCTTTTTTTTAAGCAACAGATATTCGCTGCATTTGTGAACTCAACAAATTCCCTCGTTTTTGATGTAGATCAATTCCTTTGTTTTTATAGATTTAGATCGGTTTGCGAAAGATGCAATTTGTGAAAATTTGTTTTAAAGATGTGATCCCGCGTAGATCAAACCATGCCACAGAGTGGGTATCATTCGCGCGGTGAATACTAATCCATACAAAGGGAAGGGATAATGAAAGCAGCATATTGGGCACTCGTCGCGGCAGCGGCATTTCCGGCGGTTGCGAACGCACATCAGGCAGGGGATGTGATTTTTCGCGTAGGAACAGCCACGGTTCGTCCGACCGAAGGATCAGACAATGTACTTGGACTGGGTTCTTTTGATATCAATAACAATACGCAGATGGGCATGACACTCGGCTATATGTTTACCGATAACATCGGCGTCGAGTTACTGGCCGCCACGCCGTTCCAGCATAAAGTCGGGCTGAAAAGCACCGGCACCATCGCGGAAGTGAAACAGTTGCCGCCGTCTCTGATGGCGCAGTACTACTTCGGAGATAAGCTGGATAAACTGCGTCCGTACCTCGGTGTGGGTATCAACTACACCACCTTTTACGACACAAATTTCAACCAGACTGGCCGCGATGCGGGATTGTCAGACCTGAGCGTAAAAGACTCCTGGGGCGTGGCTACGCAGGCCGGTGTTGACTACAACCTCGATGAGAACTGGCTGATCAACATGTCTGTCTGGTGGATGGATATTGATACGGAAGTGAAATTCAAAGCCGGTGGCGAGCAGCAAAACATCAACACCCGGATTGACCCGTGGGTCTTTATGTTTGGCGTCGGCTACCGTTTCTGATCGACGATACAGGCATAAAAAAGAGGCGCTCAGGCGCCTCTTTCACGTTTATTTCCGGCAAGCCTGATTACTTCAGACGCATGTCGTTCTCAATTGAACGAACACCGGCCACGCCGCGCGTCACTTCTACCGCACGGTTAGCATCAGCGGTTGACGTCACAAAGCCACTCAGCTGTACGCGACCTTTAAAGGTTTCGACGCTGATTTCACGCGATGCGATAGTTTTATCTGCCAGCAAGGCTGATTTCACTTTCGTCGTCACCACGGTGTCATCGATATACCCGCCGGTTCCTTCTGATTTTTTTGTTGGCGCACAGGCGGCAACAGCCATTACCACAACGGCTGCCATGCAGAACGCAGACAAGGTCTTGAATAGCTTCATAAATAACTCTCCATGCTTTGTTATAAAACCAAAAGAAACGATCAGTACACATAAGACCTGAACTCACGCAAGCGATGCGGTCAGAGCCCGTATAATCATAGGCTTGGTGAGTGATTTTAGTTTGGTTTATTCATGGGGTTTATACAAATAAATAGGCAACTATTTAAGTGCAGAAAAATCGCAAAGAGGTGAAAAGAGACAGAACGCGAGTGTTTTAACCCCTCACGTTCTGTTTATACCGGTTATGCGCGGGTGGCGGCTTTCATTTCACTGACGAAACGGGAAAGCTGAGCCAGCATTTCGGAAGGCTGGTGCAGATTGTTTTCGATAATACGCACGGTCGCAGAACCGGAAATAGCCCCTGCTGCGCCTGCGGCCAGGGTTTCTTTGACCTGCGCAGGTTCGGAAATACCGAAGCCCTGCAGAGGTGGCGCGGCGTTATATTCACGCAACTTATCGACCAGATGATTCAGAGGCGTCAGCGCACGCTTTTCAGTGCCGGTCACGCCAGCGCGAGAGAGCAAATACGTGTAGCCGCGGCCGTGCGAGGAGATCTCGCGCAGCAAATCGTCTGACGCATTAGGCGGACAGATAAAGATGGGGGCGATACCGTGACGCAGCGCGGCTGCACGGAATGGCGCTGACTCTTCAAACGGCACATCAGCCACCAGCACAGAATCGACGCCCACTTCAGCGCAACGCTGATAGAAGGTTTCAATGCCGTTATGGAAAACCAGATTAGCGTACATCAGCAGGCCAATGGGGATGTCCGGGTGTTTTTCGCGAATGCGTGCCAGCATATTGAAGCACTGCGTCGGTGACACACCGGCAGCAAAGGCACGCAGGTTAGCATTCTGGATAACAGGGCCGTCGGCCAGCGGATCGGAGAACGGGATGCCCAGTTCCAGCGCATCGGCACCGGCTTCAATCAGCGTATCAATGATTGACAGTGACAGCTCAACGCCCGGGTCACCAAGCGTAACGAAAGGAACAAACGCGCCTTCTTTTTTGCTTTCCAGACGCGCGAATAATTGCTGATAACGTTCCATTAAATTTCTCCCCGGGCAGTCAGGATGTCATGTACGGTGAAAATATCTTTGTCACCGCGACCCGACAGGTTCACCACCAGAATTTGTTCTTTCTCCGGTGTTTCTTTGATCATTTTCAGTGCATGTGCCAGCGCATGTGAGGATTCCAGTGCCGGAATAATCCCTTCATGGCGGGACAAAGCTTTAAAGGCTTCCAGCGCTTCGTCATCGGTGATCGAGACATATTCCGCACGGCCAATGCTGTTGAGATGCGCATGCTGCGGGCCGACGGACGGGAAATCCAGACCGGCGGAGATAGAATAGGACTCTTCGATCTGGCCTTCTGACGTCTGCATCATGGGCGCTTTCATACCAAAATAAATACCCACGTGGCCGTGTTTGAGCGGCGCGCCGTGCTGCCCGGTTTCAATGCCCAGGCCGCCCGGTTCAACACCAATCAGCTTCACGCTGGTGTCGTCGATGAAATCAGCAAACATCCCGATGGCATTGGAACCGCCGCCGACACAGGCGATCACCGCATCCGGCAGGCAGCCTTCGCGTTCCTGCATTTGTGCTTTGGTTTCTTCGCCGATCATGCGCTGGAATTCACGCACGATGGTCGGATACGGATGCGGACCTGCCGCGGTGCCGAGCATGTAGTGAGCGGTTTCATAGCTGCCAGACCAGTCGCGCAGCGCCTCGTTACAGGCATCTTTCAGCGTGGAGGAGCCGCTGTGCACCGGGATCACTTCCGCACCCATCAGACGCATACGGAACACGTTCGGGGACTGACGCTCGATGTCTTTGGCGCCCATATAAATGCGGCATTTCAGGCCGAGCAGGGCACAGGCCAGTGCTGACGCCACGCCATGCTGACCGGCGCCGGTTTCAGCGATGATCTCCGTTTTGCCCATGCGTTTCGCCAGCAATGCCTGACCCAACACCTGGTTCGTTTTGTGCGCACCGCCGTGCAGTAAATCTTCGCGCTTGAGGTACAGCTTGGTTTTAGTGCCGGCTGTCAGGTTTTTACACAGCGTCAGCGCCGTCGGGCGGCCTGCGTAGTTTTTCAGTAAATCAATGAATTCAGCCTGAAACTCAGGGTCGCGCTGTGCGCTGACAAAAGCTTCTTCCAGCTGCGCCAGCGCAGGCATCAGAATTTGCGGCACATACTGGCCGCCAAATTCGCCAAAGTAGGGATTAAGTAAAGTCATGATATTCCGTCCTGTCTGTCAATTTTTGCGTCATTGCGTGCGGCTTAATACGCCCGCAATGTCTGGAATACGGCGGTGATTTTTTCGGCATCTTTGATGCCCGGCTCGCTTTCAACACCGGAATTGAAATCCAGCCCTGCGCAACCGAGCTGCGCGGCTTCGACGCAATTATCTGCGCTCAGACCACCGGCAAGCAGCACATTGCTCAGATCCTGACCGGCCAGCTTGCTCCAGTCGAAACGATAACCGGTGCCGCCTTTGCCGTTGTCCAGCACGTAGCGGTCAACATTTTTCAGGTCGCGTGACGGGATGCTGTCTTTAACGCTCAGCGCTTTCCAGATCTGAATATTTTCTGGTAACGCCGCGCGCAGTTCATCGATGTATGTCTGGCTTTCCTCGCCGTGAAGCTGCACGGCGGCCAGGTTCAGTGTCTGAGCCGTTTCAGCCACGTTGCTGACCGGTTCATCACGGAATACGCCGACATATTTCAGCGGTGCGCCGTTCTGCACTTCTTTCGCCAGCGTGTGTGTCACAAAACGCGGTGACCCTTCGACGAAAATCAACCCGCCGTAAATGGCACCGGCTT
Source organism: Rahnella rivi (assembly GCF_019049655.1). GTDB lineage: Bacteria > Pseudomonadota > Gammaproteobacteria > Enterobacterales > Enterobacteriaceae > Rahnella > Rahnella rivi. The sequence goes on from NZ_JAFMOX010000061.1 coordinate 51,126, forward strand.
CATGCGCGGCCCGGGCGTCCTGAGCGCGGGTCAGACCGCAGACTTTATTATCACCCAGCAGCACACGGCGTACCGCGCTGTTCAGGTTCTGTTCAGACATCAGCGCGCTGCCAATCAGGAAACCATTGGCGAAGCGGCTCAGCTCACGAATTTGCCCATAGGTGTTGATCCCCGATTCGCTGATGACGGTGACGCCGTGCGGTACACGCGGGGCCAGCTCGCGGGTGCGGTTGAGATCGATAGACAAATCGCGCAGATCACGGTTATTGATGCCGACCACTTTGGCTTTCAATTGCACCGCGCGATCCAGTTCTTCTTCATTACTGGCTTCCGTCAGCACGCCCATATTCAGGCTGTGGGCGACGGCGGCAAGCTGAACGTACTGATCATCATCCAGAACTGACAGCATCAGCAGAATCGCATCGGCCTGATAGAAACGGGCCAGATGGATCTGATACGGGTCGATAATGAAATCTTTGCACAGCACCGGCTGCGTGGCGGTTTTGCTGACCAGAGGCAGGAAATCAAAGCTGCCCTGGAAGTATTTTTCGTCGGTTAATACGGAAATAGCGGAGGCGTAGTCTTTATACACGCTGGCGATTTCTACCGGATCAAAGTTTTCACGGATCTTCCCTTTCGACGGAGAGGCTTGTTTGCACTCCAGAATAAAGGCCGTTCTTGCGCCTTGCAGGGCATGGTAGAAACTGCGCTGGCTCTGAGTTATTTCATTCTGAAAGCTGGCCAGCGGTTGTTGTTCTTTACGCGCCGCGACCCAAATTTCTTTGTCGCGAACAATCTTGTGGAGCACGGTTTCCTGCTGCATCACTTATCCTCTTGCTGCCAATGCCAACACGCGCTGGTAGGGTTCACCACTGCGCATGACGGCCAATGCCTGTTGTGCGTTTTGTTTTAAATCTTCCTGACCGAAAAGGCGCAGCAGCATCGCCACATTGACGGCTACCGCGGCTTCATGGGCCGGATCACCTTTACCTTGTAATAAGCGTGCCAGAATGTCACGGTTTTCTTCCGGTTCGCCGCCGAGCAGGGATTCAATCGGGTAATTGTCCAGACCGAAGTCCTGCGGCGTGACCTCGTAGGTGGTAATTTTGCCGTCTTTGAGCTCGGCCACCTGCGTGGCTGCGTGGATAGCGACTTCATCCATGCCTGCGCCGTGAACCACCGCCGCACGCTCGTAACCCAGTGCCCGCAGCGTTTCTGCAATCGGCAACACCAGTTCCGGGCTGTAAACGCCTATCAGCGCCAGCGGCGGACGTGCCGGGTTAATCAGCGGGCCTAGCACGTTAAACAGGGTGCGGGTTTTCAGTGATTTGCGCACCGGCATCGCATGGCGAAATCCGGTGTGATACTGCGGCGCAAACAGAAAACACACGTTCAGGTCATCAAGCGCCGCGCGGGATCCTTCCGCCGGCATATCCAGACGAATACCAAACGCGGCCAGTAAATCCGATGAACCGGAACGACTGGATACGCTGCGGTTACCGTGTTTCGCCACACGCGCACCACAGGCAGCCGCAACAAAGGCGCTGGCGGTAGAAATGTTGATGCTGTTCGTGCCATCGCCGCCGGTGCCGACGATATCCGCGAACGGATAATCCGGGCGCGGGAACGGCTCTGCATGCGCCAGCAGCGCCTTTGCCGCACCGGCGATCTCAGCCGGTTGCTCGCCACGCACTTTCATACTGATTAAGGCTGCCGCTAACTGAGCCGGTTCCAGTTCGCCATTGACGATGGCGGTAAATAACTGCTGGCTCTCTTCCTGCGTCATCGGCTGTGCGAGATACAGATTCTCCAGAATGCCGGGAATAGTTTGCGTTTGCATGATCGCTCTCCTTACGCCAAAGCCCAGGCCAGTGTCTGCTCAAGCAGACGGGCGCCCTGTGAAGTTAAAATGGATTCCGGATGGAACTGGAAACCGCATACGCGATCTTCTTCATGACGCACCGCCATCACCATGTCGCCGTAGCGCGCGTTAACGGTCAGCCCGTCGGGGATCTGGCTGCCGACCAGCGAGTGGTAACGCGCCACCGGCAGAGGGTTGTTCATTCCGGCAAACATGCCTTCATTATCATGCGTAATCGAAGACGCTTTGCCGTGCAGAATTTCACCTGCCTGGCCGACAAAACCCCCGTAGGTTTCCACAATCGCCTGATGACCGAGGCAGATGCCGATAATCGGCAACTGACCGCGCAGACGTTTGAGCAATTCAGGCATGCAACCGGCTTCTGACGGGGTGCCAGGTCCGGGAGAGAGCACCAGCACCGGTTTTTCCAGCTGGCTGAGTTTTTCGATAATCACGTCAGCCGGGATCTGATTGCGGTAAATCACCACGTTGTGACCGCTTGAACGCAACTGATCGACCAGGTTGTAAGTAAAGGAATCGACGTTATCGATGAGTAAGATATCGGCCATCTTAAAATACCTCTTTCGCATTGTGGGCAGTGGCGATGGCGCGCAGTACAGCACGGGCTTTATTACGGGTTTCGTCGGCTTCGGCCTGCGGTACGGAATCCAGTACCACGCCGCCGCCAGCCTGCACGGTGGCAATGCCGTCTTCAACGTAAGCAGAGCGGATGACGATGCAGGTATCCAGATCGCCGTGAGCGGTGAAGTAACCCACCGCGCCGCCATAGCTGCCGCGGCGGGTTTGTTCGGAAGCCGAAATCAGCTGCATAGCGCGCACTTTCGGCGCACCGGTCAGCGTGCCCATATTCATTACCGCCTGATAGGCGTGCAGTACGTCGAGATCATGACGCAGCGTGCCGACCACACGGGACACCAGATGCATAACGAAAGAGTAACGGTCCACTTTGGTCAGGTCGGCGACATAACGGCTGCCCGGCTCGCAGATACGTGCCAGATCGTTACGCGCCAAATCCACCAGCATCAGATGTTCGGCCAGCTCTTTGTGGTCGGTACGCATTTCCAGTTCGATGCGGCTGTCGAGATCCAAATCCAGCGAACCGTCGGCACGGCGGCCGCGCGGACGGGTCCCGGCAATCGGGTAAATTTCAATCTGGCGGTTAGTGGCGTCATATTTCAGCGCGCTTTCCGGGGAGGCGCCAAACAGCGTGAAATCGTTGTCCTGCATAAAGAACATGTACGGGCTTGGATTGTTATTTTTCAGCGTTTCATACGCGGCCAGCGGAGCAGGGCAAGGCAGGGAGAAACGGCGCGAAGGCACCACCTGGAAAATCTCACCGGCGCGGATGGCCACTTTCATTTTCTCAACCACAGCACCGAACTCTTCATCACTCTGGTTCACGCTCAGTTGCATTTCCGGCACGTTCTGCTGCGGGATGGCGTGCGGTGGCTGTTGCAACTGATGTTGCAGTTGTTCGAGGCGGGCATGCAGACGCTGTTTCTCATCAGCCGACGGCGTGAACAGGCTGGCCTGCAAACGACAGGTGCGGTTCTGGTGATCGAGCACCAGCAGCGTTTCAGAAAGATAGAAACAGAAATCCGGGCAACGCTGGTCGGAGGTTAATGCAGGTAAATCTTCAAAACCGGCGACCAGATCATAGGCAAACAGCCCGCCGAGGAACATCGCCTCACGCTCCTCAGCCGGAGATTCAACGCAGGTCAGAATGCTGCGTAACGCGTCGAACACTGAACGGGAACGCAAACGCGCATCTTCATCCTGCATCTGATCGATACCAGGGAACGTCAGTTCGCGGCCATTCGGGCGGACGTCATTGCGAATTTCAGCAGGCAGCGCGGCATCAATCAGCGGCAGTAAAGAGGCACCGTTCGGCGTCAGGGCCTGAATGGACACCTGCAAACCCAGCGCGGTGATGCGCAGTGCGCTGTCAACAATCAGCAGGCTCTTCAGGTTTTCTTTACTGGTCACTTCGGAGGACTCAAGCAGCAGGGTCGCAGGACGCGCGCCGCACAGCTGATGAAAAATGGCCGTCGGGTCGCCGCGATAACATCCCTGCGCGGTCAGCAATTCTAAACGTGGTGTTGGAGTTGTCATTTTGCTTCCTGAATTTTTATCAACGTTTTCAAATAAACGGCCATAAAAAAGCCCGCATTAAGCGGGCTTCGGAAATCTTGCAGCGTCTGATGACAGCTATGCGTGATTACTCCGCCCGACAAGGGGAAGTACGCCACCAGCTGAGAACCGCCATCATGTGAATTTTCATCATCAGACACTCTTGTTAGTTTATGAAAGCTATGGTTTTAAAAACTAAGCTTTCTGAATTGGTTTGTCACGACGTTCTTCAGCGAACTGCCTCGTGAACTTGCGTACTAGTAAACTAGTTCACGGATATAAAGTCAACCCTCTTTTCAGCGGATTTCACAACTTTAGTGCGCTCAGATGTTATCGCACCGTAACAGTGCGTAACGGCGAGGTGAAAACATCGGCAAGATAGCCCTAACGTGAGGCGGCCTAACGCGTTATGATATGAACTGCATTCAGAAAAGGTTAAATCCCCGACGTGACGATGACTTTACCCACAACAGTTTCACCCCCGAAAGACGACCAGAACCTCAGCACGGCCTTCACGCTTTACGATCTCCACAGCCATACCACGGCGTCGGACGGCTATTTAACGCCTGAAGCACTGGTCGCGCGGGCGGTTGAAATGCGCGTCGGCGTACTGGCGATCACCGATCACGACAGTACCGAAGGGCTGGCACGTGCGGCGCAGGCGATTGCGCAGCAGCAATTGCCGCTGGTGCTGATTAATGGCGTTGAGATTTCCACTTTGTGGGAAAACCATGAGATCCACATTGTCGGGCTGGGCATTGATCCGCAGCATCCGGCGATGATGAGTTTACTCAGTGCGCAGGCCGGTTTGCGTCAGCAACGCGCGCAGGAAATGGGCAACCGGCTGGCGAAAGCACGCATTGACGGTGCCTGGGAAGGCGCGCTGCGTCTGGCCAATGGCGGAGCCGTCACCCGTGCGCATTTCGCCCGCTATCTGGTGGAATTCGGCGCGGCGGATAACATCGCGCAGGTGTTCAAAAAATTCCTCGCCAAAGGCAAGACCGGCTACGTTCCGCCACAGTGGTGTACAATAGAACAAGCGATTGATGCGATTCATCAGTCAGGCGGGCAGGCCGTCGTCGCCCATCCGGGGCGATATGATCTTTCGACCAAGTGGCTGAAACGCTTACTGGCGTATTTTGCTGAGCAGGGCGGTGATGCGATGGAAGTCGCCCAGTGTCAGCAGGCACCGAATGAGCGTGCGCAGCTGGCAGCCTACGCCCGTGATTATCAGTTACTGGCCTCGCAGGGTTCTGATTTCCATCAGCCCTGTTCGTGGATTGAGCTTGGCCGCAAACTTTGGCTTCCCGCAGGCGTTGAACCGGTATGGCAACACTGGCCGCTTGCGATGACACAGCCTGAAATTGAACCGGTCTGATGCCTGACCGGAAAAGAATAAAGAGTGAGAGGATCCAATGAGTCAATATTTCTATATTCACCCCGAAAATCCACAGCCGCGCCTGATCAGTCAGGCGGTAGAGCTGCTGCGTAAAGGTCAGGTCATTGTCTATCCGACCGATTCCGGTTACGCCCTGGGTTGTCGTCTGGAAGAAAAAAATGCGATGGAGCGGATTTGCCGGATCCGTCAGTTAGACAGCAATCACAATTTCACACTGGTATGCCGCGATTTGTCCGAGCTTTCGACGTATGCCTATGTCGATAACGGCGCTTTCCGCCTGATGAAAAACAACACGCCGGGCAACTACACCTTCATTCTTAAAGCGACCAAAGAAGTGCCGCGCCGTCTGATGAGTGAAAAGCGCAAAACCATCGGTCTGCGGGTGCCCTCCAATCCTATCGCCATCGCCTTGCTCGACGCGCTGGGCGAACCGCTGATGTCCACCACGCTGATGATGCCGGGCAATGATTTTGCGGAATCTGATCCGGAAGACATCAAAGACCAGCTGGGCAAACTGGTGGATCTGGTCATTGATGGCGGTTCCATCGGCCAGCAACCGACTACGGTGATTGATCTGACCGAGTCGGTTCCGGAAGTGGTCCGCGAAGGGGCCGGCGATCCGACGCCTTTCCGCTAAGCATTTACGCGTTACTGGCTAAAAAATAATCACCCTGACAGCCCCCGAAGCATACAAATTGAAGATAATTGTGTATAATGGCGGGCTGACTTTTTGTAAGTCATTGTATTGATAAGTAATGCTGTCTGGCGATGTGTTTTATCTGTGCATGTGTCGAGTGATCCCGTGCAGAAATGAAGTTTCCGCGACAGTCCGCTTATCTCCCAAACTGAATTTTGACGGGCAGGCGATGTTCACATCGTGCTGGCCGCTCCCCCCGACGCCTGTGAAGGCGACAAATGAGGCTGCTCAATGAGCGAGAAGTATAATTCCCAGAAACACTCCAGTGACAGATCCAAACCGGCACGTTCACCAGGTGATAAGCCGAAAAGCGGCAGAAACTCCGGTGCAGCGAAAGCCCGTCCTGAACTGTCACGTGCTGAAAAACGCGGCGAAAAGCCACGTTCAGACAAGCCACGTTCAGACAAGCCACGTAGCGATAAACCTAACAGTGATAAACCCCGCAGCGACAAACCGCGTTCAGACAAACCACGTTCTGATGCCGGTCGCAGCGATTCACGTTCTGATTCCCGCATCGAAAAACCAGGTCGCGGCAAGACGCGTCCTGAAAATCCACGCGGTGAAAAACCTCGTGCGGTGAAACCACGCGCCGGCAAGCCAAAAGCTGAAACGCTGTTTGATGAAACCGGTGACGAAGACGAAGTGAAGTACCAGAAGCCGAAAAATGCGCTGGACAGCACCGAAGGGCAAAGCGAAAAGCTGCAAAAAGTGCTGGCACGTGCGGGCCACGGTTCGCGTCGTGAAGTGGAAGCGATGATCCAGGCCGGGCGCGTCAGCGTCGACGGTAAAATCTCCACGCTCGGCGACCGCGTTGAAGTCACCGGCGGCACAAAAATCCGTCTCGACGGCCACGTGCTGTCAGTGATGGAGTCTCAGGACACCGTGTGCCGCGTACTGGCGTACTACAAGCCGGAAGGCGAGTTATGTACCCGCAGTGATCCTGAAGGCCGTCCGACCGTCTTCGACCGTCTGCCAAAAATGCGCGGTTCGCGCTGGATTGCCGTAGGCCGTCTTGATGTCAACACCTCAGGCTTGCTGCTGTTCACGACCGACGGTGAACTGGCAAACCGCCTGATGCACCCAAGCCGTGAAGTTGAACGTGAGTATGCGGTGCGTGTATTCGGTCAGATTGATGATGAAAAAATCAAACAGCTGAGCCGTGGCGTGCAGCTGGAAGACGGCCCTGCCGCTTTCCGCTCGATCAAATTCCAGGGTGGCGAAGGTCTTAACCAGTGGTACAACGTGACCCTGACCGAAGGCCGTAACCGTGAAGTGCGTCGTCTGTGGGAAGCCGTTGGCGTTCAGGTCAGCCGTCTTATCCGCGTTCGTTACGGTGATTTGAATCTGCCAAAAGGCCTGCCTCGCGGCGGCTATAAAGAGCTGGATCTCCCGGACATCAACTACCTGCGCACGCTGGTAGAAATGAACGAAGAAACCGTCAGCAAAATGCCGGTAGAACGTGACCGCCGCCGTGTGAAAGCCAACCAGATCCGTCGCGCCGTTAAGCGCCACACTCAGGTTGCTCCTGCACGTCGCAGTGCCCCGGCGAAAAGAGGCTAATCGCGACTTAGCGATATTGTTTCGAATCCGCTGAAGAACCGCAGTCACTGACTGCGGTTTTTTTTATCTCCATTCAGGGAACTGACGAATACGCCTGTTACCAGTCGATTCCCTGTTGCGCCATAATACCGGCATCAAAAGCATGTTTCACCGGGCGCAGTTCGCTGACGGTATCGGCCATTTCCAGCAAATCGCGATGGCAGCCCCGGCCGGTGATGATGACTGTCTGATGCGACGGACGCGCATTCAGCGCATCCACCACGTCCTGCAATTCGAGATAGCCGAAACTGACCATGTACGTCAGCTCATCAAGCACCACCAGATCTAACGACGCATCGGCAAGCATCCGCTTTCCGTGCTGCCATACGGCCTGACAGGCCTGCGTATCCGTCTCTTTGTTCTGGGTTTCCCAGGTAAAGCCGGTCGACATCACCTGAAACTCAACACCGTGCGGTTCGAGCAGGTTTTTTTCACCGTTCGGCCATTCTCCTTTGATGAACTGTATGACCGCAGCGCGCATCCCGTGACCGACGGCGCGGGTGACGGTGCCGAAAGCCGCCGTGGTTTTGCCTTTGCCGTTGCCGGTGAAAACAATCAAAATTCCGCGCTGTTCTTTCGCGGCGTCAATGCGTGCATCGACCTGTTCTTTTAACTTTTGCTGGCGCTGCTTGTGGCGATCTTCGGTCATGAAAGGCTCCGTTGTATTTTCAGGGCATTCTGGCACGGCTATTCGGCAGGGCCCGCTTTGCGGCCTGGCTGGGCATCAAAACTCATGCCGGTTTTACGGCGGCTGTCATCACCCATCAGGTACAGATACAGCGGCATAATATCGGCAGGTGTCTTGAGCTTATCCTTATTTTCATCCGGAAACGCCGAGGCACGCATACTGGTGCGCGTGCCGCCGGGGTTGATGCAGTTGACCCGCAGCCCGGTGTGCTTATGTTCTTCCGCCAGCACCTGCATCATCCCTTCAGTGGCAAACTTCGAGACGGCATAGGCGCCCCAGCCGCTGCGGCCTTCGCGCCCCACGCTTGAGGTGGTGAAGACCAGTGAAGAGCTGGCCGATTTCAGCAACAGCGGCAACAGCGCCTGCGTCAGCATGAAGGTGGCGTTCACGTTCACCTGCATCACGTTCATCCAGTCCTGCAAGTCGATGTCTGCCATCGGCGTGATCTCGGTGAGCAGCCCTGCATTGTGCAGAACACCGTCGAGATGCGGTACCCACTGTGCAATCTGATCCGCAACGCGCTGGCAATCCTGCTGGCTGGCAGTGAGCAAATCAAGAGCATAAATGAAAGCAGGGCGCAGATTTCTCGCCGCAATCTCCTGCTGAACGCTGGCCAGTTTACTTTCTGTACGGCCAAGCAAAATCACCTGAGCGCCGAAGCGGGCATAGGTGAGGGCGGCTTCGCGGCCAATGCCGTCGCCTGCGCCGGTCACCAGAATAATGCGGTGATTGAGTAAGTCAGATTTCGGATGATAGTGCACGTTCTGTCCTCATAACGGGTCGGAATGTGGCGGCAAATGGCCGTCGTCACATGCGTCATTTGTAAAATCAAAACGCCGGAAGTGGGAGATACTGCGCTCAACCAGGGTCCGGCATTTCGGCGGAATTAGGGTGTGTTTCAGGTGTGATCACCGGTTATATGCCTGAAATGAACATGAGTTTCAATGATTAACCGAAAAACAGACAGCTCTTTTGTAACAAAATTGGAACAGACGCGCATCCGTATTTACCTCTGGCTGACAATGTCACATTCCCGCAAGACGCCGGTTAAGCTATTGTCTAGAATGTTCAGCATCTTTATTACCACGGTTTTATTTGCACATTGAAAAGGCGGTTTGAGTGGATTTACTTTCTCTTTATGGGTTGTTTTTAGCCAAAGTCGTCACCGTTGTCATTGCCATCGGCGCACTGGTGGTCCTGGTGGTCGGGCTTCGTCAGCGTAAATCTCAGGGTAAAGGTGAGTTACAGCTGACAGACCTGGGTGAACAATATCGCGAGATGCAGCGTGAAATGCGCACTGCAAGGCTTAATCCCGCAGAGCAAAAACTGCGCGGAAAAGAGCTGAAGAAAAAGGATAAAGCAGAAGCCAGACAGAAGAAATTGCAGGCGAAAACCGGCGAGAGCAAACGCAAGCCTTGTCTGTATGTGCTGGATTTCAAAGGCAGTATGGACGCCCATGAAGTGACCTCGCTGCGTGAGGAAATTTCTGCGGTGATGGCCGTCGCCACGCCGGAAGATGAAGTGTTGTTACGTCTGGAAAGTCCCGGCGGTGTGGTCCACGGGTACGGCCTGGCGGCCTCGCAGTTAGTGCGTTTACGCCAGAGCGGCATCCGCCTGACGGTGGCGGTAGACAAAGTGGCGGCCAGCGGCGGTTATATGATGGCCTGCGTTGCCGATCGTATTGTCGCGGCACCTTTTGCGATCATCGGTTCCATCGGCGTGGTTGCGCAAATTCCTAACTTCAACCGCTTGCTGAAAAAGAATGATATCGACATCGAATTGCATACTGCTGGCGAATTCAAACGGACGCTGACCCTGTTGGGGGAAAACACCGAGGAAGGGCGCGAGAAATTCCGTGAAGATCTCAACGAAACGCATGTGCTGTTCAAAGATTTTGTGCACCAGAATCGCCCTTCACTGGACATTGACGCCGTGGCGACCGGTGAGCACTGGTTTGGCACACAGGCGCGTGAAAAAGGGCTGATCGATGCCATCGGAACCAGTGATGATTTGCTGATTGCTGAAATGAAAAACCATGAGGTGATTGCAGTGCGTTACGCACGCCGCAAACGCATGATGGACCGGTTCACCGGCAGCGCGGCAGAAAGTGCCGACCGCCTGTTCCTGCGCTGGTTGCAGCGCAGTCAGAAACCGCTGCTGTAACCGAACATTCAATAATGAAAAGGGGACGAAAGTCCCTTTTTTATCACTGTTTTTTATCGGTAAATCTTCAGACAATCCCGGTTGGTATTCACTTAATTTTCGAGATGGTATTTTTCTGAAAACAGATGTGCCAGATGTTTAAACATATTAAATACAGCCGTTGTTTTTCGGGTGGGTAAACCGTCGTCATCCATGAAGAATTCCCCGCGGAAAACCAGCACATTGCCTTTCTGCTCAACCTCTGTGGCGATCATTCCCTGCATGTAATCTTCATGTTCACGGATAACCTTATTCGCTTCGATCAGTAAAGCTTCACGACTAATTGCCGATGTATTTTCGTGCATGTTATTTACTCCCCACTATAATTTCTGACGATATTGTAATCCTGCTGATGATAAAACCGCAAATCCGCTGGGGTTAATCCTTTAAGTAAGTGCTCATGTTTTGCACAGTCAGGGGAAAAGTTTCACCACTTTATCGAAATGGGGGATTCGGTGTTAATTAGGTTGCGCAGCGATTTTTATCAGGTAGAGTGTGGGATTTTGTGGCTTCAGGTGGAATGTTTTGTTTACGCTTGGTCATTATTTGACGTGAAAACAGGCACAGTCCGCTGAACCCTGTCTGGTTAATCCCTCGCAGAATCAGTGTTTTGAACCTCTGGAAGTCAGATCGCTCGTTCTTTGAAAGAAATGAGTTGACGTTCTGACTCACTGCCGCAATATAAAAAAAGACATGATATTGTGCCGCGGCATAACTAGACAAAAACTTCTTCAGCTGATGAAGAATCATTCAGGTAAAGGTAATTATGGGCAAAGCTCTCGTAATAGTTGAGTCCCCGGCAAAAGCCAAAACGATTAATAAATATTTAGGAAATGACTACGTGGTTAAGTCCAGCGTCGGTCATATTCGTGATTTACCGACCAGTGGATCCGCTGCTAAAAAAACCGCCGTCTCAACCGAAGAAAAGCCAAAGAAAAAAGTAAAAAAGGATGAGAAAACTGCGCTGGTTAATCGCATGGGCGTCGATCCTTATCACGGCTGGGAAGCGCAATACGAAATACTTCCGGGCAAAGAAAAAGTGGTTGCCGAGTTAAAAGCGTTAGCCGAAAAAGCTGACCACATCTATCTCGCAACCGACCTTGACCGCGAAGGAGAGGCGATTGCCTGGCATTTGCGGGAAGTGATTGGCGGTGACGATAAACGTTTCAGCCGCGTGGTCTTTAACGAAATTACCAAGAACGCGATTCAGAACGCTTTTAAAGAACCGGGCGAACTGAATATTGATCGTGTTAATGCCCAGCAGGCGCGTCGTTTCATGGACCGCGTGGTGGGTTACATGGTGTCGCCACTGCTGTGGAAGAAGATTGCCCGCGGTTTATCCGCCGGTCGTGTTCAGTCTGTGGCGGTGCGTCTGGTGGTCGAGCGTGAAAAAGAAATTAAAGCGTTCGTGCCGGAAGAGTATTGGGAATTGCATGCAGATTTGCTGGCGAAGAAAGACACCGCGCTGCAAATGGAAGTCACGCATCATCTCGACAAACCGTTTAAACCGGTTAATAAAGAACAAACTCACGCTGCGGTTTCGCTGCTTGAAAAAGCGCGCTACACGGTTGTCGATCGTGAAGACAAACCGACCAGCAGTAAGCCGGGTGCACCTTTTATTACGTCCACGTTGCAACAGGCTGCCAGCACGCGTCTGAGCTTCGGCGTGAAGAAAACCATGATGATGGCCCAGCGTCTGTATGAAGCCGGTCACATTACCTACATGCGAACCGACTCCACCAACCTGAGTCAGGATGCGGTAGAAATGGTTCGCGGCTACATCGGTGAGAATTTCGGTGATAAATACCTGCCGAAAGCGCCGTTGCAGTACAGCAACAAAGAGAATTCACAGGAAGCGCACGAAGCGATTCGTCCTTCTGACGTGGCCGTGGTGTCTGAACAACTGAAAGACATGGAAGCCGATGCCCAGCGTTTGTACCAGCTGATCTGGCGTCAGTTTGTTGCCTGCCAGATGACACCGGCGCAATACGATTCTTCCACGCTGACGGTGAAAGCGGGCGATTACTCCCTGCGCGCCAAAGGCCGTACTTTGCGTTTCGACGGTTGGACGAAAGTCATGCCAGCGCTGCGTAAAGGCGATGAAGACCGCATTCTGCCTGCTATTGAAGTCGGTACCGACCTCGATCTGCAACAACTGCTGCCTACTCAGCACTTCACCAAACCGCCTGCGCGTTTCAGCGAAGCGTCACTGGTTAAAGAGCTGGAAAAACGTGGCATTGGCCGTCCGTCTACCTATGCGTCGATCATTTCGACCATCCAGGATCGTGGCTATGTTCACGTTGAAAACCGCCGTTTCTACGCCGAGAAAATGGGTGAAATCGTCACAGATCGTCTGGAGCAAAACTTCCGCGAACTGATGAACTATGATTTCACCGCGCGCATGGAAGACGGTCTGGATCAGGTTGCCAACAACAAAGCTGAGTGGAAAGCCGTGCTCGACGAATTCTTCACCGAATTCAGCAAGCAACTGGAAACCGCAGAAAAGGATCCGGAAGAAGGCGGTATGCGCCCGAACCAGATGATCCTGACCAGCATTGAGTGCCCGACCTGTGGCCGCCCGATGGGTATCCGTACCGCCAGCACCGGGGTGTTCCTCGGCTGTTCCGGTTATGCATTGCCGCCGAAAGAACGCTGCAAAACCACCATCAACCTCATCGCGGATGCCGAAGTGCTCAACGTGCTGGAAGGGGATGAGGCAGAGGCCAATGCGCTGCGTGCGAAACGTCGTTGTGGCAAATGTGGCACTGCGATGGACAGCTACCTGATCGACAACCAGCGTAAGCTGCACGTCTGCGGTAACAACCCGGAATGTGACGGTTACGAAATCGAGCAGGGCGAATTCCGCATCAAGGGCTATGACGGCCCGATCGTTGAGTGCGAGAAATGTGGTTCTGAAATGCACCTGAAAATGGGACGTTTCGGCAAGTACATGGGTTGTACCAATGACGAGTGCAAAAACACCCGTAAGATCCTGCGTAACGGTGACGTTGCACCGCCGAAAGAAGATCCGGTTCCGCTGCCTGAGTTGCCGTGTGAGAAATCAGACGCCTACTTCGTTCTGCGTGACGGCGCTGCCGGTGTGTTCCTCGCGGCCAATACTTTCCCGAAATCGCGCGAAACCCGTGCGCCGCTGGTGGAAGAGCTGAAGCGCTTTAAAGATCGCTTGCCAGAGAAACTGAGTTATCTTGCGGACGCGCCCGTCGCTGACCCGGAAGGCAACAAATCGATGGTACGTTTCAGCCGCAAAACTAAGCAGCAGTACGTGTCTTCGGAAAAAGACGGCAAAGCCACTGGCTGGACAGCGTTCTTCGTTGACGGCAAATGGGTGGAAGGCAAAAAGTAATGATTGCCGTTAGCCCGCCTGTCAGGCGATAACTCATTGTTACTCTTTTGTGAAAAACCAGTCCTCCGGGCTGGTTTTTTTATTGCATTCAGATCTATCATCGACAGGTTTCTGACCACTTTCTTCTCAGGCTTATGCTGTCTGCGTTAATCCTTATGTTATCTGGCTATACAACGTGTTAATTCTTGATATAATTGTTATATAAAATTTATTTTTATTCACAATAGTAATAAGCTAATGCGTCTGCCTCATAAAAAGGCGCGTTTACAGACTTCGGGCATTCAATAAAAATCATTTCCAGTCTGTTCAGCCGGCAGGCGAACAGGGATGGTGACAGGGTTTGAAACCAGGGTGGTATGAGATATGAAATTGCAGCAACTGCGCTACATCGTAGAGGTTGTTAATCACAATCTGAACGTCAGTTCGACGGCAGAAGGCCTGTACACGTCGCAGCCAGGGATCAGCAAACAAGTCAGAATGCTGGAAGATGAGCTCGGTATTCAGATCTTCTCCCGCAGCGGAAAACACCTGACGCAGGTCACACCGGCAGGGCAGGAAATCATCCGTATCGCCCGCGAAGTGTTGTCCAAAGTTGATGCGATCAAGGCCGTGGCCGGTGAGCATACCTATCCTGACAAGGGATCGTTGTATGTCGCCACCACGCACACGCAGGCACGCTACGCCTTGCCGAACGTGATTAAAGGCTTTATCGAGCGTTACCCGCGCGTTTCACTGCATATGCATCAGGGCTCTCCGACGCAAATCGCGGAGGCCGTTTCAAAGGGCAACGCGGATTTCGCCATTGCTACCGAAGCGCTGCACCTGTACGACGATCTGATCATGTTGCCTTGCTATCACTGGAACCGCGCGGTGGTGGTTCAGCCCGATCATCCGCTGGCGGGTAAAGAGAAGGTCACCATCGAAGAGCTGGCGGCCTATCCCATCGTCACTTATACCTTCGGTTTTACCGGTCGCTCGGAACTCGATACCGCGTTTAACCGCGCCGGTCTGACGCCAAAAATTGTGTTCACCGCCACTGATGCGGACGTGATCAAAACCTACGTGCGGCTGGGGTTGGGCGTGGGCGTGATCGCCAGTATGGCGGTCGATCCGGTTCAGGATCCGGATCTGGTGACCGTGGATGCGCGGGATATTTTCACCTACAGCACCACCAAAATCGGTTTCCGCCGCAGCACGTTCCTGCGCAGCTACATGTACGATTTCATCCAGCGCTTTGCACCGCATCTGACGCGTGACGTGGTGGATACCGCGATTGCCCTGCGCTCGAATGAAGATATCGAAGAGATGTTCAAAGACATCAAATTACCGACGAAATAATTCCGCCACTGTTTCTGATGTAAAACGTCCCGCGCCATCTTCTGATGACGCGGGATTTTTTTTATCGGATGATCCGTTTGAGCTGTTATCAAAATGTTAACAATAATATGTGTTATCTTTATATATGCACTTATAAGCCAGCGGGTTATTCCTCTTTCGCCCAGCTGGTGCTGTGAAGCATAAGGAGAAGCTATGTCGTCCGATATTCGTAACAGAAGTCTGGATAAGCTGGCAGTCCAGGGTAAGGAGTTCCACTACTACAGTCTGCCACTTGCCGCCAAAACGCTGGGTGATATTCAGCGCCTGCCTAAATCTCTTAAAGTCCTGCTCGAAAATCTGCTGCGCCACGTTGACGGTGACACTGTCACGGAAAATGATTTGCTGCAGCTGGTGGAATGGCAAAAAACCGGCCACGCCGATCGCGAAATTGCTTACCGTCCGGCACGCGTTCTGATGCAGGATTTCACCGGGGTACCCGCCGTGGTGGATCTTGCCGCAATGCGTCAGGCTGTTAAACGCCTCGGTGGCAATGTCGATCAGGTGAATCCGTTATCGCCGGTCGATCTGGTTATCGACCACTCGGTCACCGTGGATGAGTTTGGCGATGAAGAGGCGTTTGATGAAAACGTCCGGCTGGAAATGGAGCGCAATAACGAGCGTTATCAGTTCCTGCGCTGGGGGCAAAAAGCTTTTAACCGTTTCCGTGTGGTGCCGCCGGGCACCGGTATTTGTCACCAGGTCAATCTGGAGTATCTCGGTCAGACCGTCTGGCATGAAGAACAGAATGGCAAAACGGTGGCTTATCCCGATACGCTGGTCGGTACAGACTCCCACACCACCATGATCAACGGCCTGGGCATTCTGGGCTGGGGTTGCGGCGGTATTGAAGCTGAAGCGGCGATGCTCGGACAGCCGGTTTCCATGCTGATCCCGGACGTCGTGGGCTTCAGGCTGACGGGAAAACTGCGCGAAGGGATTACCGCCACCGATCTGGTGTTAACCGTCACGCAGATGCTACGTAAACATGGCGTGGTGGGTAAATTCGTTGAATTCTTTGGCGACGGTCTGGCCGATCTGCCGCTGGCGGATCGCGCGACCATTGCCAATATGTCGCCTGAGTTTGGTGCAACCTGCGGGTTCTTCCCGGTGGATGACGTCACCCTCGGTTACATGAAACTCAGTGGCCGCAGCGATGAACAAATCGAACTGGTGAAAGCCTATTCACAAGCGCAGGGCTTATGGCGCAATGCCGGTGATGAGCCTGTGTTCACCAGCACACTGGCGCTGGACATGGGCGATGTCGTGCCGAGTCTGGCCGGTCCGAAACGTCCGCAAGACCGCGTTGCGCTGCCGGATGTGCCAAAAGCCTTCAAAGCCGCCACCGAACTGGAACTGGGCAATAACAAGCCGGGGCATACTGACAAAGAAAGTTTCACTCTTGATGGTCAGCATTACTCGCTGGACACCGGCGCGGTGGTCATTGCGGCAATCACCTCCTGTACCAACACCTCCAACCCGAGCGTACTGATGGCGGCCGGGCTGCTGGCCAAAAATGCCGCTGAAAAAGGGCTGACCAGTAAACCCTGGGTGAAAACTTCGCTGGCACCGGGCTCTAAAGTGGTGACCGATTATCTGAATGCCACCGGGCTGATGCCGTATCTGGAAAAATTGCGCTTCAATCTGGTGGGTTATGGCTGTACCACCTGTATCGGTAACTCGGGCCCGCTGCCTGAGCCTGTTGAATCCGCTATCAAAAGTGGTGATCTAACGGTGGGAGCTGTGCTGTCGGGTAACCGTAATTTTGAGGGGCGTATCCATCCGCTGATCAAAACTAACTGGCTGGCATCGCCGCCGCTGGTGGTGGCTTACGCGCTGGCCGGGAACATGAACGTCAATCTGACGACCGATCCGCTCGGTGAAGATCAGCAGGGTCAGCCGGTTTATCTGAAAGACATCTGGCCAACGGCGGCGGAAATCGCGCTTGCCGTCGGGCAGGTCACGACGGAAATGTTCCACAAAGAGTATGCCGAAGTGTTCAACGGCGACGCCAGCTGGCAGGCGATTCAGGTTGAAGGGACGCCAACTTACACCTGGCAGGAGGACTCCACCTACATCCGCCATCCGCCGTTCTTCAGTGACATGAAGGCTGAACCGGATGCCGTGGAAGATATTAAAGACGCGCGCATTCTGGCGATTCTGGCGGATTCCGTTACCACCGATCACATCTCACCGGCCGGGAACATCAAAATCGACAGTCCGGCGGGACTGTATCTGAAAAACCACGGTGTCGAACCGAAAGCCTTTAACTCGTACGGCTCCCGACGCGGTAACCATGAAGTGATGATGCGCGGAACGTTTGCCAACATCCGTATCCGCAACGAAATGGTGCCAGACGTGGAGGGCGGCTATACGCGCCACATCCCGTCGCAGGAACAGCTTGCCATCTACGACGCAGCGATGCGCTATCAGCATGAAAGCGTGCCGACGGCGGTGATTGCCGGCAAAGAGTATGGTTCCGGCTCCAGCCGTGACTGGGCAGCGAAGGGGCCGCGCCTGCTGGGCGTGCGCGTGGTGATCGCCGAATCTTTTGAGCGGATCCACCGTTCTAACCTGATCGGCATGGGCATTTTACCGCTCGAGTTCCCGCAGGGCGTGACGCGCAAAACGCTGAAACTGACCGGCGACGAGCAGATCAGCATCAGCGGGCTGCAAACGCTGAAACCGGGGCAGGAGGTGCCGGTGCAGATCGCGTTCGCTGACGGCCAGACGCAAACTATCAACGCCCGCTGCCGTATTGATACCGGCAACGAACTGACCTATTTCCAGAACGGCGGCATTCTGCATTACGTGATCCGCAAAATGTTGTGATGGGTAAAATGCGTTAATACTGCGTTTTCTGCATAAAAAAGGGCACCTTCATAAGGTGCCCTTAATATTTGCCGGTCAGAATTACTTGTGGCGCAGATCGTTATCGAGCAGATGACCCATTTTGGCCGCTTTAGTCGATAAATAACGCTCGTTTTCCGGGTTACGCCCGACGACCAGCGGAACTCGTTCGACGATGTTGATCCCGGCTTCTGTCAGAATTTCGACTTTTTTCGGATTGTTGGTCAGCAGGCGGACCGAATCAACACCCAGCAATTTGAACATGTCGGCGCACAGCGTGAAGTCACGTTCATCGGCGGCAAAACCGAGCTGGTGGTTGGCTTCGACGGTGTCGTAGCCTTTGTCCTGCAGGGCGTAAGCGCGGATTTTGTTCAGCAAACCGATGTTACGGCCTTCCTGACGGTGATACATCAGAATGCCGCGACCTTCTTCGGCGATGTCGTTTAACGCTGCTTCGAGCTGAAAACCGCAGTCGCAGCGCAGGCTGAAGAGGGCATCGCCCGTCAGGCATTCAGAGTGAACGCGTGCCAGAACGGGCGTTTCACCACTGATGTCACCAAAAACTAACGCCAGGTGGTCATGCCCGGTGGCCAATTCTTCAAAACCCACCATCAGGAAATCACCCCAAGGTGTCGGCAGATTGGCTTCTGCCACCCGTTTCAGCTGCATTTTACGCTCCAAAAAAAACACAAATTGTCTTCATTTACAGTGAGTATTTTACTTATTGATGCGCATCCTACGTGCGGATGCGGTGTCAGGATAGGGAATCGGTGCCTTTCCTTCACAACAGGGCACCATTTTGCCACAGTTTGACCTGCGCATTGACGGGAATATTTGAACAAATAGTTCATAACTTATGAACTATAACAGTAACCTCAACAACCTGGATTTAAGGAATGTGCAAGAATTACAACATTGCTACACTTCTACTCTTTTACGCATTTTACGAAAACAGAAAGGACGACTATGTTTGATATCGCCAAACGCACCGCCCTCGGGGCACTTCTTCTGCTTATCATGCCAGCGGCGGTGTGGGTCAGTGGCTGGCTATGGACCCCCGGCGGCAATCCGGCGATTTTACTCCCGCTCTACTGGGTGACCGAAACCGTCAGCCAGCCCTGGGGCGTGTTGACCACGGTTATTCTGTGCGGCTGGTTCTTATGGTGCCTGCGTTTTCGTCTCAAAGCGGCAATCGGGCTGGTGCTGATGATTTCTGTGGCGCTGCTGATCGGCCAGTCCACCAAGACGTACATCAAAAAGGAAGTGCGCGAGCCACGCCCTTACGTCGCCTGGCTGGGCACTGATCATCAGATGAACGTTGAAGAATTTTACGGTCTGAAACGCAAGGCGCGTAGCCAGCAGGTGAAAGAACTGCTCGGCGATAACGTCCAGATCCCGCACTGGCTGAACAGAAGCTGGCAGAAAGATACCGGTTACGCGTTCCCGTCCGGCCATACCATGTTTGCTGCTACCTGGGCATTACTGGGTATCGGGCTATTGTGGCGCCGTAAACACTACAAGACGGTGACCGCGCTGATGGTGTGGTCGGTGGTGGTGATGGGCAGCCGGCTGATGCTGGGCATGCACTGGCCGCGCGATTTGATTGCTTCGGTGGGGATAAGCTGGCTTTTGGTGACGCTGGCCTGCTGGCTGACGGACCGTTACATCGGTCCGCTGACGCCGCCACCGGCAGAAGATCAGGACATCGCAGAGCGCGACTGAGGCTGTTTTCACGCGCACAGCATTTCTGAAAAGAGGGGGGCTTTTACCGTTCCCCTTTGATTTCACGCAGATCGTCCCCATATCACTGATATGTTGTTTTCACCGGTTCACGTCGCCGATCGCAAAAGTCGTGCGATCTTCAGACAGTTACTCTTTTAACCCTCTGCAATGTTTCCCAGCTTTGTGCAGAAATGCTAACTTATTAGGTCGGGACGAGAGTTTTTGGCATAATTCATCCGGTACACCCGGCATTACAGGAATGAATGTGAAATATCTGCTGATTTTTTTATTTTTACTGGTCATCGTGGTGATTTCCATCACGTTAGGCGCGCATAACGATCAAACTGTGACCTTCAACTATTTGCTGGCGCAGGGTGACTATCGCGTATCGACGCTGCTCGCCGTGCTGTTTGCGACCGGTTTCATTCTGGGATGGGTCATCTGCGGATTGTTTTACCTTCGTGTACGCCTTTCACTTGGCCGTGCTCAGCGCAAAATCAAACGTCTGGAACTGCAAATCGAACCCGTGGCTGTCGTGACGCCGCCTGCAGCATCTTATGATGTCAGCAAGGAATAATCCTTTATGTTAGAGCTGCTGTTTCTGTTGTTGCCCGTTGCGGCCGCCTATGGCTGGTACATGGGGCGCAGAAGTTCTCAGCAGGACAAACAGGAAAATGCTAACCGCCTGTCGCGTGAATACGTTGCCGGGGTTAACTTCCTGCTTTCCAATCAGCAGGATAAAGCGGTCGATCTGTTCCTCGAAATGTTGAAAGAGGACAGCAGTACGGTCGAAGCGCACCTGACTCTGGGTAACCTGTTCCGCTCCCGTGGCGAAGTCGATCGCGCGATACGTATCCACCAGTCCCTGATGGAAAGCGCATCGCTGACGTTCGAACAACGTCTGCTGGCCGTGCAACAACTGGGCCGTGACTACATGACCGCCGGTTTTTACGATCGCGCCGAGGACATGTTCAACCAGCTGGTGAAAGAGCAGGATTTCCAGCTTTTCGCGCTCGAGCAGCTCCTGATCATTCATCAGGCCACCAGCGACTGGCAGAACGCCATCGATGTGGCCGAACGTCTGGTGAAACTGGGTAAAGAAAACCGTCGCAAAGAGATCGCGCATTTCTGGTGCGAACTGGCCTTGCAGGCAATGGTGTCGGACGATTTTGATAAAGCCACCGGCCTGCTGAAGAAAGCTGCGCAGGCCGACAAACTTTGCGCCCGCGTGTCGATCATGCAGGGCCGCATTCTGATGGCGCAGGGCGATTATCGCAAAGCCGCCGATGCGTTACAGCGGGTGCTTGAGCAGGACAAAGAAGTGGTCAGCGAAGCGCTGCCGATGCTGCAGGAGTGCTATCAGAATTTGCAGGATACGCTGGCCTGGGCGGAGTTTCTCAAACGCTGCGTGGATGAAAATACCGGTGCCACGGCTGAACTGATGTTGGCGGAAATCATTCATCAGGAAGAAGGGCGGGAAGTGGCGCAGAACTACATCAACCGTCAGCTTCAGCGCCACCCGACCATGCGCGTGTTCCACCATCTGATGGATTACCATCTGGCGGATGCGGAAGAAGGGCGAGCGAAAGAAAGTCTGGGATTACTGCGGGATATGGTCGGCGAACAGATCCGCACCAAGCCGCGTTACCGTTGCCATAAATGCGGCTTTACCGCGCATTCGTTGTACTGGCATTGCCCGTCGTGTCGTGGCTGGGCAACCATAAAACCTATTCGCGGGCTGGACGGGCAGTAGCGATATAAACGCAAAACAATGTTTTTAAACGGGCAATAACCTTATTGCCCGTTTTTATGTCGGTCAGACCTGAATTTACTTCTTCTTGCTGCTCGCTTTACGGGCGCTGATCAGCGTACGTAATTTCTTGATTTCTTTGGCCGTCAGCGCAGGCTCGGACTCTTCCGCCAGATGCTGATTATCAATGTCATGTTCGGTCGCTTTTGCGGCTTTCTTCCCTTTATGCGCTTCCGGATTAAAACTTGCCTCCAGACGTGCGGCGACTTCTGCACTGAGTGAATGTTCTGCGTCTGCAGCTGCGTTCTTGATCAGCTCTTTTAATTCCACCGGAATTTTTACGGTCAGGGTCGTTATCTCACTCATTTTTCTGCCTTTCCTTCGTGTAAAAGTAACAAGCTAAGCCAGCCTTGTGACATCGTCTAGTGATTAACAAAAATTTAATAAAAGTGTCACATTAGGCATAGCTGTAAATTCAGCGTCTTGCCATGTAAAATGCGGGCGGCAGAAATTAAGCTTTCCCTTCCAGATTTGATAACTCACAAGAGGCTGAAGACATGAAGTCAGAAAATAAGATTAACAACAACGACTTAAATTCCTCACCTATTGTTGTCGCCCTCGATTATGCCGATAAATCTGCGGCGCTCGCCTTTGCAGATAAAATCGATCCCCGTGATTGCCGTCTGAAAATCGGCAAAGAGATGTTCACTCACTTCGGGCCGCAGATGGTCAAAGATTTGCAGTCGCGCGGATTCGACGTATTTCTGGATCTGAAATTCCACGATATTCCTAACACCACCGCCCACGCGGTGGCCGCGGCTGCCGATCTCGGCGTATGGATGGTCAATGTGCACGCCAGCGGTGGCGCGCGCATGATGACGGCGGCAAAAGAAGCGCTGGCCCCCTTTGGTAAAGATGCGCCACTGCTGATTGCCGTGACGGTTCTGACCAGCATGGAAGGCAGCGATCTGGCCGATTTAGGCATTACCCTTTCTCCGGCGGATTACGCAGAGCGTCTGGCTCGCCTGACCCGTAACTGCGGCCTGGATGGCGTGGTCTGTTCCGCGCAGGAAGCCACGCGCTTTAAAAGCGCGCTGGGCAGTGCATTCCAGCTGGTCACGCCGGGGATCCGTCCTGCCGGCAGCAAAGCTGACGATCAGCGCCGGGTGATGACGCCGCAGGAAGCGATGGCGGCCGGGGTGGATTATATGGTGATTGGTCGTCCGATCACCCAATCCGCCGATCCGGCGCAGACCCTGCGTGAAATCCGTGATTCATTGCGTTAAGCAGAGGCTGATATGAACAACGACAACAACAGTCGCCTGGTCTATTCAACAGACAGCGGCAGGATTGATGAACCGAAAGCAGCAGTCGTTCGCCCGAAAGGCGATGGCATTGTGCGCATTCAGCGTCAGACCAGTGGCCGTAAAGGGAAGGGAGTGTGCCTGATCACCGGCGTTGATCTGGATGACGCAGCGCTGGACAAACTGGCGGCGGAATTGAAGAAGAAGTGCGGCTGTGGCGGTTCAGTGAAAGACGGTGTGATTGAGATCCAGGGCGATAAACGCGACCTGCTCAAACAATTGCTCGAAGCGAAGGGAATGAAAGTCAAACTGGCGGGCGGCTGATCAACTCTGAAGGTGATGAGATGCTGCGCCGGTCAACAGCGCAGCGTCTTTCTGTTTTTTGACTCTGTTTTTATTTGCTAACCTGATGACCCACAATACCACCGACTGCTGCGCCACCTAATGTACCTAACGTACTGCCATCAGTCAGAACCGCACCACCCAGTGCACCGGCACCGGCACCAATTGCCGTGTTACGGTCACGTTTAGACCAGTTACCGCAGGCGGTAACAGACATCGCAAGAGTCAGAACCAGTGCAATACTGGCAACGCGTTTATTTACGAGCATCATAGTTATCTTCCTCAAAGGATTAACGTTCAGCATCATTTATAAGTATAGGTAAGTTGCAGCGTTCTCACCGAAATTCACCTTGTATTCCTTCACGCTACTTACAAATTCTCTGGCTGTTCCGAACCTTTATTCATAATTCGTATCATCCGGACGCACTTTTGCATCCGTTGAATTAAAATAGTGAAATTACCATTCATTCACTAGGTGAATAATCTTAATTCACCAGTGCATTGCGTGAGCGGAGCACAAAAGACTAAAGCGCGGCGAGATTTCATCCAAATCTGTCCCTGTGGGCACTTTTGTGTTTGCAGCAGAACTGTACGCACTCTTTAGCGATTTTCCCCATACCTGCCACCTCCTGCCGCCCAGACAATAGGTCATCGACAGACGAGGGAACCAACATGCTGAAACAACTGAAAGAGCAGGTACTGGAGGCTAACCTGGCACTGCCCCGCCATCATCTGGTGACCTTCACCTGGGGAAATGTCAGCGCGGTAGATCGCCAGCAGGGGCTGATGGTCATCAAGCCGTCCGGCGTGGAATACGACCACATGGGTGTGGATGACATGGTGGTGGTGGAGCTGGAATCCGGCAAAGTGGTTGAAGGCAATAAAAAGCCCTCATCCGATACCGATACCCACCGGGTGTTATACCTGAATTTCCCGCAGGCGGGCGGCATCGTGCATACCCATTCGCGCCACGCCACCATCTGGGCGCAGGCAGGCATTGATATTCCGGCATGGGGCACCACGCACGCGGATTATTTTTACGGCAATATTCCCTGCACACGCCTGATGACCGAAGCAGAAATTGCCGGGCGTTACGAATGGGAAACCGGAGAGGTGATCGTGAAAACGTTCGCCGAACGCAACCTGTCACCGGCTGATATCCCGGCCGTGCTGGTGCATTCTCACGGGCCGTTCACCTGGGGAAAAGATGCAGATAACGCGGTGCACAATGCGGTCGTGCTGGAAGAAATCGCCTACATGGGCATCTTTTCCCGCCAGCTGACGCCGCAGCTGCCAGACATGCAGCCGCAGTTACTGGATAAACATTATTTACGCAAACACGGCAAGAACGCCTATTACGGTCAGTGAGACAGGATGAAGTCAGCCGACCAGGCTGACTTTTACACCTGAAAGCGCAAGCTGTTGCTGAAAGTCTTCCGGCAGTTTGTCATCTGTGATCACCCGGCTGAAGGCATTGACCGGCCCGAGCGGATTGAGGTTAATCTGGCCGAACTTCGACGAGTCCGTCAGCACAATGTTCTCAGCGCCTTTCGCTATCACCGCATTGACAATATCCGCCCGCAACATATCTCTGCCGGTAAATCCGGTGGCCTCAGTAAACCCGTCAATGCCGACAAATGCCTTGCTGAAATTGGTCTGTTGCAGACACATTTTGGTCAGCGGGCCGACCACTGTCTGGCTGGTTTTCTGATACATTCCGCCAAGTAACACCACCTCGCACGGCATACTTTTCAGCAGTGACGCCACATAGCTGCTGACGGTGATCACCGTCAGATTCTTCTTGTCGGAAAGGTACTGTGCCAGCAGGGCAATGCTGCTGCCGCTTTCAAAAAAAACCGTTTCACCGTCGCGGATTAACGATGCCGCGAACCTGGCCAGTTTTTGTTTCTGGGCGAAATTCGACATCATGCGGGTATCCACGTCATCGGTTTGAATGGCGACGGCAAAACCGTGCGCACGACGCAGATAATCACGCTGCTCCAGCTGGGTCAGATCATGGCGGATGGTCACTTCCGACACCTGACAAATCTCCGACAACTCACTGACGCTGATCCGCTGTTTATCGTTTACCCATTGCAGAATAACTTGTTGTCTGTCGTTCATAATCGCCCGAAATACGGGCGGCCACAGCCGCCCCGATAAAGGTAAATTCAGAGGAGAACATCAAAGCGTATGTTCAGTGCGCGCAATAATATCATCCTGCGCCTCAGGCGATAAAGCCGTAAAGAACGCGGAATAACCGGCAACGCGCACCACCAGATCGCGGTAGTTTTGCGGCTCTTCGCGTGCCTTGAGCAGCGTCTCGCGGGAGACAATATTGTACTGCACGTGCCAGCCACGATGTTCCTCAAAGAAGGTGCGCAGCATCAGCATTAACGTCTGGCGGTCGCCTTCATTGTCCAGCGAGGCCGGATTCAGCTTCTGGTTCAGCAACACCCCGCCCAGTATTGCTGCGGTCGGCAATTTACCCAGCGAATTAAACACCGCCGTCGGCCCGAGATGGTCGGTGCCGGATGCCGGGCTCGCGCCTTCTGCCAGCGGAGTGTACGCCTTTCTGCCGTCCGGTGTTGCGGGAGTGGCCGCACCAAAGGGCACGTTGGCAGAAATCGACGAGGTCCCCGCGTAGTAGGTGCCGCCAGTCGGGCCACGGCCAAAACGGGTGTTGTGATAATTTGCCAGTTCATCGATGTAACACTGATAGGCGCGCACCAGCAGCTGGTCCACGTCATCATGATCGTTGCCGTATTTTTCCGCGCCGTTAATCAGACGCTGACGCAGACGCTCACCGTCCAGCCCCTCATAGTCTGATGCCAGCGCTTTAGCCAGTTCCTGCTGGCCAATCACACCCTGATCGAACACCAGTTTTTTTACCGCTGCCAGGCTGTTCCCCAGATTGGCGATACCGACCTGCAACCCTGATACCCAGTCGTACTTCGCGCCGCCCTGTTTGATGGTTTTGCCGCGCTCAATGCAGTCATCGACCAGCGCCGAGCAGAGAATATCCTGCGCATTTTCTTCCAGAACGGTATCAACCACGCATTCGATTTCGATGGATTTGCGCGTGTAATAACGGATCTGCGCATCCCACTGGGCAAACACCTGTTCAAAGTTCTCGAAATTCCCCTGCGACAAACCGCGTGCCTGCGGCAGGAAGCAGGTTTGGCTTTTCGCGTCCTGCCCCTGTTCCAGCGCGGCGAGCATGACGCGGGCAAAGTTGATAAAACTCATGCCGGTGCAGCGGTAACCCCATTTTCCGCCGACCGCGGTTTCGATGCAGCCGATGGCGGCATAATCGTAAGCATCTTCTTTTTCGACGCCCAGTTTGATGAATTCAGGGATCACGATCTCATCGTTATTGAAGGCGGGCATACCGAATCCGCAGCGGATCACCTGTACACAGGCATCGAGGAAATCGGCACTCATACCGGCGTGATAGCGCACGCTCAGGTTTGGCTGGGTCGAACGCAGCTGCCCGCACGACTCCAGCACCGCGTAGGAAAGGGGATTTACGGCATCAGACGGCACGCCGTGATGCAGATTCTGACCGCCGATGGTGACGTTCTGATACAGCGGGCTGCCCGCTGACGCTTTCGAGTGGGTACCGGAGCGGATCTTATTGACCTCCAGCAGTTTCAGCCAGCAACTTTGCAGCAACTCGATCGCCTGATGGCGTTCCAGCGTCTGCTCCAGCTCAACATCGCGGCGGTAGAACGGGTACAAATACTGATCCATGCGGCCAAACGACACCGAGTGACCGTTGGATTCAATCTGCAAAATCAGCTGAATGAAATAGCACAGCTGCAAGGCCTGCCAGAAGCTTTCAGGCGGCTGATGGGCGATCAGCTCGCAGTGGGCAGCGATAGTCAGCAATTCAGCACGGCGGCTTTCGCGCGGCTCCGAAGCGGCCATTTCGCGCGCCAGGCTGGCGTAGCGGACGATGTGATCGCTGACCGCCGCCAGGGTGATATCAATGGCTTTCAGCAGCTGTTCTTTATGCAAATCCTCCCAGTCCGTCAGATTAATGCGGCTGCGGCGCTCATCGACTTTCTGACGCAGCCCGTCCAGCCCCAGCTCCAGCAGCAGCGGGAAATTCACCGCCAGATGGGCATCACCGGACGTCATATTGCCTTCGGCTTTCACGATGCCGCTGTCGAGCAGCGCTTTTTGTTCATCAGTGAACATGCCGTAGCAGCGATCCTGCACCGTCTGGCCGCGCCACCACGGGCAAATTTCATGCAGGATTTTCTTATTGGCTGGGCTGACGGCAAAACCTGTCCCCGGACGGTCAGCCAGCGCGTCTATTTCATTTTCAATCCAGCCGACGGTGTATTCCGGAAAAATCGGCGCGGCGCGCACTTCGCTGGCCTGATTGCCGACGATCAGCTCGTCATGTTTGATCCAGAGGGTGCGCTGACTCAGGTGTCTGGCCAGCGCCAGCGCGCGGCGAACCGGCAGCGGTTTGTCGGCGTGTTGCTGATAAACCTGCGTGTAATGCTGCGCGCGCTCGGTACAGACCGGCGGTTTAACGATATGGATCAGCGCTTCTTTATGCGCACGGATACGGGCGGAAAGGGTGTTCAGATTCAGTTGAGTCATTCTTTTTATCCTCTTAACTGTGCACAAAGCCCTTTTTCTGCGGCGTATTCTTCGGCGAATGTCAGCAGGTCAGGGTCATTTAACGGCTGGCGCGCGGCCAGATAAGGTTGTCCGAGCAGGACGTATTTATTGATACCCAGGGTGTGATACGGCAAAAAATGGATGGCTTCGCAGCCCGTTTCTTCAGCTGCAAAATCGATAATCTGACGGACAGACGCCCGGTCTGCGTTGAAATCAGGGATCAGCGGAACGCGCACAATCAGCCTCTGACCGGCTGCAGCCAGACGCCGGAAATTATCCAGCACCCGTCTGGCCGAGCCACCGGTCAGCCGCCGGAAGGGGGCGTCGGCGACATGTTTGAGATCGGCCAGCAGCAAGTCCAGCGCGCCAAGTGAAGGGTCGATGTATTTCCACGGCACATGCAGACAGCTTTCCACGGCGGTGTGCAGCCCTTCCTGACGGCAACGTTGCAGCAGCGTCAGCGCGGTGTGCGGCTGCATAAAAGGTTCTCCGCCGGAAAGCGTCACGCCGCCGCCGGTGCGCTGATAAAAAGGTTTATCGCGCAGGATCTGCGTCATCAGCGCGTCGATATCCGCCTTATTTCCGCACACGCTCAGCGCACCGGCCGGGCAAACCTGTTCTATCTGGCACATATCGCTGGCGAGGAAATCGTCCCGACGGATCTCAATACCGTTCTCCGTGACGGCCACGGCGTGCGGAAATGCCTGCGCACAGTGCTGGCATCCGGCGCTGCACAGGCGGGCGTCGAACAGAATGTCAGGCGCAGCCGCACGGCTTTCCGGGTTCTGACACCAGGTGCAACTCAGTGAACAGCCTTTGAGAAAGACGACCGTGCGGATCCCCGGGCCATCATGAGTGGAATAACGCTGCACATTGAAAATCATACGGACACTCTCGCGGTTAAAAACCTTCACTCATAATTTACAGGCTTTCATTCGTAAGTCAGTTTGATGATGATCAACAAACCTTGCGCTTGCAGGCGTACACTCTCAGAACTTTGCATTCGCTCACAGGTTTCAAGGAGAGGGTTATGGAGCTGTATCTCGATACTGCCGATGTCATTGCGGTAAAACGTCTTTCACGCATTCTGCCGTTACAGGGAGTGACCACCAATCCGAGTATTGTGGCGAAAGAGGGGAAATCGCTGTGGGACGTACTGCCCGCACTGCGTGATGCGCTGGGTGGCACCGGGAAATTATTTGCACAGGTGATGGCGTCAGATGCCGAGCAAATGGTCGCTGAAGCTCTGTTACTTTCACAGCGGGTGTCGGGTTTAGTGGTGAAAATACCGGTCACGCGGGAAGGCCTGGCGGCGATTAAAAAGCTGAAAGGGATGAACATTCCGACGCTCGGCACAGCGGTTTACGGCGCGGGTCAGGGATTGTTATCGGCGCTGGCCGGTGCGGAATATGTTGCGCCTTATGTGAACCGGGTCGACGCGCAGGGCGGTGACGGCATCGCGATGGTCAAAGAGTTACAGACGCTTCTCACCCTCCATGCACCGCAGTCCAAAGTGCTGGCAGCGAGTTTCAGAACGCCGCGTCAGGCGATGGATTGTTTGCTGGCAGGCTGCCAGTCGATCACCCTGCCGGTGGACGTGGCTGAACAGCTGCTCAACACGCCTGCGGTCGAAGCGGCAATAGAAAAGTTTGACGCAGACTGGCGGCAGGCCTTCGGCACCACTTCCCTCGGCTGATTTCCTCTTCGTTTCACCCCCGCCCGCACAGGTCACTGTTGCGGGTTTTTTTGTTTCCATAGGTTAAGAATTTTCGTACAAAAAAGCTGGAAATGTGATTTCGCGCCGAAATTAATTATTGACGAACGCCATTAATGAAACCGCTGATCTAAAAAATAGAAACATCGTTTCATTTTATGATTGCGGTCAATTTTATAAGCCTGATGAATGGATAACGTAGCGGCATAACGTCATCCAATACTTTTATATCAGGTGGAAAATATGCACATTAAAAGAGCGATAGAAAGAATCCCCGGCGGCATGATGTTGGTGCCTCTGTTCATCGGCGCGCTGTGTCACACCTTTGCCCCTGACTCGGGAAAATATTTCGGTTCCTTCACCAACGGGCTGATGACCGGCACGGTGCCTATTCTGGCGGTCTGGTTCTTCTGCATGGGTGCCTCCATCAAAATCAGCGCGACCGGTACCGTACTGCGTAAATCCGGCACGCTGGTTATCACCAAAATCGCTGTTGCCTGGATTGTGGCGGCAATAGCCTCGCGCTTTATGCCGGAAAACGGCGTCGAGTTTGGCTTCTTCGCCGGGCTGTCGGTGCTGGCGCTGGTGGCGGCGATGGACATGACTAACGGCGGTTTATACGCCTCGGTGATGGAGCAATACGGCACGAAAGAAGAGGCGAGCGCCTTTGTTCTGATGTCGCTGGAATCTGGCCCGCTGATGACCATGATCATTCTCGGCACGGCGGGTATCGCCTCTTTTGAACCGCACGTCTTTGTCGGTGCCGTTCTGCCCTTCCTGATTGGTTTTGGCCTGGGGAATCTGGATCCTGAACTGCGTGAATTCTTCGGCAAAGCGATTAAAACGCTGATCCCGTTCTTTGGTTTTGCACTCGGTTGCACCATCAATCTGACCGTGATTGCACAGACAGGTCTGCTGGGTATTCTGCTGGGTCTTTCGGTGATTGTCGTGACCGGTATCCCGCTGATGCTGGCAGATAAATTTATCGGAGGGGGTGACGGAACCGCCGGTATCGCCGCCTCCAGCTCCGCCGGTGCGGCAGTGGCAACACCCGTGCTGATTGCTGAAATGGTGCCGGAATTCAAAGCCGTCGCCCCGGCCGCCACGGCGCTTGTCGCCACCTCGGTGATTGTGACCTCGATTCTGGTCCCGATCCTGACCGCCATGTGGTCGAAAAAAATGAAAGGAAGAGCCGCAAAACAGAGCGTTAAGCTGGAGACGGTGGCGCGAATTAAATAAGCAGAAACGAAGGGGGCGTTCAGTTCCCCCTTTATCACCCCGGTTTATAACCCCGGCGCTTTCCACATCGACGTCGTCAAATGCCGGTCAACCAGCCCCAGTTGATCGGCATACACTTCCTGCCAGTTGGCTTTCTGCACCAGATATTTTGCATGATTCGCCACATCCGGCTGATATTCCCGCTCCCAGCGCACCAGGGCTTCGCCGGTATCCGCGAGAGAGGCATACACCCCGGCGGCCACACCGGCCGCAATCGCGCAGCCCAGCGCCGTGGCTTCTTTTACCACCGGCACATTCACCGGCACGCCGGTAACGTCACTTAAAATCTGACACCACAATTTCCCCTTCGAACCGCCACCGGAAAACACCAGTGATTTGGCGCGCACGCCTGAAAAAGCGGCGATCATGTCAAGATTACAGGCCGAGACGATAGCGGCATTTTCTTCCAGTGCGCGGAACAACGTCGGTTTGTTGCATTTTTCAGGGTCGATGGAGAGATTGATGAACGACGGCGCGGCGTGATACCAGTTTTTGAAATGCATCGCATCAGAGAACACCGGCGTCACGCCCCACGAACCGACCGGCACGCGGGCGGCCATGTCTTCCAGCAGGCTGTAAGTGTCCACGCCCAGGCGCTGCGCCAGGGTTTTCTCTTCGGTGCAGAACGCATCACGGAACCAGCGCATGGTCAGGCCGGTGAAAAAGCTGATGGATTCTGCCTGCGCCATGCCGGGGATGACGTGCGGATTCACGCGGATATTCATCTCAGGGTCGGTCACCGGCTGGGGTAAATTGACGATTTGCTGCCAGAACGTGCCGCCGAGTACGGCGGTCTGGCCGGGGCGCACCAGCCCGAGGCCGAGCGTGCCGAGCTGCGCATCGCCGCCGCCCATGCCGACCGGCGTACCCGCTTTCAGGCCGCAGGCATCGGCGGCGCTGGCGGTGACGTAGCCGAGGCGGGTGCCGGTTTCAGCCACCGGCGACAGCATATCGGCACGCAGACCGGCCATGTCCAGCAACTCAGGCCGCCAGTTACGGGTGGTGAGATCTAACATCCCGGTGGTGCCGGCATTTGACGGGTCAACCGCCAGTTCGCCGCTGAGCATATACGCCAGCCAGTCGCTGATCATCGTGATGGTGGCGGCCTGACGGTAGATATCCGGGCGATGATGAGCCAGCCACAGCAAACGCGGCATGGCGCTGAGTGCCAGCGTCTGGCCGGAACACTCATAGACTTCGCGTTCAAATTCAAAATCGTGGATTTCTTTCAGTTCGGAGACTTCGCGGCTGGCGCGCGCATCCACGTTGGCGCAGGCCCAGATCGGGGCGCCGGATTTGTCATACAGCACAATGCCTTCGCGCATCGAACAGGCGGCAACGGCCCGGATGGCGGAGGCGGGGAGATGTGCTTCCTGCAATGCCTGACGGATACACTGGCAGGCCAGCTGCCAGTTTTTTTGCAGATCAAATTCCATCGAGCCGGGCACATCCGGCACCGCCAGATGGATCCACTCGGCCTGTCCGGCGGCTATCTGTTCGCCTTCAAGATTGAAAATCACCGCGCGGACACTGCCGGTCCCGGCGTCCAGCGCCATTAAATAGCTGCGTTCGTGGTCAGAGTTCAGGGTTGAGGTCATCGCCAGGTTCTCCCGTGCCGGTTTATCGGGCACCTGTTACCTGACCGCCACACCCCTTACACCCTGCGGGTCAGCCGAGCAGCGCCAGCATGGCTCTTGCTGTGCTCTCTTCAGTAACCAGTGCGTTAATGCGTTTACCTTTCAGCGCCGCGACAATGGCCTCGGCTTTCTCGACACCGCCCGCCACGCCTAACACGGTGGGGATGCTGGCCAGTTCGTCCGGCTTCACGGCGATCAGCTCATCGTGGATCGCCATATTTTCCGCCAGCTCGCCGCTGCGCTGCATAAAGAAACCGAGAATGTCGCCGACCGCGCCTTTGCGGCCAAATAACAACTGTTCGCCTTCGCTGATATACCCGGAGCGCAGGATGGTCGCTTCCTGTTTCTGATTCAGCGAACCAATGCCCACCACCGCGATATCGGCGGCGCAGGCTGCCAGCATCACGTCATGAACGTTTCGTTCCTGACGGAAAATCGCGGCCACGCTGGCGGATGACGCCCGCAGCGGCGCGGGAATAATGCTGACCCCGCAGGCGGCATCCAGCTGGCCGATGCCGGTCATATACGGCCCGACACCGCCGGAAAGCGTCACCATGCGGATTTGCTGCGAGGAGATAAATCCGCTCAGGTGTTGCAACGTACTCATCGCCGTTTCGCCAAACCCTACCGCCAGCAGCTGTTCTGGTTTGAGCAGGGTCATCAGCATATGCGCCGCGCCGACGCCCAACCGTGCGCTCAGCGAGCCGTCGGCCAGCTGCGGCAGCACGCGGATTTGCTGCAAGTCAAAACGTTCCAGCAGGGTGTTTTCCAGCGACAGACACCCCTCGAAACGCGAGTTAATTTGCACCCGGATTACCCCGGACTGCCGGCCTTTTTCCAGCAGGCGCGAGACTTTCAGCCGCGTCAGCCCAAGCCGTTCACCAATCTCATTTTGGGTCAGGCCGTCGTGGTAATAGAACCACGCGGTGCGCGCCAGCAGTTCCTCTTCACCCATGCTGAATTCCAGATGATTAGTTAAATCGGACAGGACCGTTTTTGTGCCGTTTTCAGAAGTCATAGTGAACACTTATCAAAATGTAGATCAATTGTTCGTTAACGAAATGTTGTTAACTGTGATGTGTATGGCAAATTCCAAATGATTGACGCCTGAATCATATCGCAGAGTATATGAGTTGAACAAATTGTGATCGACCCAAAAGTTTTCTTCCCCGCCGCAGACTAGGTTTATGAACAATGTTAAATGATAAATACATTTGTTCACTTAATGTATCCAGTCCGAGGTCGACGCATGCAGCACAGCGAACATTCATCCGCAGCACCCGGTTGCCCGCCTGTACTTTTACAGGTCAGCGGCGTCAGCAAAAATTTTTCCGGTATCGCCGTGCTGAAAGACATCAGTTTCAGCCTGCACTCCGGGGAAGTGCATGCGCTGCTCGGCGGGAACGGGGCCGGGAAATCAACGCTGATGAAAATCATTGCCGGCGTCGAGACAGCGGACAGCGGTGAGATGCAGCTCGCGGGGCAACCGCTGGTGGCGATGACCCCCGCGAAAGCGCATGAGGCGGGCATCTATCTGGTGCCGCAGGAGCCGATGCTGTTCCCGAGCCTGACGGTGCGGGAAAATATTCTGTTTCGCTTACCCGCCCGGCAGGCCAGCGAGAAAAAACTGCAACACACGCTGGACGGGCTGGGCTGCAACCTGCCGCTCGGTGCGCTGGCTGGCACCCTTGAGGTGGCCGATCAGCAACTGGTGGAAATCCTGCGCGGTCTGATGCGCGACGCGCGATTGCTGATCCTTGATGAACCGACCGCCTCGCTGACACCGGCAGAATCCGCCCGCCTGTTTACCCAGGTCAGGCATCTGACTGACAAAGGCGTCGGCGTGGTGTTTATCTCGCATAAACTGCCGGAAATCCGCGCGATTGCCAACCGTGTCAGCGTCATGCGAGACGGCAATATCGCGCTGAGCGGCACATTGTCTGACCTCGACAACGATGCGCTGATCCGCGCTATCACCCCGCAAAACCTGGAGAACGCGCTGCCCGCAGAACAAAAACTGTGGCTGGATCTGCCCGGCACACGGCGTAATCAGGCAGGCAGCGAACCGGTCTTACAGGTGCAGAATCTGACCGGTGAAGGCTTTATCAATATTTCATTCAGCGCCCGCGCCGGGGAAATCGTCGGGCTGGCAGGCGTGGTGGGGGCTGGGCGAACCGAACTGGCGGAAACCCTGTATGGCCTGCGCCCCGCGCAAAGCGGTCAGGTGATGCTGATGCAACAAGACATCAGCGGCCTGACGACCTTACAGCGGCTGAAAAAAGGGCTGGTGTATCTGCCGGAAGACCGGCAGGCCTCCGGCCTGTATCTGGATGCGCCGCTGAGCTGGAACACCACTTCACTCACCTTCAACCGTCAGGGCTGGTGGCTGAATATCAAACGCGAAGCCGCAGTGCTGGAACGCTATCACCGGGCACTCGGCATTAAATACCGCGACGGGGCGCAAACCGCCCGCACGCTTTCCGGCGGTAATCAGCAAAAACTGCTGATCGCCAAATGCCTCGAGGCGCAGCCAGCGGTGCTGATTGTGGATGAACCAACGCGGGGCGTGGATGTGTCCGCGCGCGCCGACATTTACCAGCTGCTGCGCAACGTGGTGGAGCAGAACGTGGCGGTGATCCTGATTTCTTCCGATCTGGATGAGATCGAAGCGCTGGCAGGGCGGGTGTTCGTCATGCATCAGGGTGAACTGAGCGGCGAATTGCGCGGGGCGGACATCAACGTCAATAACATCATGCACATCGCGTTTGGTAATCATCCCCAGACCGCCGCCACCGGAGGATCCTCATGCTAAAGCGCATACAGAACAATCGTGAACTGACCGCGCTGATGGCGATTATCGCGCTGTTTGCCCTGCTCGGCGCAATGGACAGCCAGTCGTTCAGCTTCCAGACCCTGAGCATGATTTTCGGCAGCGCGCAGATCCTGATGCTGCTGGCGATGGGGGCCACCGTGGTGATGCTGACCCGTAACATTGACGTGTCGGTGGGTTCCATTACCGGCCTGTGCGCCGTGACGCTGGGTGTGCTGCTCAACGGCGGCATGAGCCTGCCGCTGGCCTGTCTGCTGACGCTCGGCACCGGCCTGCTGGCCGGGGTATTCAACGGTGTGCTGGTCGCGTGGCTGCGTATTCCGGCGATTGTCGCCACGCTCGGTACGCTCGGGTTATACCGCGGGCTGATGCTGCTGATGACCGGCGGCAAATGGATTGAAGGCTTACCGGCCGGGCTGAAATCGCTCTCCGAACCGGTGTTCCTCAGCGTTTCATCACTGGGCTGGCTGGTGATTGTTTTACTTATGGCGATGTTCTGGATGCTCAGCCGCACCGCCTTTGGCCGCAG
Organism: Rahnella rivi; assembly: GCF_019049655.1. Lineage (GTDB taxonomy): Bacteria > Pseudomonadota > Gammaproteobacteria > Enterobacterales > Enterobacteriaceae > Rahnella > Rahnella rivi. The sequence goes on from NZ_JAFMOX010000061.1 coordinate 87,055, forward strand.
TTTCTACGCTGTCGGCGACAACTTACAGGGCGCACGGCAGCTCGGCGTGGCGGTCAACCGCGTGCGCATTCTGGCGTTCGGCATCAACGGCATGATGGCGGCGATCGCCGGGATCGTGTTCGCTTCGCAAATCGGCTTTGTGCCAAACCAGACCGGCAGCGGGCTGGAGATGAAAGCCATCGCTGCCTGCGTGCTGGGCGGCATCAGCCTGCTCGGCGGCACCGGTTCAATCGTCGGCGCGGTGCTCGGCGCCTATTTCCTGACCCAAATTGACAGCGTGCTGGTGCTGTTACGTCTTCCTGCCTGGTGGAACGATTTCATCGCCGGCGTGGTGTTGCTGGCGGTGCTGGTGTTCGACGGCAGATTGCGGCAGGCGTTGCAGAAAAACCTGCGCCGCCAGAAATACGCCCGTTTCCTTTCTGCCAGCCCGCCGGTTTCAAAGAAACCTGCTGAACGTAAATCTCAGCAACCGAAAAATACCAGCCGACGGCTAAGTACCGGCAAAAAGAGCGGGGTGGTGTGATGAACAAACTTCAACAATATGGCTGGGAAGCGGCGCTGCTGGTGTTGCTGATCGCCGAAATCTTGCTGTTCGGTTTCGCCAACCCGCGCATGCTGGACGCCAGTACACTGCTGTTCAGCACCAGTGATTTCATCACCATCGGCATTGTGGCGCTGCCGCTGACGCTGGTGATTGTCAGCGGTGGCATCGACATTTCTTTCGGTTCCACCATCGGCCTGTGCGCCATCGCGCTCGGCGTGTTGTGTCAGGCCGGTGTGCCGCTGGCGCTGGCGATAGCCCTCACGCTGGCGCTCGGTGCCGCCTGCGGTTTACTCAACGCGGCGCTGATCCTCTATACCGGCGTCAATCCTCTGGTGATCACGCTTGGAACGCTCTATCTGTTCGGCGGCAGCGCCTTGCTGCTTTCGGGGCTGGCGGGCGCGACGGGTTTCGAAGGCATCGGTAATTTCCCGGATGCCTTTACCAATTTCGCCAATCAGGTGGTGCTGGGATTACCCATGCCGCTGCTGATCTTCCTGCTGGCGACGCTGTTTTTCTGGCTGCTGATGCACCGCAGTCGCACCGGCCGCAACGTGTTTCTTATCGGTCAGAATGCCCGTGTGGCGCGTTACGGCGCGCTGCCGGTCAGCCGCACGGTGTTTGCCCTTTACGGCATGACCGGTCTGGCCTCGGCAGTGGCCGCCATTCTGATGACCTCTTATTTCGGCTCGGCGCGTTCTGATCTCGGTAACGCCTTGCTGATGCCCGCCATCACCGCCGTGGTGCTCGGCGGCGCCAATATCTACGGCGGTTCAGGTTCCATTCTCGGCACGGCGCTGGCGACGCTGCTGATCGGGTATCTCCAGCAGGGTTTACAGATGGTCGGCGTCTCCAGTCAGGTTTCCAGCGCGCTGTCGGGTGCGCTGCTTATCCTGGTGGTGATTGGCCGTTCCGCCAGCCTCAACCGGGGTCTTATCCGCAGTGTTTTCCAGCGTTATCGCCAGCGTTGGTCTGCGCCTTCTTCTTCTGTCACGTCTTCTCAATAAGCCGGGGTTAATGATGAAAGCCAACACAATGAAAACCGTATTAATTGCCAGCGCCGTCAGCCTCGCCTGCCTGAGCGCGCAGGCGGCAGAACGTATCGCGTTTATTCCTAAACTGGTGGGCGTCGGTTATTTCACCAGCGGCGGTAACGGCGCAACGGCGGCGGGCAAGGCGTTGGGCGTGGATGTGACCTACGACGGCCCGACCGAACCGAGCGTTTCCGGCCAGGTGCAGATGATCAACAACTTCGTCAATCAGGGCTACAACGCGATTGTGGTCGCGGCGGTGTCGCCCGACGGATTGTGTCCGGCGCTGAAACGCGCCATGCAGCGCGGCGTAAAAGTGCTGACCTGGGATTCCGATACCAAACCGGAATGCCGCTCGATTTACATCAACCAGGGCACCCCGCAGCAGCTCGGATCCCTGCTGGTGGAGATGACGGCGAGTCAGGTGAAAAAAGAAAAAGCCAAAGTGGCATTCTTCTATTCCAGCCCGACGGTGACCGACCAGAACCAGTGGGTGAAAGAGGCGAAAGCCAAAATTGCCAAAGAGCATCCGGGCTGGGAAATCGTGACCACGCAGTACGGCTATAACGACGCCACCAAATCCCTGCAAACCGCCGAAGGGATCCTCAAATCTTATGGCGATCTCGACGCGATTATTGCCCCAGATGCCAACGCATTACCGGCTGCTGCACAGGCAGCGGAAAACCTCAAACGCACCAACGTCACCATCGTCGGCTTCAGTACGCCAAACGTGATGCGCCCGTACGTTGAGCGCGGCACGGTGAAACAGTTCGGTCTGTGGGACGTGGTCAGTCAGGGCAAAATCTCGGTTTACGTGGCCGACCATTTATTGAAAAAAGGCGAATTTAACGTGGGTGACAAACTGGACGTACCGGACGTCGGAACGGTGGAAGTGATGCCGAACAGCGTGCAGGGCTACCAGTATGAGGCCAAAGGCAACGGCATCGTGTTACTGCCGGAGCGTGTGGTCTTCACCAAAGACAACATCGGTAAATACGATTTCTGACGATAAGGAGACAGGAAAATGGCAGATCTGGATGACATCAGAGACGGCAAAAACTTCGGCATCGGCACGCCGCAGCACAATCACGCCTTCTTTCTTAAAGGCTGCGGTCAGCTGGACTGGGGCATGCAGTCGCGGCTGGCGCGGATTTTCAATCCTGAATCCGGTCGTACGGTCATGCTGGCGTTTGACCACGGCTATTTTCAGGGCCCGACGACCGGCCTTGAACGCATTGACATCAACATTGCGCCGCTGTTCGCCCACACCGATGTGCTGATGTGTACCCGTGGCGTGCTGCGCAGCGTGGTGCCTGCCGCCGTCAACAAACCGGTGGTGATGCGCGCGTCCGGCGGTAACTCGATCCTGACCGAACTTTCCAACGAAACGGTGGCGGTGGCGATTGAAGATGCGCTGCGCCTGAACGTCACGGCGATGGCGGCGCAGGTGTATATCGGCAGTGAATACGAGCATCAGTCGATTAAAAATATTATTCAGCTGGTCGATCAGGGGATGCGCTACGGCATGCCGACCATGGCGGTGACCGGCGTCGGGACCGACATGGCGCGCGATCAGCGTTACTTCTCGCTGGCGACCCGCATCGCGGCGGAAATGGGCGCCAACATCATCAAAACCTATTTTGTTGATGAAGGTTTTGAGCGCGTCGCGGCGGGCTGCCCGGTGCCTATCGTGATAGCCGGCGGTAAAAAACTGCCGGAACGCGAGGCGCTGGAAATGTGCTTCAAGGCCATTGATCAGGGCGCATCGGGTGTCGATATGGGGCGCAACATCTTCCAGTCAGAATCACCGGTCGCCATGCTGAAAGCCGTGAAGGCGGTGGTGCATGAAAACGCCAGCGTGGCGCATGCGTATGAACTGTTCCTGAGCGAAAAGGGGTGAATCATGGAAGTGACGCTGGTCGAAATTAATGTTCAGCCGGAGAAGGTGGAAGAGTTTCTGAAAGTATTCCACGCCAACCATCTCGGCGCGGTGCAGGAGCCGGGAAATCTGCGGTTTGATGTATTGCAGGACGAGACGGTACCGACGCGGTTCTTTATCTACGAAGCCTATCAGGATAACGACGCGGTGCTGGCGCATAAGAAAACCCCGCATTATGTCCGGTGCGTCGAGGCGCTGGAAGAGATTATGTCGGAGCCGAGGAAGAAGACGGTGTTTAAAGGGGTATATCCGTAAGCTGACGTTTAACGTCAAGGTAACACCGGCCTGGGGGGCGGCCTGTCGCCGCCGCCCAGGTGCGTAAACTGCGCTTGCTGAAAAAGCAGGGCATAATCCAAAACAGCAAAAGCACTTTCCTGCCAGCTTCCGGTGCAATCGGAAATCTTAAAGCACCTTTTCTAAGAAAGCCCGGGTCCTCGCATGAACCGGGCGCTCCAGTACCTGTGCGGCAGCGCCGCTTTCCACCACGCGGCCATCCACCATAAACACCACCTGATCCGCCACCTGGCGCGCAAAGCCGATTTCATGGGTGACCACCACCAGCGTGACGCCCGACTGCGCGAGTTTTTTAATCACGTCCAGCACTTCGCCGACCAGCTCCGGGTCAAGGGCGGAGGTGGGTTCGTCGAACAGCATGACTTTGGGATTGAGTGCCAGCGCACGCGCAATGGCGATGCGTTGCTGCTGGCCGCCGGACAAATGTCGCGGCCAGGCGTGGGCTTTTTCGCGCAGGCCAACGGTGTCGAGCAGATCATAGGCCCGCAGGATGGCCTGCTTACGGCTCAGGAAACCGTGCACCACCGGCGCTTCGATAATGTTATCCAGCACCGTCATGTGCGGGAATAAATTGAAATTTTGGAACACATAACCGACGTGAGTGCGCTGTTTGAGAATGGCGCGCTCTTTCAGTTCGTACAGCGTGTCACCCTTGCGGCGGTAACCGATGTACTCGCCGTCGATCTGAATAAAACCTTCGTCTACGCGTTCGAGATGATTGATGGTGCGCAGCAGGGTGGATTTGCCGGAGCCGGAGGGGCCGAGGATCACCGTGACCGTCCCCGGTTCGATGTTCAGGCTGACGTTATCCAGCGCCTTATGCGCGCCGTAATATTTGCTCAGGTTACTGATGCTGATGTGTCCGACGGTGGCCGCCTGCGGCCTGCGCGGGAACAACGGCTTAACGGGAGTTTCCGCCGGGCGGTTTACAAATAAATCAAAGGCTTCGGACATGATGATTCTCCTGGAAAGTTAAGCCGCTCATGCGCGGGTCAGACGCCACTGGCGCAGGCGCTGGAAAAGCGTCGGGGCGGTCTGACGTACGGTGCCGCGTGAGAAATAACGCTCGACGTAATACTGTAAAACCGACAGCACCGTGGTGATCAGCAGATACCAGATGGTCGCCACCATCAGCAGCGGGATCACCTGCTGCGTGCGGTTGTAAATCACCTGCACGGTGTAAAACAGTTCCGGCATCGACAGCACGTACACAATCGACGTGCCTTTCGCCAGGCTGATCACTTCGTTAAAACCGGTCGGCAGAATTGAGCGCAGCGCCTGCGGCAAAATGATGCGGAAGGTGCGGCGGTATGCCGGTAATCCCAGCGCCGCTGCCGCTTCGTGCTGACCCTGCTCAACGCCCATGATCCCGCCGCGAATGATCTCTGCGGTATACGCCGATTGCACCAGCGACAGGCCAAGCACGGCGACGGAGAACTGATCCAGCAGATCCACGGTCGGCGTGCTGAAAAACGACAGTGAGGTAAACGGAATGCCGAGCGAGAGGTTGTCGTACAGATAGGAAAAGTTGTAGAGGATGATCAGCACCAGCAACAACGGCAGCGAACGGAACAACCAGATGTAACCCCAGGCCAGCGAATTGAGCAGGTAGGATTTCGACAGTCGGGCGAGGGCCAGCGCGGTGCCGAAGATCACGCCAAAGACCGTGCCGAGCAGGGTGAGAAGCAGGGTTTTACCCAGCCCCGACAAAATCACCGGTTCAAAAAACCACTGGCGAAACACACCCCATTCCCAGCGGGGATTGGTGGCTATCGACTGCACAATCGCCAGCAAAATGAACACCGAAAAAACCGCACCGGCCAGCCGCCACGGATAGCGTGCCGGCACCACTTTCAGCGGGGGATGATTCACGAACGGGGATGTGTTTTCGCTCATACTTTTTCTGCCTGTATTCAGTGTTATCGTGCCGGTCAGGTGACCGGAACATCAGCGGTCAGCGCCTTGATGAAGGGCAGACGCCCGTCATACGGCGGGCGGGAATACACTTCCGGATCCAGCCGGGTGTCGAACTGCGGCTGATAACCGTGGGATAAATACAACCCGACGGCTTCCGGCTGACGAAAACCCGTGGTCAGAAAGACCCGGCGGTAACCTTGTGCGGCCACCCGACGCTCCAGTTCCTGCAAAATCTTCTGTGCCAGCCCCTGACGGCGCAGCGAACGGTGCGTCCAGATGCGTTTCAGTTCGGCGGTGTCCTCGTCGTAGCGTTTGTAGGCGCCCATCGCAATGGGCGCGCCGTTTCTCAGCAGGACGATAAATGCGCCGCCGGGGGCGGAAAATACGCTGTCATCTTCCGGTGGCTGGCTGGAGAAAAAGTCGCCGTAGCGCTCGCGGTATTCACCAAATAACCCTTCGATGACCGGCGCAATCAGCGGATCGTCCGGCACGGTCTGAATAAAGATATCGTCGCTCATGGTGCAGTCTCCTGATCAGTCGCCCAGTCCCGGCGGGTTGATTTCTGAATGGTCAATTTTCTCGACGCTCTCGCCCCAGCGATCCAGCACCTGTAAATAGGCACCGCTGGCGATGGCGCTGTTGAGCGACGCCTGCACGGCATCCACTAATCCGTTACCCTTTTTCAGCGTGACAGCGATGTTGGCGGTTTTCGGCCAGCCGCCCGGCACGGTGCCGACCAGTTGGGTTTTACCGGTCAGCAGCGATTTATACGCGCCGGTCACGTTCGGGCCGAAAGTAGCATCGGCGCGGCCAGACTGGATCGCCAGCGTCGCGGCGGCATCGTCGGTCACGTATTGCGGTTTAAACGCCGGCAGCCCCTTGGCCTGATTCTCTTTATCCCACGCCAGCAGCACGGCTTCCTGATTGGTGCCGGAGCCGACGATAATGCGTTTACCGGCGATGTCCGGTGCGGATTTTATCGAGGTGATTTTGCTGCCGGTCTTCACGTAAAAGCCCAGCGTGTCTTCGCGGTAAGTGGCGAAATCAAATTTGGTTTTGCGGTCTTTGGTCACGGTGATGTTGTAGATCGCCGCGTCGTATTTGCCGGAGGTGACGCCCAGCGGCCAGTCCTCCCAGGCAGCCGGGACCACTTTCAGCTTCAGGCCCAGACCGTCGGCCACCAGACGGGCGATATCCGCCTCGCTGCCGATCACCGTTTTGTTATCACGGGCGAACAGGCCAAAGGGCGGGGCACTGCCGAGGACGGCCAGTGCCACGGTCAGCGTCCCCGGTTCGACAAACTTAAAGTTGGCCGGAATTTTTGCTACGGCTTCCGGGCTTTTCGGCGTGTGTATCGGTGTTTCATTGGCAATCAGATCAATACCCGGCGCGGCGTAAGCTGCTGAAGAAAAACTGACGAGTGCTGCGATGGCGGTGGCTGTGAGAGTGGCGCTATGTTTCATCATTATTATTTTTACCCTGCATGCTTATTGTCTGTGGTGATGACGGTGAGGTGACACTTTCACTATTCCCGAGTGTTACAGGGATGTAAAACAACAAAATTAAATAATCAAAGAGAGAAAATGGAAATACAGCGCAGCGGGTAAAGTCCACGAAAAATGCCCGGAATATCCGGGCATGAGAAAATAAAATCTGGAATAAAGCGGTTATCCGGCGGTTAATTCCTGCAGGGCTTTTTCGGCCAGTTGCTGGAAATAATTCGCCGCCGGGAAAATAGCGGCTTCATCCGGATTAAACTGCGGATGATGTAAACCAAATTCGCTGGCCGAGCCGATGCTGACAAATGCACCGGGGACGTGATGCAAATAAAACGCAAAGTCTTCGCCGCCCATTTGCGCGGTGGCTACTTCGGCCTTGTACCCAAATTCAGCCGCCGCCTGCAGGCTGAACTCTGCCCAGCGCGGGGTGTTGACGACCGCCGGTGGCCCGCCAAACCAGTGCAGTTCGGCTTGTGCGCCCAGGGCAGCGGCGACGCCGGAAATCAGCTGGCGGATGCGCCCCGGAATTTGCTCCCTGATATCGTCGTTGTGCGTGCGCACCGTGCCTTCCAGTTCGACATGCTGGGGCAGAACGTTCCAGGTGTTACCGCCCTCGATGCGGGTCACGCTGACCACCGCCGATTCCTGCGCCGCCACATTGCGGCTGACCAGTGTTTGCAGCGCGGTGACGATATGGCTGGCGGTGACAATGCTGTCCACACCTTCTTCCGGATGCGCCGCGTGCGCGCCTTTGCCGGTGACCGTTATCTGGAAGCGATCGACGTTGGCGTAGAACGCGCCGCCCTTGGTGGAGAAGGTGCCCACCGGCAATTCAGGCGCATTGTGCAGACCAAAAATCGCATCAACGTTTTCCAGCGCACCGGCCTTGATCAGCTGTGTGGCACCGCCAAACCGCTCTTCCGCAGGCTGGAAAAACAACCGCACGCGGCCAGGTAATTGGTCTTCCCGCGCTTTGAGCAAATAGGCCGCGCCGAGGATCACCGACGTGTGGAAATCATGGCCGCAGGCGTGCATGACGCCCGGTTGCTGCGAGCTGAACGGCACGCCGGAAGTTTCTTCAATCGGCAGGGCGTCGATATCCCCGCGCAGCGCCACCACCGGCCCGTGATCAGGGCCGATTTCAGCGACAACGCCGGTTTTCAGGCCGAGGGATAAAATACGGATCCCCGCCGCGTTCAGCCAGTCGGTAATTTTCCGGGTGGTGACAAATTCCTGATTGGATAATTCGGGATGTTGATGTAATTCGCGACGGTGGGCGATGAGTTGCTTTTCTAATTCAGTATTTTTTGTACCTGCATCGGTACGGATTTCATCGGCAAGTGAAAGGGTCATTATAAATAGCCTTATATGGGTAGAGATTGCAGTCATTTCATCCTAGCCACTCAGGGCGAAGGGACTAAATACCCTGTGGCTATAATTTATAAACGAAATCGCAAACCCGCCGCATAGCAAAATATTCACTATAGAAACGCGATTTAATTATTTCGTTTCAGGCTGACTTCGTGGAACTCTTTTTATCATTAATGATGTTGCTACCGGACACCGGCAGATAAAAAGGAATGCCCGACGTGAATTACCGACTGAGCTTATTAGATCAAAGCCCGATACCTGACGGGCAGAGCGCTGCGCAGGCACTGGAGGCGACGCTGACCTTTGCCCAGGCGGCGGAAAAACTGGGGTATCACCGCTTATGGGTTTCCGAGCACCATGACACCGATAAACTGGCCGGTAGTTCGCCGGAAGTGCTGATCGCCTGGCTGCTGGCGCGCACCTCGCGGCTGCGTATCGGCTCCGGCGGTGTGATGCTGCAACATTACAGCCCGTACAAAGTGGCGGAGAATTTCCATCTTTTGTCCTCGCTGGCGCCGGATCGCGTCGATATCGGCATCGGCAAGGCACCCGGCGGTTTGCCGCTTTCAACCAAAGCCTTGCGTGCGCACAATCACGCTGACAATGCGCCGGGCTTTCCCGCGCAGTTGCAGCAACTCACGCATTATCTGACTCATCTTGATGACCATCTGGCCGGGACCGAAGCGCGCGCCTTGCCGCGTCCGCCGGTGGCTCCGCAGCGCTTTCTGCTGGGTGCCAGTAAAGAGAGCGCGCGGCTGGCGGCATCCCTTGGCTGGAACTTTGTTTTCGCCGGTTTCATCAATACGTCAGCAGAAGTGATGACCGAATCGGTGCTGGCATTCCATGAATATTCTGCGGGTCAGGGCCAGGCGCTGGTGAGCCTGGCGGTGCTGGCGGCGCAGACGCGTGAAGAGGCCGCCGCTCTGGTGGCGGAACAACATAATTTTCGCGTCACGATTGGCGACCGGCATGTCACCGTCGGCACGCGCGAGCAGGCGGAAGCCTTTGTCCGTCAGGCCGGTGAGAAACATTTCACCATCGAAAAGCAGCAGATAAGCGTGCTGCACGGCACACCCGGCGATATTCATGAGCAGTTGCGTGATATTCAGCGCCGTCTGTGCGTCAACGAATTCGTCCTGCACACCCCACTGACAGATGCCGCCGTGCGTCTGAAGTCCATTGAATTGCTGGCTGGCCAGCTGTAAGGAGATTTCATGAGCCATTCAAAAAGTATCAAGCTCGGTCTGATGTTGCACGGTGCAGGCGGCCATATGAATTCATGGCGTCATCAACAGGCGCCTGCCGATGCGAGCGTTAATTTCCCCTATTTTCGTGATCTGGCCCTGCGCGCCGAAGCTGCCGGGTTTGATTTCCTGTTTGTCGCCGACGGCCTGCACATCAACGAAAAATCGCTGCCGCATTTCCTCAACCGTTTTGAGCCGATCGCGCTGCTGTCTGCGCTGGCCTCGGCCACGCACAGCATCGGGCTGGCGGGCACCATTTCAACCTCTTACAGCGATCCCTTTACCGTCGCACGTCAGCTGGCGACGGTAGACAACATCAGCCAGGGGCGCGCGGGCTGGAACGTGGTGACGTCGCCGCTGGCCGGTTCAGCTAAAAACTTTGGCAAGGATCACCCTGAACACGCGCTGCGTTACCAGATTGCCGAGGAGTACATCAGCGTGGTGCAGGGGTTGTGGGATTCGTGGGAAGACGATGCCTTTGTTCGTGACCGCGAAAGTGGCGTGTTTTTCGATGCCGCCAAACTGCACAAACTGAACCATCAGGGGCAGTTCTTCTCGGTGGAAGGGCCGCTGAACATTCAGCGTTCGCCGCAGGGGCAGCCGGTGATTTTCCAGGCCGGTGCGTCGGATGCCGGGATCGCCCTGGCGGGAAAATCTGCCGATGCCGTTTTCACTAACGCCCGCACGCTGGAAGAAGCGCAGGAGTACTCAGCTAAATTACAGGCGCAGGTGGCGAAAAATGGCCGTCATCCGGTGGGTATTTTCCCCGGCATCAGCCCGATTGTCGGCCATACCGAAGAAGAGGCCGAAGCCAAATATCAGTATTTGCTGTCGCTGTTATCCCTCGACGATGCGCTGGCGTACCTCGGGCGCTTCTTCGATCACCACGATTTCAGCCAGTATCCGCCGGACGGCCCGTTCCCGGAGCTGGGCGATCTGGGGCAAAACACCTTCCGTTCGACCACAGACAGCATCAAGAAACAGGCAAAAGAGCAGCGTCTGACCCTGCGTGAAGTGGCCTATCAGACCACGCTGCCGCGCGGTGAGTTTTTCGGCACGCCGGAGCAGGTCGCCGATACACTGATCCGCTGGGTGGAAGAGGGCGGTGCGAGCGGATTTATCATCAGCGGACCGGTACTGGTGGAAGCGCTCGCCGACATTACGCGGCTGGTGTTGCCGGTGCTGGAAGCGCGCGGTTACTGGCATCCTTCGCAGGCGACCACGCTGCGCGAACGGCTGGATATCCCGTTCAAATCCAACCGCTACAGCGTGCAGGAAACCCGCCGTGAAACGGTGAACGAGAAATAGTTACAACATACTAGCCATTGACTCCCCGCCCGCTTCGGTAGCCCCGAGCGGGCTTTTTGCTTTGCAGGGCGGTACAGGGTGCCGGGGGGTATCCTGACAAAAAGCCTTCCGGGCTTGCCTCGTCAAAAGATTGGGCGTAGGTTTCGCAAAACCCTTCGAAATCCCGGAACGCTTAAGGAAAACATATGAAAGCATTGGTTCTCGAACAACAAGACAAGGCAACGCTTGCGCAGGTGAAAGATATTGCGCTGCCGGAAATGACGGAAGGCGATGTGCTGGTTGATGTCAGCTGGTCAGGGCTTAATTACAAAGACGCGCTGGCCATCACCGGCCAGGGCAAAATTATCCGTCAGTTTCCGATGGTGCCGGGCATCGATTTTTCCGGCCACGTCAGCCGCAGCAAAGACCCGCGTTTTTCCGTCGGGCAGTCAGTGATCCTCACCGGCTGGGGCGTCGGTGAAACCCACTGGGGCGGGCTGGCGGAACAGGCCTGCGTGAAAGGCGACTGGCTGGTGCACTTGCCGGAAGGCATGGCGGCGCGTAACGCCATGATCATCGGTACCGCCGGATTCACCGCCATGCTGTGCGTGATGGCGCTGGAAGACGCCGGTGTGACGCCGGAAAGTGGCACCGTGGTGGTGACCGGTGCCAGCGGGGGTGTCGGCAGCACGGCGGTGGCGTTACTGCATACCCTCGGTTACACAGTGGCGGCGGTCACGGGCCGGGAATCGACCCACGAATACCTGCGTAAACTGGGTGCCAGCGAGATCCTCTCCCGCGATGATTTTGCCGAAACCCGTCCGCTGGAAAAACAGATCTGGGCCGGTGCGGTGGATACCGTCGGTGACAAAGTGCTGGCGAAACTGCTGGCGCAGACCAATTACGGCGGCTGCGTGGCAGCCTGCGGCCTGGCCGGAGGGTTTAATCTGCCGACTACCGTGATGCCGTTTATCCTGCGCAATGTGCGTCTGCAGGGCGTCGATTCGGTGTCGGTGCCTGCCGAACGTCGTGCGGCGGTCTGGGAACGCCTGATGAATACCTTGCCGGAAAGCTTCTACCAGCAGGCTGCCACGGAGATCACGCTGGAAATGACGCCGGCGGTGGCGGCAGATTTCCTGAACAATAACATTCAGGGCAGAACCCTGGTGAAGATCGGCGGCTAAGCTGCCTGACCCGGTATCCTCTGCGATACCGGGTAACTTTCCGCTCAATTTTCTCTTCGCTCTAAAGAATTGCCCCTGACCAGCCGATAAAAAGAATGTCCCTCTGAGAAAAAAGAGAATGAAATTCCTTATTTTCCGAATGACGCACAGCGTAATCACAGATAAAAACAAATCACGACAGGCCTGGGGAAAGTATGGACAATTTTCAGAAAGACATCGATGAGAGAACGAACCTCACTTCATCTAACCGCTTTGAATTATTGCTGTTCCGTCTGGGCTCTGCGCCAGATGAAGAAAAGTCTGAACTCTTTGGTATCAACGTGTTTAAACTCCGTGAAATCGTACCGATGCCTGCGCTGACGAAAGCGGCGGGTATGGCCTCGCCGATGATGGGGATGGCCAATATTCGCGGTGAAATTATTCCGGTGATCGACCTGCCTGCCGTGGTGGGCTGTGTACCTAAAACCGGCCTGAACATTCTGCTGGTCACCGAATATGCGCGCAGTACACAGGCGTTTGCGGTGGAATCGGTGGACGATATCGTCCGTCTTGAATGGAGCCAGGTGCTGGCTGCGGAATCCGGAGTGAAGAGCCGCAACATCACCAGCATTGCGCGTCTGGATAACGATACCTCCAGCAACCGTCTGGCGCTGGTGCTCGACGTCGAACAGATCCTCTATGACATCGTGCCATCCAGTGGCAACGTGTCCATCGATAAGCAAAAAACCAAGGCGTTTTCTCTCAAACCGGGCGCGGTGGCGATCGTGGCGGAAGATTCCAAAGTGGCGCGTTCGATGCTTGAGAAGGGCCTGAACATGATGGAAATTCCTGCGCAGATGCATATCACCGGTCTGGAAGCCTGGAATAAAATCCGCAAAATGGCCGAAGAGTGCAAAGCCGAAGGCCGCCCGATTTCCGATAAAATTTCCTTCGTATTAACCGATCTGGAAATGCCGGAAATGGATGGCTTTACGCTGACGCTCAATATCAAGCGCGATGAGTTCCTGAAAAATATTCCGGTGATCATCCACTCTTCTTTATCCGGCAGCGCCAACGAAGATCACGTGCGCAGAGTCGGGGCTGACGGTTACGTCGCCAAATTCGAAATCAACGAACTGGAAGCGGCAATTCACAAAGCGCTGGACGCCAAAGCCGCGGCGGTGGCGTAACGGCTGAAAAGGGCAGCGGCCTGCCCGGCGTGTTTCCGGTCAGGATTGGCTCAGTTTTCGATATATTGCAGGGCGGTAAGGTAAATATTCCCGACACCGCCCTGTGCGTTATTTATTACTGCCGTTTCATGTCAATAAAATAATGCACATTTAACTTCATGGTGTTAATGGTGTTAAGTCGCTGGCACGCGGTGGATAATTGTAATTAATGTTATTTTCGGGTGCTTTGTTTTGCTTTTCGGGAAATGTTAGTATTGCGCACATTAAGTCCGCACAATATTGGAAAGATTGATGATGTTTTTCCTGGAAGAAACGTTAATAAATACGCTTGTCGGAATGTGTATTACCTATACCTGTATTTCAATTCCTTTTTTATATGTGAAGTTTACGCAGAAAAACAGCCTGCTGGTGAAGTGCGGCCTGGGTGTGCTGTTCGGGTTGGCAAGCGCTTATATTTTTCAGGAAGGGTCTGTCAATCATGCCAGTCTTTACAGCGTGATTATCGCTCCGGTTACCTTTGGTTTTATCTTCTATGGCTACCCGGTGCTGATTTTAGGCTTTATCACAAGCACGCTATTTATTTTCGGGAAAACCAGTTATTACGATGTGTTTTCCATTATCTATTTTATCTGTCTGACCGGATTCAGCCTGACACATCGTAAAGGCATGATGTTTGTCATTTTGTCCTACAGCATTGCTCAGTCGATTAATTTGCTGTCACATATTTCCGCACTCCACGACAACGGGTACTGGGAACTGGCGATCGTCAAAACGCTGATGAGTCTGGTATTCCTGATGGTGTTGTATTTTTCTTTTGGAAAACTGACCGACCTTTCCACCAGTAAAAATTATTTTAAAAAAGCCTCAGAAACCGATCCGCTGACCGGCCTCAGTAATCGGCGGAGTATTGATCTCTATTTAAAAGAAGCGGAAGAAAACAGCAGCAGCAATTTCTGCGTGTTTATGCTGGATATCGATAACTTCAAATCAATTAATGATAATTTCGGTCACCCGTTTGGCGATGAAATTATCAGCACGGTGGCCAAAATTATTAAAAAGAATATTCGCGGCAATGATTTCGTCGGCAGGTATGGCGGCGAAGAATTTCTGATCGTCCTCAATTCCGGCCTCGTCAACGCGTTGCCGGTGGCAGAAAAAATGCGCCTGAAAATCCAGGAGCATGTCAGTGCCAGTCAGGGGCCGGACAATGTCCGCATTACCGTTTCCATCGGCGTCGCCGAACATGCACCGGGTTCACCGGTAAACGGCACGGTCGCCAACGCCGACAGCGCGCTGTATCAGGCCAAAACCCAGGGAAAGAACCGGGTCATCGCCTGGGAAACCCTGCAGGATGCCGACGAGGGGAACGTGAGGGGGGAGCCCTGACTATCATTTACGTTAACGCCTGTTTTTTTCCCTCATACCGAAAGCCGGAAAGCGGAGCGGGCAAGGGGCTGGTTGACCGCAAATCTTAGCGTAATCCGATCCTGCAACCTGACACAGCCACGGCATTTACAGGTATAATCCCACAAATTTTTTAAACTGGTTTAGAAACGAAGATGACAAAACTCACCTTACAAGAGCAGTTGCTGAAAGCCGGATTAGTCTCCAGCAAGAAAATGGAAAAAGTCCAAAGAACGGCTAAAAAATCACGTGTTCAGAGCCGTGAGGCAAGGGCAGCTGTGGAAGAGAACAAAAAAGCCCAGCTTGAGCGTGACAAACAGCTCAGCGAACAACAAAAACAGGCGGCCTTATCTAAAGAGTATAAGGCTCAGGTTAAGCAGTTGATTGAGATGAACCGAATCACTGACGCCAAAGGCGACATTGGTTTTAACTTCACCGACGGTAACTTAATTAAAAAGATCTACGTGGATAAAACGACGCAAAGCCAGCTGATCAGCGGGCGTCTGGCGATCGCCCGTCTGCTGGTTGATAGCAACGGCGAGAGCGAATACGCAATCATCCCGGCAAGCGTCGCGGATAAAATTGCGCAGCGCGATGCGGGCAGTATCGTGCTAAACAGCACGCTGAGTCAGGAAGAGCAAGACGAAGAAGATCCGTATGCTGATTTCAAAGTGCCTGATGATTTGATGTGGTAATAAACCGGTTCAGAACGGACTTTCGTGACGGGCAACGATCGGCTCCTGGCTGACGGGGTGAACAAAATGCAGTTCACTGGCATGCAGCATCAGGCGCGGTGTCCGTTCGGTTCCCGGCAGCAAAAGTCCGCCATACAGGTCACAACCCAGAATAGGGTGGCCTGTGTGCTGACAGTGGATCCGCAACTGATGCGTGCGGCCGGTTTCCGGGGTGAGCTGTACCCGCGTTAACGGCAGTAGCGCCCCGTCATCCTGTTCCTGATAAAACCGCTCAATGACCTGATAGCCAGAACGCGCGGGTTTACCGCTGAGTGCGCAAATTGACATCAGCGGGAAAAGCGCCGGATCTTTGGCAATCGGCGCGTCTATCACCCCTTCATCTTGGTCCAGATGTCCGCAAAGCAGCGCGCTGTACACTTTGGTGACGGTGCGCAGGCTGAACTGCTGGCAGAGGGCGGCATTAACCGCTTTGTTGCGGGCAATCACCATCAGACCAGATGTCCCAAAATCCAGGCGGTGGACCAGCGTGCAGCCGGGAAATATCTGTACCAGCCGGTGATGCACTGAATCAAGATTTTGCGGATTTTTGCCCGAAAGGCTGAGCAGACCGGACGGCTTATTGATGAGCACCAGATGGTCATCCTGATACAGCGTCTCAATCTGGTCATGGCACGGCGGGGCAATAAACGTATCGATAATCGTAGACATCAGGCAACCCGGACGGAAAGTGGGAGCGGATGATAACGAATTTTAAACCGAGTTACGACGTCAGGCTGCGCATCATCGCTCCCTGCGGAAGGTTCATTCACATTCTTCAACAATGACGTCAGGGTGAAGGCGAATATAAACACTGCACTACCGACGCAAAGATAACTCACTTGGTTTTGTCAGAAGATTACCTACTTTCCATGAAAGTTTTCTCCTCTGGCAAACTTTCAGATGAGAACGGGTATGTAAAAACGGTTCACAGTGAGATAAATAGTCGCCTTTTAACCAAATTAAAATACTCATGCTTAGACGTCATTTGCCGATAATGTGTTTAAACACAGGGAGATCATGATGTCCGAGGTTAAATATTTCAGTAATTGCTACGAGTTTTTGAATTCACAGAACATAGATGATAATGCCGGCATTGCCGCAGTGAAAACGAAAGGCTTACATCTCGTATGGGAAAATGGCGTGCCTGTATCAACAGGAAATTGGGGATTTGTGGCGCCAAATGACATTGATCACCTCTTAATATTTTACGTTCAAAATAAACTCCCGACGCAGTTATGGTTGGGTGAAGTCGTTGGTTCGACGAGGGTAAGCAAGCTGAAGAGAAAAGGGGATAACGTCCAACTTCAGGTCAGAAATATGGCGTTGATCGGTGAAACAACTCAGAAATGGAAAACGTTCACCAATAATGGTCAATCAAATGGGATAAGAATTTTACAACGGAAAACGGTGAGTCCAGCCACCCTGATTTCCGATGAAACGCCGATGAGTATTCCTGCTGGTAACAGGTATCCTCAAAAAATCTCTGAAACCAGGGATATTGTGGAACGATGTGAGCAGGTTAAAAAATATACTCTTTTGCGCGCTAATGGCCAGTGTCAGGGATGTTCTAATCAAACAACGCCTTTATTGACAGACAGTCAGTCAGTATTTCTGGAGGTCCATCATGTGAAGTTTCTACGAAATTCAGGGCCAGATACCATCGATAATACTGTTGCTCTATGCCCTCGCTGTCATAAAAAAGCTCATCACAGTCATGACCGTCATCTATTCATGAACCATCTGTATGAATTGAACGATTTTCTGAAACCTTAATTTTGTGTCAGTAGCGTGACGTATAATTCCTTGTCACAGGTTTTCAAGGCTTTACTATGGGGCATGACGGCATCTCGCCCATATTGCAATAAGCGTCAACTTAATCAGAGCTGACTCTGGATATAAAGCACAAAAACTAGAAGCCCGCTTAAGTTTGCTTAAGCGGGCTTCTAGTTTTTGGATCCTCTGACTGAGATCGCCCTGCCAGTAACTGGCTAATAATTAAGCTAATCCTGAATTGCGATGCTGTCAAGAGCACCAGAATGATCACTAATTGAATTTGGCGGTATAAAACTGGTTCTGGGTTTTGTACATAGAGGGCAATACGCACCACGCGGCCACAATGGTTGATGATAATGCGGGTGTCAGGTACCTGACGTACAACCTCGTACAGCTCCGATAACGTGGTGAAAAACAGCAGGCATCATAGTTCAACCTATATCGGCCAACTGTTCAAATCAACACCCGCCTGATAGTGCTTATCGAGCAATAGTCCAGCGGATGCAGCTGAAAGCGGATTAACAAGGCTCGGATCTGCGTCCCTGGAGACTCGATGACGTACGCCGCGTAGGTGACCATGCGCAGCAGATAACTCCGCCTCCAGTACCTTGTGCACCGCCACGCCATGACATAAATCGACATAACCGACTACCACTGCGCCGCTTTGGGTAACAGCTGCTGCTGGCGGGGAGTAGCTTAGGTTACGTACTCAATTAAGCCCACCGGGCGCAAGGCTTTTGACCCCGAACTGCGGTAGCTGGTCAGCGCCTGCGTATACACCGAAGCTGTAATATTGTTGTGGCCGTAAGCCGCATCTACAAGGTACTCGAGTAGCAGGTATTGTCTGCCGGGGCGGTCATAAATGTGGTAATAGGCGTCAATAATCGCCAGGTCAGGTTACAGCGCCGGTTCGGTGCCGTTTGCAAGCTAATTCGCTCTAATCGGGAGATAGTCGTTGCTCATACTAGATAACTTATTGTAAGTAGATCGAGTAGATCGCGATTAACTATAGAACGAAGATGCGTATTTTGCGAGCGGAGGAAAGGCGAAATGTCCCCCTTGCTGTCAAGGCTATTCGGCAAGGGAGGCAGCCGCTATTCCAAGCGTAAGTGTTATAAAATTTGATATATCCAACCATAATTAACACGAATGATTCTGATATCAATGCGTTAAATAATCATCTGGAAAGTTACATAAATGAGTCAGGTTATCGTATTGTTGTTCAGTTATTAATTAAATTTCGGAATGCGCGATGAACGTTGAATAATCAACTATTCGAGTATTGTTATTTTCATTCGTATTAATATCTGGAGCAGCAATTTCCTGGTGATGGTTTTTGTACACACGCTGAATAGTACGAATAATGGATCGCGTTTTTTGGTCTGACAACGCAGAATGTAACACGATCGCCATCGAGGGAAGCGCTGGCAGAGAGAGTTTAGTGCTCACTTCGACCAGGTTTACAGGCGCCATACGATAAGGCAATACGCCTACCGCAATGCCTGCGCTGAGTGCAGCGATAACGGCGGTTATACCCACCCCGACGAACACCTCTTCCCAACGAATTCCCGACTGGCGTAAACGTTGAGAAGTCAAATCGCGTATACCGCAGTCAGGAGAAAGGTTAGCGATATGCACGGGGTGATCGGGAATACAGGTATATTTTTCGGTAGCAAACCAGCCAAACTGTTCTTGGCACAGTTCCAGCCCTTCGCGGCGGTCATCATCATTACGCACAATCACTGCATCCAACTGACCGTTGTTAAATGAATTCATCAACACGTGAGAGCTATCAACAGTCACCACTATCAATAACGTAGGATCTAATGACTTCATTTGTGAAAGAATTTCCGGCACTTCGGGTCCCATCACATAGCATGAAATGCCCAATTTGAATTTGCTATCACTCGCTATTAAACTGGATATGGCCCGTTCATGAGAGCTGAGAAAATCACGCGCGGATGAAATAAATTTTTCTCCAAAAATAGAAAGGCGCACCTGACGAGGTGTACGTTCTATCAATTTTTGCCCAAGCTTATCCTCGAGTCGCTTCAGTTTAACGCTTAAAGCTCCTTGCGTTGTGCCCAGTTCAGTCGCCGCACGAGTGAAACTTTTTGACTCTGCAATCACGACAAATGCGCGCACGGCATCAATATCCAGCGTGGTCATCTCAACTATTCCATTTTGTTGTCACAGATATACCAGACTTTACCATATCTGATGAGTTCGAGAAGTGATACTTTCTTGCCGTGTTAGAACATTTAGCTAAATAGAAAACTTCATTTTTCATAAATACTTTCATAAGAAAAATGCCATCTGATTAGATCTACGGAGCAAAAAAGAAATGGCCGCGACCATATCATCAATAAATAAGATAGCACTGGGTGCTGTGTGCTTATCCGCCATTATGTTGGGTCTGGAAATAACCAGTATTCCATCAATTTTACCAACGCTCGAAAAAGTGTTGCCTGCAGAGTTCCGTCAACTTCAATGGATTATGAATGCCTACACCCTGGCAATGTGCTCATGTCTAGTTGCTATGGGTGCTCTGGCAGATCGATTTGGCCGTAAGCGTATCTTTCTTGCGGGGATTACTGTTTTTGGTATTGCCTCTCTCATTTGTGGAATGGCAAGCAGTGCACCGTTGCTGATTGGTGCCAGATTCCTGCAAGGTGGAAGTGCGGCAGCGATGCTTTCCTGTCAGGTCGCTGTGCTTTCACATCAGTTCAGGGACGGGCCAGAGCGAGGAATTGCCTTTGGATGGTGGGGAATTATGTTCGGTCTGGGGTTGGGGTTCGGCCCTATTGTTGGTGGGGTTATCCTTGCTCTGTTGAGCTGGCACTGGGTGTTCCTTATTCATGTTGTGATTGCCGTAGTAACCGTTATTGCTGCCCGGATGGGTGTGGTGGAGTCGGGTGACCCGCATGTGGTGAAAATTGATCTTGGTGGTATGATCACCTTACCGATCGCCGTATTTGGTTTTGTCTATCTAATTACACAGGGGCATGAATTAAGTCTGGCATCGGGTACGGGCCAAGAAATTATTGCGATCAGTATTGCGAGCCTGCTGCTTTTCATCATCATTGAGCTGAAAAGCCAACGTCCTATTTTTGATTTTAAAGCTTTCCGAATTCGTAACTTCTCAGTTGCATTGTTGGGAGCCAGCGGCATGAATTTTTCATTCTGGCCGTTCGTTATCTATTTTCCGCTCTATTTACAGTCAGTGTTGGGCTATAGCAGTGTGGTAGCCGGGCTAATTGTGCTGGCTTATACCCTGCCAACGATTGTGGTTCCGCCTTATGCTGAGCGCCTGTTACAGAAGCGCGGCCCAGGTTTTATTATCCCGGTGGGATTATTCACCATCGCGATTGGCTTTGCGGTACTGCACATAACCATTTCCAGCGGACATGCTAGCTGGTTGACATTACTGCCGGGCTGTCTTATTGCTGGAGTAGGATTAGGGTTGACCAATACGCCAGTGACCAATACCTCAACCGGCTCACTGCCTCCAGAACGTGCAGGCATGGCATCGGGAATGGAATTCAGCGCCCGCATGATTTCACTCGCAGTGAATATCGCCGTGATGGGTTTTGTGTTGCTATCTGGCGTCTCTGCCGAGCTGGTTCATAGCGTAAATGTAGATTCGCTTGCAAGTGTTGCTAATACGATTGCCGCAGGCAACTTCAATGCAGAACTTCTGGGTGGCGTGAATGTTGCCGCAGCACATGATGCCTTTGTAAATGGTATCAGCTGGGTCACATTGTACGGCACGTTGGCTCCGGCAATTCTTGGATTACTGGCACGTCTTATTTCACAACAAAAATCATCAAAACAGATCGCAACGAGTTGATATTCTATTTATTAAAATTCATTTTTCGATGAAAAAATAAATAAAATTATATTCTTCACTATTATGGAACAGGGTGTTCCAGATAATACCTTATTTTCATAAAAACAAGGGTGCTAAGATGAAAAAAGATATTGAAACTGTTCGGCCACAACTCGCATTGGTTTTGGATATGGAACCTCATGATATTTACCCATATACAAATCTAAATGAGAATGAAAAATGGGACTCTTTTGCAATTCTCGCGGCAGTCGCATTAGTCACTAAAGAAACAGGGAAGCAGGTGGCCGTAGAAGATATGAGAAATATCAAAGTCGTGAATGATCTGGTTCTACTACTGGTGGAATAATAAGGTTTTATAAAATGCGTACCCATTCAATCATTGGCATTAATATTAAAGCAATTGCAGCAGCAATACCGTCTACGTTGATGCAATCGTCTGATTTCACTCTTTTGTACGGAGAGAAAAATGTTTCACGTGTTATTAGAGGAACAGGAATAAAATCAATCAGGGTTGCTAAGCATATATCAACGACAGATCTGATGACTGCCGCGGTGAATAATTTACTGAGCAATATTGATTTAGAGAATAATCAGATAGATGGTTTGATCGTTATCACTCAAACACCCGATGTATGGAGCCCCGGAACCTCATTTTCTCTTCACCAGGTATTGGGTCTCAGCGAAAACTGCTTTTTACTTGATCTTAATTCGGGTTGTTCTGGTTACGCCAATGGACTGATTCAGGCTGCGTCGTTGGTCAAGGCGGGTGTGTGTAAAAATGTGTTGGTATGTACTGGTGATGTTAATTCTCGCGTCATTGATGATAAAGAATATCAATCCAGAATGCTTTTTGGCGATGCTGCATCGGTATCATTGATCACTAATGGTGAGGACACCTGTACATTTATTTATGGCGCTGATGGGCAAGGTAGAAAATCCCTTGGTGTGGGAATGCATTATCAAAAAGAAGACGCAATTTCTGGAACGGTTGGCTATTTAAAAATGGATGGTGCTGCTGTAATGAGCTTTGCTCTAAAACGTGTTCCTGAAGCTATCGATACGCTGTTATCAGAATCGAATGTTGATAAAAATGAAATTGCGCTTTACGCCTTACATCAGCCAAATGAATTTATTCTTGGATACCTGAGAGACATCATGAGTCTGAATGATGAACAACTGCCTGCAGATGTTGACGGTATTGGTAATACTAATTCTACATCTATTCCTTTATTGTTAAGTCGAAAGGACTGGGGGCATTCACGGAAAAATATAATAATATGTGGTTTTGGTGTTGGCCTTTCCTGGAACGCAATGTTAATAAATCTGGAAAAAACAAAAATTATTAAACCTACAATAGTGTTAGATAATTCTCACACTGAGTAACTTAAATTTTTTCTACAATTAGAGGTGTCATATGTGTGGGATTACTGGTTGGGTAGATTTTAATAATAGGTATTTTGACAGAACGTATTTTGTACAAGCCATGACGGAGTCGTTGGCACATCGTGGGCCAGATGGTCAAGGTGTCTGGAATGATAAATATGCATCCTTAGGACATCAGCGATTAGCGATTATTGATATTGAGCATGGTGCTCAACCAATGGAAGCCAAAGGTTTTAATGGTAACCATGCGGTGATTGCATTCAATGGGCAAGTGTTTAACTTTCAGGAACTGCGAAGAGATTTACAAGGACTAGGTTATCATTTTGATACGACCAGTGATACGGAGGTGCTTCTCAAAGGCTACTTACACTGGCAAGAAAATATTGTCCATCATCTTAATGGCATGTACGCGGTAGCCATCTGGGATTGTCAACGTAACCAGCTTTTTATGTTTCGCGATCGCATGGGGATAAAGCCTCTTTATTATGCATTGACTGAGAGCGGCGTCATTTTTGCTTCGGAGCCGAAAGCTCTGTTTGTTAGTGGTGTCGTTCAACCAAGTATTTCCAGAAATGGATTTTGTGAAATACTCGATATGCTAAAAACACCTGAATGTACTGTATATGATGGAGTGTTTGAAGTGCGTCCGGGTACGATGCTTATATTTGATAAAAATGGGTTACAAAAAGAGACCTACTGGGCACTGGAAGCTAGGGAACATGTTGACTCTCTGGAAACGACCATTGACACAGTCAGAACCTTGCTTACTGACACAGTGAGCAGACAAATTGTGTCAGATGTGCCGGTATGTTCGCTTCTTTCGGGAGGGCTTGATTCATCTGCAGTCACCGCGATGGCGGCTAAATCCTTACCTTCAGGGTATTTACCGTCCTTCTCTATTGACTTCAGTCATAACATCGAGACTTTTCAGGCTGATGGGGTGAGAGGAGCCGCCGATGCGCCTTTTGCTCGAATGCTTGCCCAGCACGCGGGCACCAGACACACTGAGTTACTGCTACGCAGTGAAGATATGCTCAATGAATCTGTCAGGCAAAAGGTCTTACGTGCGGTGGATGCGCCACCTGCTTATTGGGGAGATATGTGGCCATCTTTGTATCTGTTATTTCGCGAGCTAAAAACACACTCTAGCGTTGCCCTTTCAGGCGAGGGAGCAGATGAAATTTTCGGTGGATATCAATGGTTTAGAAACCCAGCAGCCAGAGATGCAGATACATTCCCTTGGTTAACTGCGGGATCGGCACGCTATTTTGGTGGTCTCCAGTTGCTTTCACGTGACTTTGTCACTTCATTAGAACGTGAAGATTATCGAGCTGAATGCTATAGCAAAGCGGTGAAAGAAGTCCCCACTTTGCCAGGAGAAAACGATACAGATTGGCGTATGCGGAAAACGTCTTATCTCGCCATTACTCGATTTTTACCCACATTGCTTGACCGCAATGACCGTATGAGTATGGCGGTTGGAGTGGAGGTTCGCGTGCCATTCTGTGACCATCGGTTAGTCGAATATGTATTTAATACACCGTGGGAAATGAAAAGTTTTGACGGCAGAGAAAAAAGTTTACTGCGTGCCGCAACACGGCACCTGCTACCGGATGGGATTGTTAACCGAATCAAAACACCATATCCGGCCACCCAAGATGGTGCATATGAAAATGGACTTCGAGTTGAGTTAGGTACAATTATTGAAAATAACCGTTCACCAGTTTACGAACTGATTGACCGTGAAAAAATCATTAGCCTACTAAAAAGAGAGTCATCAGAAATAAGCCAGCCTTACAATCGAGGAAGTATTGAAATGGTGCTCTGGATGCATCGCTGGTTGAACGAGTATCAAGTCAACGTTAAGGTAAAAAAGGGGATGTGATGACAATTCAGTATAATAATACCATTGCGCCAAAATTATTGCACAAAGGCAGCTCTGATGACGTATTACTGTGCAGTCCAAGAAAAATCATGCCTTATATTGTTATTCCTAAAACCCCTATTTCTCAGAATGTTAGTGTTATTTTAAATGCATTTTATCACTGTAATGGAAATGGTGATTATACTTTTATTGATGATCATAACGAGGCATTACCAGAAGTGGAATTTGAGGGTGATGCTGAACTGATCTCCCAAGGAATTCCATTTCAAAGGCTTGATTCGCTCAGTAAAAAAAATAATCTCGATCATGATTTTATAAATGCCGAGAATGTCACTTCTTTCCTGAATGAATGCAATATTGAGCGTTATTCGACCAGTTTCCAGTTAGTCAATAATGCAGACCACTATTTCTTCTACAGAAAGCAGCATGAGCATGTTCCCGGCATTATGCTTATGGAAGTAGCCAGACAGGCAATTTATTATCAATTGTATACGTACTCTCAACATCAGTTAGGTAAGGTCACTATCAGTTTAAGCCAAATGCAAGCTGATTTTTACTCTTATTGTGAGCTTATGTATCCGGTGGAAATCGTTGTTGATGATTTTACTTCATCAAAATCATCAACTCCAAGGGAAATTACGTATTTAATCTCGTTCTATCAAGAGGCGAAACTGATTGCAAGAATCAAAACTGTGGCACCCGTGATTTCGATTGGGAAATTTAAGTTGGCTAGAAATGTGCTGCTAAATACTGATGATTTATTTAAACCTTTAAGTCACTCGCCACTAACCGTATTTATTACGTCACATGATCTTAGTCAGAATATTGTTGTATTGAAAAGTGTATCAGGCAAGGGGTGTGTTACCAGCAGAGTAAAGAATAAAAATATAGAGAAAGCGATTGTAACTTTTGTTTATGATAATTCAATATCTTTCAGCACATCTATTTATAGGGTTGGTGAAGGTAATGGGGAGAGTCATTGGTTATTTGAACGAGTCTCCTTTGAAGAGTTAGAAAGTCTTAAAGAGATGATCAAACGAGGATTTATAGAAAATTCTGTTGAAACTAACGTGTTCGGCGAGTGAAATTATGCCTAATTATTCAAATTTGACGCGGCCCTTATCCTTCGGGAAAAATCATTTAGCAGCAAACAGAATGTATTTTTCCTCTGTTGGTTTTGATCTTTGTGACCCAATGGGTAGGCCTCTACCTGAATTTTTTTCAATTTATGATTCTCTCATGGAAGGGGGATGTGGTTTTGGTTTTTTAGGAAATGCATCAGTTGACCCTTTGTCACAATATACTGATCGCAGCATGAAAATTGTTTCTGAAGACCATGCAAATGATTTAAAGCCAATTATTGAAAGTGCGAATAATAAAAAGTTTATTTTAGGCGTTCAATTGCAACATTATGGTGTAAAGCCTGAGGGAAACTCTTTAAGTTATAATCTACCCGATATTCCTGGTGATGTGACAAGGTTGAATGAAGACCGCATTGAAGATTATATCTATCAGTTTCATAATGCTGCGTGTCTGGCATTAAGAATAGGTGCGCCTGCAATTCAAATACATGCAGCTAATGGCTACCTATTGAGTTCTTTTCTCTCACCAAGAACTAATCGGCGAAAAGATAAGTGGGGTGGTTCACCGCTAAGAAGATCGCTAATTTTGGTTGAAATCATTCGCAGAATTAAAATTTCTGTTGGTGATAACATGGCAATATTTGTGCGTCTACAAATCGATGATGGTTTGGGTAAGGAAGGAATTCATGTCGATATATTAAGTGATGTCATTATTGCTATTGAAGAAGCTGGGGCTGATGCAATCATAGGTGCTACAGGAATTGCTGAGACTTATAATAAGTTCTTGAGCGATAAAAATTTCACAATTGATATTTCTCGCTCAGCTGGGCGTTTCTTTAAACAGAGAACAGCTTTGCCTATTGGTTTTGCTGCTAATATCGATAGTCTGAAATTAGCCGATGAGATTCTTGACAGTGGAGATGCCGATTTTATTGGTTTTGGGCGAGCGATTGTTGCAGATCATCAGTTTGTTAACAAAGAGCTGGCTGGGGATTATGATGACGTTTTCCGTTGCCGGTGGGATTCGTATTGCTTGTGGGATAAGAAAGAACCATCAGCAGACAGGGTATTTTGTTGTGTAAATCCGCGCTATTTGCGCCCTGTTCATATTCAATTAAAACATCAGGAGAAATAAAATGTCTTATACTGGTAAAGTCGCATTGGTTTCTGGCGGGACTCGTGGGATTGGATTTAATGTAAGTAAAAGCTTGATTGAAAAAGGTGTTTTTTGTTACATCACGGGAAGAAATAAAGAAGACGGATTGAATGCGCAGGAAGAATTGGGTAGTAATTCACGTTATGTTCAACTTGATGTCACCAATGAACGTGCCGTAATTGAGCTTTTCGATTTAATTCGTAAGGAGCACGGGCGTTTAGATTTTGCTGTTAATAATGCAGGTATCACCACTAAAAGAGCCTCAGTTCAAGAACTGGATTTAAACGAGTGGAACCGTGTATTACAGGTTAATCTTGTTGGACCATTGTTATTGATGTCACACCAGATTCGCCTGATGGGTCTAAGTGAGAAAGGCTCGATTGTGAATGTCTCGTCTTGTGGCGGGGTTTTAGGGCAACCACGGCAGAGTGCATATTCTACCAGTAAAGCAGCTTTAAATATGTTGACACAGGTTGCTGCAGTTGAAAGTGCCAATCCACCAGAAGGGCTGAGTGTGGTGAGGATCAATGCAGTTTGCCCAGGCCCGACCTTAGGTGGTATGAACACCAAGGAGAGACTTCGTGCTAACCCTGCATCAACAGAAGAGAAAATTCAGTCAACCGCATTGAAACGTTTTGCCGAGCCAGAAGAGATCACTGCCGCTATATTATGGCTTTTAGGTGAACAGTCATCCTATGTAACGGGGACATTGCTTTCAGTTGATGGCGGATTTAGTGCTGGGAAATTTTAAGGAAAGCCATGCGTACTTTGAGTTCACTCGAGAACCAGAAACAGCAGGAAGCTTTCAAGAGGGTATTCATTACTGGAGTGAGCAGAGGCTTAGGTCTGGCGCTGGCTTGTCTTTATCTCGATAAAGGTTGGACAGTATACGGTACAGCACGACATAAACCGACTCAGCTTGCAGGACATGACCGGTTTATTTTCAAATCCTGTGATTTGCAAGATCCTGAGCAGGTCGCAGCACTATTTGAACAAGAATTCAGCCCTGTTATTACACTGGGTGTGTCGGTTATACATCTTAATGCCGGTGTTTCTTCTAATGCACCATTGCATACTGATGAATATGATCTTTCACAATTACAAAAGGCCATGATGATTAATGTTCTGGCTAATAAGTTAATTCTTGACGCGCTTTTTCAATCAGGTTTTAAACCGGCACTTGTTGTGGCATCAGCTTCCATTGCTGGTATACGATACCGCGCTGGTATGTTGTCATATAGTCTATCTAAGGCTGCCTTAAATGCATTGTGTGGGGTTTATGCTCAAGAAAACCCAGACGTATTTTTTGCTGTGTTGGGGATGTGTAATATTCTGACTGATTTATCTTTAGGGATAATTTCAAAAGATAGTTTATGCAAATTTCCCGAGCATTTAAAATTAAGAGAAAGGTTTAATATGCCCGGATACGCAGTTAGCCCTGAGAAACGTGCAACAGAAATTTATCAAAGGGTCATTGAGCATGAATGCATAGGAATCACAAGCGGTGAGTTTATAGAGTTAAGAAATATCCTATAAAACTCGGTATGTTTTATCAATGAAGTAATTACAGTTTAAATTTAGGGATTATTATGGAAGTCGAGCTTAACGATATTTTAACATCTGCTATATATCGACAAGAGCCATTTATGGATCAACCTTTTGATTTTTCAGAGGGAGATGATACGGAACTCTATTCTTCAACGGGACAGCTAGATTCATTGAGTCTGTTGACTATCATTTCAGATGTAGAAAAACAGTTATTTAAGGTGCTTGGATATAAGATTAAACTCGCAACAGAGCAAGATCTTTCATTTCAAAACTCGCCGTTTAACACATATGGTAAAATGTTGAGGTTTATTAATGATAAAATTCAAATCTCGTTAAAAAATATAGCAAGTTAGTTTTTATCCGACCCTGTAGAAGGGTCGGCATTCTGACGGATAAATCTCAATGCTATCTATTAGTATGGATTGGGGCTAAATAATAATATGCTTTGGCGTGAAGTGGCTTACTTAAAAGATAACGATGATGAAGAAATT
Source organism: Rahnella rivi (assembly GCF_019049655.1). Lineage (GTDB taxonomy): Bacteria > Pseudomonadota > Gammaproteobacteria > Enterobacterales > Enterobacteriaceae > Rahnella > Rahnella rivi. The sequence goes on from NZ_JAFMOX010000061.1 coordinate 115,837, forward strand.
ACCGTTTTTGTTGGAAATTATTCTGATTTTACACAGGATGATGCCATCTTCCTTTCTGAAGACGAGAAAATAAAGTCTCAAGCATTTTCGAGTGTTTCTGCGCGAAATCGATATATTGCAGGTAAGGCTTTTTTACGCAGAGCGCTAGGGTTTATGTTTAACACAGATCCCTTTCAAGGGGCTGTATTGAAAGATGAGTATGGTAAACCATACATAGTGGATTTTGATAAAAAGATAAACTTTAACGTGTCCCATACGGGTGATGTTATTGCAATCGCGTTCTCAAGAAATAAGCCTCTTGGTATTGATATTGAGCTAAAAAATCGCGCAATACATCAACAAGTTGTAGACTATATATTTACAAATGAAGAAGCTGAAGAAATCTTGAGTAAGGCTGATTGGCCAGAGTGTTTTTTACGCGCATGGACAAGAAAAGAAGCTGTGCTGAAATGTATAGGTTGTGGCTTTGCTGGTGATGCGAAGGAAATTAGGGTTCCACTGGATGATGAAAAACTTACGGCTTATAAATATTTATTGGATGTAAATATTTTTCAGGTTTGGCATCTATTTACGATAGATTTTTTGCCAAATATAATTGGCGTTATTGCTATTTAATTGATGTAGAAATGGATATTATGAATTTAAAAGTAGGGGTTATTGGTGCAGGTGCAATGGCACAGGCAATTACGTTACAAGCGGTAAAGAATGGATTTGAGGTTATGGTCAGTAATACTCGTGGTCCTGAATCTCTCGAGTTATTAGTCAGAACATTAGAATGTAAGGCGGGCACACCCGAACAGGCAATCAATTTTGGTGATATAGTGATAGCCGCAGTTCCCCTTTATGCTATTCCAGAATTACCTAAAGCATTGCTTATAAATAAAATAGTCGTTGATCCGTTAAATTACTTCCCTCATCGTGATGGTGTTATCCAGTCGTTAAAAAATGGTGAGATAACTACCAGCGAGTTCTTGGCAGAAAACGTACCAGGTGCCATTATTGTTAAGGCCTTTAACTCTATTACGGTTGAGGATTTACGACGTGATGCGCGGCCAAAAGGGGCGATTAATCGCCGGGCTATTCCGATCGCCAGTGATAATATCAAAGCGAAGTCTACGGTAGCGAATTTCATTGAAAGTATCGGTTTCGACGTTGTGGATGCAGGTGAGTTAAGTGGCAGTTGGCGCTTTGAGCGTTACCGGCCTGTATATTGCGTTGCACTAAAGCAGGATGTGTTGAAAGAGCGTCTGTTTGCCACCAATCGTGATACCTGGGTTGCTGATGGCTACTGGATATTTAATCGGGGTGTGTAACTCTTATTACAGAAACCCTCTAATTTTGTTGTAGGCCGTGGAATTCAACCTGTTAACAGTCGTATTAAATCAGCAAATAATCAAGATACACAGGATTAAATGGTCTTTGTTGAATAAATCGAACTTTTAGCCGTTGTCAGGATCAGATCACCACACTCCTGATCCTGCAGCGATATCACGTGGCAAAACAAAAGTTCAAAATCACCAAGTGGGCTACCTACAACAAGGCGCTCATCCATCGGGGCTCACTGACATTCTGGCTTGATGAGTCGGCCATTCAGGCCTGGCATAACGATCCCAATACGTCTTCACGTGGTCTTCCTCAACGTTATTCTGTGCTCGCTATTTCTACCGTACTGATGATCAAACAAGTTTTTCGCCTCACGCTGCGCGTCGCGCAGGGATTTATTGACTTCATTTTTACCCTGATGAACTCCCGCTCCGGCGCCAGGATTACTCCTGCGTCAGCAGGCGGGCTAAGTCCGTCAACATCCCGTTTAAAACCCCGCGAGCGGCGAAATTGCCCATCTGGTTATCGACTCCACCGGATTAGAAGTCTTCGGTGAAAGGGAGTGGAAGGTGAAAAAACACGGTCAGGAAAAGCACCGCGTCTTGCGGAAACTTCACCTGGCGGTGGACGCCGGTACTCATGAGGTTATCTGCGCTGACCTGTCCCTGAATAATGTTGACGCAGAGGCATTCCCGGGAGTTATTCGTCAGACCCACCGGAAAGTTAAGGTCGTTTCTGCCGATGGCACTTATGGCACAAAACTTTGCCATGACGAGATGCGGCGTAAGAAAATCAAGGCGCTTATCCCTCCGCTAGATCAGGCGGGTTACTGGCCGGTGGAGTATGGGGACAGAAATCAGGAGGTGGCGAGGCAGAGGCTCACGGGGAGTAATGCTTACTGGAAATGGAACACGGCTTATAACCGACGTTCGGTGGGTATCTAACGATGCATGACTTCGATGCGCAGGTTGGTGAGGCTATGGCCATGATCCGTGCCTTAAACAAAAATGGCGCGTGCAGGGATGCCAAAAAGTGTGCGGATTGCCTAAGATAATGATTGATATGGGGCAGTTTTATCTAAACTCGATTTATTCAATAAAGCCTTGTGAGGGACCAAATTCAATATTCAGCTCTATTTTGTGACTAAAAACCAAGATCTGTATCAAGCTGACGTTGTTTTACTATATATGCGAAGTATTTAGTCTTAAACGGGACCCATTAGCTGAGCGCTTTTTCAAGGTTATCAATCGGTATGTACCGAAGTTCAGACTTTGGACTGCTGATGGCCCAAAATATAGGATGGCACGAATTCCTCTCTGCATCTGTTCAGATAATCTGACCACCACTGCATCATCGTCTTGCGGGCTTCCAGATGTTACGCCTTGTGGATGTATGCTGCCCGTACGCTATTACGCTCCTGATGACTCATCTGACGCTTGCGGCCACAGCCCAGACTCCATGAGGGCACTACAGGCCATTGTCCGAAATCCGTGGCCGCATATTTCATCTTTCGTGTCATAACCCATCAAGCGTAGCGCTTTGTTGACCGTGTTTTCACACATCGGTTTATACGGATTGTGATCGCCGGGGAATATAAGTTCCTGATGCCCGGATATTTCCCGTATCTGTTTCAGGATGATGATGGACTGACGGGAGAGCGGCACAATATGCGGGGTACGCATTTTCGCGCCACGTCCTGAATAGCGGACACCGGTTATGACTTCTCGGGTCGCTGGAATTGTCCAGATTTTGTTTCTGAAATCGATCTCAGACCAACGCGCGAAACGCAGTTCGCTGGAGCGGATGAAAAGATGCAGGGTGAGTGATACTGCCAGGCGGGTCAACTCTCGTCCTTGCTGGTAGTCCTCAATGCGAGCCAACAGTTCCGGCAGTCGCTCCAGCGGAAGGGCGGGGTAGTGGCGTTTTGCAGGAGGGGAGATGATACCCTCCAGATTTGCTGCCGGATTGTTCTCTATCAACTCCTGATGTACGGCATGACGCATGATGTTGCACATATGCTGTCGGGTACGTGCTGCCACTTCCAGCAAACCTTTTTTCTAAATGCCTTTCAGCAGGTCGATAAAATGAAAAGGTTTCAGTTCAGCTATCGGCAAGTGTCCAATCACAGGAAATATATGATTGTTCATGCAGGCAAGCAGGCGGGAAGAGTGGTTCTCTGACCATGTTCGGTTGCTTTTATGCCAGTCCTGTGCCACACGCTTGAAAGTTTTTTCTAGCGAGGAAGTGGCTCTTTCAGCAGAGCGCTATTGTGCTGGATTGATATTCTGCGCCAGCAATTTACGGATACCATCACGCTGTTGACGAGCATCAGCCAAAGACACGCCTGGGTAGGTGGCTAAGCCAAGGTGAGATTCTTTTCTATTGATACGATATTTGAGATACCAGAGACGTGAACCGCCGGGATTGACCAAAAAGGTACAGGCCATGAGAATCGGAAACTTTGAAGGTTTTTTCGGCTGGTTTTAAGTTGCGGATTTTTGAGTCGTTAAGAGACATTTGGGGTCACTCCGTCATCGAACCAACATGACCCTAAATCTGACCACCAAATTTTTCCGGCGCGGAGGGAAAACTGAAAATGCCTCAGGAAGATTTTTCACATTCACTGACTGCATCATAGCCATACAGGCCCTGGCGCCGGGCATAAAAAACAAAAAGCCCGCTTAAGTTTCCTTAAGCGGGCTTCTCTAATTTGGCTCCTCTGACTGGACTCGAACCAGTGACATACGGATTAACAGTCCGCCGTTCTACCGACTGAACTACAGAGGAATCGTGTGAACGGGGCGCATGATAACGAGTGACGGGGGCGGGATCAAAGGTTTTTTTGCTGCGACGTTCTGATGGGAGACAATTTGTGCAGATGGGTCAAAAAACAGTAAATCTTTCCCGCAGTTCATCAAATAAACTGAATCCTTATGTTAAATAAATGACATTTATTCTCATCCTGAGTCGCGTAAAGTAATCCCATCAGTGTGCTGTTATCCGCCAGTCGGGTCCGGCGCAGCGTTTTTCGCACTATGAGGATGAATACGCGATGAAAAAGATTGGATTTTTATCATTTGGTCACTGGACGCCATCTCCGCAGTCGGGCACCCGTTCGGCAGCAGATGCATTATTACAATCTATCGATCTGGCCGTGGCGGCTGAAGAACTGGGAGCCGACGGCGCTTATTTCCGCGTGCATCACTTTGCCCGTCAGCTGGCCTCGCCATTCCCGTTGCTGGCGGCCATTGGCGCAAAAACCCGCAAGATCGAGATTGGTACCGGTGTTATCGATATGCGTTACGAGAATCCGCTGTATATGGCCGAAAGCGCCAGCGCCGCGGATTTGATTTCCGGGGGGCGTTTGCAGCTCGGTATCAGCCGGGGTTCGCCGGAGCAGGTGATCGACGGCTGGCGCTATTTTGGTTATCAGCCGGAAGAGGGCGAAACAGAAGCCGATATGGCGCGCCGTCATACTGAAAAGCTGCTGGATGCGCTGCGCGGTGAAGGTTTTGCGAAACCCAATCCGCAACCGATGTTTCCAAATCCGCCGGGTTTGCTGCGCACTGAGCCTTATTCTGAAGGGCTGCGCGAGCGCATCTGGTGGGGCGCTGGCTCGAATGCGACCGCCGTCTGGGCCGCGAAGCTGGGCATGAATTTGCAAAGCTCAACGCTGAAAGATGATGAAACCGGCGAGCCGTTCCATATTCAGCAGGCGCAGCAAATCCGCGCCTATCGTGCGGCCTGGAAGGAAGCCGGGCATGAGCGGGCACCGCGTGTCTCGGTCAGCCGCAGCATTTTTGCCCTGATGGATGACCGCGATCGCATGTACTTTGGCGGCAGCAGTAACGATGGCGATAAAGTGGGTTTCCTCGATGAGAAAACCCGTGCGATTTTCGGTCGCAGCTATGCAGCCAGCCCGGAAATGTTGATCAAACAGCTGAAACAGGATGAAGCCATCGCCGAAGCCGACACCTTGTTACTGACCGTGCCGAATCAGCTGGGCGTTGAGTATAACGTGCATGTGATTGAGTCGATCCTGAAACATGTTGCTCCCGAAATGGGATGGCGTGAGTAGTCGCTAAGCAACATGACGAAACGAAAGCCCGTCGGGGGAAACCCTGACGGGCTTTTTTCTTTTTGCGACGCGGGCAGATAAGCCGCTGTCATTAAGGGGTTATTCTATAATCAGTGATGGCATTATTTTGATGAAAAAACCCGCAGGCACTGCACAAAATTCTGAAGGCAAGATCTATCAAATACATAGGGTGATTCAGATGTGACTGGTTTCAATCCGCGTATAGAGTAGCAATGAGACTACAAAAACAGGAGTGTGAGCATGAGCAATTCCATTGATGAAGAAGCAAAAGACGCAAAGCCCATTGTTGAAGCAGAAAGAGAAGCATCCGCCGGTAAATGCCCCTTCCATGAAGGTAATACCAATAAATCCTCCGGCGGTGGCACATCCAACCGTGACTGGTGGCCCAATCAGCTCAGGGTTGACCTGCTAAATCAGCACTCGACTCGTTCCAACCCGCTGGGCGAGACGTTTGATTATCGTAAAGAATTCGCTAAGTTAGATTACTCTGCACTCAAGTCCGATATCAAAGGGCTGCTCACCGAATCTCAGGCCTGGTGGCCCGCCGACTGGGGCAGCTACATTGGCCTGTTCATCCGTATGGCGTGGCACAGCGCCGGGACGTATCGCTCCGTCGATGGACGCGGCGGATCAGGACGCGGTCAGCAACGCTTTTCTCCTCTCAACTCCTGGCCGGATAACGTCAGCCTCGATAAAGCGCGCCGCCTGTTGTGGCCGGTGAAGCAAAAATACGGTCAGAAAATTTCCTGGGCAGATCTCTATATTCTGGCGGGTAATGTCGCGCTGGAAAATTCCGGTTTCCGCACCTTTGGTTTTGGTGCCGGTCGCGAAGACGTCTGGGAACCGGATCTGGACGTGAACTGGGGTGACGAAACCACCTGGCTTGAACACCGCCATCCTGAAGAACTGGCAAAATCTCCGCTGGGCGCAACGGAAATGGGGCTGATTTACGTGAACCCGGAAGGTCCGAATCACAGCGGTGATCCGGCTTCTGCCGCTCCGGCCATCCGTGCCACCTTCGGCAATATGGGGATGAACGACGAGGAAATCGTCGCGCTCATCGCCGGTGGTCATACGCTCGGTAAAACGCATGGCGCTGCATCTGCCACCCACGTGGGTGTTGATCCCGAAACCGCACCGATTGAATCTCAGGGCCTCGGCTGGGCAAGCAGCCACGGAACCGGCGCGGGCGCAGATGCCATCACCTCCGGTCTGGAAGTGATCTGGTCGCAAACCCCGACGCAGTGGAGCAATTACTTCTTCGAAAACCTCTTCAAATATGAGTGGGTGCAGACCCGCAGCCCGGCGGGGGCTATTCAGTTTGAAGCCGCCGATGCACCGGACATCATTCCTGATCCGTTCGACACGTCAAAAAAACGCAAACCGACCATGCTGGTCACCGATCTGACGCTGCGCTTTGATCCTGAGTTTGAAAAAATTTCACGTCGTTTCCACGGCGACCCGCAGGCCTTTAACGAAGCTTTTGCCAGGGCGTGGTACAAACTGACTCACCGCGATATGGGGCCAAAAGCGCGCTATATCGGGCCGGAAGTGCCAAAAGAAGATCTCATTTGGCAGGATCCGCTGCCGGTCCCTGTGTATCACCCGACCGTTGCAGAGATTGCGCAGCTGAAGGAAAAAATTGCGGCTTCCGGTCTTACCGTCAGTGAACTTACGTCGGTCGCCTGGGCTTCGGCTTCGACTTTCCGTGGCGGCGACAAACGCGGGGGCGCGAACGGTGCCCGCCTGGCGCTTCAGCCACAAAGAGGGTGGGAGGTGAATGCCACGGCGGCGCGTGTACTGCCCACTCTGGAATCCATCCAGCAGTCCACCCGCACGGCCTCACTGGCGGATGTGATCGTACTGGCGGGCGTGGTCGGTGTTGAGCAGGCAGCGAAAGCGGCTGGCGTTGATATCGAGGTGCCATTCACTGCCGGTCGTGTGGATGCCCGTCAGGAACAGACGGACATTGAGTCCTTCGAATTGCTGAAACCTAAAGCCGATGGTTTTCGTAACTACCGTGGCAGTTCGGCCAATGCCTCGACCGAAAATCTGTTGATCGACAAGGCCCAGCAACTGACGCTGACCGTGCCTGAATTAACGGTGCTCGTCGGCGGATTACGCGCGCTGGGGGCAAACTATGACGGCAGTCAGCTGGGGGTTTTCTCGCAAAAAACCGGCGAACTTAACACGGATTTCTTCGTCAATTTGCTCGACATGCGCACCGAATGGAAAGCCACCGACGGAACGGGTGAACGTTTCGAAGGCCGCGATCGCGTCAGCGGAGAGGGTAAATTCATTGCCTCCCGTGCCGATCTGGTGTTTGGTTCGAATGCCGTATTACGTGCAAATGCCGAGGTTTATGCCAGCGCTGATGCTAAAGAGAAGTTTGTGAAAGACTTTGTCGCTGCCTGGACAAAAGTGATGAACCTGGACCGGTTCGAACTGTAAACGTAAAGGCAGGATCGTAAAGGGTAGTTATTACCCTCAAAAGCCCGCTCAGGGATAACTGAGCGGGCTTTTTAACAGGGAGATTACGCTGTCAGAGAGGGGATCCGCCGTTTCCGCCGTTACCGCCAGCGCCGACAGAAGCAGTATTGGATTTTTCCGGAAATGGCGTTTCGGTGGTGAAGTGAGCCTGAATGGGGATCGCACCACCCTACAGGCTCTCTTCAAACATCAGACGGGTGGCGAAATTATTTCGCCAGAAGCTCTTTGCGGACGATTTCAGCGCCTGCACTTAAGGCATCCAGCTTGCCTCTTGCCACGCTGCGAGGCAGGGGGATCATGCCGCAGTTAGTGCAAGGATAGAGCTTGTCGGCGTCTACAAACTGCAGCGCTTTGCGAAGGGTGGCGGCGACTTCTTCCGGTGTTTCGATGTTATTGGTTGCCACATCAATGGCTCCCACCATTACCTTTTTACCGCGAATAAGTTCCAGCAGCTCAATGGGTACATGGGAGTTCTGACATTCCAGTGAAATAATATCGATATTAGATTTTTGCAGCTTTGGAAAAATCTCTTCATATTGTCGCCATTCGGTGCCCAGCGTTTTTTTCCAGTCTGTATTGGCTTTAATGCCATAGCCGTAGCAAATGTGGACAGCCGTTTCACATTTAAGCCCTTCGATAGCTCTTTCTAAAGTGGCAATGCCCCAGTCATTCACTTCATCAAAGAAGACATTAAACGCGGGCTCATCAAACTGAATAATATCGACGCCCACAGCTTCTAATTCTTTGGCTTCTTCATTGAGAATTTTAGCGAATTCCCAGGCAAGTTTTTCGCGACTTTTATAGTGGTTATCATACAGCGTATCGATCATGGTCATCGGCCCTGGCAGAGCCCATTTAATTGGTCGTGTGGTTTGCTGACGTAAAAACTTAGCATCTTCGACAAAAACCGATCGCTGGCGGCTTACCGGCCCAACAACTGTCGGCACGCTCGCTTCATAACGATTACGAATTTTAACCGTTTCGCGTTTTTCGAAATCAACGCCGCTGAGGTTCTCAATAAACGTCGTGACAAAATGCTGACGGGTTTGCTCGCCGTCGCTGACAATATCAATACCTGCCTGTTGCTGATCTTCCAGACACAAACGCAGGGCGTCCTGTTTGCCGTCAATTAATTCCTGATCCTGCAATTTCCACGGGGACCAAAGCACCTCAGGTTGTGCCAGCCAGGAAGGCTTAGGTAAACTGCCGGCAGTCGATGTCGGTAATAATTTTTTCATAACAGGTGACCTTATATTTTTTTATAATCAAAGAACAGTTTGCGCAGACCATTGTTCAAGAACGGATTGATAGGGTTTAATGAAGTTCTCTTCAGTAAACTTCCCTTGCTCAACAGCCAGCTGGCTACGTTCTTCCCGATCGTAAACAATGCGTGTTAAAGAATAATCCTGATAATTCAGGCTTGGCTGATACTGTATTCCGGCCGCAGAATTAGCATTGTAAATCTCAGGGCGGTAAATCTTTTGGAAAGTCTCCATCGTGCTGATGGTGCTGATCAGCTCAAGATTTGTGTAATCACTGAGTAAGTCGCCGGTAAAATAGAAGGCTAAAGGTGCCACGCTGTTTTCAGGCATGAAATATCGCGCCCGCAATCCCATTTTTGCGAAGTATTCATCGGTCAGAGAAAGTTCATCCTGCTGATATTCGATACCCAATACAGGATGTTTCACGCCGGTGCGATAATAGGTGTTTTTGCTGGAGACGCTCAGGCATATCACCGGTTTCTTATTGAAGTTATCTTTATAGGTGTCTGAGTTGACGAAGCATTTAAATATATCCCCATGCAGTTCTCCAAATTTCTCAGGAAGACTGAACGCGGATTGGGTTTTATTGTGCGCGGGCAATAAAACGCTAAAATCATAATCCCTCACATAGGAGGAGAAATTATTCCCTAAAATACCTTCAATACGCTGACTGGTGTGTTTATCCACGATATTTGTTTTCAGTATTTCAATCACCGGGAAGGAGTCTGAGCTGTCCTCGCCGGAAATAGTTAACTGAACAGTAATGATATCAAGTTCAACAGAATAGCGATCGCTCTTCGGGTTATCCCAGTGAGCCAGAGAGTTGAAGCGGTTATCGATCATCACTAAGGTGTTACGCAGGTTATCCTGGCGTTTCTCACCCCTTGCCAGATTAGCAAAGTTGGTGGTAATACGCGTATTTTCCGAGGGGTTATAATCTTCGTCGAAACGAATGCTCTTAATAGCAAAGGTAATATTTTTATTCATTGTTATCTGATATCCCGACATCTGATATGAAACCTGTTTTGATTGTTTGCTTTTCAGGGCTTCTCAATTTTATTTTCAGATTTACCTTCAGCAGCCTCAAAATTTTCTATAGTTAATAACCGTGTATAATTTATGCCTGAGTCGCTGACTAAGGAAAAGTGATTTAATTTCACTGAACATGAACGATTTTCATGATCAGGGGACAGATGTTCAGCTTCTCATGACAGTTCTTCACGCCTCCCGGACATAAGAAAACCCGCTCAGATTTCTCCTTACGGGCTTTTCAGCACTCATTTCGGCGCAGCCACGTGCACAAAGCAGGGCCGGAAAGATCACTCCTCGCTGACGGCCTTATTGAGAAGGCGCGCGCGGCACACCTCGAGGATCTCATCAGCCAGTGCCGAATCATCGGGGCAGGCGCGGGAGAGCACCAGAGCGCCAACAAGATGGGCCATGCTGTCGATAAGGTCAGCGCGCGTTGCGCTGTGCGGGCCACGTTCACTGGCTAACAGGGCCAGCTGCGTTTCAATGCCTTGCGCAAATGCAGCTTTGATTGGCGCGGGCTGACGCGCGGTATCTGCCCCCAGCGCCGACATGACGCAACCCTTGCCCATGGAATCACGGTGCTCCCGGGAGAGGTAATTCTCCACAAATTGCTCACGGCTGACCCCCTGGGTACTTTCTGCCGATCGCATAAAACCGCAGCTCATCGCCTCCGACATCAAATCCGCCTTGGAGGCAAAGTGTTTATAGAACCCGCCGTGAGTGAAACCTGCCGCTGACATCAGTTCCGCGACGCCAACACCGTCATAGCCCCGTTCGCGAAACAACACCGAAGCCGTTTCAACAATGTGTTTGCGGTTTTCACGAACCTGCTCTTTTGACACTTTCATTTTTGCCCACCTCCCGAAAATTCATGCCTCAAGTATACATTGATGATAACCGTAATCAAACCGATTGACTTTTTAGATTACGATCACCATCATTAAGTCTGTACTTTGGCCGCGCACTGGCGGATTTTGTTTACCCACCAATAAAGAAGATCAACTCATGACCAAATCATCAGTCCTCATTACTGGCGCCTCGACAGGCATCGGCTCTGTTTACGCAGAGCGTTTCGCCCGCCGGGGGCATAACCTTGTTCTGGTCGCCCGCGACAAGGAAAAACTCGACACTTTAGCCGTGCGTCTGCGGCAGGAACACGGCGTGGCTGTCGACATTCTGCCCGCTGATCTGACCCAACCTGATGCACTGGCGGCTGTCGAAACCCGTCTGCGCGACGACGCGCAAATTGGCATTCTGATCAATAACGCGGGCATTGCGCAGTCGGGCGGTTTTGCGGAGCAGACCTCTGAATCCATTGAACGGCTGATTGCGCTGAACATCACAGCTCTGACGCGGCTGGCCAACGCCGCGACACCGCGTTTTGTGCAGGCGGGAGAGGGTGCAATCGTCAATATCAGTTCCGTCGTCGGGCTGGCTCCGGAATTTATGATGTCGGTGTATGGCGCCACTAAAGCCTACGTGCTGTTCTTATCGCAGGGATTGGATCTGGAACTGTCATCCCATGGTGTGTATGTCCAGGCGGTGCTGCCAGCCGGAACTTATACGGAAATTTGGGAACGCGCAGGCATTGACGTGACAACGTCACCTAAAATGATGCAGGTAGATGATTTAGTGGATGCCGCACTGGTCGGTTTTGACCGTCGCGAAAAGGTGACCATTCCGCCACTGCAAAACGCCGCACACTGGGACGCCCTCGACGGTGCGCGTCAGGCGCTGATTTCAGACATCAAACAAGATGAACCCGCAGCGCGATATAAATCCCTTTAATTAGGAAAGGTTCGTTGTGCAGGAGAACAAATGGTTGGCACAAGGGATGAGTAGCGTGTTTTTTGTTCCAGACAGGCTATCACGGGCATCAGGAGCGGATTTAACCAGAAAGCGTGAGCGCGTCGAAATGAATCTTAAAGTGACTTAAAAGGGGAAGTGGCCTTCCCCTTTAGATGCGTTTTAACCGGAGAGTTAACTCACCAGGTTAATCAGTCGTAAAAGGGCTAAAAACAGCTCCAGTACGACGATGATCACTGACAACATGTTCATCCGCGTTCTCCACATAATGCGGAGCGCAACACCAGTACCTTACCCTTACATTGCCTGTCAGTACGGGTGTACAAGTGTTAGATTGTATAGTCGCACTCCAGACTGGGGCACTGCTTGCGGCACCACCCGTCTGGCAGTCAGGGCTTTAAAATAGGTAAAGCCTGAAGCACGACAAACCTAACGGCCTGTATTATTAATGAGCATCCGTGGGTTTGCAACGGGTATTGAAGAAAGCTATAATCTCGTCGTTAGATTGTATGGTCGCACGTCGCTGCTTCACGATTACCTGTCGTTAAGGGCGAAAAATATAGAACCCCGTCTCACCAGCGGGGTTTTTTATTGTCTGGAATTTGGTTTCTCCGGCATCCCGATTTTCGCCGAACGAAAGAAAAGCGGAAAAGCAAAAAGCCCGCTTAAGTTTCCTTAAGCGGGCTTTTCTAATATGGCTCCTCTGACTGGACTCGAACCAGTGACATACGGATTAACAGTCCGCCGTTCTACCGACTGAACTACAGAGGAATCGTTTGAACGGGGCGGATAATATCCAGAGGGCGCCGGGGTGTCAACGCAAAATTCAATAATAGCCGCTGACTGCTCAGCATCTAATCAATACGGCTGAAAATCATCATCAGCGCCATCAAAATATGGGGTCAGCCGTCAGATTAACAATCACAGCGTTGTCCGCGACGTTGCCGTGCCAGCGGGTCTTGCTGATAAAAACGGGTGAAATGGCCGTAAACCAGCGGAAACCGGTCAGACAGCAATTCTGGCGCACTAAAGAAATATTCAGAAAGTACGGCGAAACACTCGGCGGCGTCGGTTGCTGCGTAGGCGTCCATGCTGGCAGCCTCTTCGCCTACGGTGTCGATTTCATCCTGCAGATTTTGCATGGCGGCCTGCAAATCATGCTCCCAGGCAACCACGTCACGCAGCGGAATGGGCGGAATGCCGCTGACTTCGCCGCCGTTACGCATATCCAGTTTGTGCGCGGCTTCGTGGATGATCAGATTAAAGCCAGAATTGTCGAAGGAGTCTTCAATGTCCTGCCAGTTGAGGACGATCGGCCCCTGATCCCAGCTTTGTCCGGCGTGGATTTGCGTTCCGGCGTGGATCAAGCCGTTCTCGTCCTGCCACGGGGTATCGACCACAAAAGGAGAGGGATAAAGCAGAATCTCATGAAACCCGTCGAGCCAGGATGCGCCCAGCTCCATGACCGGCAGCGCAAACAGCAGGGCGATGCGCGCCTGCATTTGTTCGGTGAGCACAATGCCCTGCAAGGGCACCAGCCGTTTTTGTTGCAGCAACTGGCTGGCGATGCGTATCAGACGTTGTTGCTCTTCGTCATTGAGAGAGGACAACAGCGGAATGTTCAGGGCGTCGTTCCACGCGTCCGATCTCTCAATTTTCAGCTCATTTGCTTTCCACGGCCACTTAATCATCATTTTGCTCGCAAAGTGATCATTTGATTTATCAGTGCCAGCTAAGCCGAAGTCACTCCAAAACAAGTAACTTCAACAAGTTAGCGTCGGACTGCACAGATTCTGAGAGGATGTTACACATCCGCTCATTTTAAGCAAAATGCGGGATCCTCTTATAAGACATAGCTCACGTTATTCTTTAAGCCATTTTTCGATGAAAGTATTTGGCGCAAGGGGCTTGCTGAAAAAATAGCCTTGCAGGAATTCGAGCTGATACGGCGTCAGGTAATCGACCTGTGCCTGTGTTTCGACACCTTCAGCCACGATAATCAGGCGCAGACGTTTTGCCAGATCGATGACGTTATCGACGATGTGCCCGGCCAGTGCGTCGGTGCCGATTCGGCCAATGAAGCTCTGGTCGATTTTTAGGATATCGATGTGGAAATTTTGCAGATACGCCAGGCTGGAGTGGCCGGTGCCAAAGTCATCCATGGCAATCAGGACGCCCATCCGGCGCAGCGAGCTGAACAAGCTGTGGGTGATGTCCGTTTGTTCGATCAGTTCGCGCTCGGTAAGTTCCAGCACCAGATGCACAGGGTTTTCTTTAAAGGCGTCGATGAACGCTTTGCAGTCTTCCACCAGCGTCAGATCTTTAAAGTGACTGGCGCAGATGTTAAACCCGAAATGGAAGCCTTTCGGCAACTGCGCGGCCATCGGACCAAACTGATCGCGCACCTGCGCCATCATTGAACGGGTCATCGGCACAATTAATCCGCTTTCTTCGGCAAGCGGAATGAACTGGTAGGGCGGGATCAGCCCGGAATGCGGATGCTGCCAGCGCATAAGCACTTCGCAGCCGGTGATTTTATGATCCGTGCCATCCACCACCGGTTGCAGCCAGGGAATAAACTGTTTTTTCTCCAGCGCCGTTTTCAGTGCGGTGACCGGCGTGCCAAAACGGCCAAGCAGCCCGTAGGTCATGAACGCCACAAATAAGCCGACCAGCGGAAAGAGCACCAGACTGGCGGTGGCGTAATCAAAGATGTAACGCCAGTGATCGCTGCCGCTGATCACCAGGCGCATCTCATAAGGGTAACGCTGAGACGCCAGCGCCATTCTTTCGCCTTTCGGCCAGCCCAGATCACGATGAATTTTGCCCTGATTATCCATCCACTGGTCGCCGACCTTCAGAACGAGAAATTTTTGCTGGCTGAGTAAACGAAGAATGTTGTGCAGGAAATAGCCGTCAACGCCGACCAGAACGCCCTGGCCGTTTACGTCGTGACGATAGGCGATCAGCGGATGATTTGGCGTTACGGCATTGCCGCTCATCAGCATCAGTTGTCCGCCAGCGTAGTGGCCTTTCGAAACGAAATCGATCTTCTCGCCAAACAGGGAGGTGCAATAAATGGTGTCGCCGGTATAGAGATTGACGGTGCGCACATTGGGCACTTTCGCCACCTGCCAGCGCAGAGCCTGAATCGTCTCCTCGGTACAAGGGGCGCCGATCAGATTGTTGACGGTATCGGCGGCGACGGCGGCATTGTCGAGGGTCATATCCACCATGTAGACCGATTGCGCCAGACTGGCGGCGTGATCTTTGCGCAATCCCTGTGAGGTCTGCCATGAAATCGCCAGCGTGCCCAGCGCGGCGACCAGCAGAAATGCCAGCACCGACAGACAGAGTCGGAATCGCGGCCGGTATAGCCAATGTACGGATAAGGCCAAAGGAGTGTCCACCTTAGGAATTTGTGAAGGCTTACTGTTTTTAATATAACGCATAATCAGCGAAATCTGCTGCAAACCTCGGGTAATAATGAGGGAAATCAATCTCCCACCTACCCGATGCTCATGCTGAAAAGTCAGTTCGTGCGGTTTCAGTTTTATTGAGGGCCTAAAATTTGTAGCATAAGCGTTTACGCCGCCTGTCAGAAAACGACATCAGGACGAACACATGCCTTCCCGCTTTTCCATACTTCTCTGCGCTGCTGTTATCTCTCTTTCCGTCAGCGGTGCTGCACTGGCCGCCGATGCACCAAGCTACGGGCCACAATTACAGGGGTTCGATTACCCGTTTCCGCTCAAACAGTTCTCGCTGAATTCGCAGGGCGCGCCGCTGCAGATGGGCTATCTGGACGTGTCGCCGGCAGGCCACAAAAACGGACAGACCGTGGTGCTGATGCATGGAAAAAATTTCTGCGCCGCCACCTGGGGCGGGACGATTTCGGCACTGGCGGCCAAAGGCTATCGCGTGATTGCGCCTGATCAGGTGGGGTTCTGCTCCTCCACCAAACCCGGACATTATCAGTACAGTTTTCAGCAACTGGCGATCAACACGCATGAGTTACTCAAAAGCCTGAAGATCAGCAAAGCGGTGATCGTCGGGCACTCTACCGGCGGAATGTTAGCTACGCGTTACAGCCTGATGTTCGCGCCGGAAGTGTCGAAACTGGTGCTGGTCAATCCCATCGGGCTTGAGGACTGGAAAGCGAAAGGGGTGCCATACCGCACCGTGGATCAATGGTATGACCGCGAGCTGAAAACGTCGGCAGAGAGCATCAAACAATACGAGCTGAAAACGTATTACGTAAACAAATGGAAACCGGAATATGACCGCTGGGTGGATATGCTTGCCGGTCTGAACAACGGGCCGGGGCATAAGCTGGTGGCATGGAATTCGGCCCTGATTTACGACATGATTTTCACGCAGCCTGTGTTCTACGAATTTAAGAATTTACGTGTCCCCACCACGCTGATGATCGGCACGTCTGATACCACGGCCATTGGCAGCGACATCGCCCCGGCGGCAGTGAAAGCCAAAATTGGCAACTATAAAGTGCTCGGTAAACAGGCCGCCAAGCTCATCCCCCATGCCAGGCTTATCGAATTCAAAGGATTGGGGCATGCGCCGCAAATGGAAGAACCGGAAAAATTTAATGCCGCTCTGCTGAAGACCCTGGCGAACTGAGGCCGCAAGCATCATAAAAAAAACCGCAGCCTGCGTCAGGGCTGCGGTTTTTTATGGTTTTGCGTTTCGACATTCTGCTTCGGCGATTAACGCAGATTGTCCGGGAAGTTAGCCGGTAACTCGCTGGCTGCGCAGTCGATCACGGTGTCATTGTTCGCGCCGCAATCACGGACGAAAGTGATGGTCGCGAATTCATCAATCACTTCGGTCGGATAGGCCGGACCGGCATCGCGGTAAGCATTCATCAGCGGAATATGATCGTTCTGGAAGCAGACGGTTTTTTCCGGATTGTTCATGACCCAGCGCGGGAAGAAGATGGTGCCGTGGAACACGTTATCGCCAAGATTCACAATCAGGCTGACGTCAGTACCGGTAGGCTCGGTCCACGAAATTTTGTAAACCTCTGATGCCACACGCACGATGTAAGCTTTCTGGTCTTTCACCCAACGGTTACCCACCAGGCCACTGTGAATACGGTAATCCAGTGTCTGTGCGTTTTTCACATAGATTTCATAGTTCCAGCCGTTATCGTAGGTGTAAACCACATGTTTACCAACGAAGCCGCTCAGGTCATTTTTATCAAAGTTACTCATGGTGAATCTCCTCAGGTTTTCTGGATGAAACGTGTGTTTCGTTTCGATGAAAGAATCATACCCCTGGTAAATCTGATAAAAAAACGCTGATTTTCGATAAAAACAATCGGTTTATTAGATGTATTATGCGGTGACGAATTGCACTGCACAGGAGACAGATATGGCGCTGCCGAGAACCACACTTGAACAATGGGTTGTGTTGCAAACGGTGATTGAGCAGGGAAGTTTTGCGCAGGCGGCCACGGTGCTGAACCGCAGTCAGTCATCGGTCAGTTATGCGTTGAGCGGCTTGCAGGAGCGGCTCGGGCTGCCGCTGCTGGAAATTACCGGGCGCAAAGCCACGCTGACCGAACAAGGGCGAGCCCTACTGGCGCAGGCGGCGCCGCTGATCTCCTCTTTCCTGCAACTGGAGCATCGCGCGGCAGGCTTGCGCGGCGGGGTGCGCACGGAGCTGAGTCTGGTGGTGGACAGCGTGTTTCCTAAAAACCTTTTGTTCCGTGCGTTGAAATGCTTTCAGCAACAGTTTCCCGATACCCAGGTGCATCTGACGGAAATTCTGCGGGGTGAAAGTCCCGGCCAATTAAATGAACGATCAGCAGATTTGTACCTCACCACGCTGGCGCCGGAAAATGCGATACACGGACGGTTCCTTCTCGATGTGGATTTCGTGCCGGTGGCGAAAAGCGATCATCCGCTGTTACAACTGCCGGTGCCGCTTTCCGCTGAAGATCTGGCGCGCTTTCCGTTAATTACGGTGGCTGACCGGCGCTCGCCGCGAAGCGACAACCGCGCAGCGGGTCAGGCGGCGAACTGGACGTTTACCACGGTGGAAGCGGCGATGGAGGCGATATCAGTGGGCGTGGGTTACGGCTGGCTGCCGCTGGGAAGTGTTGGCCCGGCGCTGGAAAGCGGTGTGCTGAGCAGGCTGACGCTGTCGGCCCGCACGGTGCGGCAAACGGCGTTGTATATGGTGATGGATAAAGAATCACAAAACTTTGACCAGACGGTGCATGCCCTGTCGCAAAGCATTCTGGCGGCGTGTGGCCTGCTGCCCTGAAACGCCGGGCAGCAGGTGTTCAGATTAGGGTTTTTTGCAGGCCGCGAGGAGATCAAGCTGCGGATCCCGTACGCTGGTCTGAACGTTCATGGCACTGAGTACGGTGTGGAACAGATTATCCTGCGACACATCGTCCTTCGCGGCATGAGCTTGCAGGCATGACACATCAATACCCTGCGCTCTGGAATAGCCGTCAGATAACCAGAACAGCATAGGCACATGCGTCTGCTCGGCGGGCGCGACGCTGTACGGCGTACCGTGCAGGTACAAACCATTTTCCCCCAGGGATTCGCCGTGATCGGACAGATAAATCACCGCCACGTTGTACTTATCCTGATATTGCTTCGCCTTTTCAATGACCTGTGACACCACATAGTCGGTGTAGTGCAGGGTATTGTCGTAGGTATTGACCAGCTGCTCCTGCGTGCAGTTTTCAATGTCACTGCGCGGGCAGTCTGGCATAAATTTACGGAATTCCGGCGGATAGCGTCTGGAGTAGGTCGGGCCGTGGCTGCCGATCAGATGCAGGCCGATCAGCGTGTTCCTGCCATCGGGTTTGATGTCCTCATCGATATTTTGCAGCAGCGCCATGTCGTAACAGGTGTCGCCATCGCAATATTTACCGTCTTTTTGAGTATTGAGGGTGACGTTAGGCACGCGGTCACAAACGCCTTTACAGCCTTCGTCATTGTCTTTCCAGAACACGGAGACGCCCGCTTTATGCAGAATATCCAGCAGCCCTTCGCTGTTGCGCGCCCGGTTGGCGTCATAGCGGGTACGTTTCATGTCCGAGAACATGCAGGGCACCGAAATCGCCGTGGCCGTACCGCAGGAGGTCATGTGCGCAAAGAAGATCACATCGGGCATGGCCTGAGTGTATTCATTGGTCGGTTTCGCATACCCGTTAAAAGACTGATTCTGCGCACGGGCGGTTTCGCCGATCACCAGAAACACCAGGTTGGGTTTCTCGCCGGGCGTCTGCACCAGTCTGGCGTCGTTTCCGAGGGTCTGAAACGGCATTTTTGGCGTGAAGTAACGGTGATTCATGTACTGGAAGGCGCTGTAGAGGTAATTAGTCGGCACGATTTCCAGATTCAGGGTGCGGTTGTTACGGCCAACGGAGGCGTAATCTTTGTAGAACACCCCGGCGATGGAGGCAACGATCGCCAGTGACACCAACATCGACACCAGACGCACGCCCAGACGACGTAAACGCGTCTGATCATAGCTGACGGGCGTGAAGAAAAGCACAATCGCCGGTAATACGCCGGTAAAGACAAACCACAGCACCACTTGCAGATTCAGATACGAAGACGCTTCGGCAGACTGCGTCTCCAGAATGTTTTCGATCATCCCCCGGTCAAAGACCACCTGATAGGTCATCATGGCAAAACTGGCGAGGGCGCTCACCGGCAGTATGATGATGAAGAAAGGTTTAAGTAACGGGCGGAAGCTGAACGGCATGAACACAAAGTTCAGCGCAAAGAAAAGTGCCACGGGGATGGTCAGTGCGAACGCGAGGCTGTAGGCAGGCAGCGCATGAAGAATGCGGTAAAAGTGTAACAAGATTGGCAGGTTAACGATAAACGTAAAATATAAGCTGAGCAGCAAAGTCAGCCAGAAGTAGCTGATCTTCGGAAATAAATGGCGCAATGAAAACTCCCAAAAAACTGAAGGATGCAGGCGTTAACGGACTGAAACCATAACGCACATAAATGAATTGTCGTGAATCATAATATTGCTAGCTTAAGAAAGCCTTAATAGAAGTGTCACAAAGGGTTCACAGCTCACATTTTTCAGAAAGGTTCAGAAAATAAATAAAATATAGTTGGCAGGGTTTCGCCCCCGCAACCCTTATGCTGGGCGGCATAGCAGGGGAGTTGCGCAAAAAGCCATCAGCCTGTTTATACCTTTCTGAGTGCGACTTCCGACTCATTTTGATCTTCCCGCTGATTAATCCTCCCAGGTTTAATTTAACACTGACGATTTTGCGTCCGGCCTCTGCATGCGGAGCGATTGTCAGAAGGATTTATGCGTTGATTTCATCTTCGGCCACAATTGCGGCCAGCAGTATCATCGAACCGGGTGTTGTTATCGGCCCGCACGTTGTTGTCGGCCCTTTCTGTTTTATCTCCACGGGTGTGCGGATAGGCGAAGGATCAGTCATTGCCTCACATGTCGTCATTAACGGCGATACGTCTATCGGTCGTGAGAACCGAATCGGGATGGGATCGTCCATCGGCGAAGTCAGCCAGGATTTGAAATACAACGGCGAAGCGGCGAGCCTCGACATCGGCGACGGCAATGAGATTGGCCGTCACTCGACGCTGCACCGGGGCACAGAGCAGGGCGGCGGTGTCACGCGCATTGGCGATCAAAATATTTTTCAGGCGGGTGTGCACATCGGGCACGACTGTCAGGTGGGCAATCACACGTCAATGGGCGATCACAGCGGGCTGGCCGGTCACGTCACGCTGGGGGATTATTCGCAACTCGGCGCACTGTGTGCGGTGCATCAGTTTTGCATCGTCGGCACCGGCTCGCTGCTGCTGGACAACACCTGCGTGGTGCAGGACGTTCCGCCGTTTGTTGTGGCGAGTGGTAACCGCGCAGTCCCGCGCGGCATCAACGAACGCGCGCTGGCGTTTACCCGCGCGAATGCCGTTGAGCGGAAGGTGATCCGCCATCTGTACGATCTTTTATATCATCAGCAGGTGGCGGCAGACGTAGTGAAGCTTGAGATTGAACGGCTCAGCGCGGAGCACCCGATACTGTGCCAGTTCAATGATTTCTTTACCCGCTCGACGCGCGGAATTATCCGCTAACCGGCGGGATGTAAAGGCCGGTCAGGCTTCCAGCGCCAGCAGGGCAAAGGTAGCCAGCCAGTGTTCGCCCATGTAATCGCTGTCGAGATTATCCAGTGCGCTGTGCAAATGCTCTTCCGCCGTGTGGCGTAAAAGGGTTGCGCGCGCGTCGCCTGCCGGTAACGCCGACGCCAGAGATCGCTGGCACCAGGCGCGGCTGAGGTTCAGACCGTCCAGATGCCCGATCTTGCCGTCACTGCGGTCAGTGACCGTGGCGGGAGTGAACAGCGTGGCGGGCTGACGTTGCGCCAGTTCCGGCAGAAAACGGTCGAACCAGAGAATAAATTCCTCCCCCGGCAGTACGCGGCGCATCAGCTCCGCTTCCATCAGCGATGGCGACAAAAATTCATCACCACCCGGTTCCCATGCCTGACAATGCACATCATCCTGATGCCAGCGCCGCGCCGTTTCTTCAATTAACGCGCACAGCGGGCCATGCTTAACGCTTCGGGCATAGTCCAGCGTCAGAGCCAGCGCGAAGGCCGTATTGAAATGGCTGCCGACGCGCAGCGGATAGGTCGCTTTCGGCAGAAACGCCGTAAAACTCTCTTCGAAAAAGCGGGCCATCGGCGCCAGATTTTTTGCCCATTCAGCGGCCTGTGGCAACGCCATTTCCTGCAACTGCTGCGTCAGCGCCAGAAACCATGCCCAGCCATACGGACGTTCAAACCCGGCATGTTGTGGCTGTTGCAGATAGGCCATTTCGCCCGCGACGTTTTGTGCAGTGAAATGCTGCCCGACCACGGTTATGATTTTCTCGGCTTCCGGCAGCTCAGGGTAAGTGTTCAGCAAGCGCAGCAACAGCCAGTAGCCGTGAACGCAGGAGTGCCAGTCGTAGCTGCCATAAAAAATCGGGTGAAGCTGGCGCGGGGTGCGGGCGTCCTGCGCGCTGCTCATCGCGTGCATCAGTTTATTGGGAAACTCACGCGTTAAATGATTGAGCGCAAGTGAGGCAAAACGGGACGCCATCGCTGGCGTCATCTGCGTTGTGGTCATCGTCTTTCCTTATCAGAAGCGGAAAACAAAGAAATACATAAAGGCGGTGTTGACCAGCAACAGCAGCACGCCGGTTTTCCACTGTGCCTTGATCACGCCATTTTTATCCTGCAATTCAAGCAAGGCGGCCGGAACGATGTTGAAGTTTGCCGCCATCGGCGTCATCAGTGTCCCGCAGAAACCGCACAGCATACCGATGGCGCCCATGATGGCCGGGTTGCCGCCAAGCTGATTGACGATAAGCGGCAGGCCGATGCCTGCCGTCATCACCGGGAACGCGGCAAAACCGTTGCCCATGATCATGGTAAACAGTGCCATCCCGAAGGTGTAGGCCACCACAATTGCCAGCGGTGAACCCAGAGGGATAATATTTTTCACCAGGTCGGCCACCACGCCGCCGACGCCTGCCATCGCAAACAACGCGCCCAGCGCCGCCAGCATCTGCGGCAAAATAGCCGCCCAGCCCACGGTGTCCATCGTCTGCCCGCCGGCTTTTATGGCTTTGAGTGGCGAATCGCGCAACATCACCAGCGCGGCGACAAAAGCCACCAGCGTGCCGATCACCAGAGAAATCAGCGTGACGTTTTTGGCTTCCACCAGCGGGGTGTATTTCAGCGTCAGGGTGCCGATCAGCGTCACAATCGGGATCAGCAGGGCAGGAATAAACAGTTTGCTGCCAAAACGTCGGGCACCGGCTTCGCGCTGTTCCACGCGTTCGGGCTGGTCGTTATCCGTTTTGCCTTTACCCAGTTTGCCGCTGCCGGCAATCACCGCCAGCAGAATCGCCAGACAGCCGGTGACAAAGTGCGGCAACTCGCCGCCAAACAGAAAAGTGACGCCGTAAACGCCCCAGAACAGCGCATTCACATAGCGACGTGCATTACTTTTGTCGCGCAGATTGAAGAGCGCGAAGGCGCAGAACATCAGGCCCGCGAGAATATAAACTGACTGTAGGTTGATCATTTCGCGGTGCTCCCGTGGTGGCCGTCAAAACGTTTAGCCAGCGAGCGGTCAAGCAGCCACAAACGGATAAAGTGAATAATCAGTGCGGCAATCGCGGTCGGGATCGCCCAGACAGACAGGTGCAGGGGTTCGACGTCGATTCCGTATTGATCGAGAAAACCTTTGATCAGCAGAATCGATTGCACGGCGATAAAAATGTCCTCGCCGAAAAAGACCGCCACGTTATCTGCCGCAGCAGAATGGGCACGGATTTTCTGACGCACGTCGTTAGGTAAATCACCGTATTTGGTGGTGGCGGCGGCTTCGGCCATCGGTGCGATCAGCGGACGAACCATCTGCGCGTGTCCGCCCAGCGAGTTCAGCCCCAACGCTGCCGTCATCTGGCGCAGGAAGAAATAGAGCATCAGGATGCGGCCGGTGGTCGCCACATGAATTTTAGAAATCAGGTGTTTCGCCTGCTCTTTCAGCCCGTTACGCTCAAGCAGCGCAATCACCGGCAAGGTCAGCCAGATAAGGCCCATATAGCGGTTATCGGTAAACGCCTTTCCGAAAGCGCTGATGATTTCCACGGTTTGCATGCCGCCGGCCAGACCGGTAGAGATCCCGGCGATGGTCACGACCAGTAACGGATTAAACCGCAGTGCAAAACCCAGCACGACGATCGGAATACCTATTAGCACCCACATATAACTTCCCCTGTAATGATAAATACGATGTTGTGTTTTTTGTTTTACGTGCCAGTCTGCCTGCGCAATACACGCGAAATAACCGTGGGTTATTTCTTATAGCGATTACGCATAAATAAAACTGAGAGGCGGAAAGTAACAAGCGATTTAACGGAACGCAAGATGCAAACCGGCGGCCATCATAGGAAATGAGTCTGGCTGTTTGAAACTTTGTTATCGAACAAAATAGTGAACTGGCAGATGCTTTATACGCAGGGGATCAGAAGGTTATCAGCGGGAATTATCAGCATAATTAACCCGACACAGGGCCGGGATTAATGATAAAGGAGTATCAATACGCAGTGTGGCAGATTATTCGTCGTCCTCATCCCCGTAATATTTCACCCCAAGTTTGATCAGATCACGGCCCTGGGATTTACGGTGCAAATTACTGTCGCGCAGCGAATAGACGCAACCGCAATATTCCTGCTGATAAAAGCGTTCGCGTTTGCTGATCTCCACCATGCGCGCTGCGCCGCCTTTCTTGCGCCAGTTGTAGTCCCAGTAGACCATTCCTGGATAAGGCGCGGCAGCGCGATCGCCGCAGCCATTAATTTGCTGCATATCTTTCCAGCGCGAAATGCCCAGTGAACTGGAAATAGCACTGAAACCATGTTCCCAGGCATAGAGTGCCGTGCGTTCAAAACGCATATCGAAACACATGGTGCAGCGGATCCCACGCTCAGGTTCATTTTCCATTCCTCTGGCGCGTTCAAACCAATTATCGGTGTCGTAATCGGCGTCAATTAACGGGATGCCGTGTTGTTCGGCAAAACGTATATTTTCTTCTTTGCGCAGCAAATATTCTTTCTGCGGATGAATATTCGGATTGTAGAAGAATATCGTGTAGTCGATGCCGGACGCCTGAATAGCCTCCATCACTTCTCCCGAACAGGGCGCACAGCAGGAGTGCAATAAAAGACGGTCATGCCCTTCAGGCAGGGAAAGTTTCTCACGAATTAATTCAGACATCCTGTTCACCTTTATTTCAGAATAACTTTAACGATTGTTCTGAGGGGGATGATAGAAGACCTCGCTGTCGTGTCAAAATTTTCTTAACTGTTTCTGAACACACATCATGGCGTTACAGGGTTAGATGCTATGATAGAGGCAACATTGAGGGCCAGGCCCGGGACACGTTTTTTAAGGATGCAGGCAATGCAAATTATGAGATCGAATCACATTCGCTGGCTCAGTTTGTTGATTGTGATGGGCGGGTTGTTGTTGATTCTTCCTCTTCATTTACTGGCGTGCTTTATCGCCGGTTTTGTGGTGTACGAACTGGTCAATGCGCTGACGCCGCATTTTCAGAAAATCCTCAGCGGCGAACGTGCGCGCTGGGTGGTGGTGGCTTTTATCAGCACCGTGGTGGTGAGTTGCCTGATTCTGTTTGTCGCGGCTATCGCAGACTTCCTGATGGAAGACATGAAAAATCCGGTGGCGTTTAACGCCATGGTGTCGCGATTATTGACTGACGCGCAAAGCCGTTTGTCGCCGGTCCTGTTGCACTATCTTCCGGCCAATATCGAAGAGTTACAGCGTACTTTCCTGCAATGGCTGCGTGAGCACATTGTCATGATCCAGACGTTTGGTAAAAACGCTGCGCACGTTTTTGTCACCATGCTGATTGGTATGATCCTCGGGGCGATTATCTCTCTCCAGCGCCATACCCGTGGCGAGCACCATGCTCCGCTGAAACAGGAATTGCTGGATCGCGTGAGCCTGCTCAGTGCTGCTTTTCGTAATGTGGTGTTCGCACAGTTCCAGATTTCACTGATCAACACGGTGCTCTCGGGCATTTTCCTGTTTGGTATTTTGCCGCTGTTTGGCATTCACCTGCCGCTGGCAAAAACGCTGGTTGCGCTGACTTTCGTGTGCGGCCTGCTGCCGGTGGTGGGGAATCTGATTTCCAACACCCTGATTTTCATCGTGGGTTTGTCGCTGTCCTTGTGGGTGGGGGCGCTGGTGCTGGGGTATCTGATCATCATTCACAAGGTGGAATACTTCCTGAATGCGCGCATTGTGGGTAACCGCATCAAGGCCAAATCCTGGGAGGTTTTGCTGGCGATGGTGGTGTTTGAAGCCGCATTTGGTATACCGGGCGTGGTCGCCGCACCTATCTATTACGCTTACCTGAAAAGCGAACTCAAAGACGCTGGTCTTATCTAAACCTTTCTGTATTCCTTCTCAAAAGTGACGCTGCGTTGTGCGGCGTCACTGTCTGGCTATCGGATTACCCTGATTTAAAACTCCTGAAAAAAACAGATTCAGGCAAGTAATGGCGAGGATCGTTATATTTGTTTGTCTCCTTAACGCGTCATACTTTCCTGGTGCACTGCCTTTTGCCGTGCGCATGTATTCCGTTAGCCCTTCAGGAGAAATAAATGACTCTTAACGTTCGTGGTTTCGCTGCCCTTTCAGCGGATGCGCCTCTTGCGCCTCATAATTTTGTTCGCCGTGACCCGCGTGATACCGACGTTGTGATCGACATTCTGTATTGCGGCGTGTGCCACTCCGATATCCACCAGGCGCGCAATGAATGGCACCAGAGCATCTATCCGATGGTTCCGGGACACGAAATTATTGGCCGTGTGAAACAAGTCGGCGCGCAAGTCAGCGGCTTCAAAGTCGGTGATACTGTCGGTGTGGGTTGTATGGTCGATTCTTGTCAGCACTGTGAATCCTGCGCGGAGAGCCTGGAACAGTACTGTGAAGAAGGCGCGACCATGACCTATAACAGCTACGATCGTCATGACAACATGATGACCTACGGCGGTTATTCCGAACAAATCGTGGTGGCAGAGAAATTCGTGCTGCGCGTTTCTGAAAAACTGGACATCAAATCCGCTGCGCCGCTGCTGTGCGCTGGTATCACCACCTTCTCTCCGCTGAAACACTGGAAAGTCGGTAAAGGCCATAAAGTTGCGGTTGTCGGCCTGGGCGGTTTAGGCCACATGGGCCTGAAATTTGCCAAAGCATTGGGCGCAGACGTCACGCTGTTCACCCGTTCTAAAGGCAAAGAGCAGGAAGCTTACCGTTTAGGCGCCGATCACGTGGTGCTGTCGACGGATGAAGAGCAAATGGCGGCGGTGAAAAGCCACTTCGACTTCATTCTCGATACTGTGCCAAACCAGCACGATCTGAACCCGTACCTGGATACCCTGAAACGCGATGGTACCCACATTCTGGTCGGCCTGATCGAACCTATCGACCCGGCGCTGCACAGCGGCAAACTGGTGATGGGGCGTAAAACCGTTGCAGGTTCCCTGATCGGCGGGATCGCAGAAACTCAGGAAATGCTGGATTTCTGTGCTGAACACGACATTACCTGTGACGTCGAGATGATCGACATGCAGGACATCAACGGTGCTTACGATCGTATGCTGAAAAGCGACGTGAAATACCGCTTTGTTGTCGATATGGCTTCACTGAAAAACGCGTAACCCGCTGATTTCGGTTAAATAGTGACCTGATGCGTCTGCCGGAGAGTGAAGAAATTCACACCGGCAGGCGCATTGTGACGAAATTTACGCTTTCCTTCTTACGGTGGCTTCTCGGCTTGTGACGGCAGTGGTATCCTGCTGCCTTTCGCCGGGCGAAGGAAAAACAGTGGCTAAGAGTTTTGATGAACTCATCAGAGATATGGACCTGATGATTGAACATGTGGACAGACTGAAAAGCCTGCCTCCACGGGCTGCAGAGCCAAGTTCAGCGGCGGCTGAGAAACCGGCATACGATTCTTTCGGCGAGATCTTTGCGCTTAAAGCCGTGATGCGTGCCTTTATCTCTTCCGTCGATACGATTGTAAAAGTGCAGATTGCGAAGAAAGTTGAGCAGGATATTGGCCATCTGGAAAACACGGTGCGCTCTATCGGCGGTGGCAGTGCGAACGCTGAAGACGTTGCGCAAATCACCGCTTACGTCCGTAATGCCGTTTCTGAACTGATGGAATAGCGTACGCTGCTTCCTGGCAATACACGAAAACTGTCTGCTAATAAACGCCGGTCACCTCAGTGAGCGGCGTTTTTTTTGGTCGCAAGGGTGAGCCAGACGGTAGGCGTACAGGCGATAAGGGGATATTCTTCGCGTATGTTTGATGGCTGGCGCTTGTTATGACTCAGGATTATCGCTTTTTCGCGGCAACGCGACGCAGATGTTTTGCGCTTTTGTTTGAGCACCGCACCCGCAGCGGTCACCGTATGGAAATCTTTTGGATCACCGCGTCCTTACTGAGCGTGGTGGTGCTGTTTTTCGAATCCAGCGCGACCGATCTGTTTCCCAAT
The DNA here is from genome assembly GCF_019049655.1 of Rahnella rivi. Taxonomy (GTDB): domain Bacteria; phylum Pseudomonadota; class Gammaproteobacteria; order Enterobacterales; family Enterobacteriaceae; genus Rahnella; species Rahnella rivi. The sequence goes on from NZ_JAFMOX010000061.1 coordinate 143,968, forward strand.
ACGCCGAATGTTCTCTGGCGCTTCGGTTTAATCGAACTCGGATTCACGGCGCTGTTCAGCGTGGAGTACGTGCTGCGCATACTGTGCTCGCCGCGCAAAATGCATTATCCGGTCAGTTTCTTCGGCATTATCGATCTGTGCACTGTGTTGCCGATGTATATCGTCTGGATGATGCCGTCGCTGGCCGGATCTGCCGATCTGGTGGTAGTGGTGCGATTGCTTCGCGTATTGCGCGTCCTGCGCGTGCTGAAACTCCTGCGCTATATGAATGATGCCGGGATGTTGTGGCGCAGCCTGATGCGCGCGCGCCGCAAGCTGAGCATCTTCTTTGGCTTCGTGGCCATCATCCTGTGTCTTTTCGGCGGACTGATGTTTGCGGTGGAAGAGGGCAAGGATGGATTTACGTCGCTTGGCGCATCGGTGTATTGGGCCGTGGTGACGCTGACAACCGTCGGGTACGGCGATATCACCCCGCATACCGCGCTCGGCAGAATGCTGGCATCGGTGCTGATTCTTTTAGGCTATTCAATCATTGCGGTGCCAACCGGAATTCTGACGGCTTATATGTCACAAGAGCTGGAAAAGGGGCGGGCGGCACGTTCTTGTCAGAATTGTCTGCATTCTGGACATGAATCTGATGCAAAATTTTGTGCACATTGCGGTGCGGTTCTGGAAGCGCAGAGATCACAAGCTGTTGATAAATAGACCTATAATTGTTCAATGATTGTACTGACTGGTTCATAAAAAGACTATTTTTGGGGTTTCCCCTGACATTGCGTTAAAAAGAGTTGCTATTAAATGGCAGTCATGAGTAAATACGTCTCGGCCTGTGGTACAGACCTATTTATGCACGACATCCTGAGTAAAGTTGTTCCAATTTAAAGCGTTATCCATGATAACCCTGCTCTGACGAATTTCCTTCTTAGTGCCTCCATAAGTAACGACTGAAATCCGGCTATAACATGCCCATGGTGGCGAAATTTATTTTTAAAAGGTAATTCTTATGTCAATGATGAAAGGTCAGGTTAAGTGGTTTAACGAGTCTAAAGGCTTTGGCTTCATCACTCCTGCTGACGGCAGCAAAGATGTGTTCGTACACTTCTCCGCTATCCAGGATCAAGGTTTCAAGACCCTGGCTGAAGGCCAGAACGTACAGTTCACTATCGAGAACGGTGCTAAAGGTCCGTCTGCGGCTAACGTTACCGCTATCTAATCTTACTTTACCGCTGTTACAGCGATAAACGTACAGATGACAAAAACCCGCATGCGCGGGTTTTTTTACGTCTGTCGTTTGTGAAATACCCCTTTGTCATTTTGCGAGCGCCTGTTGTTTACCGGCGAGCTCTGGCAAAAAGACAAAAAAAAGCCCGCATAGTGGCGGGCAAAAATATTTCTTATGACATTCATTACGTACTCCCTCGGGGGTGAGCACGCAGGCAGTATAAAAGAAATATCTGTCAGGATTCTGGCGCTGAAATGTTAAGGAATTGAAAATTAATCCCCCCGCGTTATCTCAGGGTTTTTGCCCTGCATTCACCTTGTCCCGTGCCTTTCTCTGCCAGTCTGTACTACAATGAATACAATTGAACACTATGGGGTAACCTGATGAAAGTTAATGATCTTGTCACAGTAAAAACCGATGGCGGGCCGCGTCGTGAAGGGAAAGTGCTTGCTGTAGAAGAGTTTTACGAAGGCGTTATGTATCTGGTTGCGCTGGAAGATTATCCGGCGGGGATCTGGTTCTTCAATGAAGGCGATACCAAAGACGGAACCTTCGTCGTACCACGGGACAGCGAAGAGTAAAATATCGCAGGTAACATGAATCAATAAAAAAACACCGGAGCCATCGCTGCCGGTGTTTTTGTTTTATACGCGGGTGCGGTCAGAATTTAGAACGTTTCCCAGTTCGGTTCTGTGCTGGTGGTTTTGCCTGAACGCGGCGATGAACCCGGCAGGGCGCGTGCGGCGGGCTGAGTACGCACGGCGGGGCGATGTGTACCGTCAATTTTGAAGACGGCAACCGCCTGGGTGAGGCGCGCGGCCTGTTCTTCCAGAGAGGCGGCAGCGGCCGAGGCTTCCTGCACCAGCGAGGCGTTCTGCTGAGTCACGCCGTCCATCTCAGAGACAGCCTGGCTGACCTGACTGATGCCGCGGCTTTGTTCATCGGACGCGGAGGCGATTTCCCCCATGATGTCAGTCACATGGCTGACGGCGGTGACGATCTCAGACATCGTCGTCCCCGCATCGCCCACAAGAATGCTGCCTTCACCCACGTAATCCACCGATTCTTCAATCAGTGATTCGATCTCTTTTGCCGCCTGTGCGCTGCGCTGGGCAAGATTACGCACTTCGCTGGCGACCACGGCAAATCCACGGCCTTGTTCGCCCGCGCGGGCGGCTTCTACGGCGGCATTCAGCGCCAGAATGTTAGTCTGGAAGGCGATGCTGTTGATCACATTGGTGATTTCAGCAATTTTGGTCGAACTGCGCGAAATATTTTCCATTGTGCTGACGACGTTGGCGACGATTTCTCCGCCTTTCTGCGCTTTATTCGAGGCAGCGGCTGCCAGTTTGCTGGCGTGATGGGCGTTTTCAGAGTTCTGTTTCACCGTCGCGGTGAGCTGTTCCATACTGGCGGCGGTTTCTTCCAGCGCGGCGGCCTGTTGCTCGGTGCGTGAGGAGAGGTCGGTATTGCCGGAAGCAATTTCCGTTGACCCCTGATAAATGGACACGGCGCCTTCGCGCACGGTCAGCACGGTGCTGGCCAGTGAATGCTGCATGTGGTCGACATTGCTGCTTAGCACGCCGATTTCGTTGCGGCCATTATTTTGTGCCGGCTGAGTCAGATCGCCTTCGGCGATTTTCTGAATGCGCACCACCAGACGGTTCAGCGGATTGATGATCACTTTACGCATCACCAGATAAGTGATGAACGTCAGTACCAGCGCCAGCAGGAATGCGCCGCCCATCAGGCCATAACCGAGCGTGGCATTTCGCTGCGCTTTATCGTTGATTTTATTGGCAGTTTCGGTGCGATAGGCGATTGCGGCCAGCAGCGGTGTGTTGTTAGCCTGATCCAGTTCGCGCACTGTTTCGGCTTCCTGAGAAATCACTTCCTCAAAATGCGCCTGCTTCGCAGAATCCATCATCGGCAGCATGCCCTGCGTCATGTAGGCGTTGTAGGATTTTTTCAGCGGTTCATCGAGCGCCAGATCGGTGGCATTTTTACCGGGCCGGTTGATGTAGGTATCAAAAGCCGTCTGCGACTGTTTCAGGCGGGTGGCGGCATCGCTGAGATTCTTATTAAAGACGTCCTGATCGCCAACGCGGGCTGCCGCTGCGGCCTGAATCAATAACAGGCGGGCAGTGCGCAGGTGGTTGGAGCTGTTCGACAGCGCCAGACGTATTTGCAATTCCTGCGTGGCATTCGAAAGTGCCGCATTACTTTGTTTCAGGAAAAAGCTGGATGTGCCAATCGAAATGGCAAACAGGAACAGGATCCCCACCAGAATCTGGCTGATCAAGGTGATGAGTCGAATATTGCTGATAAAAGAGGTTCGGGTATTGATGTTTAAAGGAGTATCCATTTTATTCCGCTCTGTTAATCCTGTTCACCGGCAATTGAGGGTCGGTGAGTGACAGCGATGTAGGGTCTGCCTGCGGGCAAGTCCTGCCGTGGCGAAAACACGCCATATAAGGACATCGGCAATCCAGAGAGGAGATTGAGTTTATATTTGCGACGCGGATCTCATTTCAGAAGTTTGTGTAGCCTTCTACAGGCTATGCAATGGCATAGCCTGTAGAAATAGCCCGTCATTAAAGAAAATTAGCTGACATAAATACCGTCTGTAAGCTGATCACATAAACGCACAACATGATAAATAATGTGTTTGTTCGGTGATTTTATTTTCCGCTTAATATTTCCTTTATATGACGACACTGTTTTGGTCTTAATTTTCAGCTTATCCGACATTTCATTTGTGCCGTCGCCTGACATCCACATTCTCAGCATGGCCGATTCAGACCGGCTGAGCATCACGGGGCGGATGTCCAGCAGGCCGCTGCTGGCCGGGTTTTTCGCCTGCGGCAGTCGCGGGTGATTCAGCAGTTGTTTCAGGGTTTCAGCCTTAATGGATTTCGAGGTGATAATCACGTTCTTGCGAACGAAAACGTACTCTTCAAAATGAATACGTGTGCTGGACATAAAAATAAAAAATAACGTGTCGGCATATTCAGTAATCAGCGCTCGCAGGCGGGATTTACTGTCCGCATTGGATTGCATGCAATCTTCATTAATAAACACCACGGACGGCTTCAGTTTGCGGCAACTCTGGTGTAACTGATCAAAGTGGCTGACATAACTGATGTCCTGTTCCTCGGCGAGAAATTGCTGCAATCCAATGCGGGTAAAACGGCAGGGATCCAAGATTATCGTTTGCATAGTGAGTCCTCACAGGACGTCCTTGTTCGGCATAATGATTGGATTAAAACAGATGAATCTTAAAAGCACGAAGAACGTGCTGACCCTATTTCTCGCATGAAAAAACCGCATATTCAAAGTTTTTTTTAGCGTTTAAAGAGAGTTACGAGATTATATTAATTTGGTTTATGTCAGCGTTTACTTTGTGACTGAACAAAGGGATCGTGAAATTAGGACTATTCTGAGCGGATGTAAGGACATAGCAGTAAAACTTATTGATGATGGCGTAATTATAACGACAGGGAATACTTAGCATTCACATCAAGAGCCGCAAAATGCTTCAAAACAATTCACGCATTGTAAACGGCAAGTTAACGGGACGCGATACAGAGTACCGCGTCCATAAAAGTTACCAGTAGGATTGCCAGCACTGAGTCAGGCGTACCAGGGCCTCAACGTAAAAATAGTCGCCCCAGCTGCAACATTCATCCACTCCTTTACCACTCGCCATGTGGTAAACCGAATGTTTAAGCAAGCCGTCACAGTCTTCCTCTTCACGGACAAGATAATGGTCGGTCAGAGAATCCATTATGCGCAGCGCCATTTCCTCATAACAGGCGCGCTTGTCATCGGTGGCGGGCAGGGTGTTGACCAGGCTCAGCAGACCGCATACCGCAATTGCTGCCGCTGAACTGTCGCGGGGTTCCGTGGTCCCCAGCAGCGCCAGATCCCAGTGGCAGACATCATCCTGTGGCAGACGGTTGAGGAAATAGTGTGCCAGACGCCGTGACAGCTCGACCTGATCCTCGTCTCCGGTGTAGTGGTAACTCAGCAGGAAGCCGTAAATCCCCCATGCCTGGCCGCGCGACCAGCATGAATCGTCGGCATAGCCCTGATGGGTGTTTCCAAACCGCGGCTCACCGGTCTGCGTGTCCATATAAAATGTGTGATAGGTCGAGGCATCGGGGCGAACAATGTATTTCGCGGCCTGCTCTGCATGGGCGCGCGCAGCCTGTGCAAAGCGCGGCTCACCGGTTTGCTCACTGGCCCAGTAAAGCAGCGGCAGATTCATATTGCAGTCGATGATCATGCGTCCGGCCTGTTCCGGATCCTGCAAATCGCCCCAGGCCTGAATGATTTTCGCTTTCGAATTAAAACGCTCCATCAGGGCTTCGGCGGCCAGCAGCGCGATGCCGCGGGCCTGGCGGTTGCCGGTCAGTTTCCAGGCACTGACGCAGGACAGGCTGTAAAGAAAACCAAGATCGTGCGTGGCGGTATCAATGCGGTTAACGATGCGATTGCCAAATGAGGTGACCTGTTTCTCTGCCGCATGACGGTAGCGATCGTCACCGGTCATTTCCCACGCCAGCCACAGCTGGCCGGTCCAGAAGCTGGTGGTCCATTCCACATTTTCAGTCAGCGGGTAATGCCCGTTCTGACAGGTTTCTGCCGGAAACTTATCGCCAAACTTTTCCACGTTGCGGGAAATTTTGCTCAGCACCGTCTGGCGCGCCCGCTGCATTTTTTCTGCAAACGCAATCCTGTCTAACTGATTCAGTTCAACCGGCAATAAATTCTCTTTCGCGATATTCATCGTCATATCTTCTCCCTTTTTCAATTAATTCATTCACTCAGCGTTTCGCCGGGGTCAGTTCTGCCGGGGTTTCCAGCGGTTTATCGGTGGAGGGGGTACCTGACCGGATGCTCTGACAGGCGGATAACGTAAAGGCTGAAACCAGCGTAAAGAACAGCGCAATACTGCCCATGATCAGATAGGTGTGTTCGAAGCCGATGCGTTCATAGAGATAGCCAGCCGGCGGGGCGATAACGATCGAACCGACGTAAATCATGGCCTGATAACCCAGCAGATACATGGTGGCGTTAACGCGTTTGCTGAAATGCTCGGCGATATATTTGAAGACTGAAATCAGCAGCAATGAGATTTCCAGCCCGTAGAACGGCTTGATGATGGAGATCAGCAGCGGATCGTGCGTCAGCCCGGAGGCTATCAGGCGGATCCCCACCACCACGCCGACCAACAGCAGGCTTTTCTTGGCACCGAAATAATTCACCAGGAACGGGATCACCATCATCATCAGGAATTCGAACCCGGACTGCACGGTGCTCAGGTAGCCATACCAGGCGTTGCCTTGCTCTTTGGTGGTAAAAAAGGTGACGAAATAGCGCGAGAACTGCTGCTCGGCGACAAACATCATCCAGGCGACACCGGCCACATAGAGCGAAAACATCCAGAATTTGCGGTTTTTCAGCAACAGGATCACATCGCTGAACACGATTTTTTGCTGCGCGATCACGTCGTTGTTTTTCAGCTCTTCATTGCCAATTTTCAGTGAAAGTAAAACGCACAGCATGACCAGCGACGTGGCACTGCTCAGGCCGAAATTCCAGGCAGGAGACAGATTAAACAACAGGCCGGAGAACGAGGCGGCCAGCGCCCAGCCGAGCGAGCCCCACATACGGACCTGCCCGAACTCCATGTGATACAGGCGGCTGAAGCGATCGGCATAAGATTCTGACGCAGCGACACCGGCATACCAGCCGAGGCTGAGGTACAGCGCGCCGACAATAATGCCGATCATCATGTGGCTTTCCAGCAGCGGCTGGTACACGAAGATGAAGAAGGGAGCCATCAGCGCCGACACCAGCACGACAAAATAGAGCAGGGATTTGCTCATGCCGATCTTGTCCATGATGTAGCCATAAACCGGCTTCATCACCACCGCAAAAACGCCGTTAATGGCGAAAACGGTACCGATGCTCATACTGTCCAGCCCGGCCTTTTGCCCCAGCCACAGGGCGTAAAGCCCGAAGCTGGAAGACCAGGTGAAGAAGTACAGGAATATAAAGCTACTCATTTTATAGTAAGCCGATTTACTGGCTGTTTTTATGGCTTTCATGGTGACTCCTCAAGCGTGAACTGCCGGGATTTACTGTGAAATTCAGGCCAGAGAAATCTGCCCGCTGCGTCCCTGATACTGCCAGTGCAACTGGTTGCCCTCGCGGATGATTTCCGGTGCTGCAAGGTCGCCGGTGTCGCTGCCGGTGCCGGCGCAGACCGCGCTGATGAGCCAGTGCGAACCGGCGGGGTAACTGGCTTTAAGCACGGGGATCACCGCCGTTTCGGCGAACATAATGCTGCTGTTCGGCGGAGTCACGACCGTCGTGGCCTCGCGCTCGCTCCCGCCGTTCAGGCTGACTATCCGGCTGATGCCGTTGCATGCCGTCACCGCAATTGCGTGCTGATTGGGGGTGATTTGTGACCGGGTCGCCGGATCCTGAATCACCGCAAATCCGCCCTCGGCGGTGTCCAGCGGACGCTGGTTTTTCAGATGATGAACGCGCAAATGCCAGTCGCCACACGGGATAAGCCAGGTGCGCACTTCCACGTCGTGCCAGGGCAGCCAGCGCGAATAAATCGCATCCTCGCTGATGCGGGTTTCAGCGCAGTCACGGCGTCCGCGAAAATATCCGTCGCCTTCGGCCAGCATCAGCATGGAGTCGCAACCGGCGTGATTCAGCCCGTAGCGTCCGCGATCCAGCGTGAAACCGAACTGGCTGGAATAGGCGAATTTGGTGTATTTGGCTTCGGTATTGACGAAGTTATTCAGCTCCAGCTGGCCGGACGTGAGCATCACAACGTGCTGACCTTGCGCGTCGCGCATCAGGATCTGACTGGCGTGAGGAATACAGTGCGTGCGGGGCAGTTCCGGCAGTGGCGCTTCATCCGCCAGCCAGAACGCATCATCCTGCGGCAATGCCAGGATCAGAAAGATTTTGCACGCCCAGTAAGGCGAACCCGGCGCGTTGTAGTCTTCGGCCATCACCAGATTGGGTGTGTGATACCCGATGCTGAGCAGGCCGTCGCGGTCGAAAATGGGCTGTTTCAGCCAGTGACGCAGATGGCGCAGGATCAAGCCTTTGACGATGCCCGGCGTAAACACATCCAGCTTGCTGTACGCCGCGGCGCTCCAAAAAGCGGCTTCGGCAAAGCGGTAGGTCAGGCTGCGGCCAAACGGCACAGCGGCACCGTCGGCGGAGAAAAGAGTGATGAAATCCTGCGCAAATACCCCGGCGCGCTGGCGCAGTAAGGCCGCGCGCGAAGGATCCACATCCGCCATGTTTTGAGCGTACAGCAGGCCGTAATAGTGGAACGCCATTGAGATGTAGTAATCGCGCGGACGTCCGGGGCCGTCGGAGTACCAGCCATCGCCGAGATAATAGGCTTCCATCAGTTCAAAACGGGCAGCCACCGCGTCGTGGCTCCACGGCAGACCGGCCTGTTTAAAGCCCATCTGCACCATGATCGGAAAGAAATTCCAGTTGTTGTTGGGAATGAGTGCGTCACGTCCCTGATTCAGCCAGTCGGCCAGATGTTGCTGTTCCTGCGCCGTAAAATGCTGCAACAGACGTTTATCCAGCAGCGCCAGCCCGACGCCAAAAGCAGCCATTTCCACACAGCGCTGATCGAAATCACGCAGGGTGCCCCAATACTGCGGATGCTGCGGGTCGGTGCCGAAACGGATCGCATCCAGATAGAAGGGCAGATCGGCGCATTCGCCACCCCCGGCCACCAGCGGAAAAATCCCCCACAACATGCGGGACAGCGCTTCCATTTTGGCAATCTCTTTACCGTAATGGGTGGTGGACTCTCCGAGGTCGATACCACTTTTGCCTTTTTCGGTATAAGGCGAGACGGCCGAGAGCAGGTCATTCAACAGATGTTGTACGTCTTCGCGATTACGCAGCGGATTTTGAGGATTCACTTTATTTTGCGTCATAAAAGCTCTCCCGGTGGTGTTAAAGGACCGGTAAATAAGGTTTTTATTATTTGAAATACTATTTCAATTCCTTGTGTCGCGATTGAAATATAGAGAAATGGAAAACGCTGATTGTTACGGGGTTCACAGATTCAGCTGAATTTTGAAATTGTGATAAAGAATTTCGCCTGAAAGCGGCTTAAATTATAAAAAATGGACTGAAAATTGTGATCTGCTGTTATCCGTATTATGCGTAAAGGACATCCCCAATGCCGGTATCAGATTATCTTGAACGTATTGCCCTTAATGAACGTCAGGTTTCTTTTAACCGGATGAGTCGCGGCAGCGCTAATTATTTCCACTGGCATCAGTGTCTGGAATTACTGTTTGTCAGCCGGGGTTACGGCATTGTGATTGTTGATAATCAGCAATACACCTTAAAACCGGGGCGCCTGTTCGTGTTTCCGCCGTTCAAATTGCACAAAGTGTTTGTCGAAGCAGGCGAAAATAATGCCTATGAACGCACCACGGTTCATCTGGATCACCAGCTGCTGGACGGCTGCCTGCAATCTTTCCCGCAGCGTCGCGCCCGGTTTGCCAGGTTGTGGGATCCCGACCGCGCCGCCCATATTTTTGACCTGAGCGACCACGCCGCGCACATTGAAGTGATCCTCGAACAGTTCAACCAGCTGACCGAGCAGCAAACCCATCAGTGGGAGGAAATCGCGATGCTGGTGTTGCAGCTGATGGCTTTTATGCCCGCGCAGGGCGATACGCCGAAAACGGTCAGCCGCACGACGGCGTCAAAGGTGATGCAGTGGATTGAAGAAAATTATGTGCAGAAATTTTCGATGGCCCGCCTTTCGGCGGCGGTAGGGCTGTCAGAAAGTTATATCTCACGGGTTTTCGGGCAGGAAACCGGCGGTTCTGTTCAGGATTATCTGGCTACGCGCCGGGTGAAGCGCGCCTGTGAGCTTTTACGTTTAACGGATCAGTCTGTGGAAAGTATCGGTCTGCAATGCGGGTTCGCGGACTCGCCATACTTCATCACCCGCTTCAAAAAAATGATTGGAAAAACGCCGCTGCAATATCGCAAGGCGGCGTTTTCATTATTGCAGTGAACTGGCTACGCCTTCCGCCAGCTGGCTGGGGACGTGCCGAGCGCAGAGGCAGGCAAATCCCATTGCCACGCGGTGCCCTCGAGCTGAACGGGCGCACGTAAGCGCCACCCCGGCCCCCACACGGTATATTCCGGCTGCGACGAGTAGTCTTCTGCCTGCGCGGCATAAATCCGCGACGCAGGCGCTGTCTCTTGTGCCCCGGAGGTCATCAGTTCACGGGCAGTACGCGCCAGCGACAGCCGTGTTTCACTGCCCTGATGCGTTTCGACGCGCTGTGCTAACCCCTGAATCACCGCTGCCGCCATCAGATAACCGGTGACGTGATCCAGCGCCTGAACCGGCAGCGGCACAGGCTTATTCTCGCCCGATTGCTGCATACCCTGTTGCGCGATGCCGCAACTCATCTGCACCAGACTGTCGAACCCGCGCCGCTCGCGCCACGGCCCGCTCCAGCCGTAGGCATTCAGACAGACATCCACCAGCCCCGGCGACAGGGCGCGCCGCTGTTCACTGCCATAACCGAGTTTGTGCAACGCACCGGCGCGATAGCCGTGAACGATCACGTCCGCCTCCCGCAGCAAGGTTTCAAAACGGTGCCTGTCCTGCGGGTTGTGCAGGTTGAGCCGTGCGCAACGTTTACCTAACGTCACGTCGGCTTCCTGGCCCGGTTCATCCCAGCCAAACGGGTCGATGCGCAGCACATCCGCGCCCAGTCCGGCCAGAAAACGCGTGGCTACCGGCCCGGCAATGATGCGCGTGAGATCGAGGACGCGCACGCCTGCCAGCGGACGCTCGCGGCCCATGGCCCATGCAGGTGGCGTGGCAGGGGGGCAAAGTGCGCGCTGAAACAACGGCTCACTGACCAGCGATTTTCCCTGCACATGCTGCTGCCACTCACCGGCGCTGAACATTTGCGCGGCACAACCTCCGGCCAGCACCACCGCCTGTTCCAGCTCTGCTTTCTTCCACAGAGCCACCCGTGGCGCCAGCGCCTCCCGGTGGTTTGCCTTGCCCAGCACCGTTTCGACGACAAGGCGATGGGCGGGCGCATTGGTGTGAAGACGGATCCAGCCGTCGGCGGTGGCGTAATCACCGGCCAGACTGTCCCAGACCGGAGGGATTTCCCAGCCGTCAGGTTTGATGCTGCTCTGGCACCACAATGACGCCAGCCTGCGGTCAACGGTGACAGCACGGGTAATGCCGTCTTTCAACGACAACAGATGCGACAGCGCCTGCGCCGCCACCGCCACGGATGCTGTGATGAGCGTTGTCACCGGATAATAAGCCGGTAAATCCCCTTCACCGGTCACATGCAGCGCCGCAGGCAGGCGGTCCCTGCCGGTGAGTTGTGCATACAGCGCGCGGGTTCGTTCCGGGATGTTTTCATCAGACATACTGCGACTCCAGAAGGCGGATAACGGAGTTACAAATTTAGAACATTTTGGCCGCAGCGTGCCAAATGAGGGAGAGAAGTGCCCTGAAGCGCACGAAATTCAGGGTTCTGTAACAGAATGCTCCTAAAACGCCCGCGTGAATTACCACCACACCACGCCCCGCAAAGGGCGGTTGGCGAACCTGCCCGCAGCCCCTGACCGGCGGGGGCTGCGCGCTTTCAGATGTGCTTACTTTTACAAGCAAAATATTAGCTGAATGCATTCAATTTCTTATACTCGGCGGGTGAATTTTACGTTAGCCTTGAGGTCGAATTTTTTCGAACACCGCGGGGGCGGCGCCCTGAGGCGAAGCCCCCAGATTTTTGCCCAGTACAGGAAACGAATCTGGCATGGAACGAAGAGCATTTATTCAAGCTTCAATGGCATTCGCCGCCTGGTGCGGTGTGCCGGCTATGTCCACACTGTTCACCCGTTCCGCTGAGGCGGCAGAGGCGAACGTGGCAGACGGCGGCGAACTGCCGTTTGATTTCAACGCCCTGCAAAAGATGGCGAAGGACTTAGCGGATAAACCCTATGGCGGTGCGCCACAGCCTTTACCTAAAACGCTGGCTGAGCTGACACCGCAGGCCTACAACGCCATACAGTACGATCACGCCCATTCCTTGTGGAACGGATTGCAGGACCGGCAGCTCGACGTCGAACTGTTCCACGTGGGCATGGGCTTCAAACGTCGCGTGCGCATGTATTCGGTGGATCCGGTCAGGCACATGTCGCGCGAAATCCATTTCCGCCCTGAATTGTTCAACTATCATGATGCTGGCGTGGATACCAAACAGCTCGAAGGTTTCTCCAATCTCGGATTCGCCGGTTTTAAGGTCAACAAAGCGCCTGAACTGACGCGCCGCGACGTCGTTTCTTTCCTCGGCGCCAGCTATTTCCGCGCGGTGGATGACACCTATCAGTACGGCCTTTCTGCCCGTGGCGTGGCGGTGGATACCTTCACCGATCAGCCGGAAGAGTTCCCGGATTTCACCGCGTTCTGGTTCGATACGCCTAAACCGGGTGATACCACCTTCACGGTGTATGCGCTGCTCGATGGCCCAAGTATCACCGGTGCCTATAAGTTCGTGATCCACTGCGAACCGACGCGCGTGGTGATGGAAATCGAAAACCATCTTCATGCCCGTGAAGACATCAAACAGCTGGGCATTTCTCCGATGACCAGCATGTTCAGCTGTGGCACCAGCGAGCGTGGCCGTTGCGACACCATCCATCCGCAAATTCATGACTCCGATCGCCTGCAAATGTGGACCGGCAACGGCGAATGGATTTGTCGTCCGCTGAATAACCCGAAACGTCTGCAATTCAATGCGTTTGCCGATAACAGCCCGAAAGGTTTTGGCTTGCTGCAACTCGACCACGAGTTCAACAATTATCAGGATGTGATTGGCTGGTACAACAAACGTCCGAGCCTGTGGGTGGAACCAGTCGGTGACTGGGGGAAGGGCGCGGTTAACCTGATGGAAATCCCGACCACCGGCGAAACGCTGGATAACGTGGTGTGCTTCTGGCAGCCGGAAACGCCGGTGAAATCCGGCGCTGAGTTCAGTTTCAGCTACAAGCTGTACTGGAGCGGCACGCCGCCGCACCGCAGCCCGCTGGCCAATGTGCTGGCTACGCGTACCGGTATGGGCGGGTTCCCGGAAGGCTGGGCGCCGGGTGAAAACTATCCGGCAGTGTGGGCGCGTCGTTTCGCCATCGACTTTGTCGGCGGTGAACTGAAAGCCTATGCCGATAAAGGCATCGAGCCGGTGATCAACGTCTCTCACGGCCAGATCAAGAATATCGAAATTCTGTATGTCCAGCCGTTCGACGGATACCGCATCTTGTTTGACTGGACTCCGGACAGCGATTCCGTCGCGCCGGTCGAACTGCGCATGTTCCTGCGTTCCGGTCAGACCGCGTTGTCAGAAACCTGGCTGTACCAGTATTTCCCGCCAGCGCCTGAAAACCGCAAGTACATCGACGACCGCCAAATGCGCTAACCCGCAGCGGCGTTTAAAAAAGCAAAAGCCCCGATTCGCTCGGGGCTTTTGCTTTTTACTGACTTGTTTTGCAGATGCACCGGACACAGGATCTGCCTTGGGTAAAACAAGGGTACTCAGCTGACGAAGGCGAAGACGGCAATCAAAACGCCTTAACCAGCATTCCGGTCTGCGGTTGTTGCTGAGGATTTCTCAGCGCCGCGTCGAAAGATTTTTCAACCTCTTTCAACTGTTGTAAGAATTCTTGCGGCGAGAAGTCGTGCGGTTTGCTGCTCATATAGGCCAGGGCCAGTTCTTTGGCGTTGTAACGCTGAAAGTTATACATGCTGTTCCTTATTCATCTCAGAGATTATTAATGGGATGGCTAACAGCAAGCTGGTGTACTCAAACGTCCTGCCACTGCTTACGACGTGCTGCCAATGCAATGCATTCTACGGAAAAGATTGATAAGTAAAAGCTGGTGCGGTTTATGCATTTGATAGCTGAAACCTAACTCATCACGGTTTTTTGCTTGCACATCCCAATAGTCTTTTCAGGTGATTAATTCATCAGGCCACTGTCTCTGCGGAGGAAAGCCTTCATCCTGCTCAGAGAGAAAATTTCTTTGCCAGTCATGCTGTTAATGTGAATTAAAAGGGTGGGCGCGGGCCGCCTGCTGGGGTAGGCTGAAGGGAGTCATTCACATCTCAATGGTCTACGAAAAGAGGTTTTTATCATGAGTAAATTTATCTTCTCTTCGCCAAGAAAGTACGTTCAGGGAAGCGGTGTGCTGGATGAGTTAGGGGATTACCTGCCGGCGCTCGGCGGGAAATCTTTCCTGATTGCTGATGACGTGGTCTGGGGCATTATCGGCGAGCGCGTAAAAGCATCGCTGAGCGCCGCACAGGTCGAATTTCATTATGAACGTTTCAACGGCGAAGCTTCTGCCAGTGAAATCAACCGTCTGGCGGCCATTGCCCGCGAAGCGGGGACGCAGGTGGTGGTCGGTCTTGGGGGCGGTAAAACCCTCGATACGGTAAAAGCTATCGCGGATGAACTGAAACAAAACGTGGTGATTGTGCCGACGGTGGCCTCAACCGATGCGCCGTGCAGTGCGCTGTCAGTGATTTACACCGACGAAGGCGTGTTCGAATCCTACCGTTTCTACAACAAAAACCCGGATCTGGTACTGGTCGATACCCAGGTGTGCGCCCAGGCGCCGGTGCGGTTGTTTGCCTCCGGGATTGCAGACGGTCTGGCGACGTTTGTGGAAGCGCAGGCGGTGTTGCGCTCACACTCCCACTCGATGGTAGGCGGTGACCCGACTATCGCCGGGATGGCGATTGCTGAAGCCTGTGAAAAAACGCTGCTGACCTACGGTTACAGCGCCTATACCGCCGTTGAGCAAAAACTGGTGACGCCAGCCGTCGAAGCGGTGGTGGAAGCCAATACGCTGTTGTCCGGTCTGGGCTTTGAAAACGCCGGTCTGGCGGGTGCTCATGCGATCCACAACGGATTCACCGCGATTTCCGGCGACATTCATCACCTGACGCACGGTGAGAAGGTCGCCTACGGTACCCTGACGCAGATGGTGCTTGAGCAGCGCCCTGACGAAGAGATCGCCAAATACGTGCGCTTCTACCGTTCAATCAAAATGCCTACCACGCTCAAAGAGATGCATCTGGAAAATGAAACCTTTGCCAGCCTGGTAAAAGTGGGTGCACTGGCGAACGGCGAGGGCGATACGCTGGGCAACCTGAATCCGCATCTGTCGGCAGAAGACGTTGCCAGCGCCATTCTGGCGGTCGATGCGTTCAGCAAGTCAGTGAAGTAAATAGTGCGTCCTCCCCTGCGCGGGGAGGACATTTCAGAACCGCGCCATCGCCCACGGCAGTACTACCGGCAGTTGCGACAGCAGATACAGCACCAGCCCGATAAACGCGCCAACCAGCGTGCCGTTGATGCGGATAAACTGTAAATCCTTACCGATGTTCAGCTCGATTTGCCGCGACATGTCACGCGGATCCCAGCCTTTGACCGTATCGCTGATGTGGCGGGTGAGGAAGGTGGCGAAATCCGGCGCGAGTTTACCGGCGATGGTTTCCATTTGCAGATTCAGCGAAGCCCGCAGTTTTTCATCCTGTGCCAGCGCATTTCCCAGCCACTGGCCGGATTCGGTGACTTTGACAAACACCCGCGAATCCTCGCTTTCTAAATCTTCCTTCAGCCAGTTACGCATGTCGCCCCACAGTTGCAGCACGTAGGCGTTCAGCTTCTCGTCATCTTTCAGGTACTGCTTAATTTCTTCGGCTTTCTGCGCCGTCGCCGGATCGTTTTGCAGCTTCCAGATAAAACTCTGCACCGAGCGGTCAAAGCCTTTGCGAAAGGCGTGGGTTTTATCGTTGCCCATATCGTCGAGCACCGAATTCACCGCATTGGACACCATATCCGCGCCGTTGCGTCCCAGCCAGCCGGTGGGCAGCAGTTTGGCCGTCAGGGGGTGTTCACGCTTCATCCAGCCGACGATTTGCGCCGAAATAAACTGCCGGGTGCTGTCCTTTGCCAGCAACACTTCCAGCTGATCCATGGCCTGATCGAGCAACTCCTGATGGCGGCCATTTCGGGTCAGGCTTTCCAGCAGCGTGGCGATGGATGACGAGAGATCGATTTTGTCGATCACCCGGTACAACGCGCGGCGAATCAGCTGCGCGATGCGCTGATCGTCAGTGACATCCAGAAAACCGCGGATCATTTTAATGGCGTAGCGGGCAAAACGTTGGGCGTTGTCCGGTGCGTTCAGCCAGTCGGTCAGCATCCGCGCCGGATCGTGCTGGCGGATAAGGTTTATCAGCGTGGCGGGTGCGAGGAACTTTTCCTGCACGAACACCGCCAGATTGTCGGCGATTTTGTCTTTGTTTCGCGGGATGATCGCCGTATGTGTGGAAACAAACGGCACCGGCACACGGCGGAACAACGCCACCACGGCGAACCAGTCAGCCATTGCGCCGACCATAGCGGCTTCGGAAATGGCTTTCAGCCCGGAAACCCAGAAATTGGGTGGCAGAAAAAGGGTGATCACAAACAGGGCCGCAGCAATCAGCAGCAGCCCCAGCGCGTTACGTTTACTTCGGCGAAGTTCTTGTTCTTTATCCATGGCCCCAGTTTAGGAAGCGAAAAGCAGGCTGTCAGCTTTTTTCTCCGTGGCGAAGAGAGTTGATAAAATGAGAATTATTCTTGATATGAGACAATGTCTCATTAAACTGCCTGCAATCAGGTTTCTGGCATTCACAATGAGAGCATTTCATGGAGTTGTTACGCGTCGTTTTTAAGCAGTATCGCTGGCCGTTTTTGGGCGTCATGTTGCTGAGCCTGCTCAGCGCCATTCTGGGCATTGGCCTGATCGCGTTTATCAATCTTAAACTGATAGAAACAACCCACGCTTCCCTGATGGTCTTACCGCAATTTCTCGGCTTATTGCTTCTGCTGATGGTGGTGACCCTCGGTTCACAACTGGCGCTGACGATTCTCGGTCACCATTTTATTTACCGTCTGCGCGGCCAGTTCATCAAACGTATTTTAGATACCGACATCGAGCGCATTGAACAAATCGGCAACGCGCAGCTGCTGGCCAGTCTGGGCAGCGATATCCGTAATATCACCCTGGCGTTTGTGCGTCTGCCGGAGCTGGTGCAGGGGATTATCCTGACCCTCGGTTGCGCCGCGTATCTGGCCTGGCTGTCACCGAAAATGCTGCTGGTGACGGTTATCTGGCTGGTGATCACCATTGTCGGCGGTTTCAAACTGGTGTCGCACGTTTACAGCCATCTGGCGAAAGTGCGTGAAGCGGAAGACAAACTGCAAACCGACTATCAGAAAGTCATCGAAGGGCGCAAAGAGCTGGCGCTTAACCGCGAACGGGCGCGCCATCTGTTTGATGATGTTTACCGCAAAGACGCCGAGGAGTACCGCTACCACATTATTCGTGCCGATACCTTTCACCTGAGCGCCGTGAACTGGTCGAATATCATGATGCTGGGGGCGATCGGGCTGGTCTTCTTTATGGCAAACACGCTGGGCTGGTCAAATACCGATGTCGCCGCGACCTATTCCCTGACGCTGCTGTTCCTGCGCACGCCGATGCTGCAGGCCGTGGGCGCGTTGCCGACGCTGCTCAGCGCACAGGTGGCCTTTGGCAAACTGAAAGCCCTGAAACTGGCGCAATACCAGGAGGAGTTCACGCCGCCGGTGGTGACGACCCGCTGGCAGACACTCGAACTGCGCGATCTGGTGTTCAGCTATGAAGGCAAAGAAGATCATGCCGGTTTTGGCATCGGGCCGCTGAACCTGACCATCACCCGTGGCGAACTGGTGTTTCTGATTGGCGGCAACGGCAGCGGAAAGTCTACTCTGGCGATGCTTCTGACCGGGCTTTATCACCCGCGCGGCGGGCAAATATTGCTCGACGGTGTTGCGGTTACCGCGCAGAACGCGGAGCAATACCGGCAGATTTTCTCGGCAGTATTCACCGATTTCCATCTCTTTGGTCAGCTGATGGGGCCGCAGGGGCAGGCACCCGATCCGCAGGTGGTGGAAGACTGGCTGCAACGCCTGAAAATGAAAGAAAAACTTCAGTTCAGCGGCAACGAAGTGACCAATCTGCAACTCTCCGCAGGGCAGCGTAAGCGCGTGGCGCTGCTGCTGGCGGCGGCTGAGGGGCGCGATTTTCTGTTACTGGATGAATGGGCTGCCGATCAGGATCCGCAATTTCGCCGGACGTTTTATCGCGAACTTCTGCCGCAACTGCGTAACATGGGCAAAACCGTACTGGCAATCAGCCACGATGATCACTATTTTGAACACGCCGATCGTCTGCTGGAAATGCGACAGGGTAAACTTAAAGAGCTGCACGGGCAGGAGCGCGCTGACGCCAGCCGCGATGCGGTCGCACAAATCGGTCTTTAAGCGACGTTTTTCGAGATAAAGGAACACTCATGAACTGGAACGAAGTGATGGTGTGGGGCATCAGCGGTGTGGTGCTGGCGTCGGTGCTCAGCCTGTTACATAAAAAGGGCAAACTGGGCCGCGTGCCCGGCATCATCCTGTTTGTTGTGCTGATTGTGGGCGGCGCAATAGTGTGGGGCGGGGTGATTAAGCCGCGCGTCATGGGCGAAAGCGAAGAGCAGAAAATCGACAGCGCGCTTTCCGAACTGCCGCTGTATGGCACCATCAGAACACAGGAACCGGCGCTGTATGCGCAGATCCGCCGCGATATTTTGCAGATGAAGAAGGAAGGGAAACCGCAGCAGGAAGCCATTGATACCGTGAAACCGAGGGTGTCTGAGTTGCTGTCTGCTCGCATTGTTCATGCGCCGGATGCGGCGGTGAATGCAGCGATGCAGGTCAATCTCGAAGAGATGCAGACCCTGCTGGCGCGCAAAGACGGTTCCTGCTTTAAGTTTCTCTATCCGCAGGTGAGCGGCGGGGTGAACACCGCGCAGGTGCTGCCGCCGGAGCTGTTCCGCAAAGATCTGAGTACCATGAACGATTTACTGCTGGCGACCGGGCCGGGTCAGACCGATCTGCCGGTGGCGGTGAGCACCGAAAAAGTCATCCTGATGATGGCGCCGGTGCGCGAAGCGCTGGGAAATATGTACGGCGATCAGTTGCAAATGTTCAGCGACCTGACCAAGCCGGATGTTGATCGCGAAAAAGTGTGTGAGATTTCCATCAGCCTCTATTCCGGCATTCTGGCGCTTCAGCCCGCCGATTCTGCGGCCATCCTGCGCCAGATGCTGGGTAAACCCAACTGATCCCCACGGACGGTACGCGCCCGCGTGCTGTCCGTGAAGATACGGATTCAGACAAACAGACAATCCCTACTACTTTTCCGACTAAGAACAGGTATTCTTAGCCGGAAATTCATAAAACAATAATTTACCGAACTTCCGGAATCCTTTTTCTATGCAAAAATTGTTAAGAATGCCGCTGTTGCTGGCATTGTTGTCATGTCTGCTGATGACCCCCGCGCTGAGTCAGGGCGATGAAGCCACCGGCCAGCCGGACGCCCAGCAGCCGGTGAAAGTCAACGCCACTACGGCGTTACCTGCGCTGCAAAAACGTCTGGATCAGCTCAAGCAGCAGGTGTCGGCGGCGAAAACCGATAAGAAATTTACCGGCCTCAACGACGGCGCGCAAAAGCTGGCCGAAGACGCCGACAAACTGGCCGTGGCGCTGGCACCGCAGCTGGAAGAAGTGCAGGCGCAACTCGACGTTCTCGGCCCTGCGCCGGCGGCGGGTACGCTGACTGAAACGCCTCAGGTGGTCAGCCAGCGTAATAAACTCAACAACAGCAAAACGTTGCTGACTACCCAGATTGAACAAACCAAAGGTATTGCGACCGGTGCGCGAAATCTGTCCTCGCAGATTTCCGGGATGCGCCGTGACGCGCTGAAAACTCAAATCGCGCTCAATACCGGCAGTATTCTCGGCAGCAATTTCTGGTCACCGCTGATCACGCCAAATGAAGACGATGCCGCGCGCTTTGACGATTTTGGCTCGCAGGTCAGCGATGCCTGGACGCAGGCGTGGAGCCCGGACTGGCGCGTCGGCACGGGCATTTATCTGCTGCTGGCGCTGTTGATTGGCGTGTTTGGCCGGAAAACGCTGGATCGCCCGATGAACTGGATCCTGCCGCGCTGGTTGCCGCAGGGGCGTTTTCGCCGCAGTTTCCTGGCCTGTTTCACCACCCTGAGCACCACCTTTACGCTGGGCATCAGCGTTCAGTTACTCGGTTTTATCTTCACCCGCCTGCCGGACACGTCGCAGTGGGTGAATGAATTTGCCGAACAACTGGTTGAACTGACCTATTTCTCGGCGGTGATCGCCGGTCTGGGTATCGCGTTACTGTCTAACGGCCATCCGTCGTGGCGTTTACCGGGCATCGCTGATCCGCTGGCGAAAACGCTGGCGTCATTCCCGGTGCTGCTGGCGGGCTTTATTTTCCTGTTCGGCATTATCGAACAGCTGAACAATCTGGTCGGCGCGAGCATCGCCGCCACGCTGTTTGGCAATGGTCTGGCGGCGTTGCTGGTGGCGCTCAACTGTCTGATTGCGCCGCTTCGCGTTAACCGTATGCGCCGTAAAATGCGCGCCGACGGAGAGCAGACCGAAGCGCGCTCCACGCTGGCGGGGCTTATCCATCTGGTGATCAGCCTGACGGCCTTCGTCATTCTGATCGCCTTGCTGATTGGCTATATTCCGCTGGCGCGTTTTGTCACCTTCGAACTGTTGTGGATCGGTCTGGTGGTTTGCAGCCTGTATCTGCTGATTCACTTCTGGGTCGATCTGTGTGAAAGCGTGTTTTCGGCGACCACACACAGCGGCAAAATCCTTAAAGGCACGCTGAGCGTCAACGATCGTCACCTGTCGCTGGCGGCGACACTGTGCTCGGCGCTCGGTAAAACAGCGCTGCTGCTGATGGCCGCCGTTGCCTTGCTTAACGGGACGTTCGGCACCACCACGCCGCTGGAATTGCTGAGTAAAATTGTCGACATGTGGGGCGGTAAAGGCCTCGAAAGCCTGAACATTATTCCGGCGCACGCGGTCAATGCGGTGCTGTGTCTGGTGGTGGGCTGGTACGTGCTGCGCTCCGCCAAGCGCTGGCTGGATAACGATTTCCTGCCAAAAACCATGATGGATCGCGGCATGCGCGCCTCGCTGGTGACGCTGTTCACCAACGTGGGCTATGTGCTGATCATCATGCTGACGCTGTCATCGCTGGGCATTGAGTGGAACAAACTGGCGTGGATCGTCAGCGCCTTGTCGGTCGGTATTGGTTTCGGTTTACAGGAGATCGTGAAGAACTTTATCTCCGGTCTGATCCTGCTGACGGAACGTCCGGTCAAAGTGGGGGATTTGATCAGCATCAGCGGTGTGGAAGGGGATATTCGCCGCATCAACGTTCGCGCCACCGAAATTCAGCTCAGTGATAAATCCACGGTGATTGTGCCGAATTCCCAGCTGATTTCGCAGAACGTGCGTAACGCCACCATGGGTAACGCGCAGGGTGTAGCGACCATTGTCCTGACTTTCCCGCTGGACATCGACCCCGAGCAGGTACGCACGCTGTTACTTGACGCCTACAACCTGCACGAAGCGATTCTGGAAAACCCGCCGCCGTCCGTCAGCTTTAAAGAACTGGGGCCGACCGGCATCGTGCTGAGCGTCACCGGTTACGTCAACAGCCCGCGCATGGTAGGCGGAACGCGCAGCGACCTGCTGTACGAAATCCTCAAGATGCTGCGCGCTGCCGAAATCAGCCTCAGCCAGACCCAAACCATGGTGTTGGAACAGCCGCTGGCGCGGATTGCGGCGGCAGAAGAATCCTCATAGTTCAAGGTCATGGGCGCCGGCCCACACCGGGTTAAGGGGCGTAAACGCGCCCCTTAACAATCCCGCGTTTTTTCATTGCGCGTTGCCGCTTGTGGGCTATGTTTCAGCGGCTCCGGCTATTGCCGTAAAATCAGGCCGCTGCGCGCTGCATCAAGGTCAAGGTCGTGGGCGCCGGCCCACACCGGGTTAAGGGGCGTAAACGCGCCCCTTAACAATCCGGCGTTTTTTTAACTGCGCGCTGTCGCTCGCTGGCTATGTTTCAGAAACTCCCGCTATTGCCGCAAAATCCCGCCGCTGCGCGGTGCCCTCCGCTCGGGTTACAACCCGCGCAAAAACACGCGCGGTTTTCCACCACTCTCTCCAGCGTGATTTTTGAGCGCGGCCAATGGCTATGTAATACAAATGATTATTGAGACTTAATTTTTGATTTATAAAGTAAAAAATGTGAGGTTTCGCTTTAAAAAGCCTCTGGCCGCGCTCAAAACGACGTCGAATGAACGGTGAGAAACCGCGAGGGTGTTTTTCCGAGCGGGTCCGAACCTGAAATGAGAGGACCGCGAAGCGGCGGCGTTTGCGGCAATAGCGGTAGCCGCTGGAATATAGCCCGCGAGCGGTAGCGCGCAGTAAAAAGACGTGGGAGATCCAAGAGGGGCCCGTCCTGGCCCCTTTTGGGCGGTTTCGGCGACAGCCGCTGAGCGATCACCGCACGTGAGAAACCGAAACTTTCACCAGGCCCCAAAAGGTCGGGTTCAACCCTTGGAATAGCCTGAGCGGCTGAGCGATCACCACACGTGAGAAACCGAAACTCTCTCGATCTAATGAGTCTCAATTCAGCGATTTAATCGCCCCCTTCCTGTGAAGTAACAAATACACCGCCGGGATCACCAGCATCGAAAGCAGTGGCGCGCTGACCATACCGCCGATCATCGGGGCGGCGATGCGTTGCATCACTTCCGAGCCGGTGCCGCCGCCCCACATGATCGGCAGTAAACCCGCCATAATGGTGGCGACGGTCATGGCCTTTGGCCGAACGCGCAGCACCGCGCCGTGGTGAATCGCGTCGCACAGCTGGGCTTCAGTCATCTCCTCGCCGGTTTTCTGCTGGCGCTGCACCGCCTGATTCAGATACAGCACCATGATCACCCCGAACTCCGCCGCCACGCCGGCCAGCGCGATAAAACCGACGGCAGCGGCGACCGACAGATTGTAGCTGAGCAGGTACAACAGCCAGATGCCGCCGGTCAGGGCGAAGGGCAGCGTCGCCATGATCAAAAGCGCATCCCGCACGCTGCTAAACGTGACGTACAACAACACGAAGATGATCAGCAGCGTCACCGGCAGCACGATTTTCAGTTTTGCCGTGGCGCGCTCCAGATATTCAAATTGCCCCGACCAGCTCACCGTGACGCCTTCCGGTAATGTCACCTGCTGATTCACCGCCTGCTGCATCTCTTCGACGGCAGATTTCAAATCGCGGCCACGCAAATCCACATAAATCCAGTCCGACAGACGCGCATTCTCGCTTTTCAGCATCGGCGGGCCGTCAGTGACCGTGACTGATGCCAGCGCCGACAGCGGCACCTGCGCACCGGAGGCGGTCAGTACCGGCAAATCGCGCAGCGCCTGCACGTTATCGCGTAACTCGCGCGGATAGCGCAGGCTGACGGGATACCGCTCGCGGCCTTCCAGGGTTTCACCGATGTTTTCACCGCCCACCAGTGTTGAAACCAGCGACTGCAATTCCGTCACCGTGACACCGTAACGTGCTGCCTCCCGGCGGTTGATGGCAATATCGACATAGCGGCCACCTTCCAGACGCTCAGCCAGCGCGGAGGTGACGCCCGGCACGGTTTTGACAATGTGCTCAATCTGCTGCGCAACCGCTTCGATCTGCGCAATATTATTGCCGTTCACTTTGATGCCCACCGGGCTTTTGATGCCGGTAGCCAGCATATCCAGCCGGTTACGGATCGGCGGCACCCAGACGTTGGCGATGCCGGGCAGTTTCACCGCGTTATCCAGCTCGGTGATGATTTTGTCCGGCGTCATGCCAGGCCGCCACTGGTCACGGGGTTTAAAGCGGATGGTGGTTTCAATCATGGTCAGCGGTGCAGGGTCGGTGGCGCTGTCTGCCCGTCCGGCTTTGCCAAATACGCTGGCGACTTCCGGCACGGTTTTGATCAGGCGATCGGTTTGCTGCAACAGCCGCGCCGCTTCGCGGGCGGAAATCCCCGGAAGCGTGGAGGGCATGTACAGCAAATCCCCTTCATCCAGCGCGGGCATAAATTCGCTGCCCAGCTTTGCCAGCGGATACAGCGACACCAGCAGAAACAGCCCGCTGAACAACAGCGTGGTTTTCGGGCGTTTCAGCACAGCGGAAAGCACCGGCTGATAGGCGGCGATCAGCCAGCGGTTGACCGGGCTGGCGTTTTCATCCGGGATTTTCCCGCGAATAAAATACCCCATCAGCACCGGCACCAGCGTGATGCCAAGCCCCGCGGAAACCGCCATCGCATAGGTTTTGGTGAATGCCAGCGGGGAGAACATACGGCCTTCCTGCGCCTCCAGTGAAAACACCGGAATAAACGACAGGGTGATGATCAGCAAACTGCAAAACAGCGCCGGGCCGACTTCGGTTGCCGCGCGTTCGGACACCTTCCAGTAATCTGCGGAGGTCGGCTGCTGCCCCGGATGATCGTGCCGCCATTGTTCCAGCACTTTGTGCATATTCTCGATCATCACAATCGCCGCATCGACCATCGCCCCGATGGCAATGGCGATCCCGCCGAGCGACATAATATTGGCGCTGACCCCCTGATAGTGCATGACGATAAACGCGCCGAGAATGCCGAGCGGCAGGGTGATGATCGCCACCATCGCCGAGCGGAAGTGAAACAGAAATAGCGCGCAGACTACCGCCACTACTGCAAATTCTTCGAGCAGTTTATGTGACAACGTCACGATAGCCCGCTCAATCAGCGGCTGGCGGTCATACACCGGCACGATCTCCACGCCTGCCGGAAGGGTGCGGGCCAGCGCATTCAGACGCACTTTCACCGCTTTCAGCGTTTCCAGCGCATTCTTGCCCGAGCGCATCACAATCACGCCGCCGGCCACTTCGCCTTCACCGTTCAGCTCCGCCACGCCGCGCCGCAGTTCGGGGCCGGTGCGCACGGTGGCGACGTCAGAAATCAACACCGGAATGCCGTTGCTGGCCGTCACCACCACGTTGTTGAAATCCTCCAGGCTTTTCAGATAGCCGGAGGTGCGCACCATGTATTCGGCTTCGCCCATTTCCAGCAGTGAGCCGCTGCTTTCCTGATTGGCACTTTGTAATGCTGTCACCAGTTGCTGATGCGTCACGCCACGGGCGCGCATCCGCTGCGGATCGGCCACCACCTGATACTGGCGCACCATGCCGCCAATACTGGCGACCTCGGCGACATCCGGCACGGTTTTCAGATCATAACGCAGCGTCCAGTCCTGCAGGGCGCGCAGCTGTTCGAGGCTGTGTTTGCCGGTTTTATCCACCAGCGCGTATTCGTAAATCCAGCCGACGCCGGTGGCATCCGGCCCCAGCGAAGCTTTTGCCCCCGGCGGCAGCGTGGACTGCACCTGACTGAGGTATTCCAGCACCCGTGAACGCGCCCAGTAGGGATCGGTGCCGTCGTCAAACAGCACGTACACGTAAGCATCGCCGAACATCGAAAAGCCGCGCACGGTTTTCGCGCCCGGCACGGAGAGCAGCGTCGTGGTAAGCGGATAGGTCACCTGATCTTCAATAATTTGCGGCGCTTTGCCGGGGTAACTGACGCGCACAATCACCTGCACGTCCGAGAGATCCGGCAGGGCGTCGAGCGGTGCTTTCTGCAATGACCAGATACCCCAGGCGGCCATGATCAGCGCGGCCAGCAACACCAGCAGCCGGTTTTTTAGCGACCAGCGGATCACGGTGGCAATCATAAATCACCTCCGTGCTGATGCGCTTTTGCCGGCGCGGCTGCCGCGGGCAGTGCGCTGCGCAGGCTGGCTTCGGAATCAATGAGGAATTGCCCGGAGGTCACCACAGACTGACCTTCTTCCAGGCCGGAAAGCACCTGCGTCCAGCCATCACGCGTCGCGCCGGTCGTCACTGCCTGCGCCGTGAAATGCCCATTGCCGTCGTCGAGCAAAACCGTATTGCGGCTGCCGGTCTGGATCAGCGCTTCCTGCGGGATCGCCAGAACCGGAGCCTGTGACACGGCGTCCAGCGCCATCGTCAGGTACATACCAGGGCGCAGTTTATGTTGCGAATTGTCCATCACCACGCGGGCTTTCAGCGTGCGGCTGACGGCGTCTACGTCCGGCAGGAGTTCGCTGATGGTGCCGTGGAACAGCTCGCCGGGCTGGCTGTCGGCGCTGGCGGTGACCTTGCTCCCTGTCTGGATCTGACTGGCGGCGGAGGGAGGATAATCGATCACAATCCATACCTGTTGCAGGCTGGTCAGTTCGAACAGCGGCTGCGTGGCGCTGACCTGCGCGCCTTCGCGTACCGCAAGCTGGCTGAGATAGCCGTCCACCGGCGCAATCACGTCGATACGGGTTTGCGGCTGACCGGTTTTCTCGACGCGGCGCAGTACGTCCTCGGGCATGAAGTGTAAGGCCAGACGCTGACGGGCGGCGGCGCTCAGGCTGCGGTCACCCAACTGGCGTACGGCCAGATATTCCTGCTGCGCGGCGGTCCAGTCAGGGATCCACAACGTCGCCAGTTTCTGGCCTTTTTTCACCTGCTGCTGGCTGGCGGCAACGTAGAGTTTTTCCACCAGACCGGCGGCGCGGGCAGAGACGGTACGCAGGCTGCGCTCATCGGCGGCGACCGTGCCGTAAAGGTTAAGTGGGGCCGAGAGGACCCGTCGCTGCACTGTCTCGCTGCGCATCCCCAGATTTTGCTGCTGGCGGGCGCTGACCGTCACGCCACCTTCGTCTTCCACGTCACCGGCGTAACGCGGCAACAGATCCATATCCATAAAGGGGGATTTTCCGGGTTTGTCAAAACGCTGATCCGGCGTCATCGGATCGTACCAGTACAGCACCTTGCGTGCGGCGGGCGCGTCAGAAACCTGCGTTTGTGCGGGGACGCTGTGGCGTCCGGCAAGGTAACCGGCGGCCAGAGCGGCCAGAATGGCGACGGCCAGCAGGCTGTAAGTTTTCGCGGATGTCATTGAAGATCCTCCTGTGGCGCGAGATAGCGCAGGGCGACCCAGAAACGGGCGGCTTCCAGTTCGGCGTTACGCCCGGCCAGCTGGCTGTCGAGCAGGCTGAGGCGCGCGCCGAGTACATCATTCAGGCTGCTTTTCCCGGCGCGATACTGCGCCTGGATCACGCCAATACGCTGCTGTTGCAGCGGAATGACATCCTTCACCTGCCGTTGCCACAGCGTGACGGCGGCCTGATATTGCGTCACCAGCGTGTTCAGCTGCGCCTGATGATCCCGCGTCAGCTGTGCCAGCCGGTCGTTGCTTTCCATGGCCATCGACTGGTCGGCGGCATGATCTTTGTCCTGTCGCGAGGCGGTAAACAGCGGTAAATCGACGGTGAACATGATGCCTGCCATGTCGTCATAATCGTCGGCACGGTGGGCGTAATACACTTCGACACCCACGTCGGGCAGCGCGGCAATCGCCGATTCGGAGGATTTCGACTGCGCGACTTCCGCCTCGCGCCGCGCCTGCAGAATTTCCGGGTGCAGGCTGACGCTGTCTGCCTGCTGCGCGCTGGCGGGCAACGCACTCACCGCTGGCACCTCACCGTGGATGTCAGGGTGATCGATGCCGGTCAGCTGACTCAGACGGGTGCGCGCCAGCTCAACGTCACGTCTCGCCTGGGTGAGTGTGTCCTGCATGGCAATCAGGGTCAGACGGGCGTCGAGCACCGAGGCAGGCTGGGCACTGCCGCTGCTGACGCCGCCGCGCTGTACATCAATCTGCCGCTCACTTTCTGCCACCAGCGAACCGGCCTGGCCGACGTTCTGCTCGCCTATCGCCAGCGCCATCCAGGCCAGCGAGGTGTCACGTTGCAGCCGTGCGCGGATACTTTGTGTGCCCGCCGCCACCTGCCGCGACTCGGCGCGCAGGGTGTCGGCCTTACGCTCGCGTTTCGTGCTGCTGACGTAATCCTGCATGATGCCGATGCGCTGCATGGTCATGCCTTCACGGGTAAAGCGGCGAGTGTTATTGCCTCCGACCGGCAGGTTCTCAATGCCGAATTTCAGCTTCGGATCCGGCAACTGCATGGCGGCGTCTGCGCGGTTATCCAGCGCGTTGATCTGGTGGCGGCTGGCGGAAAGCTCAGCGGAATATTCCTGCGCGGCAACCAGCGCCTGCGGCAGGGAAACGGGTGTGGCAAAGGCGCAGACCGGCATAAAAGCCAGCAGCCAGTGCCACGTCACCCGAAGGCGACGCGGTAAAGTCAGCATGTGCAATTCCCCTGTCAGCGTGTCAGCGGCGTGAGTGTCTGCAACTGATACGCAGACTCAGTTTTGACGAAGCTGAAGGCAACCGGTGTTCCGGCGGGCAGGGCGTTGGCGGTGATTTGCGGCGGCAGACGGAAGTTCATGGTCATGGCGGGCCATTTCAGTGCAGGAATGGCGTGATGGGAAATCCCCACGCGGTCGGCCTGCCACTGAGTGATGATGCCTTCGGATTGATAAACCGTGGCGTCTTGTTGCATCGCCTTATGATCGTGACCGGCGGGCATGACATTCGCGAAGGAATAAACGGAAATAAAGAAAAGACTAACAGAGAATAAATTAAATAAAGCGCGCATGGGAAATACTCCAATACTGTCATAAAGGAAAGTTGCCATTAATCTGGCAGGGTAATTTCATTTAATTTCGGATGCGGAAAAACATCCGTGACAGCAGGGCGCTATTCTCTGTATCGGCAAAACCGGACTTCGGCGGGAGGAGCGATAACCGGCGGGGCAGTCCAGTCCGCCGTGGTGACGGCGGCGCTGGCATCGACGGTGATCAGGGCTAACGTCTGGGCGACCGGCACGGCCAGCAGCGGCACGGTGCCGTTATCAGACGAGGTTCTTTCCGGGACGCAATGCTTCTCGCACAACACCGACTGACTCTGCATATGCGCTTGTGTATCAGGCATTTGCATGAACTGGTTGTGTTGCATTTGGGTGTTTTCCACCGGCGGACGCAGGTCACACGGGTGGCTGGCGAGCGCCAGCTGAGCGTTCAGTACCAGCCAGCATAACGCGAACAGCAACGCACTGACCCGCTTGCCTGGCAAGCGTAGTGAATGCATAAACTGTGAAATCGCGAAGCGAACTGACATAGAAATACTATTTCCGGCGGGAAAGATGCGAATGAGTATATAAGTATTCTTCGCAGGCAGGGAAGCGAAAATAGATTAAAGCGGAAGTTAATGCGTGAGAAAGGGATAATAAGGCGAATAACACCGGAAAGTGTTATTCGCATGTAACTGTTATGCATTAATCAGGTAATAGATTATAACCAGCCGGACTTTTTCAACTTCCAGTATAACCATACGCAACCGACAAACGTCACGCCGAGCGTCACCGGATAACCCCACCAGTCGTCCAGTTCCGGCATGTTTTTGAAGTTCATGCCGTACAGACTGAACACCACCGTCGGGATCGCCAGAATCGCCCCCCAGCCCGCCAGACGTTGCACCACCTCATTCTGATGCACTGACACCAGCGCCAGATTCACATGCATGGCGTTGGAGAGCATTTCGCGCATGTCATCGGTGGTTTTGATCACCTGATTGGCGTGATCCTGCACGTCGCGGATATACGCGCGCAGGCCCTTCGGCACCAGCTCTTCGTAATGGTGGCTGAGCTGATTACAGATATCTTCCATCGGCACGGCGGCGTTGCGCAGCGACAGCAAATCGCGGCGCAGTTTATACACCTGCTGCACCGCCTGCTGATTGAAAGTGTTCTGGAACATCAGCTTTTCGATGGCATCGAACTGTTCGGTGTACTGATGCAGGATTTCCAGATAGTTATCGACCACGGAATCGAGCACGCAGTACAGCGCATACGCCGGGCCTTTACTGAGCATGTCCGGGCGTTCTTCCGCGTGTTTACGGATTTCTTTATAACTCGATGACGCGCCATGACGGACGGTGATCAGGAAGTTCTTGCCCAGAAACAGGTGCGTTTCGCCGTACTCAATGCTCTCTTTCACCTTCTGCGCGGTGTGCACAACAATAAACAGCGACTCGCCGTACTGTTCTATTTTTGGCCGCTGATGGGCGGTCAGCGCATCTTCAATGGCCAGATCATGCAGGCCAAATTCTTCCTGAATGCTGCGCATGTAGCTGTCTTCCGGCTGCCACAGCCCGAGCCAGACAAATGTATCCGGCTCTTTGAGCACTTCGCTGATGTCTTCGACCGTGACATCCTGCAAACGCTGTCCGTCGCGGTAAGCCACGCTGTTGATCACTGAATCGCAGCTGGGTTTTTTATCTTCTGTTGCAATGTCGTTCATGCTGCGGTTATTCCCCGGCGGTCGTTTTTACTTTTACGTCCGGCGTAGCTGCCGGGCCAAATACCGTGTAGGTCGGTAACTCCACATTCTGATACGGTTCCCAGCCGCCGCCCAGCGCTTTATACAATGAAACCAGATCGGTGCTGGTTTTCACTCTGGCTTCGGCGGATTGCTGGTGCGCCTGTGCCAGCTGGCGCTGGGCATCCAGTACGTTGATAAAGGTGGACAGCCCCTGACGATAGCTGTCGCTCGCCAGATCAAACGCGGTCTGCAAGGCTTCGGTCGTCTGATCCAGCCCGCTGACCTGATCCTGATCGGTGCGGTAGTTCACCAGCGCGTTATCCACATCCTGAAGCGCTGTCAGCACCGTCTGGCGATAATTGAGCGCCGCATTGGCCTGTTGCGCGCGGGAAAGGTGCACGCTCGACACCAGCCGCCCGCCCTGGAAAATGGGCACGGTGACCGACGGGCCGATGGAGTAAAAGTGGCTGCTCCAGTTGTCGAGATAGCTGGCATCGGTGTTGCGCATCCCGAACTGGCCGGTGAGCGAGATGCTCGGGAACAGTTGCGCGACGGACACGCCGATATTGGCGGTGGCGGCATGGAGATCGGCTTCGGCTTTGCGCACGTCAGGACGTCGACGGGCAAGCTGCGACGGCACGCCCACCGGTACGGCGGCGGGCAGGGCAGGCATCGGTTTGACGGCGGCCAGTTCGTTATCCAGCGAGCCCGGCGTCTGACCGAGTAACACCGCCAGGCCGTTCATCGCCTGACGTTCCTGTGCCTGATACTGCGGCAACTGGGCGCGCAGGGAACCTAACTGCGCACGGGCATTTTCCACATCCAGCTGCGGTGACAGCCCGTTTTGCTGCCGGTTCTGCGTCAGGCTCAGCGTCTGCAGAGCGACGTCGATTTGCGTCTGAATCGATGCCGTGATGCTTTGGGCACCGCGCAGTTGCAGATAAGCACGCGCGACTTCGGCTTCCAGCGACACTAACGCATCGTTGCGCTGTTCGACGGAAGACTGGGTCTGGGCGTTGGCGGCTTCCACCTGACGGCGCGTGCCGCCAAACAAATCCAGCTCCCAGCTGGCATCGAAGCTGCCCTGATACAAATCCACCGGCCGCGTGGCGGTGTCGATGGCCCCGGAGGCCTGCGGGCTGAGATCGTTTAACTGATCAGACGCACCGCTCGATTCCAGGATCCCTTTCAGGCCGAGCTGCTGACGGGTCACTTTCGCGTTGCCCTGTACGGACGGCAGCCAGGCGCCCTGGGCCTGTTTCACCTGTTCGCGTGCACCGGCAATGCGCAGCACTGCCTGCTGCAACGAGATATTACCGGCGATGGCACGGGTAACCAGGCTGTCGAGCTGGGGATCGTTAAAGGCTTTCCACCATAACGGGTTCGGCTCCGAAGGCAGGGCAATCGATGCCCCGTCTTTGTCTTTCGGCTGGGTCATATCGTTGAATGCCCCCGGCGTGGCCGTCTGAGGTTTCTGATAGTCAGGGCCGACGGAGCAGGCGGCTAATACCAGCGTTAAGGTCGAGAGTGTCAGAAAACGGACACCGGAATGCTGATGACCCGGCGTAGAGCTTATCTTTTTCAACTTAATGTGCTCCGGCATTACCTTCGCTCTTCACAGGCGAAAGCAGGAAACAAAATGGAATCAAAATAACGGCGACGATGGCGCAATAGCCGAACACATCGATGTAAGCCAGAATGCGCGATTGCGACACCATCTCCTGATACATCCGCGCGGTGGCAAGCTGCATCGGGTCGCCCAGAACGTGGGCGAAATCACGGATGGCGGCGGCGCTTTTGGTCACGGCCTGATTAAACTGTTCGTTGAGCGGCGACATGTTGTGCACCATATGCGCGCTGTGCGCCTGCGTTCGCTCGGTCACCCCGGCGGTCGCAAGAGAGATCCCGATCGACCCGGCCACGTTACGGAACATGGTAAACAGCGCGGCGGCATCGGCGTTCATGCGTTGCGGAATGGTAATAAACGCGATAGTGGTGAGCGGCACAAACAGGAAACCGAGGCCGATCGACTGCGCACTGCGGAACATCACCAGCGTTTCGAAATCAACGTTTGGCGTCAGCCTTGCCGAATAGAGGAAGGACGCGGCCAGCAGGAAGAAGCCGAAAGCGATAATGTAACGCGTCTGGATAATCGGCATCAGCTTGAGCACCAGCGGGATCGACAGCACGATCAGTATCGCACCGGGCGACATCACCAGCCCGGAGAGCGTGGCGGTGTAACCCAGTTGCTGCTGCGCCAGCTGCGGGATAACCACCGAGCTGCCGTACAGAATCATCGCCATACCGGCCATCAGCAGGCCAGCCACCGCGAAGTTTCTGTCCTTCAGGCAGCGTAAATCCACCACCGGTTTTTTCGCGTACAGCAGCCAGTAAATCGCCCCGACAATGCCGGTTGCCGCCAGCACTGCGAAGGTGACGATAAAGCCGGATTTAAACCAGTCATCGTCTTCACCGCGGTCCATCATCACCTGCAAACAGCCCAGCCCCAGGGCGATAAGCCCGATACCGATGTAATCAATACTCAGCTTGCCTTTGGCTTTACGCTCCCACGGCGGATCTTCCAGCAGCTGATAAATCGCCAGCAGGGCAATGATCCCGACAGGGATGTTGATCAAAAACACCCAGCGCCAGCTGAAATGGTCCGTGATGTAACCGCCAAGCGTCGGGCCGATGACCGGTGCCACGATGATGGCAATGGACGACAGGCCAAAGGCTTTGCCGCGATCGGCGGGTTTGAAGTAATCGAGCAGCACTGACTGCTGAATCGGCTGTAAACCCCCGCCGAAAAAGCCCTGCAGGATGCGGAACAGAATCATCTGCCACAGTTCGGTGGCGATACCGCACAGGAAAGAACAGACGGTGAACATGCCGATACAGATCAGGAAGTAGGTTTTACGTCCCATCACGCGGCTGAGAAAGGCGGAAATCGGCAGCACAATGCCGTTGGCGACCAGATACGAGGTCAGCACCCAGGTGGATTCGTCGTAGCTGGAAGAGAGCGAGCCGGCGACGTGCGGCAGCGCCACGTTGACGATCGTGGTGTCCAGAATTTCCATGAACACCGCGATGGTGACAACGGCAGCAACCGCCCAGGGATTGGCCTTGGGTTTCCAGTAACTGCGGTCTTCGTTCATTCTACGGTCACCGTCGGCTCAACCGACAGGCCGAGCGGCAGAGGTTGTTTCGGATCCAGACCGCTGTCGATCACGATCTTGACCGGAACGCGTTGCACAATTTTCACGTAGTTACCGGTGGCGTTTTCTGCCGGGAAAGCGGAGAAGCGCGAACCGGTGCCTTGCTGAACACTGTCCACATGGCCCTGCAATTTGATATCAGGATAAGCATCCACGGTGATCTCAACTTTGTTACCGGGACGCATCCGCTCAAGCTGAGATTCTTTAAAGTTAGCGGCGATCCAGATGTCTTTCGACACCACGGAGAACAGCGAAGAACCGGCCTGCACCAGCGTGCCGATCTGCACGTTACGCTTGGTGACATAGCCGTCAAACGGCGCGCGAACCTGCGCATAAGACAGATTCAGCGTGGCGCTTTCCAGCTGGGCTTTCGCCTGTTCAACCTGCTGCTGACGGGCTTCTACGTTGGTTTCGGCCTGACGAATTTGCAGCTGTACCTGTGCCGCCACCTGAACCTGCGCTTTGGCATTTTCTAAATCAGCCGCGGCGGAGCGAACCTGCGCGCTGGAAGAGTCGATGTTTTGTTGCGTTGTGGCGCGCGGATCCACGCCACGCTGACGGCGGAAATCGGCGGTGGCATTCATCAGGCTGGCTTCGGCGCGGGTTTGCTGCGCTTTGGCCTGGGCAAGCTGCGCCGGATACTGCACTTTCGCCAGATCAAACTGCACCTGCGCCTGATGCAACTGAGCCACGGCCAGCCCGAGCTGCGCCTGTGCCTGATCGCGTTGCGCGGTGGCGTCACGCGGATCGATTTCGACCAGCAAATCGCCTTTCTTAACGAACTGGTTATCTTTCACTGACAGGCTGGTGACGTAACCGGCAATTTTCGGCGCAATGGTCACCGCATCGCCTTCGATAAAGGCGTCATCTGTGTTGACCTGATCTTTGGTCATCAGCCACCAGATCAGGGCGACCACCACCATCACAACGACCACAATACCCAGAATAATCAGAGGCTTCTTGCCGGGGCCTTTGCCTTTTTCGTCGGCGTCATCCTTGTCTTCTTTCTTATCTTCCGGGTCCGGACTGTGTCCTTCTCCCGATGTAATCTGGCTGGAATCAAGTTCTGTGTGTGCGTCATCCGACGCGGAAGGCTGTGGCTTGTTGTCGTTTGTCATAATGCTCTTCTGATTATCGGCGTTTGTGG
The DNA here is from genome assembly GCF_019049655.1 of Rahnella rivi. Classification (GTDB taxonomy): domain Bacteria; phylum Pseudomonadota; class Gammaproteobacteria; order Enterobacterales; family Enterobacteriaceae; genus Rahnella; species Rahnella rivi. The sequence continues at coordinate 178,985 of NZ_JAFMOX010000061.1, forward strand.
CCGGAACAAAGAAATCTTGTTTTAACCTAGATTGTATTGATGTAAAAGCAAGTAAATATAAGTCAATAAACCTTAGTGAGGGCACGAAGATCCACACCATAGGGAAGCTCCGAAAACGGCAAAAAGATGTATAATGCTGGGCTGGTATTTGTATTTTTCAAATAAAGTTGATTATCTGCTTCAGGATATCCCTGTGATAAACGCCCAAAATGATCTGTCTTCGTGGGGTCAGCCATGAGCCGTCCTGCACCTTCTTATAAAGGCCTGACGCGCATTGCGTCGCTGGTGTCGCTTTGCGTGGCGCTGGTGCTGGTCTGTGTGAAAGTCTGGGCATGGGCGGCCACCGGTTCGATTGCGCTGCTGACCTCGGCGGCTGACGGTCTGGTAGACGTGCTGGCTTCAATGGTGACGCTGATTGGTGTGCGCTACGCGCTGCGCCCGGCGGACAAAGGCCACCGCTATGGTCACGGCAAGGCCGAAGCGGTGGCGGCGTTTGTACAGGCACTGCTGCTGGGGGCGGCAGGGCTGGTGCTCGGCGGTGAATCCATCGGGCGCATTATCAATCCGCAACCCCTGGCGCAGCTCGGCCTGGGTATCTGGGTCATTATTGGCAGCTCGATCGCCGCCACCGGCCTGGTGCTGATGCAGACCTATGTGGTGAAACGTACCGGTTCAACGGCCATTGCCGCTGACCGCGCGCATTACGTCACTGACGTGGCGGTGAATATCGCGGTGCTGGTGGCCTTGATTCTCGAACGTCATCTCGGCTGGACCCGTTCCGACTCTATCGGCGCGCTGTTGATTTCCTTCTATATGATCTGGAACGCACGCGGCATGGCGGCGGATGCCCTCAAGCAACTGCTGGATCGTGAACTGGATATGATCGACCGCAAGCGGGTGAAAGCCGCCGTGCTGAGCGTCGAAGGCGTGCGCGGTGTGCATGATATCCGCACCCGTAATGGCGGGGACCGGGTGTTCGTTGAGTTTCATCTCGAAGTGGATGGCAATCTGACCGTCGATGTCGGTCATGAAATCGGTGATGCGGCGGAAATGGCGGTGAGTCTGCTGTTTAAATCCGCTGACGTGACTGCGCACCTTGAACCTGACGGCATTGATGATGACCGGCTCGACAACCTGCTGCTCTGATCGCTAATGAAAAACCTCCGCCAGCCATGACGGAGGTTTTTTTCTTTCTCACTGGCAGACATGTGCTGTTCTGCCTGCTTTTCCTAGTGTGTACGCATTCCTGCCGCGGCCATCAGCAGCTTAAACACTGACGCAACGGCAAACAGTGCCAGCACGCTGCCCAGCCAGATCATCGCCATCCAGCCGATGCGTTTCCAGAACGGCTGCCTGATGACGGTGTCATCGTCCATTTCTCTGATCAGTTTTTTCATCATTTACCTCGTCAGCCTCAATGGTAGCCCTGTTCCGGCGTCACTTTCCCGCGGAAAACGTAGTAGCTCCAGAAGGTGTAAACCAGAATCACAGGGATGATAAACAGCGCGCCCACCAGCATAAAGCCCTGGCTTTGCGGCGGGGACGACGCCTCCCAGATCGACACAGACGGCGGAATAATGTTCGGCCAGATACTGATGCCCAGACCGGTATAGCCGAGGAACACCAGCGCCAGCGTCAGCAGGAACGGCGCATGGTGCGCCCGACGTTGCACCGCCCGCAGCATCCATACCGACACCAGCACCACCAGCACCGGAACCGGCAGGAACCAGAACAGATTTGGCCGCGTGAACCAGCGGTCAGCGATATCGCCGTGGGTGAGCGGCGTCCAGATACTGATCACCGCCAGCACGGCCAGCAGGGTGAACAGCAGCGGCCTGACGCGGCTGTGCATGTTGTCCTGCAAGTGTCCTTCGGTTTTCATAATCAGCCAGGTGCAGCCGAGCAGGGCGTAAGCCACGACCAGACCCACGCCGCAAAACAGGTTGAACGGCGTCAGCCAGTCCAGCGCGCCACCCGCATACGCCCGGTTCACCACCGGAATGCCACTTATCACCGCGCCCAGCACCACGCCCTGACAGAACGTCGCCAGCACCGAACCGCCGATAAAGGATTTATCCCACACATGGCGTTTCTGTGCGCTGGCTTTGAAGCGAAACTCAAAAGCCACGCCGCGAAAAATCAGGCCAAACAGCATTAACGTCAGCGGGATCGCCAGTGCATCGAGGATCACCGAATACGCCAGCGGAAACGCACCGAACAGCCCTGCGCCGCCGAGCACCAGCCAGGTTTCGTTGCCGTCCCAGACCGGGGCGACGGTGTTCATCATCACATCGCGTTCATGCTCTTCTTTCACCAGCGGAAACAGCAGGCCGATCCCCAGATCAAAGCCGTCCATTACCACGTACATCATCACGCCAAAGACGATGATCAAAAACCAAATCAGCGGAAGATCGATACCCATGTCAGACTCCTTTGCCTTCGTCTTCGAGTGGTTCTTTGATGGCCGACAGCGGACGCGCCGGTGTGCGATGTTGCCCCGGACCGCCGTGTTCGCTGCTTTGTCCTTCGTGCGGCTGCGGCCCTTTGCGGATGAGCTTCATCATGTAGAGATAGCCCACGCCAAACACCGACGAATAAATCACCACAAACAGCAGCAGGCTGATGCTCATCTGCATCGCCCCGTGGCTGGAGACGGCATCTTTAGTGCGCAGCAGGCCATACACCACCCACGGCTGCCGCCCGATTTCCGTGGTAAACCACCCCGCCAGCAGGGCAATCAGCCCGGAAGGGCCCATCCATAAGGCAAAGCGCAGGAACGCTTTGTTCTCATACAGATTGCCGCGCCAGCGCAGCACCAGACTCCACAGACCTAGCACAATCATCAGCATCCCCAGACCGGCCATGATGCGGAAGGTGTAGAAAATGATGGTCGAATTCGGGCGATCCTCTTTCGGGAAAGATTTCAGTGCCGGAATTTGCTCGGACAGACTGTGCGTGAGGATCAGGCTGCCCAGATAGGGGATTTCGAGGGCGTAACGGGTTTCCTCGCGTTGCATGTCGGGGTAACCGAACAGGATAAGCGGCGTCGGCTCGCTGTTTTTGTTCTCCCAGTGGCCTTCAATGGCGGCGATTTTAGCCGGCTGATATTTCAGGGTATTCAGGCCGTGCGCATCACCGAGAAAGGCCTGAATGGGCGAGACGATCAGCGCCATCCACATTGCCATCGACAGCATGGTGCGCATCGCGGGCGTGTTGCGGCCTTTCAGCAGATGCCAGGCGGCAGACGCGCCCACAAAGAACGCCGAAGACAGGAACGCGGCGGTGGTCATATGCAGCAGGCGGTAAGGGAATGACGGATTGAAAATCACTTTAAACCAGTCGACCGGGATCACCTGGTTATTGACGATTTCATACCCTTGCGGCGTGTGCATCCAGCTGTTGGAGGCCAGGATCCAGAACGTGGACATCAGCGTGCCGAGCGCCACCATACAGGTCGCGAAAAAGTGCAGGCCGGGGCCGACTCTGTTCCAGCCGAACAGCATGACGCCAAGAAAACCGGCTTCGAGGAAGAAGGCGGTCAGGACTTCATAAGTGAGCAACGGGCCGGTAATGCTCCCGGCGAACGAGGAGAAAAAGCTCCAGTTTGTGCCGAACTGGTAAGCCATCACCAGCCCGGACACCACGCCCATTCCGAAGTTAACGGCAAAAATTTTCGACCAGAAATGGTAAAGGTCGCGGTATTCCTCTTTCTTTGTTTTCAGCCACATGCCCTCAAGCACCGCCAGAAAACTGGCAAGCCCGATGGTGATAGCCGGAAAAATAATGTGGAAGGAAACGGTGAAAGCGAACTGTATACGTGCCAGCTCCAGGGCATCCAGACCAAACATAGAACCTCTTTTTTTGCAGGTGATCCCTTTAACCAAGGATAGGTGGTAGAACTAAATTGGTTAAAATTTATTCAAATTGTGGCGTTTCATGGTTTCATGAGGGAAGGGATTGAAACACGGGGAGGGGGTGTATAACAGATACAGTTAGGTGATGGATGTGTATAACAGTTTGGCGGGCGAGGGCTTTGAGTTTAAGGTCAAGTTCAAGTTCAAGTTCAAGTTCAAGTTCAAGGTCGTGGGCGTCGGCCCACACCGACTTGGGGGGCGGCGGCTATTCCACGCGTTGTAACGCGACCATTTTAGGGGCCTGGTGAAAATTTCGGTTTCTCACGTGCGGTGATCGCTCAGCGGCTGTCGCCGAAACCGCCCAAAAGGGGCCAGGACGGGCCCCTCTTGGATCTCCCGCGTCTTTTCACTGCGCGCTGCCGCTCGCGGGCTATATTCCAGCGGCCACCGCTATTGCCGCAAACGCCGCCGCTGCGCGGTCCTCTCATTTCAGGTTCGGACCCGCTCGGAAAAACACCCTCGCGGTTTCTCACCGTTCATTCGACGTCGTTTTGAGCGCGGCCAGAGGCTATGTAAAACGAAGGTTTTTATCCTCCCACTGCGATGGGAAAGGAGGAAAGCAAAACCAAACACATTCCCTTTGTTTTTGAAATGCCAGTGGCCGCGCTCAAAAATCACGCCGAAGGGAGAGGTGGAAAACCGCGCGTCTGTTTGCGCGGGTTGTAACCCGACCGGAGGGCACTGCGGAGCGGCGGGATTTTGCGGCAATAACGGTGGCCCCTGAAACATAGCCAGCGAGCGGTAGCGCGCAGTGAAAGAGCCTGGGATTCTTAAGGGGGGCGGCGATAAGCCCCCCTTAAGGCCCGTTTGGGCGGCGAGCCCAAGGTTTTGACCTTGAAGTGTTAACAGAACCCCCTGAAACACCCTGATTAACTCCCCCCTGACAAGGATACCAACTCTATTCTCTCTATCGCCCCGCGAACCCCCCCAAATGTGATCTCCCCCGGCATGTTCCCCATATCCGGTGTACTCAGGCTTCTGTCAATAATCACGGCCAGATCTTCCTCTGTGATGCCCTCGGCGAGCTGAGAAAGTTGTGTCGGCACCGCACTGGCACGCGCGAGGGCGATGGCGGTCAGTAATTCTTCGTCGCTGCGGCCTTCGAGCGCCAGCAGGCACAGATTACCGTAACCGACCAGCAGGCCGTGGGCGACGTGGCGGGTTTTGGCGCAGGCGGTGAACCCTTCGTATAAGGCATGTGCTGCGCCGGTATGGGCGCCGTTACTCATCACCGAGGTCAGCCCGGCGTAAAGGAAAATTGCGTCGAGGACCTGCTCGAGGGCGTTGTTGGCTTTACCTTCCTGCACCGCGAAACAGGCATCGGCGGCGAAATGTTCGATCAGGGTATAACAGAGTTCACTGTTGGTTCGCGCAACGCCCGCCAGGCCGGTGAGCTGATTAAGATCGCTGATGGCGCGGTACTCATACCACTTTGCCAGCGTGTCGCCGATGCCTGCGGAAAGCCAGTGCAGCGGCGAGGTGGCGAGAAGATCGGCGTCAATCACCACCGCCGCCGGGCCGCAGGAGAGGGGGAACATATCGCGGAACTGACCGTCTTCGTGGTAGCGAAAGGTCAGTGAAGTGACGGCAGAACAGGTGCCCGCAATGCTTGGCAGTGTCACCACAGGAATGTTGCAGGCGACGCCTGCGGCTTTGGCGGTGTCGATGGCTTTGCCGCCGCCGGTGGCAATAATCACTTCGACGCCCTGCGTGCGGAAGATGTCGGCCAGGCGGTTGATTTCCTGCTGGCAACATTCGCCGCTGAACACTTCGCTGCCAAGATAGCTGACCATCTGCTGTTCGAGCTGATCGGCGACTTTTGCCTCGACGCTGGCAATGGCGCGTTTACCGCCCACCAGTATGGCGCGCTGGCCTAAACGTCCGCACATCGCGCCAAGATGTTTAATCGCCCCGCGCCCGCGCAGCACGCTGGCAGGAAATACCAAACGATGGGTGAACATAGTTGCCCTCATAAAACGTCGTGTTTTAAGAAGTATAGAAGGCGCGTTCCGGATCGCAGTAAATTCAGCGGCGGCGCTGGCGGACGGCGTCGTGGGTTTTACGCAGCGCATCGCGCGCACCCGGCAGACGCTGGGCGATACCGATATAAAGACAGTCGATGATCAGCAACTGGCTGGTGCGGCTGGCCATCGCGGCGGCGCGAAAACCCAGTTCGCGACCGCTGGTCAGCAGCACGACGTCGGCTTTACGGGCGAGGGGGGAACGCCCGCCAGCGGTGATCGACAACGTCATCGCGCCGCTGCTTTTGGCCTGCATCAGCGCATCCAGCACGCCGGTGGTTTCACCGGAGTGGGAAATCGCCAGCGCCACATCGGCGGCGGTTAACTGGCAGGCGCTGACCAGACTTTCATCGGTGCTGCCGTAGGTCTGAGCGATGACGCCAATACGGCGCAGTTTCTGGCAAAAATCTTGTGCCACCAGCGCAGAGGCACCGGCACCGTAAACGTCGATACGCCGCGCCTGCGACAGCACGCTGACGGCCTGTTCGAGGGTGTCGCCGCTGAGCAGTTGCGCGGTAGCGCTCGCGCCTTCCACTTCAAACGCCAGCAGTTTATGCAGGATCTGTTTCGGCGTGTCGCCCTCGCCGATGTCGGCCACCAGCGGTTCTCCCGCCGGGGCATTGCGCGGCAGTTCAGCGGCTAACGCCAGCCTCAGCGCCGGATAGCCTTCGAAGCCTAAACGACGACTGGCGCGCACCACGGTCGCGGTGCTGGTGGCGGCGCGCTTTGCCAGTTCGGCCACGCCCAGCTGCGCCACGCCGGGCGGATCGCTGATGATCAGGGTAATCACCCGCTGTTCCGCCTGCGAAAAACTGCCCTGCAACGCCTCCAGCCGCGACTGCAAATTCATTCCTTTCATCGGCTATTTTTCCAGTTCGCGCAGGTGGTCATCTTTGCGCAAGGTCATCAGCGCAAACAGACTGACGATACAGGTGGCTACCACGTAGTACGCCGGAATATCCAGATTGCCGGTTTCTTTAATAAGACCGGTGATGATAAGCCCCGCACAGCCCGAAAATACCGCATTCGACAGTGAGTACGACAGGCCAAGGCCGGTGTAGCGCACGCGGGTCGGGAACATTTCCGCCAGCATGGCCGGACCGGGGCCGGCGATCATGCCGATGGTGGCACCGGCGATCAGCACCGCAATGCCTTTCGCCAGCAGGCTGCTCTCAGGGTTTTGCAGCAAATGCAGCAGCGGGAAGCTGAGAATAATCACCGCCAGCACGGCGGCCATCATGACTTTTTTACGGCCAATTTTATCGCTCAGCCAGCCGGAAGGAAGAATGGCAATGGCGAAACCGACGTTCGCCAGCACGGTGGCCACCAGCGCCTGTAAGAACGTGGCGTGCAGCGAGGTTTGCAGATAAGAAGGCATCACCACCAGAAACGTATAACCGCCCGCTGACCAGCCCATCATACGGCCAATACCCAGGGCGATGGCTTTCGCGGTGGCAATGGCGGAAGCTTTTTCCGCCGCCGTCTGCCGGGTTTTGACATCCGGTTTTTTACTGGCGACAAAGCTCGGTGTTTCATCGAGTTTCAGACGCAGCCACAGCGCCACCAGCCCCATCGGCAAGGCCAGCAGGAACGGAATACGCCAGCCCCAGTCTTTCATCTGCGCTTCCGGCAGTGTCTGCACCAGAATCGCCACCAGCCCGACGCCGGTCAGTAAACCCAGTGACACGGTAAACGACTGCCATGCGCCGTAAATCCCGCGCTTGCCCTTCGGTGCGAACTCGGTCATCAGCGAAACCGCGCCGCCAAATTCTCCCCCGGCAAACAGCCCCTGGAACATGCGCATCAGCGTCAGTAACAGCGGTGCCGCCACGCCGATCTGCGCGTAAGTGGGCAGCAGGCCAATGATGGCGGTGGCGACGGTCATCAGCAGCACGACGGCGATAAGCGTAGGTTTACGGCCAATGCGGTCGCCGATGCGGCCAAAAATGATCGCGCCTATCGGACGGCAGAAAAATGCCAGGGCGAAAGAGGCGTAGGTGAGCAATAAGCCGGTGAGCCCGCTCTGGCCTTCGAGGGTGAAGAAGTTACCGGCGATCAGCGTCGCCAGATACCCGTAGACACCGAATTCGTACCATTCGATAAAGTTGCCGACCGAACCGGCGACGAGTGCACGACGGGACTGGCTGGCGCTGGTTACAGCAGGGGAAGTCTGGCTGGTCATCAAAAACCTCAGATCGTTATCAGAATGGAATGTAAATAATTTTCTAAATTCAGGTGATCATTATGTCAATATTTTTCAGGAACTGAGCAAAATAAAAGCGAAATCTGTGGAGTTGAACAGAATTTAAAGAGGAATGACGAGGCGAAACAAAACAGGCGATGCCCGTGAGCATCGCCTGTTAGCGGAAAAAGGAGAGGGTGAAAAGGTTCAGAGCGTGTGGATGTCGATCCCGTCGCCGATGTTACTTTTCTGGTAATACGCGCGCGGTACTTCAACCTGATACTGTTTGTCGGCGTAAGCGACTTCCAGAATGAAGCGCTCGTTTTCATAAGATTCCACCGGAATAAACCCGAAGAATCCTTCCGCCACGCTGATGGTGCGCGAGGACGGCACGGCATAACGATGAACAATCCTTGCTCTGAGCGGCTGCTGAGTGCCAGTTAACATATTCCATACGCGGTTAACGGGTTGCGACAGCGTGGCAAGCACGTCTGAGGCCAGCGAGTTGAGGGCGGAGGGCCAGCTCTCAGGTTTTTTCATAGTCATGATAAATACCTCGTTGGTCTATATAACCTAATTCTGATTGTATAGCATGGCTTTTTAACGATTGCATGCGATTTCAAAAACCAAGAGGCTCGCGGTTATCGTGTGGCCTCTTTTCTTTTTAACGATTGAAAACGATTTCGGTGAGCATCATTTTACCGTCGGTTTTTTTGACGGTATTTATTTTTCAGGGTAGTTTTGCTCGACTAATACCGACACCATTTCGGTAACTTTGACGGTATTTATCCTGAGAAATCTCAATGCTCACTGACACAAAATTAAAAAGCCTGAAACCACAGGCCAAGCTGTACAAGGTTTCTGACCGTGACGGCCTGTATGTTGCGGTATCACCGAGAGGTACCGTCAGCTTCAGGTACGACTATAGGATCAACGGTCGCAGAGAGACGCTCACAATCGGAAAGTACGGTGATAAAGGTATATCACTGGCAGAGGCGAGAGAAAAGCTTAATGCTGCGAAAAAGGCTGTGGATGCGGGAGAGTCGCCAGCGGGTAAGAAGAGGGAAGGTAAGTCCCACGCCCGCAATGCCAGCCGGTTCACTGACTACGCAGACCTCTGGTTTAAGCAGTGGGATATCGCTGATTCTACTATGGCTCTGCGATCGGCAACGATGAAAAAACACATCACACCCGTCTACGGGAAAATGCTGCTCAAAGAGATAACCCCCAATATGCTGAGGGAGCATTGCGAAAAAGTCCGGGATGCAGGCGCACCTTCTACAGCACTGCTTATCCGGGACATCGTTGGTAAAGTTTTCAGGTTTGCAAAGGACCGCGGATTTGAGGGAGAGAACCCTGTCGATCGCATACGTGCAGGCAGCATAGCAAAATTCAAACCGCGTGACAGGTCACTAAGTGAAAGGGAAATAGGCAAATTCTTTAACGGCCTGACCCATACTGGTAGCGCACCATCAATTCGTATGCTGCTAAAACTTCTACTGCTGACCATGCTGAGAAAGAATGAAATCCTTTCTGCCAATTGGAGCATGGTGGACTTTGAAAAAAGAACTCTTACGATACCTGCAGCCATCATGAAGATGTCTCGGGCGCACGTCGTTTACTTGTCAGATCAGGCTTTCGATATTCTGGTGGGGCTGCATTCTATTTACGGTAATGCTGCGTTCATTCACCCTGGCAGATTCAGCGATAACGACCCGCTTTCTCCAGCCGCGTTGAATGCGCTGATTACTAATGCTATTAAAATGATGGGTAGGCATGGGGTGGAGGTCGAGCATTTCACCGTCCACGACCTGCGCCGGACGGCGTCAACGCTACTACATGAGGCGGGGTTTAATACTGACTGGATTGAGAAGTGTCTGGCACATGAGCAGCGCGGCGTCCGCGCAGTCTACAACAAAGCAGAATACGCGGAGCAGCGCCGGGACATGTTGCAGAAGTGGGCGAATATGGTGGATGGGTGGATCGAGAAAGAGAAGGGCTGACTGGGTTGTCAGTCAGCATAGGTATCCTTTGTTAAGGCAGCGATTGGTATTCCTGCTGCCTTACTTTTATTGGCTATTTCCATGCTGATTTTCGCCAGCTTTCCTTCGGCGTTTTTAATGCGGTTTCTGGTGTTCAGCTCTTCTCGTTTCAGTTTTTCAAGACCATCACGATGATCAACGACTTCCCGCCGCAGGGATTTGAGTTCCCAGTCGATCTTCTGCTCGCCTTCGGCGCGTGCATTAATCCAGTCGAATGCATCCACGACGGCACCGCAGCGCCTACATGTGAGCTGACGGAGGTGCTCATCAACTAAAACATTCACATGGCCGCAACGATAAGGCGCATGCTCTGGCTTATCCGCTTTGACGAGGTTGAGCATTTCTTTGATGTCGGCGTTTGACTCAAAGCGCTTGGTGAAAGCCAGCACGTTTTCACTGTCGTCTTTCTGTTCGTCAATACTCACGCTACATTCTCCTTATCGCTGGCCCAGTCGATGTGCATTACTCCACCAGGTAAAATGCCGATATCACTGCGCGGGCACTCGTTCCCCCAGTGGTGCCAGCCTTCAGCATCACCGCGGCTGAACAACTCAATGCGTGACACGTCACCATAAAGCAACTCGAGCCGGTGCCGGGCTTCCCACGGTTTCGCGCTGTGCTCACCGAGCGGCGAGTGGATCACCTGCTTCACGCTGGCGCTGCGGCGCTCGAGACCGGTGCCGCGCACGGCGATGAGCAGGTCCTCACTATTGGCGCGGGTGTAGTTACCGCCGTTCATGCGTGTCTGCGTGTTCAGCAGATCCATGAAGTCGTAGAAGTCCTGAACCTCACCGGCGGCCAGCGCTTTATTGATGTGCTGCTCCGCCAGCTGGTTCAGCTTCACCCAGGTGAAACCCTTCATCGTTTTGACTTTGAAGCCCCACGCCTCGGCCAGCCTTACGGCCTCGGCGTTGTGGGTGCCGGTGTACCACATCGCCAGAACTGCGTTTTCTGCGGCAATCGACCAGACTGGCAGGCGCATCAGGTCAGTCAGCGACATGGTGCCGTAGTGGTTACCGGCGGCACCGTTGCTGATCACGTTGTCATAGCGCCACGGCGGATCGGCGTAGATAAGTTGGTAGGTCATGCTGACTCCTTCAAAAACAGGATCCAGTGAGTTTTGTCGCCTTTGCCGGTGCGCTGCCAGATTGTTGGCTTCTGGTCGGTCAGCGCGATTACCTGGGCAACTGGTATCTGTGTTTCGTTCCATTTGAAAATGAGCGTGCCGTGTGGCCGCAACACTCTGAACGCTTCGCGGAAACCGGCGGCGATGTCTTCACGCCACGTTGCTTTGTCCAGCGCGCCGTACTTCTTGCGCATCCATCCATTCACGCCAGCGCGCTCGAGGTGAGGAGGATCGAATACAACCTGGGCAAAACTGTTATCTTCGAACGGCAGTTGGCGGAAGTCGGCGATAACATCCGGGCTGATCACCAGATGGCGCCCATCGCATAGCGTGTGATTTTCGCTGCGCACGTCGCTGAATACAGCGCGCTCATCTTGTTTATCGAGCCAGAACATCCTGGAGCCGCAGCACATATCGAGGATTACTTTTTCCATCATGATTGCTTTCCCTTCATCCCCAGTTTCGCTTTCAGCTCTGCCAACTTAGCCAGGTTGCGGCTTTTACCGGCCGCACGGTTGTAATCCAGCAAAGGCTGTTCGGCCTTCGGTTTATCAGCTGGCTCGCTCATATTGGAAAGCCTCCCCGGCCACTACCTTGGCGCGCTTCTCAGCCTTGCGGCAGAAGTCGGCGCGTTCGTCAGACCAGTAAACGTTTTTGCCATGCGCCAGCGCGTTGGCTGCCGCCCAGAGTTTCGCAGCCTCGGCAAAGTCGCCGCACTGCTCTGCGGCTACTGCTTGTGCTGACAGGTTGATATAACCGATGCTCATAGGTCACCGCCTACACGCTCGAACTCGATCACCCAGACCCAAGGGTTAAGAAGCCAACTGCGCTGACCATAAATTGATTCCCATGTTTCAGCGAAGTTGTCATAAGGGGTCAGTGTTTCATCAAACCCCGCATTGTCAGGGTTTGAATAAGATGGAACCCAACCACTCAGCTCAAACCCCTCCGCCTGAGCATCTTCTTGGCTGATATCCTGCAGCCGCTCAACGCGAACGCCGGTGATCAGCAGGTTGATGCGTGATGCCCAGCGCGGCATGTGGATGGATGGAACCCAAGATCCTTCGTATTGCATGTTATCGGTGTGAGGCTTCCAGAATGCATCATCTGGAATTGACCATAGGCCATAGTTACCGGGCCGTTGCTCACAGCTTGCGCGATATATTCTTGCTGCATCTGGACCACCAGCCTTGACCAGATTTTCTTTCCAGTCGATTGCACAGCCATCTTCGTTACCAAGGGTTGCGAAAGTTTCACGCACCCATAGATGATCGCCTATTGCGCCAATCGGGCATTCGTACCCTTCGTGATCGTCTGCTACCCCAAAAATCTCCTTCTTGGCTGGCTGGAGATAACCATGCTTATCAACGATTCCAGGGGTATACCAACGCGCTGTGTAATCTAGCTCTAGCCCCATGTTCATAGGGCTAAAGCAATCAGTTGGCTGGTCTTTCATAACCCTGCGCGTCTGCGTCTTGCTACCGCTGAGAATGGCCTTAACCATCTCAGCGTTGAATAAAATAGGTCGCTCTTTCATGTTTTACCGCCGTAATTTGATTTGATAATCCGCACAGAAATCCAGCACGAACAAGCATTCAGCCGGGCTTTCTGTCTCGTTCACAACGTCGCAGCCGCCGGAGTGAAGGCAGTTGCAGTTTTGGCAACTGATCCGGTTGTCGAAACAGTTCTTCGCCATATGCCACCCGGTGCAACTTCCACCAGTGAACCGGTGCGGAAACTCATACGCCGGGCAGCGGCAGGTGACCTGCTTGCCATCCCAGTAAGCTTTCGCGCCACCCGGTTGTTCTTTGTACAAAATAGGGTGACCGGACATAGAATTTAGGTTTCCAACCTGCTGTGATTTATTCATGGCTGATTCCTAAATTGAGCGGTCACATCCCCGCGTGGGCTTCGGCGCGCTGCTGCGCCTTCAGGTGGTTCGGGTTGCGGGCGTTCTTCGCCGCCAGTGACGGGTCACGCTCGATCAGCTCAGGGTTCTGCTTGCGCGCATCCAGCCACGCTTCTACTTCTTCCTGATCCCACGCCACTACGCGGCTGGTGAGCGGGAAGCGCTTCGGAAAGTCACCGGCTTTTTCTAACTTGTCGATGGCGTACTCAGACAGAGGCACCATGCTCAAGAGTTTGGTTTTGCGTACTGCTGCTTTCATAGGTTGATCCTCAAGAGGGGCGGGGCGACTGCCCCGCATGGTGGTTATTGGAATTCAGGACGGAGATCGTTAAGGGTGATGGTGAAGGCTTCGAACAGCTCAGCACCGAGCTTCTGTTCCCGCTTTTTCAGTTCTTTCTCTACCGCAGCGAACTGGCCGGCAGGGTCTTCACCGCCAAGGTCAAGGCTTTTGATCGCCGCCTCAATGCAGTGGTGACTATCGATGCGCGCATACTTCACTTTCGCGGCGTAAAGCAACTCTTCGTAAGCGTTTTTACTGACCAGTGACTGGCTTTCTTTCACCTTTTCACCGGCGGTGGCAGCTTCTTCCAGCGTTGCTGCATCCTGAATCAGCGCGGTTAACTCGGCGATCAGCTCAGTGTTTTCTTCCTGCGTCGCTTCCAAGACGCCGTTGATCACGTTGTTCAGGTCAGATGCTGAAGTAGTGGCCGGAGTGATGTCTCTTTCTGGGCGGGTGCTTTCAGCCAGTTCGTCAGGGGTATAAACGCCCATTATCACGTCAGGGCAGTGGAGGCGGGACCATCGCTTAACGGCGAGGTAAGCGAGCTGCTGTTTTGGGTCGCTTGCCCACAGGGTGGAATTTCTTACCTGAGCCTGTGATAAGAGCAACTCGAGTTCACGGGGTTTATCTTCACCTTTCATCGTTGCCCAAACCCGCACGCCGCAGCCTTTTTCGTCTTTCAACGTCCAGTCAGGTGCAATGTATTTGTTGCCTTTCTGCGATGTCTTCTCGACGAACTTTCCGATTACACCTTCCCAGGGACCAAACCACTCGTAGTTGATGCGGTCTTTTGTTGGCGACATGGTGGTGATGACTGCGTTAACTAACTGAGCTTCGTAACCCAGTGTCCCGCTGACAACATGCGTTTTCTGAGCTACTGCAAAGGGATTCATTCCCCATTGAGCCGCCTGCATTGCAACTGCCATACAGTCGGCAGGTTTACCTACCAGGTGGGAGGGAACGGTCACATTGCCTTTCGCCATAACCTCTGCAAAACGGAGAAGTTTATCGAGGCCATCCGGGCTGAAAATCGCAGCGGCTGTACCGGCATCTTTATTCAAAACTAATTCATTACTCATTTTTGACAGTCCTATTTTCTTGCCCAAGCAGGCCGTTGGATTTTCTCGATTCCGCCCCAAACATTGCTGGTTCGGCACTCATGGAAAGTATTCAGATCACGCCGGTAGAGCCGGTGACCTTCTGCCACGTCTTCTGTGTCCAGTTCAAAAACGCGCACCGGATACCGGCCGCAGTCGATCGTTTCGCTGACAGCGATGAAGACGAAGAGGGGATATTCATTGAAGGTCTGGTAGAACCCGTCGCGGTACATGGCATCCTGCACGTGGTAGCGGAACTCCTCGATGTGCCTGGCGAACCGGTCCATGTCGGCAACCTTTTTCACGTCAGCGATAACCGGGCGAGCTTTTAGATATTTGTCAGGGCGGCAACGACACAGCTCGCCGGTTTCATCGTCCTGCCAGTAGAATGAAGACTCGGTGTGACCTTCCGCCTCGAGCAGCCAGCGCGCCGGTGGATAGGCCATTGCGCTGCCCTGCATAAGGGACAGTTTCCGGTGTTGTTCAAAATCCATAACCGTTTTGCCAGTGTCCTCACAGTCTTTGAGGAACTGCTTTTCGCGCTCTTTTCCGTCGGTGGTGCGCCGGTTAAACTCTGGTGCTTTGATGAAACGCTTGCTGAATTCATCCGGCTCCAGCAGCAGGCAGTGCAGGGCGGTGCCCATGTCCAACGCCTTCAGCTTTTCATCATCTACCGGCGCTGTTTTCTTCCAGGGGAAGATGGCGGGGTTCACCGCCACATCATCGAGCTGGGACTTACTGACACCAGCACCGCTGTGATATTCCTCGTTTGAAATATCGTGATAGATTCCCGGTTCCATTAATGTTCTTCCCCCATCAAGAAGCGGTAGTCGTATTCTTCTTTTGCCTGTTCCATGCAGATGGCCCACACCAATTCTTCGTAGGCTTCGGAACAGACCGCTTTCGACATTGCAGAAGAGAAGTGCGACAACTGGAGGAAAGGGCTGAGTGCTGCCGAGAAGGTGGCGGGCAACTCTTTAGCCAGTTCAGCCGCCCGATCTTTCAGCATTTCTTCTTTGCGCTCGTCGGCGTAACTCTGTTCCCAGCGGCGTTCCTCTACCTGCTCATGAATTCCGTGTGAGCTCATTTCATTCACCTGTTAGTAATTAATGTTGGTTGCAAAAACTTTCCCTGATGCGATGCCACGGATGCAGAGGATCGCGAATTCTTCAGGAACTCCGGCAGCGACCAAATCAGCAACAGCCTTTTGATTAATCGCGCGTTTATGCTCAACGTTTGCAGCGCGGGCAGCGGCTTCATCAGCGATACGCTTTTGCTCTGCCAATCGAGCCTGTTCAGCCTGCTGGGCTCTTAACTGCTCGGCGGCGATTGCCTGCTGTTTTTCCTGCTCTGCCTTTTCCAGAGCTTCTTTCTTTTCTCGCTCAGCTCTTTGCTGGGCTGCCAGTGCATCAGCTTCACGCTTTGCTGAGGCTTCACGTTCTGCTTGAGCCGCCTGATCCGCTTCTCGCTTGACGCGCTCAGCGATTTCTTTTTCCCGTGCGGCTTCCAGATCTTTCTGGCGCTGTGCTTCCTGCTGAATCCGCAGGTTTTCAAGCTCAGCGGCCTCCGCTTCACGCTTGGTCGCCATCTCGAGGGCCTGTTCCAACTTCGAAACCGCCGCGTCTTTAGCGACGGCTGCTTCAGCTGTTAATTCCAGCCAACTCTCATCTATGGCGATGACCTTCACGTCATTCAGGCGGGCCGCGATTTCAGAGGAGTGGTAAGGGGATCCGAACTCATCAACAACCTGTGATGAATTGCGCAGGCAGGTAAGCCGGTTTTGCAGGTCAGCGATTCGCTGTTTTTCCGCATTTTCATACTCGGTGAGAGGTAGGCGAATCTCGTCGCGCAATGCATCACACGCATCGACAAAGCGTTTCAGCTCCCCCTCAGCTGGCTTGACGGCTTCCTTGAGGCGCTTCAGGTACTCACGCCCCGGCTTTTCAATGGCCGTTTTACTGCGGCTGACTGACGCCGCGAGAGAAGCGATACGGTCACGACCTTTCTTTGTGCTCAGGTCGGGAACCTCGTTTACTGCTTCACGGATTTCAGCCAGGAATCCGTCTAACCCCAACGGCACGTAAAGAGTCGGCGCCATGTCTTCCGTGATAACAACGGAAGGTAATTGTTTTTCTTCACTCATTGCTGTGTCCTTAAAATTCACAGGCGACTTTCATCGCCGTTTTTGTTGTGTACGCCCATTCCACACCGCTGCGGAAACTCTCAAAAGCGCGGGTCTGGCCGTTGATGGTGAAAACGTGTTTACCGTTTTGGATCGTGAAACGCATGTCAGGCTCCTAATTAGTTACTGTTTTGGTAACTATTTGAAGCATAAAAAGGGTGAGCCGGTGCATCTGGCTCCTTAATTTCCTCAACTTCAGGTTTGAAGGTGAAGGCCAGAAATTGGCGTTCGTCCATCGTCACTGCGATGCTCGAGTCCGGATAGGACATTTCAAGGCGGTAGTCGCAACCGCGACGTCGCACGATGAAGATTTCCCCGGTTAATGTGTTTATCAGTTTCATGGTGAACTCCCGTATGAAATTGCTGCTGCGCCCATATTTGACGTAGGCGCAGGACAATTTCACTCTTCGCTGCACTGGCCTGTTGCTCTGTCTGCATCAATTACCAGAATAATTCCATGCTCTTCAAACATATGTTGAGCAAACTCTAACGTCACCATAGTAAGTGGTACTGCGTAGCGTTTTTTCATTTTGGCTATCTCTGTTAGTGGGTTTACGCCTGCGCTCTCGCAAGGGCGCAGGGAGTAAAAGCACTACATACAATTTCCCTTATGAAAGCCGCGTCTGCGGGGGTGTATGTCATCCTGATTTTTAAAGAGCGGGTTACCATTTCGGTAACCGATGGAGGTAATTTAAATGCATATTCGGGGTGTGTCAATCGTTAGCAAGAAATAAAGTTACCAAAAAGGTAATTATTTGAGGTGCAGGTGTATGCCGGAGCTGGCGCCATGATGGAACACGGCGCTGAGTAAGGAGGGGATTACTTGGTGTTTTCGCTCATCACGAAGTCGATGAAGGATTTGATCTTGGCTTTCTCTTCAGCGGGCAGGGCGGCGTACCTGCTGCGGTCATACTGAATAACTGATTCATCGTGCGGAGGGATCAGTAGTTCGTAGGCCCGGCGGTTAAATACCGCGGCGATTGCAGCCAGGTTGTTGATAGAGATGCTGGCCTCGCGGTTCAGCAGGCGATTAACCGTGGACTGGCCGACCTCAGCCTTTTCTGCGACAGCAGCCTGGGACTTCAGCTCTTTATTGGCCTGCATCCATGAAGTCAGGTTCTGTGCAGCAATAATGCCGATCTCCGTGTTGGCGTCCAATGGTTCAGCGTCTGCCGCCATTGCCATTCCGTGATCGGTATCCAGCCAGAACGCCGGTCGTCGCGCAGCGGCTTCTATCTTACGTGCAGATGCGCCGCCAATATTTTTAGCACTGGCCATCTCCGGCGATGCCATCCAGCGCGATATCAAATTTGCCTGAAAACCTAAAGCTTCCGCCATGCGGATTTGCCTACCGTCAAAGTCTTTCTGAATGATAGTTCTGAGGTTTTCTCTTCTGATGTCGTGAATGCTTTTCATGGCCTGCTTATCGGTTGCAATAACGTATTGATGTCATTTAAACCAAAGTTACCGAAATGGTAAATGCACCATTTTGGTAATGACGCTTGCAGAGGGATAGCATTTGGGTAATCATTGAACCGATATAGCGATTTAAACGAGGATAAAATGAACGATTTCGACTTCAAAAAGTTCTGGCTAAGCCTGAGTCCTGAAAATCGTCTGCAAGTTGCAACGGCCGCCGGGACAACTCCGGCATATGTAAAAACCCATCTCATTCATAAAAGACGTGTTCCACGTAACGATCTGATGAGTAACCTTCATCAGGCTTGCGTTGCGGCTGGGGCGGACGTTTCCAAAGAAAAATTCATTGGTCTTTTTTACGAATGATTCAGATTCAGCCTTCACCAGGTTAAGCAAACCTCCTTCGGGAGGTTTTTTTATGCCGGAAAATCAAGGGCGTCTCGCAGCGCGGTAACAAAAATCCAAATACGGTTGATCGTTCTGAAAAATAAAGGCATTCTTATGGCATACGACCAATGAATAAATGAGGGTTATCGTGAAAATCATCAATCGTATGGATGCGGCGAAGCTCGGACTCAGCCGTTTTTGTACTGGTAAACCATGCCGACGTGGGCACAACGCTGAGCGGTTCGTCAGCAATGGTGTCTGCATCACCTGTGCTGCTCTGGCTAAAGAAGAGTGGCGCCAGAAATTGCTGCGCACACAAAGACAGGCTCGGGAAAGAACTGCGGAGGTTCGCTGATGGCAAACTCCTGGTTACGTCTGTGGCATGACATGCCCAACGATCCGAAGTGGCGAACTATTGCCCGCGTTTCCAAGCAGCCAATTTCTCTCGTTCAGTCGGTCTACATCCACCTGCTGGTTAGTGCGTCACAAAATGTCACGCGAGGTCACGCAGATGTCACGACGGAGGACTTAGCGTCACATTTCGACGTGACAGAGGACGAAATCGAATCGGTTATTTCGGCTATGCAAGGCAGAGTTTTAGAGGGGGATCGTATATCTGGATGGGAGCGCAGGCAGCCCAAACGTGAAGACCATGGAAACCCTGAAACATCAGCAAAATCAGCGGCTGAGAGGAAGGCTGCTCAGCGTGATAGGGAAAGAGAAAAGGCAAATCAAAAGAAAGCTGTCACGACGCGTCACGAAGAGTCACGCAATGTCACACCAGATAAAGATAAAGAAACAGATAAAGAATATATAACAGATCCCCCTGTAGTCCCCCGAGGGAAAAAGGTTTTTGATTATCCGCCACAACTCAATGCCCAGGCTTGGGACGAGTGGAAGCTTTACCGGCGGGACATGAAGATCAAAGCGTATGCACCGACTTCACGAAGCGAAGGCGCAGCAATAAACAAACTGCTTGAGCTGTCAGGCGGTAATCAGCAACAGCAGATGTCGATCATCCAGCAGAGCATGGCAAATGGCTGGGCAGGTTTATTCGAAATCAAAGGTGGTCAGCATGAAACGAGTAGAAGAACTGGTTCAGGAAGCGATTACAAAGGCCGCGCAGCAGAAGCCGTTAGAGAAGCCACCGACAGACTCAGCAAAGAACTCGGCCTCGAGGAAAGCGATTTTCTTCTGGAAGAAAATGACGGAGATGTATACGGACAAATGGACAAGCAGGAACGGGGCGGCCCCGTCATCACTCTGGATTCAAGCGATTGGAAAACTCACCAATGACCAGATCAAAGCGGGCATGGCGGCATGCATGCGGCGCAGCCTGGACGAAGGGAATAACTATGCCCCAGACCTGACAGACTTTCTGGCTCTGGTTCACAGCACCAGCAGCACTGATCTGGGGATCCCCTTCGAAGACGTGGCGAAAGAGTTCAAGCGCTACTGCCGCGATCGCGGGTACTACGACAGTGCCGAGCTGTTCCCGTGGAGTAATTCAAACTGGCTGCTGTACTGGATCTGCACATCAGTACGCCAGCGTATGGTGCGTTACAACCTGTCAGGCGTTGAGGTCGATAAAGCTCTGCGTACCGAGATCCGAGAATGGGCTGCGAAGCTGGCAGCTGGAGAGGAGGTCCCGACACCGGCCACCAGAATCGAAAATAAAACGCGTCCACGTCCTGCATGGATGGATTTACTGGATAAGAAAAAGTCCTGAGTGCTGAAATTCTTCAACCAGCGCCCCAGAGAATCGATTTAAAGCAGTAAAGCCACATAACGAGATGGATTTGAATCCGTAAACGATTGTGGTGCGTTACAGAGCGTTTTAGAGATGGTGCGTTTTGTGAAAGCAAGCGCGTTTTTTATGTTGAATATAGTTACCATAATGGTAATGTTTACCTTAAAGGTAACTGGAGCGATTTGATGGAAATTAAATACGAATTGGTGGCGTCCTTCGGCGGCGCCGAGTTGCTCACATTGGGTGGTAAGGCAACCGGATATCGCATCGGGTACAACCGCACGCTGGGTACATACCATGTGTCTGGTGGTGGCAAAACCCGCAGTGTTCGTCGTCGCTCTCAGGCCACCAAGCTGGTCGTGAAGATGTTCGAGAATGCGGTAAGGGGCAACTGATGACCAAGTTATTCGTAGGGATCGACCCCGGCTGCACTGGCGCCATTGTCGTTATCAATGAGCACGGCGCTTATATCAGCCATCTGAGCATGCCAACTGTGAAGGTCGGGACAAAATCACGCGTCAACGGCGCGCAGGTCGCAACGTTCCTGCTTCAGTATCGGGGCCTCATTGCTCACGCATATCTGGAACAGGTTGGCGCAATGCCGGGTCAGGGTGTCAGCTCAATGTTCACGTTCGGCCACGCAGCGGGCAACGTCGAAGGGATCCTGCAGGGCATGTTCCTGCCGTACTCCCTCGTTACCCCGCAGGCATGGAAGAAATCAGCTGGCCTCATCGGCAGCGACAAAGACGCGGCGCGCAGCCGGGCAATTCAGCTTTACCCATCACTGCGCGCTCTCGATGCAAAAGCCAAAGGGCAGGCCATTGCCGACGCACTGCTCATCGCCCGCCACGGATTAGGAGTGAAATCCTGATGGATCACTTAGACCACGTCAGCGAAACAGAACAGCAGATTCTGGACATGCGCCTGAAGGCCGTCACCCAGCATTCAACGCGCCCATCAGCAAGATTCTGCGCCGAGTGCGACAACGAAATACCGGAAGAACGCCGCAATGCGCTGCCAGGTGTGCAGCTCTGCGTGGGCTGCAAAGAAGTGCAGGAAATTAAAAACCGTAATTACCGTTAACATTTTGAATGGGATAAATATTATGAAAAATAACGAGTTAACAGAAGTTAATGATAAATCATCAGCAATTATTGAGCCAATCATCAGCAAGTTTACCGAATTATCTATTGAGCACCTGATAGCTCAGCGTGATGCGTTGGTGGCTGAGAATGCCGCGCTTCGAGTAGCGGTGGATGGAGTCAACAGTGAACTTTATGGTAAGGGATTTGAAGTTCTCGGCTGGCATCTGAACGGTGACACAGAGCCACTCGATACCTGGTTCGAAGATAATGACTGGGACCCGGAAACGCCGGTTACCGACGCCGCTATCGCTGAGATTAAGGCACAGGGTGTGGATGAATTAGCTGAAGCGTGGGAGGCCATCAAACCAGAAGAAGGAGTTTCTATGAGCGAATCGACTGCATTGAAGTACAAGCAACGCGCTCAGGACGCTCGTGATGTCGCCGCCAATCTGCGCGCTGGGAGGAAGGGATAATGGGCACTTATGAGGCAACATTAAGAGCACTGGTTATTTCATTGCGCGGGCGCATGAACGCTATGGCTGAGTATTCTCTTTGCGATGAAGAACGCCGAGATTGGAATCTCTGCTCTGCTCAGGTTGATGCTTTAGAGGCTGAAATATCTTCGCTGGTGAAGGATCAACCTCATGACTGATACAACCATGACCAATGAAATGAAACGCCGCTTGGCTAAAGAAATGACCACCATCCTCATAAACCTCAATGCACCGTCTGAGATTTTGTTTGCCATCGGCTCTTTTGGCGATACGCAGGATGATGAAGATGTAATCCAGGCTCTTGAGCAATACAACGAAAAAGGAACTTACGTGCATGAGCTTGTATCACCTGCCTTTAAATGGGAGCCAAAGAGATGACCGATACAACAGATACAGCGTCGCTCAAAAAGCAAATCGAAACCGCCGCAGACATTATCCGCGACCTCACTGATAAGCTCGAAGCAGAACGCCAGCGGGCTGATGAACTGAAATCATTTTACGATCAGGAACAGAAACTCGCTGGCAGATTCTTAAGAGAGCGCGACTGTGCCAGACAGGTAGTCGATGAACTACAGGCAGAACTCGCAGCGCTGAAACCGGAAATTAATTGGCCTGTGTCTCAGAAGGTTCGCGCTGCACTCGACCGCGCCGCCTGTCCCGATGCGTTCATGCGCATTGCGGTCGAAGCTTGCACTGAGGCGCTGAAAGGCGATCAGGCACATATGGAGGACGCTGATTACACGCGATATTCATGCGGCTGCTGCGGATTTGAATCCTTACATCACACGACTAAATGCCCTGAATGCAACTACCACAAAATTGAGTCAGAGCCACTATTCACCGCCCCGCAAAAGCCGGGCGTGCATCCAGACACGAAACGCATGGACTGGCTTTGCGCGCAAGTTGTTGAAGTTAGAGAGCCGATGTTTTATGGCAGTCGTGCAATGTTCTGGTCACAGTGCAACAGTGATGACTGCGAAGAGTATCACACAACGTTGCGTGAGCAGGTAGACGCAGCAATCGAGGCCGCAGGCGGCATCGTGAAGGATGGTGAGTGATATGGCGAAGTCAGCAGCAGAGCGTAAAGCCGCGCAGCGTGCCCGCCAGTGTGACGCCGGTTTGCAAAAGGTCGAGGTGGCGCTCGACCGGCAGGAGGTGGAGATGCTCCGTGAAAACTGCGCACTCCGCCGACCGCAGCGCGAGCCATACGATATGGACGAGTACATCACCATGCTGATCCGCAAAGACAACGCAGAGTTGCAGGCGCAGCTCACCGAGCAAGCCGGGCGCAAATGCGGGAAGTGCGGCGACTCGTTGCCAGGTGATAAACAGGGCTGTGCATTCATCGGTGAAGGTGCATGTTGGCAGACGATGGGCTGGCATGAGACAAAATTGAGTTTATAGTTATGTGACATGTCACGACGGGTGTCACGATGAATGTTTTCAGTTGCCAGGGCTTCAAATTCTATTTTCTACAGCGTGGAGAGAAACTCCCGAATATCTATGCGGGTGGGTATTTCACAGGTGGTTATGTCATCTGGCCCCGTAACAGCGGTAAGTGGGATGTGCGCTATAAATTCTCGAAGGGCTGGGAGGAAATAACGGATAAGCTATTTGATTCTGAGAATGAAGCATTTCAGTTTGCTTATGAGCATTACCTGAGCCGGTAGCGAAAACAGAGAAGAGACAGAATAACCGCCGCTTGGCGGTTTTCTTTTGCGTGTTATGATTACCTTGGAGGTAACTATTATGGCCGAAAAAGGTAAACTTAACCCGCAAATGGAAATGTTTGCGCAGGAGATGCTGAAGGATCCGCGCAACCAGCGGCAGGCTGCGATCAATGCTGGCTACTCGGTGAAGACTGCCACGCAAAAAGCTGCCGGGCTGATGAATCTGCCGAAGGTTGTTGCACGCATCGAAGAGCTGATGGAAGCGCGCAATAAGCGCCTGCGCGTCAGTGCTGACTACGTGCTGCTGCGGTTGGTTGAAATCGACCAGATGGACGTGCTGGATATTCTCGAAGATGACGGCGGGCTCAAGCCGATCAGCCAGTGGCCGAAGATATGGCGCACCACGCTCAGCGGTCTGGACATCAACCGGATCCGCATGGCCGGGAAGAATGAAGATGACGATATCGAATCCACGCTGCAAAAAATCAAATGGCCGGACAAGGTGAAGAACCTCGAGCTGATCGGTAAGCACGTCGATGTCATGGCGTTCAAAGAGCGCATAGAGGTGAGCGGCACCGTAACCATCGCTGACCGTATGGCGAACGCCCGCCGCCGCGTCAAAGAGCAGAGTGAAGATAAATGACTGATGCCGCCGTACTCTCGCCGGAAGAACAGCTGATCGAAGACATTGCCAGTTTCACGCATGATCCGCTGGGATATGCGCATTACGCGTTTCCGTGGGGTGAGCAGGGCACAGAGCTGGCGCACGCCGCTGGTCCGAGGAAATGGCAGGCTGACGCATTCCGCGAGATACGCGACCATCTGCAAAACCCGGCAACACGGCACCAGCCGCTGATGATAGCCAGGGCATCCGGGCACGGTATCGGTAAGTCTGCATTCATCTCCATGCTGATGAACTGGGGCATGTCCACCTGCGAGGATTGCAAGGTGGTGGTGACCGCCAACACCGAGAACCAGCTACGCACCAAGACGTGGCCGGAAATCATCAAATGGTCGAACCTCGCAATCACCAAGTCGTGGTTCACGACGACCGCCACCGCCATGTACAGCAACGACAGCGGTCACGATAAACGCTGGCGCGCTGACGCCATCCCGTGGAGTGAGCACAACACTGAGGCATTCGCCGGTCTGCACAACGAGCGCAAGCGCATCATCGTTGTATTCGATGAAGCGTCCAACATTGCTGATCTGGTGTGGGAGGTTGCCGAAGGGGCGCTGACCGATGAGGACACAGAAATTATCTGGGTGGCATTCGGGAACCCGACCCGTAACAGCGGACGTTTCCGCGAATGCTTCCGTAAGTACAAACACCGCTGGCACTGCGCGCAGATAGACAGCCGGACGGTTGAAGGCACGAACAAAGAGCAACTGCAAAAGTGGGTGGACGACTACGGCGAAGACAGCGATTTCGTGAAGGTGCGTGTGCGTGGCATATTCCCCGACGTGTCCGAGGCGCAGTTCATACCAACCGGTCTGACCGATGCCGCCATGAAGCGCCAGTGGACAGCCGCAGAGGTGTCGCACGCCCCGATCATCATCGGTGTTGACCCCGCATACTCCGGCGCGGATGACTTCGTGATTTACATGCGTCAGGGGCTGCACAGCAAATGCCTTGGTACCTACCCGAAAACCACAGATGAGCTGATATCAGCGAAGCGCATCGCCGACTTCGAAGACCAGTACAAGGCTGACCAGGTGTTTATAGACTTCGGGTACGGTAACGGCATCAAATCCATCGGTGATGGATGGGGAAGAACGTGGCAACTGGTACCGTTCGGCGGCGGCTCAACCGACCCGCAGATGCTAAACAAGCGCGGCGAGATGTACAACAGCTGCAAATCGTGGCTGAAGATTGGCGGCTCGCTTGACGATCAGGAGACAGCCGATGACCTGAGCACTGCGGAATACAAAGTGCGTACTGACGGCAAAATCGTGCTGGAAGCGAAAGAGGACATCAAAAAGCGGATAGGGCGGTCACCTGGAAAGGCTGATGCTCTGGTGCTGACGTTTGCATTCCCAGTCACCAAAAGACAGAACTTGCCAGGTGGATTGGCGGCGAACCAGGTGGCGACAGATTATGATCCGTATAGTTAGATTTGAATTAATCTCTTAAATTTTCATTTATTTTATAAAGAGCTCTCAACTTGTATAGCTCTCCAATATTAAATGTAACTTCACCATCCATTGCTGATGATTCATTGAATAACTTTGGCGCCTCCTTTCTTAAAGTATTTAGCAAACCAACAGCTTTTTCATAATTTGCATCTAAGGAAACAATTTTTGCATTCAGATTATATAGATCTTGCGTCGCACTGAGTAATGAATCCTCTTTAAACTTTAGTGTTTTTTGCAAATCACTTAACTGATTGGACGTGTAAAGCAACCGCGTCTCACTGGAGTTAAAATCAAGTTGAGATTGATGAAGTTTATCTTTCATTACCTGAATTTCATTGATTAATTCAGAGTTTTCTGCAAGAAGGTCAGATATATCTTTTTTAATAGCATTAATATCCTCCTCTATTTTTCTCTCTTCACGCTTATCTGATAGTCTTTTTCTTGATTCGATATCAGCAATCTCGAGTTGTTTCTCAGCGAGCGCTATTTTCTCCGACATAGTAGTTAATATAGCATCACTGATTGGTTTGCTCTGCATTCTTACAATATACTTTGTTGCTTGAGGAAGAATTAAACAAATTATAATGGTTGTACATAAAGGGCCTAGAATTAAAGACCCAACATCAAAGTGTTGATTTATAAATGCAATTCTTTCTTCAATAACTTTTTTGCTAAAGAATAATATAGCTAATAATTGCCAGTTGAAACCTATCCATGAGAAAACAAAAGCACCAAGGAATGGGCTCTTCATTCTTTCCAGTGAGTTTTGGCGGAATGCTGCAAAAATATCCTTAATAAAATCAAGCATAAATGTACCTCAGTATTTTTTCTGAAGTATACCTTTATGGTGATTATCAGTCATCAAGATAAAAAAATGCCCCCGGCGAAGGAGGCGAAAGACTACACACAGCAATGGGATTTATAACGGTCACAGGTATTACCGGCTGAGCACTGTGGGCACCGGTGCCATCCCATACGGTGCTTATTGGCTACTTCAATGCTCATGCGGTAACACGCTGGTTTACGTCCAGCAACGCTGAGTTCGGTGATCCGGTTCCAGTACCGGACTGCTCCAGCTATCAGACCTTTGCAGGTAACAGGCACTGCCTGCGTTTTGCTTTCCGATTTTCATGAGTGGAACGGGATGTTGTGGTGGCCGACGCTGATAATGTCGGCATATCGTCTTTGAGCCTTAAGCTCGCAGAACCATGCGTTAACTTTCTGTATCCCCGCACTCGGGATTATTCGGACACTCTCAAGGCAAAAGAGCCTATCGGCGCGCATCAGCCTGCGCATTCACCACAACGGAAAGAACACCATCACAAAATCCTTTTAAATGCATGCTGCTTTAAAGCTTGCCCATCTGATGCTCTTACCTGTTGGGTGCCGGTTACGCTCCGGCGTCGTTTTTACGACCGTTCTTTGGACTGTGGTTTCATACCAACTATCGATAATGACGCCTCAATAGTTACCATAAAGGTAACCACGCATCTATTAATTGTCAATAAATATTCTAATATGGTTAAATGGTAATTATTTCCTGCGGATGAAAACCATTATGTGCATCGGTAGCTCTCCAAAAACCTCTACACCTCAGGTGCAATCAGCGCCGCAAGCCCAAGACGAAGCCGTTGTGAATGCCACTGACGAAGAAAAGCGCCGCCGCCGTGCAGCCGCTGGTCAGAAGTCCACGATCCTAACGTCTGCTCAGGGCGACACATCTACTCCGGCCGCTGCATCGGGCAAAACCCTGCTGGGGGCTTAATCGATGGCTGAAGAATCGCGCAAGCAGTTTTACAACAAACAACTGGGCTCTCTGGAAACAGAGCGTTCCTCGTTTGATACCCACTGGCGCGACCTGTCAGATTTCATTCTGCCGCGCAGCAGCCGATTCCTCACCAGTGATCGTAACAAATCTACCCGCAACACCAAGATTGTTGACCCGACGGCGACGATGGCGAACCGCACATTGTCCAGCGGCATGCTCTCCGGCATCACCAGCCCGACGCGCCCGTGGTTTTCACTCGGCACGCCTGACCCTGAGATGATGGAGTACGGCCCTGTTAAGTATTGGCTCGAGATGGTTCAGAACCGCATGAACGATGTGATGAACAAATCGAACTGGTACCAGTCATTGCCGATCGTCTACGGACAGTTGGGAACATTCGGCACAACGGCCATGTCCCTGCTGGAAGACGACGAAGACGTGATCCGCACGCACCCATTCCCGATCGGCAGCTATTACCTCTCGAACAGTGACCGCCTGCAGGTCGATACCGTTTACCGAAAATTCTCTATGACGTGCCGCCAAATAGTTCAGCGCTTCGGCATGGATAACGTCAGTGACAGCGTTAAATCGGCATGGACCAGCCAGCAGTACGAGCAGTGGTTCGACGTTGTTCACGTCGTTGAGCCAAACATGAACCGCGACACCGGCAAGATGGATTCGAAGAACAAGAAGTTCGCATCTGTCTATTACGAGGCCGGTGGTGCAGACAACAAGCTGCTGAGCGAGAAAGGCTTCGACGACATGCCGATCATGGCGCCGCGCTGGGATATCAACGGCGAGGACGTTTACGGCTCATCCTGTCCGGGCATGATTGCGCTGGGCAGTGTTAAAGCTCTCCAGCTCGAGCAGCGCCGCAAGGCTCAGGCCATAGACAAACTGGTTAACCCGCCGATGGTGGGGCCGTCCAGTTTACGCAACCAGCGAGCCAGCCTGCTGCCCGGTGAAATTACTTACGTTGACCAGGTCAGCGGGAACACCTCGTTCCAACCGGCTTACGCCATCAACCCGCGTATCAATGAGCTGGTGGCGGACATTCAGGACACCCGATCCCTCATCAACTCCAGCTACTTCGTTGACCTCTTCATGATGCTGCAAAACGTCAACACCCGCAGCATGCCGGTGGAAGCCGTGGTCGAGATGAAAGAAGAGAAGCTGCTGATGCTGGGTCCGGTGCTGGAACGTCTCAACGATGAATTCCTCGACCCATCCATCGACCGCATCTTCAACATCATGGCGCGCAAAAACATGCTGCCACCGGCACCGCCGGAACTGGCCGGTCAGTCGCTTCGCGTCGAGTACATCTCTGTAATGGCACAGGCGCAGAAGGCTGTGGGCATTGGATCAATCGAGCGGTTCGTCGGCTTCGTCGGAGGTCTGGCTCAGGCCAACCCTGCCGCGCTGGACAAACTCAACATCGATCAAGCCATCGACGACTACGGAAACATGGTCGGCGTTCCGGCAACCATCATCGCGACAAGCGAACAGGTGGCTCAGGTTCGTGAAGACCGCGCGAAACAGCAGCAGCAACAGCAGGCGATGCAAACCAGCATGGCGGCAGTGCAGGGTGCGAAAACCCTCAGCGAGACACAGACCGATCAACCAAGCGCCCTTAGCGCAGTGACCGGGGCGATGCAGCCATGACAGACCTCGATCCCGAAGAGGTAGAGCGCCTTTCCGAAGAAGCGCTGAAAAAGTCCATCGAGCTGAAGAAGCGTGACGATCAGGACATCGAAAACATCATGAATACCGAATCAGGCCGCCGCTTCATCTGGTCGCTGCTTGAGGAAACAAAGGTTTTTGCCTCCAGCTTCACCGGGGACAACAACTCAACGAATTTCAATGAAGGCCAGCGCAACGCCGGTTTACGTGTGTTCAGCCGGGTAATGGCTGTCTGCCCGGACATGTGGCTGGTGATGGCTAAAGAAGCGAAAGAGGAAGACAGCAATGCCTAGAATTCAAACCCAGCGTATCGCCCGCTTTGATGGCGGAAATCAAATCGTAGAAGTGGTCGAAGAATCCGGCGCTTCTGTTCCTGCACCCACAGCATCGACTGCTGGCGGCGTGAAGCTGGGTGCCACGATTGCGGCAGCTGCTGCTGCGACGGCAACCGCTGATACAGCATCGGTAGCGACTGATGTTGCTGGCCTGCTCGCTGACCACAACGACCTGGTCACCAAATACAACGCATTACTGGCTGACACCGCATTAATTCGTACAGCCCTGAATGCCGTGCTGGCGCAGTTAAAAGCTCAAACCATTCCGATCTGATTACGGGGAAAGATAGATGAATTTATTCGAACGTTTGGTGCTGCGCCGCCTGCAATCTGCTGATGCTGGCGCAGAGGCTGGTGGTACTGGGGGCAGTGAACAACCTGCCGCTGCTGTTGAAACACCTTCCGCTGAAAAGTCAGCTGGTGAGGCTGGTGCAGAAGCCAGTGATAAACCCGGTGCAGAAGCTGAGAAGCCAGCAGCAGGCGACAAAACCCCAGAGCAACAGGCGCAGGAAAAGGAGTTAGCTGACAAAGCCGCGGCGGATAAAGAAGCCAAAGACAAAGCCGACAAGGTGCCTGAAAAGTACGAATTCAAGTCGCCGGTAGAAGGCCAAGAGCTTGACGCTGAAATGACTGCTGCCCTTGAGCCTGTAGCCCGTGAACTTGGCCTGAACAACGAGCAGGCTCAGAAGTTGGTGGATATCTACGGCAAAGACATCCTGCCGAAGATTGAAGCGCGCCAGCAGGAGAACTGGGCGAAGCAAACCGAAGCCTGGGCGAATGAAGTTAAGACGGACAAAGAGATCGGCGGTGATGCCTTTGTTGCCAACGTCGGTCTGGCTCAGAAGGCTCTCGATACGTTTGCCCCTGCCGGTCTGCGTGAATATTTGGAAACCACTGGTCTGGGGAATCATCCCGATCTGGTGCGTTGTTTCGTGAAAGTCGGTAAGGCCATGAGTGAAGACTCCATGGTCATGCCAAACACTGGTGGCCAGCGTAGTCAGGCCGATATTTTGTACGGAAATAAGTGAGGAACTGAAATATGGCTGTTAAAAGCACTACAGCATTAACGCTGGCTGACTGGGGTAAACGCAAAGACCCAGACGGCAAAGTTGCAGTGATCACCGAACTGCTCTCGCAGACCAACGTGATCCTGCAGGATATGCCGTTTGTAGAAGGGAACCTGCCAACAGGTCACCGCACAACCGTGCGTTCTGGTTTGCCAGCTGCGACGTGGCGCCTGTTGAACTACGGCGTACAGCCAAGCAAGTCAACCACCGTTCAGATCACCGACGCATGCGGCATGCTGGAATCTTATTCAGAAGTCGATAAGTCTCTGGCCGATCTTAACGGCAACACCTCCGAGTTTCGTCTGTCGGAAGACCGCGCCTTCCTCGAAGCCATGAACCAAGCGCAGGCAACCACCATTTTCTACGGTGATACCAGCGTGAACCCACAGCAATTTATGGGTTTGTCTTCTCGTTATTCCAGCCTGTCTGCGGGTAATGCCCAGAACATTATCGATGCTGGCGGTACCGGCACTGATAACGCATCGATCTGGTTGGTTGTCTGGGGCGAGAACACCGTGCACGGCATCTTCCCGAAAGGTCAAAAAGCAGGCTTGCAGACCCAAGACCTCGGCGAGCAAACGCTCATTGATGCCAGCGGTGGTAAATACCAGGGTTACCGCTCTCACTACAAGTGGGATAACGGCCTGGCTCTGCGTGACTGGCGCTACGTCGTGCGCATCGCGAACATCGATGTCAGCGATCTCGATGCAACCACGCCGGTTGATATCGTCAAGCTGATGATCAAAGCGCTGCACCGCATCCCAAACCGTGGCATGGGTAAACCGGTGTTCTACATGAACCGAACCCTGAATGAATACCTCGACATTCAATCACTGAGCAAAGCCTCTCTGGCGCTGTCCGTGAAAGAAACCGAAGGCGAGTTCTGGACTACGTTCCGTAACATCCCGATCCGCGAAACCGATGCGCTTCTGGAAACCGAAGCCCGCGTTGTTTAACCGCCAACCTTAACTGATGGGCTGCTGATGTAGCCCACTCATTGGAGAAAGAAAGATGATCCTCGACAAACTGTTGATGTTCTCCGAAGCGCAGGCGGTTACCGCTACAGCTGCTTCAACCGATGTGATAGACCTTAGCCCGCTGAAAGGCACACGCCGCGATATTGGTGTGGGCGAACCGCTGGAGTTCTGGACTAACGTAAACACCACGGCCACCGCCGCTGGTGCTGCAACCGTCAACGTTCAGCTGCAAACCAGTGCTGATAACTCCACCTGGGTAACGCTGTACGACAGCGGTGCTCTGGCTCTGGCGTCACTGGTGGCAGGTAAGCGCGTTCTGTCAGCCAAGGTTCCGCAGGGTGTGCTGAAGTACCTGCGCGTGAACTACGTGGTTGCCACCGGTCCATTAACTGCTGGTGCTTTCACCTCCGGCATTAACCTCGATGTCGATGCGAATACCTTCTACGCGTCTGGCTTCACCGTTAAATAACAGGGGGCAACATGTCAGAAGTTGCACGCTACAGAATCCTGGCTCCTTCATACATCAACAAACAGCTCTTGTTTGAGGGCGATGAAGTGGATTACGAAGGCAAGCCGGGCAGCGCACTGGAGCCTATCAACGACGCGGCGAAAGAAGCGAAGAAGAAGGCCGACAAGAACTATGTTGAGCCGAAGCTGGAAGATGAAAAGCCACCGGAGCAGAAACCGGAAGGTGACGGTTCTAATCAGGCTGACGTCGATCTGGCTGCTCTGCGCGATGAGTATGAAGCACTGTTCAGCTCAGCCCCGCATCCGGCCATGAGGGCTGAAACCATGAAGACCAAAATTGCTGAAAAGCGCGCTGAGTTAGGCGTTTAACAGTCACTTCCTGAAGGGGCGAAAGCCCCTTTACTCTCCGGAGCATCGACATGAAACAACCGCAGATGGTCAATCTTAAGCAGGGAACTGACAGCTTTCAAAACGAAGAGGGCAAGACGGTAGAGCGTGACGACTACCCATGGGGTCTGCGTATTACCCTGAACGATGAAACCCTGAAGAAACTGGGGATCGCGTTGCCTAAAGTCGGTTCTGAAATGCTGCTGTGCGGCAAGGTGAAAGTGCTATCCACCAGCATGCGCGAAGATGGCGAAGACTCATACAGCAGTGTCGAAATGCAGATCACCGACATCGGCCTGATGGATGAAGCCGCAGAGCCACAGAAAACCGCCGCTGACACGCTTTACGGGAGCAATGAGTAATGGGATCAGTTATCCAGATTTGCAACATCGCGCTGATGCGCATCGGCAGCTCACGCACAATCAACAGCCTGAGCGAGCAAAGCAAACAGGCTGATGTTTGCAATGTGTTTTACGAATCTGCCCGCGACGCTGTGCTGAGCGACTTCGACTGGAACTTCGCTTCAAAGCGCGTGGTCCTTGCCGATCTGGATACTCCGTCAACCGACTGGCAGTTTGCATACCGATACCCGACAGACTGCTCCCGCATTATTGAAATCATGACACCGGGCATTCGCTTCCCTGCACCTGGCATGCGCGTCACGTACGAGGTGGGTTCTGACCCGGACGGCACAGGCAAAATAATTTACACCAACCAGCCAGAAGCACAGCTGCTGTACGTCGGGAAAATAACCGACCCGAATATGTTCGACTCTTTGTTTAGTGATGCCTTGAGTTGGCGTTTGGCTGCGGAACTGGCGATGCCTCTGTCTGCCTCCGGGGATCTGGGCAATAAAGCGTTGCAGATGTACAACGCGGTGATCCTGTCTGCTGGCGCGCGGTCGATGAACGAATCAGAAGAACCGCCTGTTCCTGAGTCGGAGTTCACCATAGCGAGGTTGTCATAATGGCTGTCAGCGCAATGCAGGCATCATTTGCCGGTGGTGAGATTTCACCAAATCTTTATGGTCGTGTGGACCTTGAGCGTTACTCCAGTTCACTGCGTCGGTGCCGCAACTTCATGGTGCGCCAGTTCGGTGGGGTTGATAACCGTGCCGGTTTCCGGTTCCTTGGGGAGGCCAAAAACTCATCACAGAAATGCCGGTTAATTCCTTTCCAGTTCTCTGTAAGCCAGACCTTTGCTCTGGAATTCGGAGCTGGTTATATGCGCGTCTGGGCTAATGGCGCTCCGGTTCTCTACACATCAGGCGCCAGCGTTGGTCAGCCGGTGGAGGTGGTGACTCCTTACGCCGAAGCTGACCTGTTTATGCTGAAGTTCACGCAGTCAGCCGACGTAATGACGATCTGCCACGTGGCTTATCCGCCAATGGAAATACGCCGGTATGGCAATGAAGACTGGCGCACGGCGTTGGTCAGCACAAACGATGGCCCATTTCAGGATGGAAATATCGATGAAGCCATAACCGTGGAATCTTCCGGGGAAACCGGGACTGTTACGCTGACGTGTACCTCCGCTATTTTCAGTGCAGAGCTGGTAGGAACTCTATTTTTCATCGAGCAGCGCACCACAGGTGATGTCGCTAAATGGGAGACAGGCCGTGATGTTACTTTGGGTGAGCAGATCCGTTACTCCACCAACTATTACGAATGCACCCGAGCTGGCAAGACCGGCACTGTCGCGCCTACGCACACCGATGGCACACAGTTAGATGGCTGGTATGGAGATGCCAACAGTGTCGAGTGGCTTTATCTGCACAGTGGAAATGGCATTGCCAGAATCACTGCAGTTGCTGGTGATGGCCTGACGGCCACAGCAACCGTTATCAACCGCCTGCCGAAAAGCCTGACCGTCACGCCGAGCTATAAGTGGGCGAAGTTCGCATGGAACAGCGTTGATGGTTATCCATCGACTGTTGTTTATTTCCAGCAACGTTTGATGTTTGCAGCATCAGCATCATTCCCGCAAACAGTGTGGACCAGCAAAAGCGGCGACTACAAAGACTTCGGCACGTCCGTTCCCTCTGTGGACGACGACGCCATCAGCTACACCTATGCTGGCCGACAGCTGAATAAAATCCTGCACCTGATCGACGTGGGATCACTGGTCGCGCTCACGTCCGGCGGCGAGTACAAAGTCAACGGCGACCAGACGGGCACGCTCACACCATCGACATTCAATTTCAGTTCTCAGGGGCAGAACGGCGCAAGCGATGTGCCACCGATCGCCATCAGCAACGTTGCGCTGTTCGTGCAGCAGAAGGGTGGTGCTGTTCGGGATCTGGCCTATTCGTTTGACGTTGACGGCTTTCAGGGCTCTGACCTGACTATTCTGGCAAACCATTTGTTTATCGGTCATCAGATTATCGACTGGGCGTTTGCCATCACACCATTCAGCATTGTCTGGTGTATTCGCGACGATGGTTTGCTCATGGGGCTGACGTATCTGCGCGACCAGCAGGTTGTAGCCTGGCACCCGCACCCGGCGACGAACGGATATTACGAGTCGGTGTGCAGCATCAGCGAAGGCAATGAAGATGCGCTTTATGCTGTTGTCCGCCGCGTCATCAACGGCCAGACCAAACGTTATATTGAGCGCTTAGACTCCCGTATTTTTGCAGACATCAGCGACTCTTTCATTGTTGACAGCGGGTTGACTTATGACGGACGTAACACGGATGCATCGCGCACAGTGATCCTGACCGGCGGTACCGGCGATTGGGATTACCGTACGGATTACACGTTGACGATCAGCGGTGCCAGTTTCTTCAGCGCCGGTAATGTGGGCGATCAGGTTCTGCTGCCATATATCGAGGATGCAACGGATAAAATCCTGAAGCTCCAGATCGTTGCCGTTTCCAGCGGAAATGTCGTCACGGTCAGCGCCAACCGCAATGTTCCGGTGCAGTTCCAATCTGTGGCCACTGCCACGTGGAATCTCGCAAAAGCCAATTTCACCGGGCTTAATCACCTCGAAGGGCAAACGGTCAGCATCCTTTCTGACGGAAACGTTGAGCCTCAAAAGGTGGTAAGCGCCGGGGCAATCTCGCTGGAAACACCGGGCGCCGTTGTCCATGTCGGCCTGCCAATATCAGCCGTGGTCGAAACCTTGGATATTAACTTTGCCGGGCAGGAAACCATTCTCGACAAGAAAAAAATCATCAATAAAGCCGACATCATGGTGCAGGACAGCCGCGGAATATTCGCCGGAACGCCAGGCGGAAAGATGTACGAATACCCGCAGCGTGAGTTCGAGTTCTACGATGACCCTGTCAGCAACAGAACCGGCCTGATCACCGTTGATCTCGAATCTGAGTGGGATAAGTCAGGCCGAGTAATCATCACTCAGTCAGACCCATTGCCACTATCCATTCTGTCGATCATCCCTAAAGTATCGGTAGGTGGCTGACATGCGCACTTTACAAATCATTACGGCTACCGAAGCACATGCAGCAGAAATGCTGCCGTACATCCGCCAGGCGGATATTGATGAGTTCTATGCAGCGGCATTGATCGAACCTTCAGAGGTATTGCGCCGCTCTATGGCTGCGTCTTCCATCTGCTGGGCAGGGATTATTGAAGGTGAAGT
The DNA here is from genome assembly GCF_019049655.1 of Rahnella rivi. Classification (GTDB taxonomy): domain Bacteria; phylum Pseudomonadota; class Gammaproteobacteria; order Enterobacterales; family Enterobacteriaceae; genus Rahnella; species Rahnella rivi. The sequence continues at coordinate 214,967 of NZ_JAFMOX010000061.1, forward strand.
CGTGGGCATCTTTGGTGTGTGCCCTGCATCAATGCTGACAGGCTTCGGCGTTCCTTGGCTGGTGGCTACCGATCGGCTGGAGAAAGTGCAGGTAACCTTTCTGCGCCATTGCCGCCCGGTGCTGGCACAAATGCTGGCGCTTTACCCTCGCCTTGAAAACTTCGTTGATGCCCGCAACGCCGCCGCGAAATCCTGGCTGCACTGGCTTGGCTTCACGCTTAACGACGCGCAACCTTATGGCGCGCTGCAATTACCTTTCCACCATTTCCATTTGAGGGCTGAATAATGTGTGAGCCGACAACAGCAGTTCTGGCTATTACCGCCATCGCGGCGGCGGCATCAGCTGCCAGCGCAGTGAAGCAGGGCAACGACGCCAAGAAGGTGGCGAATGCCAATGCTGACGCACAGGAACAGGCTGGACGTGATGCGATTAATGCCGGTAACTCACAGGCACTTCAGCAGCGGAATCAGGGGCGGCAGGTCGCTGGCCGGCAGGCGGCTGCATTCGGTGCCAACGGCACTGATATGACTTCAGGATCAGCGCTGAACACATTCGGGGATACGGCGTCAGGCACCGAGCTGGACTCGCTGACCACCATCAATAACGCACAGCGGCAGGCCGCCGGGCTGGACTTCCAAGCCAGCGCAAGCCGAGCGCAGGGGCAGATCGATCAGAACGCCGGTTACTCAAAAGCAGGCTCAACAATTTTGAATTCAACGCTGTCAGGATTCTCCGCCTACCAGACTATGGGCGGATTGGGCGCATCTGCTGCAACATCCGGCACCGGTTCATCGGCCAATATGTTCACGGCGGCCAGCAAGCAGAAATACGGAACAACCGCTTTCAAATTCTAAGGTGACGTCATGCCAACAGTACCAGTCCCACGTTATGAGCAGCAGAGTGTCGATCGCCCAGGCCCTGTTAACGTTGCCAACATTCAGCAGCGTTCAAATGGCCTCGATGCTATTGCAGATTTCGGCAATAACCTTTCGAACGTTATTGTTCAGGAGAAGGTGAAATATGACGACGGGATATTTCAGGACGCCGTCTTAAAGCTGAATGCGGGAATGCAGGGGATCCAGACTGCACAGAATCAGTTGGAAGGGAACAATGCGCTGGGTAGCGCGCCGAAAGCTGTCGGCCAATACCATGAACTTGCTGGTGAGCTTAGCGCAACTATCCCGGCTAACCGTCAGCGTGACTGGCAGCGTCAGATGGAGTCAGGAGCAATCCAGCTATCTGGTGCCGCTGAACGTCATGAATACGGCCAAATGCAGCAGTACCGGGCCGGGCAACAGCAGGCTATCGTTGAAACCGGCGTAACTTCTGCGGCTTCTCTGTACTCGGATCCTGCCGCATACCAGATGAACAATGCGCGCACCAAAAATTCTATCGAAACATATGGCATGGCGCAGGGTTGGTCACCTGAACAGATTCAGGCTGAGCAAAGTAAATTTACGCAGCGCGCGGCGCTGGGCGCGGCTAACGCTCAGCTCGGTTCAGATTACATGTCCGTCATTACGCAGAATGGCGAACCGGCAGATGTCGGTGGAACAACTCGCGTTTCTTCTACTCAGGTAGTGGATGGCACCCGCGGAATTCGCAATAACAATCCTGGCAATATCGAATTCAACGACAACAACAGTTGGCAGGGGCAGACCGGCAGCGATGGTCGATTCGCAAAATTCGAAACGCCTGAGCACGGCATCAGAGCGCTCGGCCGCAATCTTTTATCATACGGAAAACAAGGGATAGACACGCCTGCGGAGATCATCGGTCGCTGGGCACCACCGGGGAAAGATGGCAAGGAGAACGACACACAGGCATACATCAAAAGCGTTTGCGCGCAACTCGGTGTTAAGGCTGATCAGCCGCTCGACCTGACGAACGCTGACACGCTGGCAAACCTGTGCAATGCCATCATGAAACAGGAAAATGGCAAAGTTCCTTACAGCGCAGAGCAAGTTAACAAAGGTGTACAGGCCGCGCTTGGCTTCTCTCAACTCGATACGGTTGCACGCGTCACGAAGACCCCGTATTTCAACGAACTGGATGCCAGCACGCAAGCAACTGTTATCCGACAGGCAGATGCTCTGCGTAAACAGCAGCAGGCGCAGTACCGAACCCAACTGGATGACACTGTGCGCGATGCTTCTGCTGCATACATGCGCGGTGTTGAATACCCAAACATGCCTGGGCAGGCCGACTTTGTCTCAGCGTATGGATACCGTGAGGGTGTGCAGCGTTATCAGGATCTGGAGAATCAGCGCGTTGCCGGGCAATACATTGGCGCGTTCCGCACGTTACCAACCGACAGCATTACCGCCGCGGTAAAAAGCCTGACGCCTGAGGTTGGTGACGGTGATGGATATGCATCCCGAGCCAACGCATATGACCACGTTAAATCTGCTGCTGCGGCTGTTATTCAGAAGCGGCAGTCTGATCCCTACGGTTCTGCGATTGACCTCGGTGCTTACAAGCCGCTCAATACCAGTAATCCGGATGATGTCTCCACTGAACTAAAGAGCCGGTTTGCCAACAGCGGAGATCTCAAAGCCCTCGGCATTAATGCCCCTCTTCTTTCGCAGCAGGAAGCCGCTGGATTTACGCAGATCATTCGAGGCACAACAAACGTAGACCAAACTATCTCTATGCTTCAGTCAATGGGGCAGAATCTGCCCGCTGGCGCAGTCAGGCAGGTGGCAGGGGCAGTCGCTCCTAATAGTGCAGCAGTGGCGTACTCAGCGATTTTACTGGGCAAACCAGATAACCAATATGACAACCGTGCTGGAAGTATCGCCTACAGTGATTTCATTGCTTACAAACCAACAATGGATAAGTACGACGCATCGAAAACGATTCTTCTCGGCGATCAGTTGGTGAATCCAACGGAAGAAATGAAGAAGTCAGGGATATCTCCAGTGAGCCTGCCGAGCGACGATAAGCTCACGCGTAAATTTGAGAGTGAGGTGGGCGACGCCTTCGCGAATAATCCGCAGGCGCGACAGATGGCATTTAGCGTTTTCAAATCTGCTTACGCTGGGATCGTGTATCGCTCAGGTGATGCCAGTGATGCATCTACTACAACTGTGAACAGCGATGCGGCAGAAAAGGCGGCTTTAATGGCAACCGGCGGCGTGTATCAGGGATTCCAGGGTGGGGATGTTGTCATGCCTTTCGGCATGGACAAAAGCACGTTCAAAGACCGATACACTGTGGCCGCGCAGGAAGCATTGAAGGACGCAGGACTTAATCCAGGTGGTCAGTCAAACTTCACGCCGGTGAATGTTGGCAGCGGCCAATATCGTCTGCTGGCTGGTAGTGGGCGATGGGCTGTTGATCCTCGTACAGGGAAGGAAGTAACTGTGACCGTGAGGGCTAACTGATGGCTGATATTTTTGATTTGGCACCCGAAGGTCAGGCGTGGACAGATAACCTCTCGGCGGATAATGCCGCGAAGCCAGAAGACTATGATCCATCCTTCTTCGCTGGCTCACTATCCGCACTTCCACGCGGCGCGGCTGAGGGTACGATAGGCCTCGGCCAGACGATTACTGGATTTGGCAAAGACATCATCAGTGACCAGAAAACGATGCTTGAGCTCGCCCCGACATACGGCATCCTCAAGTCAATGTTCCCAGGTGCAGATGAAACCCTTAACAGCGCATATGACACCACAGCCAAATCACTGGAAGCTTCTCGACAGGCGATAAAACCTGATGCCAGCACGCAGGGCACCGCGGCCACTGTTCTGAATGAGCTGGGTAAATTCGTTCCTGCGATCGGCAGTACGATTATTGGCGGCCCAGTTACCGGCGGCAGCGTCGCTTTCGGCAGTACCTTTGAACCCGTGCGGCAGGATTTCCTTAAGAAAGGTGTTGATGCAGAAACTGCGACGACGCTCGCAACTGAACAGGCAACATTCAGCGCGCTTGGCATGGCTCTGCCCGTTGCCGCAGGTGGCAACTTAGCAACACGCCTATTGTCCGGCGTCGGGATCAATACGACATTCGGCGGAGTGAACCGGTTTGCAATGAGTGAAACGCTGGATGAAAACGGCTATTCGGACATGGCGAAGCAGTACAAGGTCTGGGATAAACAGGCGATCGCCATTGATGCCGTGCTCGGGGCAGCCTTTGCTGGCGCTCATCATTTGTCAGCTGCTCGAAATTCCTCCCCGGATATTGTGCCAGAGTTGACACCTGAATCTGCTCCCACGCCAAACGATGGCACGACTGTACCGCCAGAGTCGCCTGCTCCATCCGGGGGCGATGCTCCGATCGTAGATGCGCCACCAGCAGCGAATTATGACACGCGCATTGCAGAGCTTCAGGGGCTGGCAGAAAACCTGCTGCCAGTTGGCGAGCGAAAAGCTCTTGCGGCGGAAATCCACCAGGCAGAATATTCCCTTTCACAGCTCGAGGCGCAACGGCAAGCTCTGCGTGACCAGCGAGTTGGCAACAGCAGCAGTCGCCGTATCAGAAACCGAGATATGGCAGAACTCGACCGGCAGATGCAGGAGATCAATACCCGCATTGAACCGCAGCGGCAGGCTCTTGCAGACAGCAGCCGGGGCGGCCAGTTCTTCGAAGCAAAGGCCGACCTGTCACGAATTGAACAGGGCATAATTCCTGAGAGCATGCGTGACTTCGTCCAAGAAGGGCAAGTGAAGCCGAGTGACGTCGATGCAGCGCACGTCCTGAATGAAGGGTTGCATTACGATATTGAATCATCACCTGTTGTGCACGGAACGACGGAGAGCGTAAACGCCCACGTTGCCGCGATGGACTCAGCCACGCGTAGTTTGATGGATGGCGAGCCGGTAAACGTATCGCAGCAGATCAGAGGGCTTGATGGTGTGATTCGCCCGGATGCTGCGGAAGCTGGCCGAGCTCAACAAGAGGCAATCACTGAGGCTCTCAACGAAAGCGGCGTTCCACTGACGCCACGATCAGATGCAGATATTGCAGACATTCCTCTGAACGAGTCCAGCGCATTCGGCGCAGCGCGCGAGGATTCAGGGCAGGTAAGCGTAGACCCCGATACCGGTGAGGTGATCTCTTCAAATAACTTCGACCTTCTCACTGCCCGGGATCTCGCCGCCGATGCAGAGGCGAGAGTTTTACACCCTGACACCGGCGAAGAGGTATCGCTATCCCAGGCACTCGCAGATTTGGACGAGCAGATAAACACAGTCCAGCGAGAGTCTGACGTTTATTCGATTGCAGCCGCGTGTTTCTTAAGGAACCCATCATGAAATCAGCATGCATCACAGCCATTGCAAACACACTCGGTCGCCAGCCTAAAGCCGCAGAGCTGAAGAATATTGAGGATCGTATTAAAGACGCGGTAAAGCAGGTCAGCCGTAATAATGCCAAAGCTGGTCGTTCCGGCATACCTGATGCCCAGACCTACAAAGATGCTGCTGATCTCGCAGCAAAACGCATTGTTCATGAGGTGTATAAAAAGCGCCAGCGCCTTGCACAGAACGCCATTGCTATAACCAATATAACCAAAACACTGAATGATAATTTCGCGCCAAACGAACAGACACCTGGCAATCTTGCACAGTTCGTATTTGCCGGACGAAAAACTTGGAAGGGCAAAGAGCTGGATGTGACTTCTGCCGAAGAATTATCCATTGGTGCCTATCAGGACTGGAGCCGACAGTTGAGCGCCGAGATGACGGCAGCTGGACCTGAGGTGCAGAGGTTCTTCCAGCAATCGCAGGCGCTGGGTAATCAGCGATTCAGAAACCTGTTCGATCGCCAGTTGGCAAAGTCCAGTCAGTTGCACATCCTGAAGGAAATTTATGGTGAAAGCACCGGCAACCAGGCCGCAAAGAAAATTGCCGATATCTGGGGAAATGTTACCAGCCGGTCGCGGCAGGAGATGAACGATAACGGTTTTGATATCGGGCTACGTGATGACTGGAATCTGCCATATGTGGATGATGCTGACCTGATCCGCGCCGCCGGCAGAGAAGAGTGGTTATCGTCGCTACCAGCTGGCGAACGAGCCTCAGCAAAACTGTCAGGCAAAATGCCACCGATGGAATTTGCACAGCGCCGCTGGGTTGATGATGTTTACGATACGCAGGATCGCACGCAGTACGTGAATCAGGACGGCACGCCGATGAATGATGCGCAGTATCGCGAAGCACTGGAAGCCATTTACGAAACCAAATCCACCGATGGTGCCAACAAAATCGAGCCAGGCGCACATATGGGCAGCGGCGGGGTTCAAAATCGTGGCTCGCAAAGCCGCGTGATGGCCTTCAAAGATGCAACGGCCCATTTCCAATACATGGAGAAATACACAGGGCAGCCGGTAGTGGGCGTGATGATGGCACACCTTCAGGCAGCATCTCGCGATCTCGGTACTGTGAAAGCTTTCGGCCCGGATGCGGCCACAAACTTCAGGTTGATGTCAGACCGTCTGCTTAAAAAAGCCCTGAGCGTTGAGGGCGGAGGAAAGCCTGTTTCAAAGATGCAGGGAGAGGCTAAGCTGGTTGAGCGGATGTTTAACGCGCAGGCCGGGCTGAAAGGTGCACAGAACACCAGTGTTTTCTCATCGGTTGCAGGTGGGCTGAGAAGCCTTATGACCTCCGCGATGCTCGGTTCTTCGGTTATTACCGCCGTATCCGATCAGGCCGTCATGCGCGCCAACGCAATGGCGCTGGGACTCGACAGAAAAGGCATGCATCTCTATTCCAACTCTATCAAAAGTTTATTTCATGGCGACACTAAGCGGGCAAACGCAGACCTCGGTTTGTTGGTTGATGCCCATGCAGCCATGGTCAGCAAAATGGGGGGGCTGGATTTATCACGCGGCATCACCGGCTGGTTTGCTGAGAAAACGCTTAAATGGTCTGGCCTGATTGCCATGGATAGGGCGAACAAAGCCTCGTTCGGTCTGTTGATGTATAAAAACATCGGTGACATGTCACGACAGTTTCCAACTCTCGAATCGTTAAAGGCATCTGACCGAACCATCCTGGCTAACAAGGGCTGGACTGAGGCAGATTGGGCAATCATGAATGCCGCCGAGCTCATGCCTCTCAATACGCGTGGTGATATGGGCATGACGCCGGACGGAATTTATGCCGTTCCGGAAACGAAGATTAGAGACATCCTGTCAGATCGAATTGACAGCATTCGTGCTGGCGCAAAAGATGCACTGAAGGACATGGGGGAAATGCCTGATGCCCGCCGTAAAGCGCTGTCAGAGGCGTTTGATGCCGAAGCCGAACAGACTATCACCCGACTCGTTCGCAATGCGAAGGCAGACGCAGCACAGAAGTTGCTGGGTATCACTCACGGTGAAATGACAACCGCAGTTACCACGGCGACTGGGCTTGATACCTATCAGCGCGATACTGCCGGTGAGCTGTATAAAAGTTTCATGCTCTTCAAGACCACACCATTTGCCGGTTTCCGTAAGATGGTTACCCGAACGCGTGACCTCGACACCGTACCTGCTGCTAAGTTTTTGGCGGCCTACATCGCCGGCACCACAGTGACAGGCATGTTTGCGAACCAACTCAATGCACTGCTGACGGGCAATGATCCTGTAGATGTTACGAAACCATCAAACTGGATTAAGGCACTTTTAAAGGGCGGCTCGTTCGGCATTTATGGAGACTTTATCTTCCAAGATCACACCCAATACGGATCAAGTATTGGCGCGACAATCGGTGGCCCTGCACTTGGATTTGCTGAGGCGTTGATAAAGCTTGGCCCGACAAATATTCAAAAAGCCTATGAAGGTAAAGACACCAGCGTAGGAGCTGACACACTTCAGGCGGCGCGCATGATTATTCCGTTTGCCAATATGTGGTACACGAAAGCTGCCTTTAATCACCTTATCCTACAACAGCTGCAAGAAATGGCTAACCCTGGCTATAATGACCGAGCAAAAGACAGGGCAGAACGTCAGTTCGGCACAACAAGTTGGTGGGAGCCGGGTGATGTAACACCGCGCCGAGCGCCTGATTTAGAAAAGGCAAGAGGGAAGTGATAATGATTAAAACACTAAGATTAATATCAATACTATTAAATGTGTGCTGGTTACTCGCAAGTGGATTTTATTTGTTTGGTTTTGGGACTTACAGCATTCAGCACGGATTTAATTTTGAGTATCTGATGATGGTTTTCCTATTTATTTCTTCAATACTGACATTGTATTTAATTTCATATAAACAAAAAGGTTAATTAAAGCCCCGTCCATGGGGCTTTATCTTTACTGAATCTTCGTAGCCTGCTGGATGTACGCCGCATGGGTGGCGATGTCCAGCAATAACTTCTGCTGCTGCGCCAGCATGTACCGCACAACTTCCAGCTCCCGATGCGCGCCTGATACGTCGTGGCCGTTCTCTGCCAATTCGCGGAGCAGGGTATGCAACTGCGTCTTCCCTTTATCTGACAGAAGCGCTGGCAGGAATTCCGCCGGGCCGACGTTCTCATTGCTGTAGTGATACTGGTTCTGCACAGCCTTCATGATCATTGGCACGCACTCGTCGGCGATACGCTGCGCTGCTTTGCTGGCGGTGGCGTTCTTACCGCGGCGACCGTCTCGGATGTTCATGGTGCTGGCAGTAGATGTGCCGACAAGATCGGCGAGAACTTCAGGCTGTCGCTGAGAGTATTGCCCTGTCTGGCGGATGGCCGGCAGCACTTCGCTGGTAACCCATTTGCGGAACCGGTAGGGGATAGTGCCGGGTGTCACCGCATCGCGGCAGCGCAGGATCAGGGTATAGAGGCCGGACTCGGAAATAACGCTTTGCGACTGGAAGCCACCGGGGGTGCGTATTGAATACGTACCCTTCTCGTCGGTATCCAATTTGCGCAGAGCAACATCAACGGCCTGTATCCCTAACGCCTTGCACACATCTTGAGCCACGAAGTATGGGCGAGTGTCTACAGAAACCATTCTGATTTGGCTGGCTGATTCGAAGCTGAAGATAGTGGGTTCGGTTTGAACTTTCATGATGAGTTTCCTTTGTAGTTGGAAGTCACCACCGCTGAGACCAATCAGGCTGGTGGTGAGCTGAACAGGGTTGGTCTACCGGCTACAAAGGACCCGGCGCTTCCGAGGAAGCCCCCGCCCAGCCCACCATTGAGATGAGGCTGTGCCGCACGAATAAAAAAACACGCATAGGCGTGTCGTGCGCCTTTGTAGATTTCAGGAGACCAATCCCGGCACCAGATTTTGCTGGTGCGTAAACACTATGGCGCATTATTCGCGGCGTGTAAACTTACCAAAAAGGTAACTATTACACAATATTAATGCGCAATGTTTACCGTCGCAGGATAAGAACGCCGTCTACACAACGGCGCTGACCCGGTAACGATCACATCTCGCTACGCGCCTTCTGCAGCAAATACATGAGGTGCGTCTCAATGTCCCGCAATTTTTCCTGGTTGTCGGTGACGTAGTTCAGAAGTGCTTTCAACTCAGTCATCGCGCCAGAGATGTCATAGCCCTTCTCATAAAGTTGTAGCAGCAGCCTCTCAATGTTGGATCCGGTCTTGAGCGCGGTCACACCCTTCGTTGTATGAACCTGTTCTGAGTAGGCATCCGTGCACGGATAGTGATATTCATTTTCTTCTCCTGTTTTCATCACTCATACCTCTATGAATACTGTATGTATAAACAGTATCAAATGATTTCCAATTTTTCCAGTTGTTTTAGGTTACCAATAAGGTAATTCAGGTGATGATTGAAAGGTAATTAAAATTCATATAGGGGTTAATAGGCGGTAAGATGTGCGGATAACCACCAACGCGGAGCCGCGCCATGACTGTTTCAACTGAGGTTAACCAAGCTGCATACACGGGGAATGGGGTTACCACCGTTTTCCCTTATACATTTCGCATATTGAATGCCAGCAATCTAACAGTCACACGGATTGACCTTCTCGAAGTCGAGACAGTTTTGACACTTGGAACTGACTACACTGTAAGCGGGGACGGTTCATATAATGGTGGATCTGTTGTCCTGACTCAGGCATTGCCGAGTGGTTATTCACTTGTCATCGTGCGTGACCTCGATATTGTGCAAGAAACTGACCTACGCAATCAGGGTACCTTCTTTGCTGAAGTGCATGAGGATGCATTCGACTATTTGACAATGATCATCCAGCAGGTCGCCAGCTGGTTTGGATTGGCGCTGCGGCGCCCGACGATTAAGTCAAAGTTTTATGATGCAAAAAACTTCAAGATTTCAAATCTTGAAAACGGAACAAAACGCGCAGATGCTGTCACTAAAGGTTATGTCGATGATTTATTTACTGGCGGGGTAACTCCTCCAGATTTTACGGTTGAGAATGATATTTTTACTAACCATCAGCGTAATATCATCTCAACGATGCCATTGCTGTTCCCTGATTACGACACTTTATTGGAAGCCACTCCGGCAGCCACATATATGTACCCTCAGGCTTTCTGTGTGACTAATGGATTGGTTTATATCACCTATCCATTTGAGCCAAAACAATCAGACAATGTCATTGTGGTTTATGATTTGTCCGGTAACTATCAGGGATATTATTTTGTTAATGCTGGCGGTGCTGGCAGAGCAGCAGAAGGAATTGTCGTAACCTCAGACCTTGGTGGGTTAAAAATGTACATTGGACACGTCAATGGTGAACTCAGAGAGTTTAACCTGGCTGGTGCAATATATGGTTCTCACCTTCCACTTTTACGAAGCATCAACGTAGGCCTTTATAATCAGTTTAGTTACCGTAATGGAACATGGCTGGTTGAGCAAGACGTAGCTGAGGTCGGGCAGATAATCACAAGAACCGTAATGGGTGTCTTCGATAACAATTTCAACAGAACAAGCACCCTGACGGTCCCACTGCATGATGTTGGATACGTTACTGAAACTACTTCCGAGTATTCACCATACTTTAATAAACGTCAGGGTATATTAGTTGGCGACAACTACTTTGCGTTTGGATTCGGTGGGTATTTTTCCGATGGTGCAGGTTCACCCGGCGTAAATGAATATCAGGGAAGTAAAGTATTTAACTCTGATGGTACAAAAAGAACCGAGTCCATGCTTGATCCGCAAGGAATGATGGACATCATGAAGTCTCATGGGCTTAATGTTACCAGGATTGAAAACGAAGGATTGGCAATTTCTGATGATGGTAAAAGTATCTACTCACTTTACATTCATCAGGAAAGGACAGGAGTAGAACCTTATAACTCTGGGCTTGTTATTTTTGAAGAGTATTCTACATCCAAAGATGCGATAGATTTTGTTCAAGCATCTAAAATGCCGAGAGGTTATGACATTGATCATGCCAGCATTGGCGTTTTCCCGAGAAGTTATCAGGGAATGGTTAATCCTGTCACCGGTTCTGTGTTCACAAACCTAACTGAAATACTGCAATACATGCAAAGAGCAAACCAGAAGGAGTTTAAATTCTATACTGGGTCGGTAACAATATTAGATATCAGTGGTTCTTCATTACCTGCAAGCACTTATGTTGAAATTCTCAATGCGAATAATCAAACCTTTATCGTTAATTATTATTCTGCTGATAGCGGTATAAGTTACATCATAGCCACTAACGGCTCTGGTGATTTTGTCTTCCTAAGGCAGCGCCCATCTGTCTGGGCTTCTAATATAACTATTCAACAGAATGAAACCGGCAATCAGTTAAATAGATTAACCGCGTCATCAGCAACTGGCGCGACGACTAACGCAGATAAAATTCTCGTGATTGATCAGCAAGCCACCGCATCTGCTAATGGTCTTGTAATTGGCGGGAGCTCTTCTGTATTTAAGTCTGCAACAACAATAGATTTTTCGACAAATCCAACCAATACATCTTTGGGTGGAACGGTAAGATTTCGGATTGCAGAATATGGTATGCGGCCATTTGCAGATAATACGTATTCCTTAGGACAGGCGGCTTTTCGCCTTACAACAGTTTACGCGGCGACAGGAACTATAAACACATCAGATGAAAGGATGAAGACAGACATTATTGATCTTTCTGAAGCAGAGAGAAGAGTCGCCGTTAAATTGAAATCTCTGATCAGACGATTTAAATTTAAAGAATCAGTCCAGGATAAGGGTAATGATGCGCGATACCATTTCGGAATAATCGCTCAGCAGGTTAAATCTGCATTTGAGCAGGAAGGACTGGTAGCTGAAGAGTATGGGATTTTATGTCATGATGAGTGGGAAGATGAATACGCTCCAGTAATGGCTGTTCGTAATTCCGAAGATGATACAGGGAAGTTAGTGCCGGAGGAATATGACACTGGCGAAAAGATTCTTGCTCTTGCTGCTGGTGACCGTTACAGCGTTCGATATGAAGAATTATTGTGCTTTATCGTGGCAGCCATTTAAAATATTTTAATAATCATTATCAATGTCTTGCATGGCTGAACGGATCACCAGCCATGCAATGACCCCTACCACTGCCAACACGGCGACAACTATCAGAATTATTTTCACATATGCCCCCAAGAATTTAGAGATGGCCGAGTGTGCTCTCAATACCCACAACATACAAATTGGTATAAACGATCGCTTTCGAAAAATTGATCGTTTAAATCGATCAGGATTAAGCTGATGGTAATTTTTATCCGTATGTGAATATTTGTGTATCATGGGGCAACCTACTTAAAGGGGTCTTTCTCATGAACCAAGCACAAAACTGGATAAGCAATGCTCTAAACTCTATCGGCAGTTGGATCACCTATCTATGGGCCACGGTCACCGCTGGCACAGCACTACTATCACTTCAAGATTACACCTTCATTATCGGCACCGTCGTCGGCGCCATCTATACCATTCGAACGTTCCGAGTAAACCGTGCTGAGAAGCTGGCATCCATCGCTGACAAGCAAAGGCGGACAGATTTGTATGCCGATTTTCTCAGGAACTACGACCCCGCTAAACCTCCCGCCGCAATTGAGATAGTCCACGAAGCCCTGCAACGTGCGAGTAACGACGCATGAGTGCCATCAGAAAAGCCGGTAAGGCCGGTGCCGTTTGCTCCGTCATAACCATCATCGCCCTGGTAGTCGCCAGCGGACAGGTGAGAACCAGTGAGCCGGGTCTGGAACTGATCGGTAATGCTGAGTCTTGCCAGCGTGAGCCGTACCGATGCCCGGCTAATGTATGGACTGACGGTGTGGGAAACACGCACGGCGTTAAGCCAGGCGTCCGCAAGACCGATGCGCAGATCGCCGCCGATTGGGAGAAGAACATCATTGATGCGGAGAAGTGCGTAAACCGGTACGCCGATGGCGAGAAGCTGAAGCAGGGCGCGTTTGATGCTGCTGTCAGCGTGACGTTTAACATTGGCTGTCCGTCAATGCAGAAATCCACGATGTTCTGGATGTTCAGGCAGGGCCGGATAACCGAAGCGTGTAATGAGTTCCCGCGCTGGGTATACGCAGGTGGCAAAGTTCTTCCCGGCCTGGTGACGCGCCGAGATAAGGAGAAGGCATTATGTCTAACGCCGTAAAGGGAATTGTCTGCATCGTCGTGCTGCTGCTGGCGCTGAGTGCGGTTGTCGGCCTCGGCGCCTGGCTGGCCGGTCGGCATTACCAGCCCACTATTGATAGCCTGAACGATAAACTGTCGAAGTGTGGCAGCCTGAAGGATCAGGCCAACGCAACCATTCATTCGCAGAACGTTGCAATTACAGCGCTTCAGCAGGCGGCAGCCATCAGGGAGAAAGCTGCGAAGGATGCCGTGGCCGCTGCCCGAGAATCTGCCAAAGATGATTACGGCAAAGCCAGTGATGTTCTGGCTGAGCGCGTAGATAGTCCTGACGTATGCGCTGCTGCATCTTCAGCGTTCGACGCTGAGCTGGCGCGGGAGCGTGCGAAATGAAATGGCTGATGATAATGCTGGCCGTCGGCCTGACCGGTTGCTCTGGGCGCGCCGCTGTTCCTGAGCCTGTTTATGTTGAAGTGAAAGTCCCGGTGCAGGTACCATGTGACCCTGGTGCTATCGACGCGCCAGCCTTCGCAGTAGACCGGTTGCCGATCGGTTCATCCATAGACAAACAGATGCAGGCTCTTCGTGCTGAACGCCATCAGCGGATCGGATACGAGAAAGAGCTGAATGCCGCCGTTGATTCTTGTCGTACCACCGCAAAGCCGGGTTAACTTCACCCCGGAACGGTATCAATGACGGTATTAAATGATTTTGTCTGTATTAAATTAAACAATATCAGGCATTTAGCATTCGACTATATAACCTAATTCTTATAATTATCTGTGGCTAAGATCCAATGATTTTTTAGACTTAACTATGTCAATTTTTGTAAGTGGCTGGCGGGTCACGAAATTACTCCGCCAGCGTTTTGCGTCTTTTGCCAGATTTACGTTCTGCTAGCAATAACGGGCAGGAAGGGCACATCGCATGGTCAGCCAGATCGTAACGCAGACAGCACTGTTTACGGTATTGCGGGCTGTCCGGATCGGCCGGATTTTCGGCACGCATCGGCTGAAACAGCGGGTTTTTACCGCCATAACGCAACTCGCGCGATTCCATCAGCGCCATGCCGTCGGCGATATCTGCGTTCACCAGCTCGGCCTGTTTTACGCCCCAGCCAACGCGGATGGCGGCATTACTCCAGTAGATACCCGGCTTGAGGCCGGAGAATTCTGCCAGCGCTTCACACACCGGGCGTAAATGCTGCTCGATCATCACATCGAAACGCGCCATCGGTTCAGAAGAGGTCAGCGCTTCGCCTTCGCCATCGAGATAAATCTGCGCGGGTAGCCCCTCTTCCTGCATACACAGGTAGACGTTTTCGGCGGCGATCGGCAACTGCCAGCCATGACGCAGCGAGACGATCACCCAGCTTGGCAGCAGGGTGGCGAAATACCACTGTGACCACATCGAAATCCGCGCGCGGCGGGTGTCGCACTGCGCGGCGTCAGCAGAATTGGCATCCAGATAGCGTTTAAGCATGCTGGCGCAGCCTTCAGGGGTGGTGAGATGCGTCACAGGCACCGCGTTGGTGACCAGCGGCGTCAGCGGTTTAAAGGTGTCCGCCACCCAACTGACGGGCGTATCACGGAAACTGTCGAGAAATCTTTGCATTGTCGGGGGCGAATAGGATTCGGCGCTATAAATCATGCGGACAGAGTAGCGAAAATTAAAGCGGAATAGTAATGATTTCGATTTAGATTGCGATGCGGCAGGAAAATCCGATCAGCAGCGGGGCGACATCGCCGTGCCCCGCATAAAAGACCGTCTTACAAGACGTTACTCTGCAACACCCACACGGCGGCTTCGACGCGTGATTTCAGTTTCATCTTTTTCAGCAGATGTTTGACGTGAACTTTCACCGTGCTTTCGGTGATGTTAAGACGGCGCGCGATCATCTTATTCGGCAGACCTTCGGCGATCAGTTTGATGATGTCGCGTTCGCGCGGTGTCAGGGACTGAATATCGCGATCACCGCTCGGGCGGCTTTCCCGCAGGCTGGCCGCTAATACCGGCGTCAGCGCTTCGCTGAGCACCATTTTTCCGGCAGCGGCGTTATGCAGCGCGGCCAGTAAATCTTCCGGCTCCATGTCTTTAAGCAGATAGCCATCGGCGCCGCGTTTAAGCGCGGTCACCACGTCATCTTCATGATTGGAGACGCTGAAAACCACCACGCGGCCTGACAGCGAGGTCTGGCGCATTTTATCCAGCGTGTCCAGACCGTTCATGCCGGGCATATTCAGATCCAGCAAAATCAGGTCCGGATCCAGCTGTTTTGCCAGTTCCACGCCTTGCTCGCCGTTGCTGGCTTCGCCGATCACTTTCAGGCTGGCGTCCAGCGCGATCAGCTGTTTGACGCCGTTGCGCAGCATAGGATGATCGTCAATCAGCAAAATAGTGGAGGGGGTGATGTCGTTCATACTTGCTCCTGGGGATTGATTGGCAGAGCTTCCGGGCGGAAACGCACGAGCACTTCAGTGCCGCCGTCCGGACGTCGGTCGAACCGACAGGTGCCATGTAAGGTGCTGGCGCGATCCTGCATGATGATCAGGCCATAATGATTTTGCCGTTCGGCGTTCGGTGAAATGCCCTGGCCGTTATCGCTAATGCGCAGGGTAATTTCCCCGTCATCGCAGTGCAGGGACACCGACACCTGCGTGGCGCGGGCGTGTTTATAAGCATTGTTCAGCGCTTCACGGGCGATGTGCAGCAGATGAATTCCCTGATTTGCCGGAACGGAACGCGGGGGGATCTGATAATCGAAACCGATGGTCAGCCCCATGCGGCGGGAGAATTCATCCACCGTGTGTTGCAGCGCCGCGCGCAGGCCGGGGGTATTGAGGGTCAGGCGGAACGTGGTCAGCAGCTCGCGCAGCTGGCGGTACGCGGTGCTCAGTTCATCGCGCATCTGCTGTAACAGGTTTTTATCCTCTTCCGAAAACGTGCTGGCGTGCATCTGCAAACAGGCGACCTGGATTTTCAGGCAGGAGAGTGACTGCGCCAGCGAATCGTGCAGCTCGCGGGCAATGGCCGAACGCTCTTCCATCAGCATCAGTTGCTGCTGATGTTCCGCCTGACGCGCCAGCATCAGGGTGCTGGTCAGTTGCTCCATCAGCATTTTGATCAGCTGTTGCTGATCGTCATCCAGATGCTCCCCCGGCGGCAACTGCGCCAGCAGAACACCGTAATTGTCGCGCTCATCGCGCAGGCTCCAGCTCAGTGAATCCCCGTCCTCATCCGTCTGTTCACCGACTTTCGGGCTGACCGGCTGGCGCGGCGAGGCATTATTGAACTCATTGAACACCTCGGCGCTGTTGTTTTCGTACTGACGCAGCTGCACTCCCCGCAGCGGCGTGAGTGACTGCAATTCTTTCAGCACCGGCTGCATCCGCGCATCCAGCGGCTCGCTGGTGTGCAGCTGGCGGCTCACGCGGTACAGATAATCCAGCACCTGATTTTTCTGTTGCAGATCGGCGGTTTTTTCCATCACACGCTGCGCCAGATTATCGACCATTTCCCCCAGGGCCAGAGACATGCTGTTGAGCGAATCGCCGAGGATATCCATCTCATTGTGCGCGTCGCCGTTCGCCACGCGTTTGCGCTGATAGCGGTGGCTGAAATCCCCGGCGGTGATGGCGCTGGCCTGCGACAGCAAATTCCGCCACGGCGTCAGCAGATGGCGGCGCAGGAACCAGATGGTCACGGCGAGCAGCAGCAGGGTGACGGCGACCAGTGCGCGCTGAATCAGTGAAATCTGCTGTAAATGGTATTCGGTTTTATGTTCGAGTGCGGCCACCAGCACGTCGAGCTGGCCGACAAACACCGCCATATTGGCGGAGACGTCCTGCGGATGTTTCGCCGCCATCACCTGATGGCGCAGCGTGGTTTGCCAGTAATTACGCAGCGCCAGAAATTGCGGTTGCAGGCTTTCGCGTTCCACCGCCTGCAACAAATCGGCGCTGTTCTGGTCAATCTCCATCTGGCGAATATACGCGGCGTTTTTGCCACTGAGCGGCACTTCCGACAGCAGCCGGTAACTCTGCATACGCAGCGAACCGGCTTTATTGATGGCGTGGGCATTGCCTTCGATACTTCCCGCCATCCACGCCGCCATGCCCATGCCGCCAATGCCCAGCAGGCCGAGAAGCAGCATCAGCAGGGTGATCTGGCTGACAAGCGAGAGAGAAGGCAGGGCGCGTTTGAGCATCAACAGGGTTTCCGGTGGCTGTAAAAAGCGTTAAGTAATTCTTTATATACCGATTATGGCTAGGTTAACCGCATGGCAAGAGGGGGCATTTTTTATGATCCGCACGACTTTCCCTATACCCCTTTGTGATTACTCCTTTATTTCCATTGGAGGTATCGATGCGGTAGCAAGAAGCACATTGCGTTATCAACCTTATGAATATTAGCAGTTAATTGGACAGGAAGCTGATACTCACAAAGAGGCCATGGTTATTTTATCGTCATTTTCCACCTGCCTTTGCGTTGATTTGTATCAACATCCCTAAGCGGTGCTCTACCTAGTGTGTGCGACATAACTCCACCATTACAACAATAACGCGCTTCAACTCGAGGTTCATATGTCACACACATCAGCTACACCGACGGAAAAACCGTCCCGCCTGTTGCAGGACTGGCGCCCGGAGGATCCGGCATTTTGGGAAAAGACCGGTCATAAAGTCGCCAGCCGAAATTTATGGATCTCCGTCCCTTGTCTGTTACTGGGCTTCTGCGTCTGGATGCTGTTCAGCCTGGTTTCCGTGAATCTGAACAAAGTCGGCTTTAACTTCACCACCGATCAGCTGTTCATGCTGACCGCCATTCCTTCCGTTTCCGGCGCGCTGCTGCGGGTGCCTTACTCCTTTATGATCCCGCTGTTTGGCGGCCGCCGCTGGACGGCACTGAGCACCATCTTCCTGGTTCTGCCTTGTGCGTGGCTGGGCTTTGCGGTGCAGGACACCACCACCTCCTACAATACCTTCCTGGTGATCGCACTGCTGTGCGGTTTCGGTGGCGCAAACTTCGCGTCAAGCATGTCTAACATCAGCTTCTTCTTCCCGAAAGCGAAGCAGGGCGGCGCGCTGGGCATCAACGGCGGTCTGGGCAATCTGGGCGTCAGCGTGATGCAGCTGGTAGCTCCGCTGGTCATTTCCCTCGGCGTGTTTGCTGCGTTCAGCGATAAACAAACCCTGGCTAACGGTGCGGACATCTGGCTGCAAAATGCGGCCTGGATCTGGGTGCCGTTCCTGGTGATTGGTACCGTCGCTGCCTGGTTTGGTATGAACGATCTGGCGTCGTCAAAAGCTTCAATCCGCCAGCAGTTGCCGGTGCTGAAACGCGGCCATCTGTGGATCATGAGTGTGCTGTATCTGGCGACGTTCGGTTCGTTTATCGGCTTCTCCGCAGGTTTCGCGATGCTGACCAAAACCCAGTTCCCTGACGTCAACATTCTGCAATACGCCTTCTTCGGCCCGTTCTTTGGCGCACTGGCGCGTTCAGCCGGCGGAATGCTTTCCGACCGTCTGGGCGGTATCCGCGTAACGCTGGTGAACTACATTCTGATGGCGATTTTCGCCGGTCTGCTGTTCCTGACCCTGCCGGTGAATGGCGTGGGCGGCAACTTCCCGGCGTTCTTTGCGGTGTTCATGGTGCTGTTCCTGACGGCCGGTCTG
This sequence comes from Rahnella rivi, assembly GCF_019049655.1. Taxonomy (GTDB): domain Bacteria; phylum Pseudomonadota; class Gammaproteobacteria; order Enterobacterales; family Enterobacteriaceae; genus Rahnella; species Rahnella rivi. The sequence goes on from NZ_JAFMOX010000061.1 coordinate 234,116, forward strand.
GGCAGTGGTTCAACTTACCAGATGATTGCCGTGATCTTCCGTAAACTGACCACCGACCGGGCGAAAGCGCGCGGTGCCAGCGAAGACGAAGCCCTGCGTGAAGCGGTCACCGACACGGCAGCGGCACTCGGTTTCATCTCTTCAATCGGCGCGATCGGCGGTTTCTTTATCCCGAAAGCCTTCGGTATTTCTCTGGCACTGACCAATTCACCGGCTGGCGCGATGAAAGTCTTCCTGGTGTTTTACGTGGTCTGTGCGCTGATCACCTGGCTGGTGTACTGGCGTAAACTGAACAAAGGTTTTGCGACCAAACAGGTCAGAAAATAACGTCTGATTTTTGATTTTCTGTCAGTAATCACCAAAGGGGCTGCGGCCCCTTTTTGCATAGACATCAGCGCTCCCGCCCCTGTGGATTTCCTCCCAAAAAAATTATTCGCCGCGTCTTAAGTCATATTTATTTACTACCCTTAACCCAAATTAGACAAAACCTGCGCTGGCGCGGAGAGGTGTGTAGTGAAGAAGCTTAAGATTTCTGCTGCGTGCTCTTGTAAGAAAATGGTGGCCTGTCTGGTCAGCCTGAGCCTTTCTGAGGCGGCACTGGCAGGCTGCGACATCTTTAATCCGGTATCAGGACAGACCGTGACGTGCTCTGTGGCTGCCCCCAACCCCTCCGCGATGGGGGCTACCGCAGTGGTTGGAAGTGACAATGTCACGGTCAATATTGACACTGGCACTATTCTGAATTTAAACGATCAAAACGGTGTCCTGGTTTACAGCGACAGCACGGTTTTCCAGCGCGGTACGCTGAACATCACCAATGACAGTTTCGACGGTATTTCCGCCCGTCTGGCCGGTAACTCCCTGCACAATGTCGGCACCATCACCACGCAGGGCTTTCAGTCGGAAGGTATCTATCTTTCAGGGACCACCAGTCAGGCCATCAACGAGTCCGGCGGGCAAATTTTTACCAGCGGGGAGAATTCCAGCGGAATAATCAGTTTTGGCAGTTCACCGGCCACCGTCGGAAATAACACCCTGCTTAATGCGGGCAGCATTTCGACCTCCGGCACGCTTTCCTCCGGGATTTATGCACAGGGCAGCGGCAACCAGCTCACTAATACCGGCAGCATCACCACCAGCGGCACCAACGCGTCCGGTTTACAGGCGAATGGCAGCGACAATTCGATCAGCAACAGCGGAACCGTGGTGACACAGGGGCTGGGCGCTAATGCGATCAATAACGACGGTGGCGCAACTCTGGGCTGCGTGACCAACTCGGGCTCGCTTTCCACCCGCGGGGATTTTGCTAACGGCGTGTATTTCGGCGGCAGTGCCGATTTCACCAACACGGCGACCGGCACGATCACCAGCACCAATGCGCGTGGCGTGCTTGCCACCGGCGGCGGAACGCTGACAAATAACGGCATGATCAACGCCGGACGCGACGGCATCGACAGCCCTGCTGGCGCGGTAACCATCATAAATACCGGTTCGATCACCTCCGGTAATGAGCGTGCCGTGCATGTTGAAAGCAACGACAACAGCACGCTGATTAACAGCGGTGATCTCACCGGTAACGGCGTCGCGGTGCAATTTTCCGGTGGTAATGACGTCTTTATCTGGCAAAACAGCGGGACGCTCAGCGGCTCCGCAGACATGGGCGCAGGGGACGACAGTGTGACGCTGCGTCGTCTGACCGACGTCAATCTGGCGGCCATGCCCTTACTTCAGGGCGGCGCGGGGCAGGATCAGCTGACGCTGGAAAATTCACAACTGAGCGACCCGTCGCGCTTCATCGACTGGGAAAGTGTGCTGCTGCAATCAGCCTCGCAACTGTCGATGACCCGCCCGCTGGTGCTGGGTGATGCCACCACGCAAACCGGCACCCTCAGCATCGATTCCACCAGCGTATTGCTGGCGGGAGGGCAAAGTGCGGCGGACATTGCGGGCTTTGGCGGCGCGAATGACGTTACCGTCACCAATGCCGGGACGCTCGATCTGACAGACAGCGCAGGCAGCACCCACGATCGTCTGACTATTCACGGCAATTACGTGGGCGATAACGGCGTGCTGAAGTTGCAGACGGTGCTAAACGGTGATGATTCGGCATCTGACCGGCTGGTGATTTCCGGCGGGCAGGCCAGCGGCAGCACACAAATTCAGGTCACGAATGTTGGCGGAACGGGCGTAGCGACGGCGGGCTCCGGCATTATGCTTGTGGAAGCCACTAACGGCGCGACCACGACCGCCAGCGCCTTTACGCTGGCAGGCGGTTCGGTTTCCGCAGGGGCCTATGATTATTTGCTGTTTCGTGGCAGCAGCGACGATGCGCAGAGCTGGTATCTGCGCAACTCACTGATTGTGGTCACGCCACCGGTCCCCCCCCCCCGGTGACGCCTCCCGTGACGCCGCCGGTCACCGCGCCAGAGTCTCCGTCCGTGACGCCGCCCGTGACCCCGCCGGACATTCCCCCGGTTGCGCCGCCCGTCGTCCCGACGTCACCCCCGGTCGATACCGCTGTGCCGCTTTACCGGCAGGAAGCGCCGCTGTATCAGGCGGTCGCACCCGTCGCGCAGCAGATCGGCATCCATCAGATCGCCACCTATCATGACCGCCAGGGGCAGGTGAACACCACGGGGCAGGCGGCAGGCTGGGCCAGAACCTTCGGCGTCCACAGCGAACAATCCTGGTCCGGTACCACATCGCCGTCATTCGACGGCCATTACGCCGGGCTACAGGTCGGTCAGGATTTGCTGGCCGGCGAAAAGGATAACGCAGGCATCTTTTACGGTTTCACGCGGGCCAAAGGTGATGTGCGCGGTTTCATCCGTGCTCAGCCGGATGCCTGGGCGGGCAATATGACGCTGGAAGGTAATAGCGCGGGCGCGTACTGGACGCACCACGGGAAGGGGCAGTCTTATGTCGATCTGGTGGTGATCCACACCTGGCTTAACGGCTCGACCACGTCCGGGCGCGGTAACGATGCAGATGTCGGAGGCAAACTCTGGTCTGCGTCACTGGAAACCGGGTATCCGGTCCCCCTGACAGAACGCTGGTCGCTGGAACCGCAGGCGCAAATTATCGGCCAGCGTCTGAGCCTCGATGACAGCAATGACGGCATTTCATCGATTAACTACAGCAAGGATACGGTGTACACAGGCCGGGTCGGTGCGCGGGTGCAGGGAAGTTACGGGGAGGCTGAACGGCGTCTGCAGCCGTTCCTGACGGTCAACGTGTGGCATGAATTTGACGATACCACCAGCGTCACGCTGGGTAATGATCGCCTCACGCAGGACGCCGGAAGTACCGCGCTGGAAGTCGGTGTGGGGTTAGCGGCCAGTATCAGCCGGCAAATCGAACTGTATTCATCCGCCAGCCACACCAGCGACGACGACAGCAATCACCGCGAAGACGTCAGCGGGAATCTGGGGGTCAGGATCATCTGGTAGCCGGGGTGTTGAGCGCACTACTTCACATAGGAATTCAGCACGCTCAGCACCACATCCAGATCGGCTTCGCGTTTGACCTCATCGGCCTCGTGAACAATATGTTCAGTCAGATGGCCTTTGATCACTTCCCGCATCAGCCCGTTCACCGCGCCGCGGATCGCCGCGATTTGTTGTAAAACAGCGGCGCATTCGTGGGGTTCATCCAGCATTTTATTTAACGCCGCCACCTGGCCCTGGATCTTGCTGGTACGGGCCTTCAGCTTCTGTTTATCGCGAATAGTGTGGGACATGTTAACTCCTTGTATGACGCGAAATGCCGGGCCAGCTTATCATTGCCAGTATACTGGGGGGTAGTATTTTATACTGGGGGGGAGTAGAATTCCTGCGCCTACCTCAATGAGATGCCTCACCATGAATGACTTTTCAGCACTTTTGCAGCAGGGAAATGCGTGGATGTTTATACCCGGCGCCATATTGCTGGGGATTTTGCACGGGCTTGAGCCAGGCCATTCGAAAACCATGATGGCCGCTTTTATCATCGCGATTAAAGGTACCGTCCGGCAGGCCGTTTTACTCGGGCTGGCGGCCACTGTGTCGCACACGGCAATTGTCTGGATCATTGCCTTTGGCGGCATGTATCTGAGCAACCGTTTTACTGCCGACGCGGTGGAACCCTGGATGCAAATGGTGTCTGCGGTGATCATCCTCGGCACGGCGCTGTGGATGTTCTGGCGCACCTGGCGGGGTGAACGGTTGTGGAAAAGGGAGCACGCGCACGGGCATCATCATGATCATCACCACGCTCCCGCCCATGCTCACAACAATGTACAGCGCCACCTGCCACCTCAGGGGCTGGGCCATCTGCGCAGCATGACGCCCATCAGCCTGTCGCCGCAGGAATATCAGGATGCACATGAACGTGCACATGCCAGCGATATTCAGCGCCGCTTTGCGAGTGCGGAAGTGACCAACGGGCAGATCCTGTTTTTCGGTCTGACCGGCGGGTTAATCCCCTGTCCGGCGGCTGTGACGGTGCTATTGATCTGCATTCAGCTCAAACAACTGGCGCTGGGTGCGACGATGGTGGTGTGTTTCAGTATCGGGCTGGCGCTGACGCTGGTGACCGTCGGGGTGGCTGCCGCGGTGAGTGTCCGGCAGGCAGCTAAACGCTGGAGCGGGTTAAATACGCTGGCGCGCAGGGCACCGTATTTTTCCAGTGTGCTGATCGGGCTGGTCGGGATTTATATGGGGATCCAGGGTTATATCGGCTTAACGTCGTAAAAAATCCGAACCTAATCAGTCATAAGCCATAACAATTCAGACTTTTTAAAACCGGCTCAAGGCGCTATAAATGACGGGATGAAAAATGGAGAAAAGATCCCGCGATGAAAACTGCCCACCTTGTTGACCCTGAACTGCGTCCGTTGCTCGACCAGATGCCCGCCCGCGTACTGGAAGCCTCCGTTTTGCCCGCCATGCGTGAGCAGCGTCAGGCGGCGGCGCTGGAAAGTTTGGCACAGGATGACGGCTTACCGGTGTGTGTCACGCATCATCACGTTGAAGGCAGCAAAGGCGCGCCGGCGGTGCGTGTGGCGGTGATTTCGCCGCAACATGCCCGGAAAGGGCGGATGGGTATTCTGCATATTCACGGCGGCGGTTATGTGCTGGGCAGCCCCGAGCAGTCGATGCCGCTGACCCTTCCGACGGCGGCGCGGCATGATTGTGTGATTGTCTCGGTGGATTACCGTCTCGCGCCAGAAACATCGTTTCCCGGTCCGCTGGAAGATTGTTATGCCGCACTGGTCTGGATGGCTGAGCAGGCGGAGTCTCTGGGTATCGATGCTGCGCATATGGGTGTGATGGGTGACAGCGCCGGTGCAGGGCTGGCGGCCTCTCTGGCGCTGCTGACCCGCGACCGTGGCGGCCCGACACTGGCGTTTCAGAACCTGATGTATCCGATGCTCGACGACCGTACCGTCACGGAGAGTCACCCTAATCCGGTGACCGGCGAATTCGCCTGGACACGTGAGGACAATCGTTTTGGCTGGCAGGCGTATCTGGGGCACGACGCAGGGCTGGCTGAGATTTCCTGTTACGCCGCCGCAGCGCGTGCAGAGGATCTCAGCGGGCTTCCGCCGGTCTGGATGGGTGTCGGTTCGATTGATTTATTCCTTGATGAAAATATCGACTACGCCCGCCGGTTAATCCGCGCCGGTGTACCGGTGGAGTTCAGCATCTATCCGGGCGGATTCCACGGTTTTAACGGCGATCCGGCGTATGCGCTGGCACGACGCGCCCGCGAGCAGCGGCAGGATGCGCTGGCCGGTTTCAATCCTCTGCGTAATAAACATCACTATGGCTTATAATAAAAAATAATCTATAAGGCATAACCCAGGTTTAATCAGAAAATATTTTGGACATCAAACAGCTCATCTACCTGTGTAATCTCGAGCGCGAGCGGCATTTTGGCCGGGCGGCGGAGGCGAGTTTTGTCAGCCAGCCGACGCTGTCGATGCGCCTGAAAAATCTTGAGAAAGAACTCGGGCTTAGCCTGATCAACCGCGGCAATAATTTTGAAGGTTTCACCGCCGAGGGCCTGCGCGTACTGAGCTGGGCGCGGGAAATTGTCGCGGTGCACGAAGGGCTGAAGCTGGAGGTTGAGTCGTTAAAGCAGGGCATGAGCGGCACCCTGCGCATCGGCGTCATGCCGCAGTGCAGCGTTTCGCTGGCGAAGCTAATCAAAGCGGTCAGCCTGGTGCATCCGGGGCTGGATTACCGGGTCGCGGAAGTCAGTGCCGACCAGCTGATTGAAGCGCTGAGCAGCCATTCAGTGGATGTCGGCATTGGTTTCTTCGAATTCTCCACCCTCAACGAACTGCGTTTTCAGCTGGTACCGCTCGATGACGGCGGCGTGGACGTGGTTTACCATCCCGACCATTTCCCTGAGCTGCAAAACCTGACCCTGATGACCGCAGAACAGGCGGTCGCGCTGCCGTTGTGTCTGTCCGAGCCCAGCCGCTATTTTCGTCGTTATCTTGACAACTTCTTCCGTCAGTCCGGGCTGGAACTTCATCCCCGTCTGGAAAGCACATCGATATTTCAGCTGATGCAGGGCGTGTTTGTCGGTATTGGCTGCGCGCTGGTGCCGCGCGGGCATCTGATTGATGACATGCATCCGGCGCTGAAGCGCTGCCCGCTGGACATCACGCCGATGAGCCGCCACGCCGCGCTGGTGGTCGCCGAAGCGGGGCGCTCCACACCGCTGGCCCAGCATTTCTTCACCGCCTCCGGTCTGTGGCTGGCGCAACAACCTCTGGAAAAACCGCCGGCATGGCCTAAATAAAGCGCCATCAGCGTTTTCTCTCTCTTAATCCTATTGATGAAATGAGTCTTTGGGCTCAAGCTTTGCGGCATGACTTAAGTAAAATGGATGGAATAAAACATGAAAGCATTAAAAACGGTGATCCTGGCGATGGCGGCAAGCGGCATTTTACTGGCCGGCGGCGCGCAGGCAGAGAACAATTTGCTGGGGCAGTTGCAGCAGGCGGCCAATGAAGGGCTGAACGGCGCGGGCAAAAACACCAACAGCACCGGCACCACCTCATCCCTGACCTCACTGCTCGGCGGTGGCGACAGTGCGCTGACTTCCACCAGCGCGAACAACGTCGCCGGTGTGTTGCAATATTGCGTGAAGAATAACGTGCTTTCCAAAGCCAGCACCGAGAATGTCAAAGATCAGTTGCTGAGCAAACTGGGTATCCAGAGTGCGTCGGGCGCAGAAAGCCAGGATTATCAGCAAGGGCTGGGCGGTTTACTGAAAACCGGTAAAGATCAGAGTGTGGATCTGAACAACCTTGGCAGCGGTCTGACGCAGGTGAAAGAGAAAGTGAAAACCAAAGCATGTGATGTGGTGCTGAAGCAGGCGAAATCCTTTATTTAATCGCAAAGGCTGGCGCCATAGCGGCTTTTAACTTCAAATTCAAGGTCGTGGGCGTCGGCCCACACCGACCAGAGACCCGGTAACGCGCGGGCCTCTGGACTCCGCGCTTTTTCACAGCGCGCTTCGCTCGTTGGCTATGTTTCATCAGCCGCCGTGATAGCCGCAAAATCCCGCCGCTGCGCGGTTCCCTTCAGTCGGGTTACAACCCGCGTAAAAAGACCCGCGGTTTTCCACCTCTCCTTACGGCGTGATTTTTGAAAGCGGCCTCAGGCTTATACTTCACAACCTCACTTTCTTTATTTTTCTAAAAACTGCGGACGATTCAGAAATATTGCTGAAACATGACCCGCAGCCGCTCATTTCAGGTTACCCGGCCTAAGGCCTCACCCTTCATTCGGTGCCATTTTTGAGCGCGCCAATAAACTTATCTAAAAGATAAAAACAGTCTGCCGTTGATTTTGTCTTTGAATTTAAGATCCCACGGGCGATTCAGAAATCTTGCTGAATGAGAGGTTGCAGACCAGAGGCTGCAATCCCGAAATGAAGGCACCGCGAAGCGGCAAGATTTCCAGCCTGTCGCTGTGGTTGCTGAAACATAGCCAGCGCGCGGATCACGTGTTTGAAAAAGCGAGGGGAGTCCAGAGGGGAAAAGCCTTTCCCCTCTGGTCGGTTTCGGCACGAAATGCCGAGTGATAACCGTTATTAAAAAACCGAAATTTACTCAATTCTGTTTTAAAGCTTTTAAAGATTTAAAGCTTTTTAAGCCATCAAAAGGGATCCAAAGGGAACCCCTTTCACTCCGCATAAACCTTCTCTTTGCTCTCGCACAAATCCTCGATCAAACATGACCCGCAGCGCGGCTTACGCGCAATGCAGGTATAGCGACCGTGCAGGATCAGCCAGTGGTGGCAGTCGAGTTTGAACTCAGCAGGCACCACTTTGAGCAGTTTCTCTTCCACGTCATCAACGGTTTTGCCCGGCGCGAATTTCGTCCGGTTGCAGACGCGGTAAATATGCGTGTCGACCGCAATGGTCGGCCAGCCGAAGGCGGTGTTGAGCACGACGTTGGCGGTTTTGCGGCCAACGCCCGGCAAGGCTTCCAGCGCAGCGCGATCTTCCGGTACTTCACCCTGATGCTTTTCCAGCAAAATGCGGCAGGTTTTGATCACGTTTTCCGCTTTGGCATTAAACAGGCCGATGGTTTTGATGTATTCCTTTACGCCGTCCACGCCAAGCGCCAGAACCGATTCCGGCGTATTGGCGACCGGGTAAAGTTTGGCCGTCGCTTTGTTCACGCTGACGTCCGTGGCCTGCGCGGAAAGTAACACCGAAATCAACAGCTCGAACGGCGTGGTATACACCAGTTCGGTGGTCGGATGCGGGTTGTTGTCCCGCAAACGGCTGAGGATCGCGACGCGCTTTTCCTTATTCATGCACACTTCCTTTTGGCAGAGTTTCTTCAGCGGCAACATGTTGCACCGCTTTACGCGCTTTCATGCGCTGATCAATCAGGTATTTCCCGGCAAGCAGCAGGCCAAGGCCGATAAAGGCGCCCGGCGGCAGCATGGCCAGCAGGAACGGGTTATCAAGGTGGATAACTTCGATACGCAGCACTTTGGCCCAGGGGCCGAGCAGCAGATCCGCGCCGTTAAACAGCACGCCGCTGCCGAGAATCTCACGCATTGAGCCGAGCACGAACATCGCGCAGGTGGCACCCAGCCCGGTCATTGCGCCATCCAGCGCCGCCAGATGCACCGGACTGTTCGCCGCACAGGCTTCCGCACGCCCCACCACAATACAGTTGGTGACGATAAGCGGAATGAAGATCCCCAGCGCCTGATACAGCCCGAACGCGTAGGCGTTGATCAGCATCTCTACGGTGCTCACCACCGAGGCGATAATCAGTACGTAAATCGGAATACGGATTTCATCCGGGATCCACTTACGGAACGCGGAAATCATGCCGTTGGTGCAGGTCAGCACCAGCGTGGTCGCCAGGCCTAAACCGAGCGCATTGGTGGCGGTGGAGGTCACGGCCAGCAGCGGGCAAAGGCCCAGCAGCTGAACCAGCGAGGAGTTATTGGTCCACAGACCCTGAACGATTATCTTTTTGGCTTCACTCATCACGGGCTCCGCAAGGGGTAAGTTGGGAGAGCTGAGACGGTACCGTCCCGATAAATAATGCAGTCCGTTTCACGGAACGCACCACGGCGCGCGGGGTGATGGTTGCGCCGGTGAACTGATCAAACATACCGCCGTCTTTCTTCACCGCCCAGCGCTCATCGCTGGCGCCATTGACGGTCTGATTGGCGAAATGCTTGATCCAGTCAGAAATACGCACTTCAATTTTATCGCCCAGCCCCGGCGTTTCATGCTGTTCAAGCACGCGGGAGCCGTAAACTTTGCCGTTGAAATCCGCCGCAACCAGTAACTGAATCGCACCGGAATAGCCGTCAGGCGCGGTGGTTTCCACCACGGCAGCCACCGGTTCTCCGCCTTTGCGCGCCAGATACATCCGGTGCGGGGTGGCGGTGCCCAGTGACTCATCGGTGACGTTGTAACATTCATCCTGCAGGTTGTTATCGTACACACTGGCAGGAATAACCTGATCGAACAGGGTTTTCTGCTGTAACAGCGCCTGATGCTCAATGGTCGGTTTGGTCAGCAGGTTAACGATGGCGGTCATACCGGTCATCAGTGCGCCAAAAAATGCCAGAATCAGGCCGTGGCGTCGCATTGTCGCTAACATAATTCTTCCTCAGCGATGCCCGTAGACACGCGGTTGCGTGTAGTGATCAATCAATGGCACGGTGATATTTGCCAGCAGAACGGCAAAGGCCACGCCGTCGGGATAGCCGCCATAGGTGCGGATAAGCCAAATCAGTAAGCCGATGAGGGCACCGAACACCAGGCGGCCTTTCGGCGTGGTGGAGGCGGTGACCGGGTCGGTGGCGATGAAGAAGGCTCCGAGCATTGTCGCGCCGGAGAACAGCCCCACCAGCGGCGATGAGTAGCTCTCCGGAGCCAGACCCCAGGCAATCGCCGCACAGAATGTCAGCATACCGAGCATAGCCACCGGAATGTGCCAGCTGATAATTTTACGCCACATCAGATACAGGCCACCGGCCAGAAATCCGAGATTAATCCACTGCCAGCCAAGACCGGCCAGCGAACCGCCAAACAGCGGGGTGGCAAGGATCTGTTCAGCTGAATGCCCTGAGCGCAGCCCGGTTTTAAACGCATCCAGCGGAGTGGCTTGCGTCACGCCATCGACATTCATGTTCAGCTGATAGGCGGTCAGATCCTGACTGTTGTGACCGGTGAAAATGGTCAGCAGCGTGTCGGCAAAACCGACGTGATGATGTTGCAGCACGTCCGGCGGTAACCAGGTAGTCATCTGGACCGGGAACGAAATCAGCAGCACCACGTAGCCGACCATCGCCGGGTTAAACGGATTCTGTCCCAGCCCGCCGTACAACTGTTTGGCAATAATGATGGCGAATATGGTGCCGAGCACCACCATCCACCACGGCCCGAGCGGCGGCAGGCTGATGCCCAGCAACACCGCCGTCAGCAGGGCGCTGTTATCGCCCAGACGTTTTTTCACCGGTTGTTTGCGCAGTTGCAGCACCGCGCCTTCTGCCAGCAGAGCAATCATGATGGCCAGCGACAGCTGAACCAGTGTGCCGTAACCAAAAAACCAGACCTGAGCGATCAGGCCGGGAACACAGGCCAGGATCACCATCATCATGATGGTGCTGGTGCTCTGGCGGTTATGCGTAAAAGGTGAACTTGCGATCCTGAAGGCCATCTATTCCTCGTTCGACATGGTCTGAGCGGCTTTGCGGGCCTTAACTCGGGCGATCGCAGCAGCCACGGCGGCTTTACGTGGATCGCTTTCTTGTTGTGATGGGTCTTTTTCTGATGGTGCGTCGTCTTGTAAATCACTCTGCGCGGCGGCTTTTTTCGCTTTGGCACGGGCAATCGCGGCGGCGACAGCGGCTTTGCGTTTGTCGTCAGCGGTGAGTTCAGCCGGTGCCGTTGCCACGTTTTCCACACCGGTTGTTTCACCGGCAGGCTGTGCGGCAGCGGCTTTTTTGGCTTTGACGCGGGCAATGGCGGCGGCCACGGCGGCTTTGCGATCTGCATCCGCATCGGCGGCAGGCGCGACGTTCAGCTCACTGTCCTTTGCTTCGACTACCACGCCGTTGCCGGCTTTTTTGGCTTTGACACGGGCGATGGCGGCGGCCACAGCGGCTTTGCGATCTGCATCCGCATCGGCGGCAGGCGCGACGTTCAGCTCACTGTCCTTTGCTTCGACTACCACGCCGGTGCCGGCTTTTTTGGCTTTGACGCGGGCGATAGCGGCGGCCACGGCGGCTTTACGGTCGTCTTCGGCAACCGGTGGCTTTTCAGGCACCGGTTCTGAGGCCACGGGGATGTCTTGCTGCGCGGCGGCTTTTTTGGCTTTGGCGCGGGCAATCGCCGCCGCCAGTGCGGCCTGACGCGGATCGACGTCCGGCGTTTCAGCCACCGGTTTCTCTTCGGCTGGCGCGTCTTGCACCGGCGTTTCACTGAGCTTCACGGCGGCTTTCTGGTGTTTCTCTTCACGCGCTAACTTCTCGCGTTCCATGCGCGCCTGTTTGGCTTCGAAACGCGCTTTGGCTTCGGTGGCACGGGCGGTTTCGGCATCAATAGCGCGGATTTCGGCCTTTTCCTGACGGTAATACTGCACCAGCGGAATGTTGCTCGGGCAGACATAGGCGCACGCGCCGCACTCGATGCAATCAAACAAATTGTGATTGCGGGCTTTCTCGTGCTCTTCACCTTTGCTGAACCAGTAAAGCTGTTGCGGCAGCAGCCCGGCAGGGCAGGCCTCCGCGCACAGGCTGCAACGGATACAGGCTTCTTCCGGTTCCTGCTGACCCAGTTCGGATTCAGACGGTGCCAGCAGGCAGTTGGAAATTTTTACCACAGGCACGTCAAGCGACGGCAGGGTAAAGCCCATCAGTGGGCCGCCCATGATCACCATCTTTTTGTCGCCCTGAGGCTGCAATCCGCCTTCCTGCATCAGGTGCGCCACCGGTGTTCCCAGACGCGCCCAGACGTTGCCCGGTTTCGCCATCGCTTCACCGGTCAGCGTCACCACGCGTTCGATCAGCGGTTCGCCGTCGATGATGGCGCGTTTGATGGCATACACCGTGCCGACGTTTTGCATCAGCACGCCGATGGACGACGAGTGATGGCCTTTCGGCACTTCGAGGCCGGTCAGAATTTTGGTCAGCTGTTTGGCGCCGCCGGAAGGGTATTTGGTCGGCACCACGCGCAGTTCGAAACGCACGCCGTCGGTAATATCCGCACCGATCGCCGCTTTGAACGCCGCAATGGCTTCAGGTTTGTTGTCTTCGATGCCAATCAGCACGCGCTCCGGATGCAGCATGTGGCACAAAATGCGCGTGCCCTGCAGGATCTCCGTCGCGTGTTCCTGCATCAGCCGGTCATCGGCAGTAATGTAGGGTTCACATTCGGCTGCGTTGAGGATCAGCGTGCGGGTGGAGGTCAGGCCGCCTGCCAGTTTACTGGCGGTCGGGAAGCCTGCGCCGCCCAGCCCGGCGATACCCGCCTGGCTGATGCGCTGATTCAGCTCATCGGCGGAAAGCTGGCGGTAATCGGCAATCAGTTCGCGCTCGCACCAGGTGTCCTTCCCGTCGGCTTCAATCAGCACGCACAGTTCTTTCAGGCCGGAAGGGTGCGCGGTGATGTGCGGTTCGATGGCCGTGATCACGCCTGACGTCGGTGAATGCACGGGCACGGTACGGCCACGGCCTGTCGTCAGCGGCTGACCTTTTAACACGCGGTCGCCCGCAATGACGCACAGCTCGCCTTCAGGGCCAAGATGTTGCTGAAGAGGGATGATAAAGCGCTCAGGCAACGGCACGTTGCGCAGCGGAACGTGGCTCGACTGCGTCTTCATTTCCGGCGGATGAATACCGCCGTCGAAGTCCCAGACTTTGTCTTTTTTGAGCGCGGCAAACAGATTAAACATGTTACTCCGCATGGATGACCTGAACCGGAATGGATTGCATATCCCACTTCCAGTTTGCGGTGGTGGTTTTGATCGGCAGCATTTCGATGCAGTCCGTCGGACAAGGCGCGACGCACAGGTCACAGCCGGTACATAAATCAGTGATCACGGTATGCACGGCGCGAGTGGCACCCACGATGGCATCCACCGGGCAGGCCTGAATGCACTTGGTGCAGCCGATGCAGTTGCTTTCATCGATATAGGCCACTCTGCGCACCGGTACCGCCGCGGCGGCGTCTTCACCCATCGGCTGCGGTTCAACGTTAAGCAGCGTGGCCAGCTTGAGCATCACGGCTTCGCCACCCGGCACACATTTATTGATGTTGTCGCCGTTGGCAACGGCTTCGGCGTAAGGCTTACAGCCGGGATATCCGCATTGCGCGCACTGGCTTTGCGGCAGAATATCGTCAATCTGATCGACAACCGGGTTGCCTTCCACGGCAAAACGACGCGAGGCGTAACCCAGCAGCAGGCCAAAAACCAGCGCCAGAGCGGTCAGCGCGCCAATCGCTACCCATAATTCAAACATTAGAATTTCACCAGACCCGTGAAGCCCATAAAGGCCAGCGACATCAGACCGGCGGTGACCAGCGCAATGGAAGAACCTTTGAACGGCGCAGGGACGTCAGCCACCACCAGGCGTTCACGGATAGCGGCGAAAAGCACCATGACCAGCGAGAAGCCGAGCGATGCGGCGAAGCCGTACAGCGCAGACTGCATGAAGTTCAGCTGCTGGTTAATGTTTAGCAGCGCCACGCCGAGCACGGCGCAGTTAGTGGTAATGAGCGGCAGGAAGATGCCGAGCAGGCGATACAGCGACGGGCTGGTTTTACGCACCACCATTTCGGTGAACTGCACGACCACGGCGATGACCAGAATGAACGCCATCGTGCGCAGATAAACCAGCTCCAGCGGCATCAGGATGAAGGTGTTGACCATCCATGAGCAGATATTGGACAGGGTGATAACGAACGTGGTCGCCAGCCCCATGCCGATAGCCGATTCCAGTTTCTTAGAGACGCCCATAAACGGGCACAGCCCAAGAAACTTCACCAGAACGAAGTTATTTACCAGCATGGTGCCGACAAACAGTAATAAATAAGAGGTCATGACAATTGCCCGGACATAATAAACATTAAAACTTCAGGGTTATTCCGTGAAGGTTTCTTTAACCCGCAGAGAGCGTTTGAAATAAGGCACAAACACCGCGGCAGCCAATAAAGGTAACAATAAGTTACGCACGGCCAGATCATCGGTAACCGGCGAGAATGCAAAGGCTTTTACGGCCAGCAACACGGTGCACAGTAACCAGATTATATACATTTTCGGCAAGACTTTGGCACGCTTGCAGAATTGCCACAACACGGCGACGGTAAATACCCCCATCGCTAATGTGGTCACTACGGAAAAATACCATTGCAGGGTAAATGCCTGCGAATTGGTGAGTAAGTAATCCCGCGATTCCGGCATAAATAATGCCATGGAAAACAATGCCAGCATTAATGCCACGCTTAACAACGTCACAATCAGATACGCCATCGGGGCCAGTAACCACCCACCAATACGTTTATAGCCCGGATTATTCGACATAAAAAACCTTTATTACGCGGGTTTTTCCACCCAGTCAGCACGGAGAGTCTTCCCCGACCTTCAAGGCGCAGTAGCTTAACCTGAGTTAGCGGTAGCCGATATCGTATTTATGTGATCAATACCTTAATCCTTCACGCCATCTCAGCGTTGGCCCCTTCGCGCGCCCCGGTCACATACTTTTGTATGCTCACGGGGCTGACCCGGTTGCCGCCTTGATTCAGCATGAAGGCTTCAGGTAATAAAATGAGGAAGGTTTAATGCACCGGCACCAGAATTTCAGTGGCGACGATCACCACAATCAGGCCGACCAGCACGGGCACGGAGGTACGTTTGACCACTTCGAACGGGGAGATTTTTGCCATACCGGCGACGGCGACGATCACGCCTGACACCGGCGAAATGGTGCGTCCGAGGTTTGAGGCCTGCAGCATCGGGATCACCAGATATTCCGGGTTGATGCCCATCTTCGCCGCCAGTTTCGGAATAAGTTCCACAAAGGCATAGAAAGAGGCGTTACCGGAGCCGGTGGTCATGGCCGCCAGCACGGTGATCACCACCAGAACCAGCATCATGAGCAGGCTGCCGGAACCGAAGTTTTGCGCCAGACCGATCAGGCTGCTGATGAAACCGACGGTACTCAGCCCCTGCGCGAAGACACCTGCCGCGACCAGCAGCATCACCACGTTGGCGAAGGCATCGGCCATGCCGCGATAGGCAACGTCCAGACCGGCGAACACGATTTTCCCGCTGCGGTTACGTACGGTTTCAATCAACGCAGTCAGCAACATGCAGATCACCAGAATGGTAATAATGTGCAGCCCCGGCCCCCATTTGCCGTCAAAAATCAGCACCCCGATAATGGGCGTGAAGGGCAGAATGGCGTAGAACGCGGGCGCATTGGTTTCCACCACATCTTCTTTATTGGAATCCAGGGCATCCACCGTTTCGGGGGTTTCACGTTTATCGAGGTAACGCTGCCAGAAGAAATGGGCAACGGCCATCGCCACGATGGCGGCCACAGAAATCGGCAGAGTTGCTTTAAACGCAAAATCCACCAGCGGCATGTTCGCCGCCTGCGCGGCCAGCACCACGTCACCGGAGGTCGGTGAAAGAATGATGGCCGCAGGGGAGGCACAAATCGCCGCTGCTGCACCACGGCTGATGCCGACGTTGACCATGATCGGGAACAGAGTGGCCATCAGCAGCACGCCCAGCCCGGTTGCCGAGGAGACGGCCAGCGACATCAGGCACGCCAGAATGTAGGCCGCCACCATCAGAATATAAGGGGAGTTGATCATTTTCAGCGGACGCGACGCCAGCCGCACGACCACGTCGTTCGCGCCGATGTGCGTCATGTAGGCGGCGAAACCGCACAGCATCATGATCATCATCCCGAGATCGCCACCGCGGCTCATCAGCAGAATTTTGACGTATTCCACGATATCCGTGGTGTTCCAGCCGGTGCTTTTCGCCCCTTCAGGCAGCACGCTGTGGCCCATTAGGACGCTTATCACCAGCAGCAAAAGCCCGCCGACCATCAGCACGCCGGTGGGCGAATAGCCTTTAATGATGTACCGCCCGACAAACACGGCAACCACCAGCCCGATCAGTAATTCCCACATAATGTTGTATCCCCGAGAGTCAATATGGATCCAAATGAAAGGCGGGCACTGTGCCGAAATAGCGCACCGGGCGTCATGACGCTTATCAATTATGGGTGATGAAAAAGAGGGGAATATCAAAATATGTGATGTTTAGCGGGGAATAAGAGGGGGGTTAAAACTCATTTTAACTTCAACGTCAAAACCGTGGGTTGCCACCCACACCGGCCTTAAGGTCAAAACCGTGGGCGTCGGCCCACACCGACTTGGGGGGCGGCATATCGCCGCCGCCCCCCAAGACCCCCCGGGCTCTTTTACTGCGCGCTATCGCAGGAACGACGGACATGTTCCGCAGCAATCGTGAGTGGCGCAAATCCAGGTGCTTCGCACTGCCTTCTCTCGGTCTTCGAGCCATAGGTCTCGAAGCCGCTCCGTTCAGCTGGATTTTGAGCACGCCAGTTAACTTTTTGAAAAGATGAGAATCATTCTGCTTTTGAATTTAAGATCGTGCGTGCGATTCGGAAATCTCGCTGAGTGAGAGGTTGCAGACCCGAGTTTTGAAAAGATGAGAGTCAGTCTGCTTTT
>NZ_JAFMOX010000060.1 GCF_019049655.1 Rahnella rivi
TTTTTCAACCTAATAGTTTGATTATTCTAAAAGTATATTTTTTCTTCGCCATGCTTTTTAAGCATTTTTATGTGTGTTTCGATTTTCTGGCTTTCATTTAAGTGTATAGATTTAGCTAATTGTCTGTAGGTATGTACAATCAACTCTGCATTGTTTATAACTGTTGCATTCGGTGTATCAAAAGCTGAATCAAAATTTGATTTTTCTGTTCTCCAATCACCGTAATTTTCTGTGAGATATAGGTCATAATCGGCAGGGATTAAATATTCATCGTTCAAAAAATCACATGTAATCAATGAGAATGGTGTATTATTCCATTTTAATTTTGAACCACCATGCCAGTAATTACCTTCTTCTCTAAAATGGAGAAATATATCTATAGCTGTACCATTTACATGTTTTATTCTAAGAGCTAACGATGAGCGGGTAGCCTGGATGTAAAACAGCCCAGACTTTTTAACCTGATTAATAATATTTTCAGTGCTGACGTCACTCCAGACACCAACATCAATATCTTTGTCATGGCCTAGCAGTTTTCTCTCCCGTATACACCCTAGTAATGTTCCACTAACGAGAAAGAAATCTATTCCTGCATTTTTGAATACTTTCTTCAAATCAATTAAAGCTTTTGATGCACTACCAGAGGAAAATTTCTTTTTGCTAACATTGGAAGGAAAGACAACTTCTTTATTTATAGTCTTTTGGATAAAATCTTTCCATAATGCTATTGCATCACCGTAGTTTTTCGAACGCATTGCCGAAGTTGAAATATAGCTCTGAAGTTCGTAATGATAACCTGGAATTTTCCCTTTGTTTTTGAACAGTACCCAAAGCGATTTTAATCTCTGATGATCACTATTATTGACTGTTAAGTTCGCCAGCAATAGCCATGTTTTTAACCTATGCGAGTTTTCAAGGGTTTCTTCTAAAATATCTCTCGCTAACTCGTTTTTACCTTCTAATCTATAAGTTTCACTAAGCAGATACGCCATATCCGCATGTTTAGGATACCGTCGGTTAAGTTTTTTTAAAATAAGTATTGTTTTGGAATATTCTCCGAATAAAAAGTTAAGATGAGCGGCATAATATTTTAAGAGAGGGTTTTTATCAGTATTTTTCCAATTCAAAAAATTATGCATTATATTAGTCTTACCCCTTGATATAAAAAAATTAAAGGATAAGGCATAAAGAATGTTTAATGGCGTAACTTTTCCAAAAAACCTACATTCTCGATAGGCCTTTTTGAACGCTAAATTTATTGCTGACAAAAAAACCTCATACTCAAAATATTAGCTAGTTGTAACGTTCGAGAGTCTGATTTACTAGCCAGGTGTGCTGTTTTTATCCTGGCCAATATCACGCATTAGACTGGGTTGGCGTTAATTACTGAACTATTTATTACATTTTCGCCATAAGCTTTGATTACTTCAATCAATTGTGTGGTAGAAATTCCTTCTGTTCTTGGAAGGTAGAGCACTTCACACAGTTCTTTAAACATATCAAATCGTCCAGCCCAATCATCACCCATTATTAAAACATCTGCATTGTATTTTTGAATGTATTCACCTTTGAGCTCAAGAGACTCTTCTATAAAAACTTCATCAACACAATTGAGCGCCGCGATAATACTTTTTCTTTCAATCTCTGAATAAACCGGATTTCTGCTTTTTTTAGAAAAATTGAGGGCATCAGAGGAAACACCTACAACTAAGCGGTCTCCGTGTTTTTTCGCACGTTGTAAAATGTTAATATGTCCAATATGTAAAACATCAAAAGTACCGAAAGTAATTACAGTGCGCATTTATTTTTCCTCTGTATTTATATGTTTTCATCAATTTTATATGTGGCAATGGCTTCATCCACAGATTCGTAATACTTAACAACATTATCTCTGCCAATAAACAACGCCACATCGCAAAACTCTATCAGTGATCCCAAGCTATGAGAAACCATCAGAAAACTGGCTTCCTTATGGCGGGCTTTAAAGAGGTCTGCGCATTTCTGCTTAAACCTCGCATCGCCGACTGCTGTGACTTCATCGACAAGATAGTAATCAAATTTGAATGCCATGCTCAGGCCAAAACCCAGACGGGATTTCATACCGGAAGAATAGGTTTTAATCGGCATATCAAAGTATTTACCCAGTTCGGCAAACTCTTCGACGAACGCAACTTTTTCACGTAATTCTTCGGGCGTGGCATACAGACGAGCGACAAACTTGACGTTCTCACGGCCTGTCAGGCTGCCCTGAAATCCGCCGGCAAGACCGACCGGCCAGGAAATTGTTTTATCAGTCTGGACACGGCCTGAATCAGCACGGTCAATGCCACCAATTACGCGTAACAGGGTTGATTTACCTGCGCCGTTGCGACCTATTAATGCAACGCTTTTACCCGAGGGTAACTCGACATTCAGATCTTTAAAAACGTAGTGGCGGCCTTTAGGCGTGCGATAGGATTTTGTGAGGTTTTCAATTTTAATCATGATGTGAGCATCGCCTCTTCACGATTACGGTAGAGTGCCAGGCCAATAAATAAGACAACCAGCGTGCAACCTGCCAGATAGTTCAGGCTAACGCCTTCACTGATATAACCGGGAACAACCGCCTCACGGCATAACTCAACAACGTGAACGATTGGATTCCACAGCAAATAAGGCCAGTACTCTTTGGGAATAGTATGCAGAGAAAACATGATGCATGAGATGAAATAGAGTGGCTTAATCAAGATCGGCAGGAATTTCTCGGTTTCTGGAAATGATTTTCCAACTACCATAAATATTAACCCTACACCGCAGGAGAAAAGAACTAACAGCATCCATACCACGATCAACGTAATTATTTTAGTGACTTCGAATTCTTCACCCAGCAATCCAACAATAGCCATTAACAGAACATATACTACGGCATAAATTACGGTTTCTAACATCGCTCGCGCGAGAATCGTATCAATTGGTTTTACAGGTCGGTAGTTGAATAATCCCTGATTAGCTTCAATAGCTCCAATTGAACGATTACTGATATTGCTAAAGACGAAGTAAGGAATAATCCCGTTAATCAAAAACACCGGAAACGAAATATCTGGCATGGTGCGATGCATCACATAGCCAAAAATGCCCAGCAGAATCAGCATATGCGCCATTGGCTCCAGCGCTGCCCACAGGTACCCCAACCGGTACTTACCAAAACGGGTCTTAATCTCTCTTAAAAAAAGCGCTTTAACGGCCGCTTTTTGTACTTCCAAGCCACTACGTGCCATCTGTTTTGTCCAGTTTTTATTCGATTTTCCACGCTACCGCCCCTGGCTTATGGCTACCAATGTGCTGAAATCAGGGTCAGATTGTGGGAAACGGCGTGGTATTTCACCTCAGTGAGGTAGCCGCAGAAGGAGTGTCACTTTTCCATAAGTTACTATTGGAGGGGCCATGCCGGAGTGAACGTCCATTGTAAGAATTCTCTTAACTTTCAGTGTTTTATTTCAATGCCTAAATTCACAAAAAAGTAAAGGTTACGACTAAATATTTCAGCAAGTTACAGGTCATATCGCATTCATGTAAAATTGCTTTGGTCTATTAATTTGCCTTTAAACATTCATCACACCTATTGATCTAAGAGTTTTCTGACACGTCTAATAAAACTCTTATTTATCAGTCGGCTAGTGGTACCGGTTTCATGACTAATTAGTTCTGAATTGGTTTACATAGAAACTATTCATATAAGTTATTATTCAAAGTTCTTACAAAAACTGTTATGAGTCAGGGATTTCAGTGCAAAACGAGGTATCGGGAGGGGAGGGGGATGAAAATAGGAAAGGCCAGTCGCTTACGCCACTGGCCTTATTTTTTGCATTGATCCGATGATTTGCCGCAGCCTTGATCAGGCTGCGGTTACCGAGTCCTGATTACTCGATATTAGATTCGATGAACCACAGGAATTTATCCAAATCGCGTGATGCGGCGGTAAAGATATCTGCGGTGTCTTCGTCTTCCACTTCGCCGATGGCTTTACGCGTGTCGTTGGCGACAACGGCAAAACGATCTGCCAGCGCTTTCAGGTGTTCCTGCACGGTATGGATGTTAGTCGGGTAGCTTTTCAGTGGGGTTTTATCGTTAACCACTTGCACGGTACCCAGCGCAACGCCACCTAACTGCACCACACGTTCTGCGATGGTGTCCTGGTGATCGATAACTGCGGTACGGAATCCATCGAGCATTTCGTGCACGGCGATGAAGTTTGCGCCACGCATGTTCCAGTGTGCCTGCTTGATGATCAGCGACAGATCGATGTATTCCGCCACCAGGCGGTTCAGCACTTTGATGGTGCTCAGTTTAACGTTTTCATCTAAATCGTTGCGTGTATAGATAAGTTCAGAAGATTTCGTTTTGACCAGTTTAGCGGTACTCATATTTATATCTCCTTGTTAGATTTACTTATTAGTTAATGCATATATCTCGTAACTGGATCCAGTATAGCAATAAATTTCAGTTTTGCAGGAAAGTCGTTCCTATCGTTCCGATAGCGTGTGCCATATATTGCCTGCCAGACGATGTTTATTAATTTATCATGTTGATTTTTAAGGTGAATAGGAATGTTCCTGAATTCGCGTAAATAGTGGGTCAACCGGGGTGTTGAATTATTCCTGAATGTAACATGACATGTTATGTCTATATTTATGACAGCAAAAACAGAGAATGATAAATATTCTCGCCTGAGAATGATTGCCAATTTAACACTATTTTCCGGTGAGAATAATCAACGGGGGAAATATTTCCCGCCGTTGATTATTAAGAGGTTTCACTGCCTGCTCAATACCCGTTTCAGAGCGTCAGCGCACCGCTGTACAGCACGGCACCGGTCGGTTGCCCGGTAGGAGAGCCGCCGCGTGGTTCAACACTGATCGCAAGCTGGTAACCCGGATCCGGCATTTTTGCCGCCAGCGCCAGCTGAGTGGGTTGCCGGGTATTGAGTAAGCCCAGCGAACGCGGTTTGCCGCCCGGCGGGATGGCCCAGAGCTCCAGGCTGCGGTCATCCGCCACGCGCTGCGCATTGAGCGGGGTCAGCATCAGGCTGCGCGTGCTGGCATCCGCACTCACCACCCATTGCCCGCCCGGAGCGCCTTCACTGCTGGCGAGGATTGCCACCGGCATAGGCACGCCCGGTTGTACCAGCAGACGCGGGATCAGCAGCAGCGCCGCCAGCCCGGCGGCCAGTGCCCAGCCAAGATAACCGCGCAGCGGCGTTTTGGCGGGAGCCACGCGTTTTGCTGGTTGCAGCGCAAGGTTATGCTGAATGCGCTTCCACACCGAAGCGGGTGGGATCACCGGGATGATCTGGTTATCCAGTTGTGTGAAGGCTTCCTGCCAGCGCGCCACTTCGGCCGCCAGTTCAGGGTCTTCCTGCATTTTTTGCTCGAATTGAATTTTTGCTGCGCCGCGCAACGTGCCGAGCGCATATTCAGCGGCGAGGGCAGCATGATAATGGCTTCTGCTTTTCATAGTCCCACGCAGCTCTTTAAGTGATCCAGGGCGCGACGGATCCAGCTTTTTATCGTCCCCAGGGGTTGTTGTAGATGAGATGAAACCTCGCCGTGAGACAGACCCTGATAATAGGCAAGGATCAGGCTTTGTCGTTGTTCGGCGGGAAGGTGCGCCAGACAGTTCGCCAGCACTTTGGCATCGCTGTCTTGTTGCAATCTTTGCAGGGGTTCATCACTTTCTTCGACGTAACGGTCCGCCACGCTGTCGTCCAGTTCGTCTGTCTGGTTATCGCTGCCGCGCATCCAGTCGATGGCGCGGTTGCGGACAATGTGAGTGAGCCAGGTCATCGGGGAACTGAGGGCGGGGTTATAAGACGCCGCCCGGTTCCACGCGGTGATGTAGCTGTCGTGCAAAACTTCCTCTGCCCAGGCGTGTCGCCGCAACATGCGTAATGCCACGGCAAAAAGTCTCGGGGAAGTCAGACGGTAGAGTTGCTCGAATGCCTGACGGTCGCCACTGGCCATGGCGCTCATCAGTTCACGCTGAACTTCCAGCGCTTTCTCTGGTGTCGTATTTTTCAATAAAGGGTCATGCATTCGCCCATCCTGACTTTCTGAGATACTGTTTCATAAGGAAATCCAGCTCTCAGTATAGTCCCCAAAATAATTCGTGTTGCAGTGCCTGGGCAGAAGCTGATCACAGCCTTCAGCGGACGCCTCTGCAACGCGAAGTATGAAGGGGCAGCCGGTATTATTTAGGCATCAGTACGGTATCGACCACGTCGATTACACCGTTTTTCTGTTGAACGTCATAGGTACTGATATTGGCGATATTCCCTTTGCCGTCTTTCAGCTGAATATTGTGCGGGCCGTTGTTGAGGATCCACAGTGGCTGGCCGTTAACGGTTTTCAGTTCCGCGGTGCCGTTCCCTTTTTTCAGCAGTTTTTCCAGATCTTTCATTTCATATTTACCGGCCACCACGTGGTAGGTGAGGATGCTGGTGAGTGTGGCTTTGTTTTCAGGTTTCACCAGATTCTCGACGGTGCCCGCCGGCAATTTCGCAAACGCGGCATTGGTCGGGGCAAACACGGTGAACGGACCTTTACCCTGCAACGTGTCCACCAGACCGGCAGCTTTCACGGCGGCAACCAGCGTGGTGTGGTCTTTGGAGTTCAGGGCATTCTCTACGATATTTTTGGACGGATACATTTCAGCGCCACCCACCATGGTGGTGTTTTGAGACATCATTGCAGCCATTGACGCGGTGCTCAGCAGCAGCGAAGCACAGATAGCGGTACGGATTAATGTTTTCATGATGTAGTCCTTCGTAAGTTGAGTAGGTAAGGTCTTGCCTCACATCTATACATACGAACGACACCCCGCTTTTGGATGCAGGAAAAGATGAAAAAAAGTGAAATAAACGAACGTTATTTTCAACACATTGATTATCAATAAAAAAACCGCGCGCATTGGCGTGGTTTTTTATTGGAATAACGCAGAGATTATTTCCCCGACGGATTATTTCCGGGCACATCCACCGTTTCGATTTTGGTTTTACGCTGGATCGTCAGCGTTGAACCGGCAGAAGCCGCGATAATCGCCGCCAGCCCCAGCCACTGTGACGCCGTCAGGAACTCGCCCAGGAAGATAATCCCGGAGAGCGCGGCCATGGCCGGTTCCATGCTCATCAGCGTGCCGAAGGTTTTGGCGGGCAGCTTGGTCAGCGCCATCATTTCCAGCGAATAAGGGATGGCAGAGGTGAGCAGGGCGATCAGTAAGCCGAGCGGCAAGATTTCCCAGCTGAATATAGAGGTGTGCGCCTGCGCGATGCCAATCGGGAAGAAGATCAGGGCGGCGATAACCGAGCCCATCGCGGCAGTCCCCGGCCCGTAGCTGCTGCCTGCACGCTGCCCGGCAAGAATATAGATAGCCCAGCAGGCACCGGCGATCAGCGCAAAGCACGCCCCTTTGAGATCAACGCCACCGGCACTTTGTCCGAGCGGCAGCAAAAACAGTAATCCGGCCACGGCCAGCGCCACCCAGACAAAATCCACCGGGCGGCGGGAAGAGAACATCGCCACCGCCAGCGGCCCGGTGAACTCGAGCGCAACGGCAATCCCGAGCGGCACGGTGCGCAGCGCCAGATAGAAGCTGTAGTTCATACAACCCAGCGCAAGCCCGTACATCAGCAGTGCGCGAAAATTACCGCCGCGCATTTTAAAGCGCCACGGTCGGAAATAGATCAGCAGCAGAATGGAACCCAGCCCGAGACGCAGTGCCGTTACGCCCTGCGGGCCGACGACCGGGAACAGCGTTTTCGCCAGTGACGCGCCGCCCTGTAAGGAAAGCATGGCGATGAGCAGCAGCAGGATGGCGACCAGAGGTGAGGCTTTCTTAGGTAATGCCGGCACCGGCGGGCTGTTGTTGTGTTCTTCTGCGGGCACGGCGGCCTGCATTTTTTTTCCTGACTGTGTCATCCATAGCGCCTTAGGAGGTGATCCGTTTTAACGATTATCTTGAGATTTATAGTTTTGAAAAGAAAGGTAAAGCACCGTCAGTGTAGAGGGAAATGGGGGAAGAAAAAATCAGTGAAAAAAGTTTTTTTCGGCAGCGGATTTTCCGAAAAAAAATTTAAAAAGCCGAAAATGTTGCGAAAAAATGTCGATTTTTCGTCCAAAACTTTAGGAATTATCTGCTAATCTTAAAAAGTTCAATAAGTTTTTCTTATAGTTTTAGTGACGAAAATCACAGTAAAATTAATAAGATATAGTGTATTGGAAACTTTATGTTACACGATAGAGTGCTTTGGACATCTATATTCAGGCAGAGTTTCACGCTGGTTTTTGTTATATTTTCAAACGTGAAGGTTACTTTGGTTTCCCATTTTGAGGTGGTTTATGAAAAAAATTGCATGTCTTTCCGCATTAGCTTGCGTAGTAGCACTGGGCGTTTCAACAAGCGCATTCGCTGACACCAGCACCGTAACCGCTGGTTACGCTCAGGGTGATATGCAAGGCGTTGCTAACAAAGCAAACGGCTTCAACTTGAAATACCGTTGGGAACAAGATAACAACCCACTGGGCGTTATCGGTTCTTTCACCTACATTGAAGACGACAGCACTCCGTCTTCTGGTGACTACCGTAAAGCACAATACTACGGTCTGACTGCGGGTCCTGCTTACCGTCTGGCTGACTGGGTTTCCATCTACGGTGTTGTAGGTGTGGGCTACGGTAAATTCCAGCAGAACGACAACGCAGCATCTACTGCAAACCGTCAGAAATTTGACAACAGCGACTACGGCGTATCTTACGGCGCAGGTCTGCAGTTCAACCCAATCCAGAACGTTGCTCTGGACGTTTCTTACGAACAGTCCCGTATCCGCAGTGTTGATGTTGGCACCTGGATCGCTGGCGTAGGTTACAGCTTCTAATTCTTCGCTGCAGCGTAACGCTTTGCCGTTACCATCCCGAGAAAACAAAAACCGCTCATTGAGCGGTTTTTTTATGCCTTTTTTCCAGCCGGGATGAGGGCGTCTATGGAGACTTAAATCCCGCTAAACCAGTTATACCCCTGATCTTCCCAGTATCCGCCCGGATATTCATTGGTGACGAAAATCGCGCCGATGTGTTTGGCATTTTTAAAGCCCAGTTTGGTCGGCATGCGCAGGCGTAACGGGTAACCGAAATCAGGTGGCAGCGGTTTGCCGCCAAAATCCAGTGCCAGAATGGTCTGCGGATGCAGCGCCGTCGCCATATCAATGCTGGAATAGTAGCGGTCATCGCATTTAAACCCGACATATTTGGCGGTGAGATCCGCCCCGATATGTTGCAGGAAGGTTTTCAGCGGCACGCCTTTCCACTGGCCGATGGCGCTCCAGCCTTCAATGCAAATCAGACGGGTGATCTGGCTTTCCTGCGGCAGGCGCTGCAATTGTTCCAGCGTCCACGGCGCTTTTTTCTGCACCAGCCCGGAGACTTCCAGCCGGTAATTGGGGATGTCTATTTCCGGAACGTTGTATTCCGGATAAAAAGCATTGAAGCGGAACGGCGTGGTTATCTGATCTTCGCGGTAGGTTTGCGCCAGTTTCTGACCGCTGAACAGCCAGCCCTGAACCCGATCGTTCCAGCGCGACATCGCCCACAGCACTTTGTCGACCTGATCGCCGTCCTGCAAATTACAGCCGGTCAGCATCGATACCGCGCCCAGCGTCAGGCCGGAACGCAGCAAAAGACGGCGCTGAATATTCACCAGCTGTTTGCGCTGGTCGGGGTCAACAATGATTTTTGGCCGGTCTGATTTATCACTCATCCGTGTTCTCCTGCGTACTGATTTTTTTGCCACCGGTGATCATGGCAACGAACGTTTTCGGCACCAGCAACACCATCACCACGTGAACCACCACGAACAGCATCACGCCGCTCATGGCAAAGAAATGGACATAACGGGCGATATCAAAACCGCCAAACAGCCACACCAGGCCGCTGAACTGAACCGGTTTCCAGATAGACAACCCTGAGAGCACCAGCAGCAGGCCGAGCAGCAGCACGCCGACGTACATCAGCTTTTGCACCGCGTTGTACTGGCCGAGTTTGTGCGGCAGCCTGAACGTCACGGCACGGACCGTATCCCGCCAGACAGAACGTGGGCTGAACGGGAAAAAGTCACGCCTGAAATGGCCTGTGAACAGCCCCCACAGCACATAAAACAGGGCATTGGCCGCCATCAGCCACATCACCGCCAGATGCCAGGCAATGTTGCCACCCAGCCAGCCGCCGAGGGTGGTGCTTTGCGGAAAGGTAAAAGAAAAAATCGGATCGGCGTTATAAATTCCCCAGCCGCTCATCACCATGCCGATCATCGCGAAAAGATTAATCCAGTGGCACAGACGAACCGGCCAGGGATGAATACGCTTTTTTTTCGGCAAAGAGGGCGGCGGGGAGGCACTTTGTGCAGAGGAGGTACGCAGCGGGGAGGGTTGAGATTTCACGGATAAACTCCTGCGTAATGAGAAACTGCGCAACGTGAATGAGGGAGGATTCACCCTGCGCAGTTCTTCAGGAACCACTGCTTGCGGCTGACAGACACGGCCCGCCGGAGCAGCGTGCTAAAGGGTTACATCGGCGGTGCGACGCCATCTTTACCGGCGGCGATACCACGGGCAACCAGTGCGCCTTTATCGTCTTTCATCGCAAACAGCACGATTTTAGTCCCAGGTTTCAGCAGGCTGCGGTCGCCCGGCGCCAGCAGAACCACCGGCACATCGTCAGGCACTACAACCGTTTTTTCTGCGTCATGGTATTTCACGGTCAGCGTGCGGCCATTGGTGTTCACCAGTTTGCCGACGGTACCGTTAGTCATGGTATTGATTTTGCCATCGGCGGATTCAAACGGGTTGAACCCTTCGCCGCTGCCGCGCAGGCTTGGCGCGAAGACGTGCACTTCCAGCGCTTTCAGGGTGCCGTTGGCCTGTGGAACGGCCGCGGTACCGATGAAGCTGTCCGCTTTGATGTCACTGATCTGGCCTTTCGTCACCGCGTTGATTTTGGTCTGATCGGTCAGTTTAACGTCCAGCTTATCGCCCTGACGGGTGGTGATCTGCATGGAGGAATCATTAACGGATTCAATGGTTCCGCGCGTAGGTTTGATGACGTTGTCCGCAGCAAAGGCAGATGTCATGCCGCTGCACATCAGCAATGAACCGAGTAACAGACCGGCCAGACGTGTTGGTGTGTTCATGTTTAACTCTCCAGTTTCTTACGTATTTTCATTCAGGTAGAGGTATCACTGCACGAGGCAGTGAGGAATGACTTCATTAAGAGTGGACGATAAACCGGGATTGGCAGATGACAAGTTGATGACAAAATTGTCATCAAAGGTGTCTGACGAAACTGATAAACTTCCCAGGAATCATTCTTTGGGTGAATGGTCATGCGGCGCTGAGGGCCTGAATGCGGATACTGGTGATAGAAGATGATGTCAGCACAGGCGATTACCTGAAAAAAGGGCTGACCGAAGCAGGTTACAGCGTGGATCTGGCGCGTAATGGCGCTGACGGGCTGTTTCTGGCGCTCGAGGACGGTTACGACGCGGTGATCCTTGACGTCATGCTGCCGGGGCTTGATGGCTGGCAGGTGATGGAAGTGCTGCGTAAAAAAAGCGACGTGCCGGTGCTGTTCCTGACCGCACGCGACGAAGTGCAGGATCGCATTCACGGTCTGGAGTTGGGCGCAGACGATTACCTCATCAAACCTTTCTCCTTCACCGAACTGGTGCTGCGTATTCGCACGCTGCTGCGCCGTCCCGCCGCCCGTGAGCCGGATATCTACAGCGTCGCCGATCTCAATCTCGATCTGCTTCGCCGGCGCGTCACCCGTCAGGATCAGACCATCGCGCTGACCAACAAAGAATTTATGCTGCTGCATTTGCTGATGCGCCGCGAAGGCGAAGTGCTGTCGCGCACCATGATCGCTTCTCAGGTGTGGGATATGAATTTTGACAGCGACACCAACGTGGTGGATGTGGCCATCAAACGCCTGCGCGCCAAAATCGACCGCGCCTTTGAGGTCAAACTGATCCATACCGTGCGCGGCATCGGCTATGTCTGCGAAGTGCGCCATGACTGAATTTGCTGCGAAATCAACACCACAACGCGCGATGTCCCTGACGCTGCGGGCCACGCTGCTGTTTGCGCTGTTAGCCTCTCTGGTGGTGAGCGCCGTCGGGGTGTACCTCTATTACTCGCTGGAAAAAGAGCTGGTGCGCCGCGCCGATTATCAGGTCAGCGGGCGCGTGCAGTATTTTCGTCATTTGCTGGCGAGCGAATTTCCGCTGTCACAGCTCAGCCACAACCCCGGCCTGTTCGAAAATATGCTCGGCAACGAGCGCGATATTCTGACCTTCCGCCTCAGCGGGCAGCCCGCGCTGATTAACGTCAATCCTTCGCGTTTACAGTTACCGGCAGTGGCACCGGTGCCGGACGGCCAGCCGTTAACCCTTGGCACCGTGCATAGCCTCTCTGCGCCCGACGGCACGCCGGTGCGTTTCGCCCGTGCCGCCGTCAGAATGCAGGATGGCAGCACGGTGGAGATCACCGCGGCGCACTTCATGACCGGCGAAGCGCGGATGCTGTCAACGTTCCGCTGGCAGATAACCGGCGCAGTGCTGTTTGCCTATTTTCTGATTGCTGCGCTGGGCTATGGCGTCATCCGCCGGGGGCTGCGTCCGCTGCGGCATATGGCGCAGGAGGCAACGAAAATTCATCCGGCCAGTTTATCCACCCGTCTGAGCAGTGAAAATGCGCCGCAGGAATTGCAGCAGTTGATCTTTTCTTTTAACGACATGCTGGAAAGGCTGGCGGAAGGTTATCAGCGTCTGACGCAGTTCTCCGCCGATCTGGCGCATGAGATCCGCACGCCGGTGGGCGCGCTGATGGGGCATTGTCAGGTGGCGCTGTATCAGCCGCGCAGCACCGAGGAATATGAAACGCTGCTGGCGAACAACATGGAAGAACTGGAGCGTATTTCGCGCATGGTGGAAAACATCCTGTTCCTGGCGCGCGCCACCGATGCGCGTTCGGTGCTGACCCTCACCAGTATTGATGTGTCGGCGGAAATGACCCGTATTCAGGAGTATTTCGAAGGACTGGCGGAAGAGCGCGAGATGACGTTGCACAGCGCGGGCGAGGGAATTGTTTACGCCGATGCCATTTTGTTCCAGCGTGCGCTCAGCAATCTGGTCGCTAATGCCGTGCGCTATGCGCATCAGGGAACGGCAATCTGCGTGCGCGCAGAGTCTCATGGGAAAGGCATGGATATCCATGTGATTAGCCAGGGTGACCCGATCCCGCCTGAAAAACTCGGCAAACTGTTTGACCGTTTCTATCGCGCCGATGCTTCGCGCAGCGAAGGCGGCAGCTCCAGCGGGCTGGGGTTGTCCATCGTGCAGGCCATTATGGCGCTGCATCAGGGCAGCGTTCGGGTGGTGAGTTCCGCGCAGGGGGAAACCCGCTTCACGCTCACTTTCCCGCGCGAAGAGCACAAGCTTTCTCAGTAGTTTCTCAATAAACGTAAGAAACGGGCAGCAGGTGTAAGAAAATTATCAGCATTATCTCACTGAAAGATAAAGGTTTCGTTAATCCTGTTACATTATCACATTGGAAGAAACGAATGAATTTGAACGAAAATACGCGGCCCGGAGTCTGAATAGTCCTAAGGAGTGTTTTCAATCCTCCGGTACGAGCGGTCAACATGACGTAAACAGACTCACCAAAGAGCCATTTATTACCAATGCAAAAATTACGATTACTTTCGCAACAGAGCATTTTTCTGTTCATTGCGCTTTATCTTGGGATCCTGCTTAACCTTCCGATTTTCTTCCGACGTTACTCCCAGTTGCACTATGACAATGCGTTGTCGATCGCCGTTGAAATGCTGGCCGCCTTTGCGCTGGTCTATTTCCTGTGTGTGCTGCTGTCGTTTACCGGGAAAACGGTCTTCCGCATTCTGATGAGCGTGGTGGTGATCTCTTCCGCCGCGGCCAGCTACTACATGATCCTGTTCAACGTCGATATCGGTTACGGTATTTTGGCGGCGGCACTGGCGTCAGATTCCATTGATTTATCGAAAGAATCCATCGGAACCCATTTCATCGCCTGGACGGTGCTGGTCAGCCTGATCCCGGTACTGCTGTTGTGGCTGAGCACCATGCCCGGCGCGGCATTCAGAGAAACCACCCTGAAAAAACTGGCAGTGAAACTCGTTCTGCTGGTCGTCTCCGGTTTGCTCTGTTACCTGCCGCTGCAAATGATGGGCAAAGTGCAGGATCGTCATGATCTGGTGAATAACCGCATGATGGCAAGCTACGGCGGCGTGGTGGCGGGTACTTATTCGCCGTCCAACTGGCTTTCGGCGCTGGGGCTGTATGTCTACAGCAGCTACAGCCAGGCGGAAGACACCAAAAACCTGTTCGATCCGGCCAAACACTTCACCTATAACGAACCGGCAGATGCCAAAGACATGTACGTGGTGTTTGTGATTGGTGAAAGTGCACGTCGCGATCACATGGGGCTGTATGGCTATGATCGTGATAACACGCCGAATCTCGATAAAGAGAAGAATCTTGTGGCCTTGCAGGGCTATTCCTGCGACACCGCCACCAAGCTTTCCCTGCGCTGTATGTTTGTGCGCGAGGGCGGGGCGTCTGAAGCGCCGCAGCGTACGCTCAAGGAAGCCAATGTGTTCTCCGTGCTGAAAAGCAAAGGCTGGAGCTCAGAGTTGTATTCCATGCAAAGTGAAGCCTGGTTCTACAACAAAACCCGCGCTGACGATTATTCCCTGCGTGAAAACATTGCTTCTGAGAAGCGCAACGCCGGTAAGCCAGTCGATGACATGTTGCTGATCGATGAAATGAAAGATTCGCTGAATAACCATCCGAACGGTAAACATCTGATCATCCTGCACACCAAAGGGTCGCATTATCTCTATTCCGACCGCTATCCGCGTTCATTCGCCAAATATCAGCCGGAATGCATGGGCATTGATGACTCCTGTTCTACCCAGGAGATGATCAACGCCTACGACAACTCACTGCTGTATACCGATTATTTCCTGTCGCAGGTGTTTGACCAGTTGCGTGATAAAAACGCCATCGTGTTCTACGCATCCGATCACGGCGAGTCGATTTCAAAAAGTATGCACTTCCACGGCACACCGCGCGATCACGCGCCACCTGAGCAGCGTACCGTGCCGATTATGGTCTGGGCGTCGGACAAATTCCTCGCCAACGATCAGAACCGAGCCGGTTTCGAACAGCTGCAAAAAATGGCTGCGCAGAAGAAGCCTGCTTTCCATGAAAAACTGTATGACACCCTGCTCGGTTGTATCGGCTACACGTCTCCGGACGGCGGGATTGTCCAGCAGCATAACTGGTGCCATGTAGCCGATCCGGTCGCACCGGCAAAATAACCCTCGCCCGACGTCGCCATCTTTTTCTTCAACCAGAAAAGGTGGCGACATCCTTCTGGTCGTTCCTCGTTTTTTAAGTCACAATCGCTTAACAAGGTATTGAGAGTATTCTCTTCTGCTATTTTTTTATCAGGGCTGATGACCGATGGAAGCACTTCGAATTACAGTTTGCGTACTAACGGTCATAATGACCCTCCTGACGCTGCTGCCCCTCTCCCGCAATCAACACTGGTGGGTGCGGGTATGGGATTTCCCCCGCCTGCAAATGGCGTCTTTATGCTTACTTTTCCTGCTGACTGAGCTGTATATTCTGCCGTTTGGCGGCGTGCTCTCGACCATCACCATCGTGCTGACGGTGGCCTGCATGCTCTATCAGAGCTGGTGGATTTTGCCCTACACGCGTCTGCATCCGGTGCAGGTCAAAAAAGTCGCGCCGAACGGGCATTCCCGCATCAAAATTATCAACAGCAACGTGCTGACCACCAACCGTCAGGCCGGTAAATTACTGAGCCTTATCCAGCAAAATAAGCCTGATATCGTGGTCCTGCTGGAAACGGATCAGTGGTGGGAAGATCATATGGCACCGCTTGAGCCGGATTACCCGCACAGCCTGCGCTGCCCGCTGGATAATCTCTACGGCATGCACGTTTACTCGCGCCTGCCGCTGCACGACGCACAGATTCAGTATCTGGTGGCCGACGATATTCCGTCGATGCATTTTCGCGCCGAACTGGCCTCCGGGGAACAGGTCGTGCTGCACTGCCTGCATCCGATGCCGCCAAGCCCGACCGAAGCCGATGAATCCACTGACCGCGACGGTGAGCTTATCGCCGTCGGGCACACCGCGGCCAAAGCGACCTATCCGACCATTGTGACCGGCGACCTGAACGACGTCGCATGGTCGCGCACCACGCGCCTGTTCATGAAAGTCAGCGGTCTGCTCGATCCGCGTCGTGGCCGTGGCATGTACAACACCTTCCACGCCAGTTATCCGTTCCTGCGCTGGCCGCTGGATCACGTTTTCCACAGTAAACATTTCACGCTCATCGGCCTGCAACGCCTCGGATTCATGGGCTCGGATCACTTTCCCATCATGGTCGAACTGGCGCTGACGCCTCAGGAAGGGCAGGATCAGGAATCGCTGGAAATCGATAATGAAGACATTGAAGAAGCCGAAGAAAAAATGCAGATCGCGGGTGTGAAAACCAGCGACGTGCACAGGGCGGAAAAACTGAACCAGCCGGTCTTCGGTCTGTAATCATGACCAGCGAACGTGCGCGTTTGCCACTGGCCGAAGACTTACGGGTTTTTCTGGCGGTCGTGAATAAGCAGAGTTTTGCCGCCGCCGCCACGGAGCTCGGGCAGTCTCCGGCCTATGTCAGCAAACGCATTCAGATCCTCGAAGAGTCGCTGAATTGCCGTTTGCTGCACCGTTCGACTCGCGGGGTACGGCTGACCGAAGACGGCGAACGCACGCAGCGCTGGGCACTGCAAATCCTCGATACGTTTGATCACTTCATCGGCGACCTGTCGGATTCGCGCAGTGAAGCGCGTGGCAACGTGCATATCTGCAGCTCGTTCGGTTTCGGACGCTGTCATGTGGCGCCGGCAGTGGCCGAGCTGGCCGAGCGTTATCCGCAACTGAATCTCCGCCTTGATCTGTTTGACCGCGTGGTCGATCTGGTTGCAGAAGGTATTGATCTGGAAATCCTGGTGGGCGATGACATTCCGGAGCAGCACATCGGTAAAAAACTGGCAGAGCATCAGCGGATCCTCTGCGCATCCCCGGAGTATCTGGCCGCCCACGGCGAGCCGGATTCGCCGGAAGCGCTCGCACAGCATCAGTGTCTGGTGCTCAAAGAGCGCGACAATCCTTTCGGACTCTGGTCGCTGACCGCAGAAGGCGAGGAGCACCGGGTCAGGGTGAAAGGGGCGCTGTCGTCTAACAGTGGCGAAGTGGTGTTGCAGTGGGCGCTCCGCCACCATGGCATCATTTTGCGCTCGCAGTGGGACGTGCAGCCTTACATTGCGCGGGGCGAGCTTGTGCAGGTGTTACCGCAATTCTCCCAGCCCGCCAGCGTCTGGGCGGTGTACCCTACGCGGCTGGCGGACTCGGCAAAATTGCGGGTGTGCGTTGAGTTTCTGCATCAGCGTTTCAGCCAGTTACTGGGCTGACGCCGGTTTCGTGGTTAGCGTTACGCCAGCCACGGATTGCGTTGCAAATGCCCTTGCTGAAACTCACGGATGTCATCGCGATATTGCAGCGTGGTGCCGATAGCATCCAGCCCGTTGAGCAGCGAAACCTTACTCAGCTCATCGATTGCAAAATCAATCACTTCACCGTTTTGCAGGCCAATCTGTTGCGCCGGCAGATCCAGGGTAATTTTGTTTTTGTCGCCGTGAACCACTTCCTGCGCAATCTGCGCCCACGGCTTGGGATCCAGCTGTACCGTGAGCACGCCGTTACGCTGACAGTTATCGAAGAAAATCCCCGCAAACGTCGTGCCGATCAGCGCCCGGATCCCGAGCTGTTTCAGTCCCCACACCGCATGTTCACGGCTGGAGCCGCAGCCAAAATTCGGGCCGACCAGTAAAAATTTGGCATTCTGCCACTCAGGCTGATTGAGAATAAACGCCGGATCGGGCGAGCCGTCCGCCAGGAAACGCAAATCGAAAAACACCCCGCGATCCAGCCCGTTGCGGTCGATGCCCTTGAGAAACTGTTTCGGCATGATCACATCGGTATCTACGTTTGCCGCAGGCAACGGCGCGGCAATACCGGTCAGTACGTTAAATGCTTCCATGATTTCTCCTTACAGGTCGCGGACATCGGTCAGATGGCCGCAAATGGCCGCCGCTGCCACCATCGCCGGGCTCATCAGGTGGGTACGTGCGCCCGCGCCCTGACGGCCTTCAAAATTACGGTTTGTGCTGGATGCGCAGCGGTCGCCGGGGGCGAGCACGTCGTCGTTCATCGCCAGACACATCGAGCACCCTGATTGCCGCCATTCGAAACCGGCCTGAATAAATATGTCTGCCAGACCTTCCTGCTCAGCCTGCGCGCGCACCTGGCTGGAGCCGGGCACGATCATTGCGCGTACGGTCGGTGCGACGGTTTTCCCGCGAACCACCTCGGCGGCAGCGCGTAAATCCTCGATGCGCGCGTTAGTGCAGGAACCGATAAACGCATGGCTGATGCGGATGCTGTTCAGCGCCTGACCGGCGCGCAGCCCCATGTACTGCAACGCACGCTGTAAATCCTTACGGCGTGAGGCATCTGATTCTGCCAGCGGGTCCGGTACCTGGCCGTTAATCGCCTGCGCCTGATCGGGGCTGGTGCCCCAGCTGACCATCGGCGCAATTTCTGCGGCGCTCAGTTCAACTTCGCGGTCAAACACGGCGTCCGCATCACTGTGCAATTCACGCCAGACATTCACGGCATCCGTCCATTGCTGACCTTTCGGCACACGCGGCTTGTCTTTCAGGTAATCAAACACTTTGTCGTCGGGTGCCATAAACGCCCCGCGCGCTCCGGCTTCAACGGCCATATTGCATATCGTCATGCGGCCTTCCACGCTCAGCATGTCGATGCCCTGACCGCAGAATTCAATGGCATAACCGGTCGCGCCCGCCGCGCCGATTTTTGCCACCAGCGCCATCACCACGTCTTTGGCGGTGATGCCGGTTTTCAGTTCACCGCTGACGGTGACACGCATCGTTTTCAGGCGTTTATAGACCAGCGTCTGCGTGGCCAGCAGGTGCTCAATTTCGGACGTGCCGATACCAAAACCAAACGCGCCTAACGCGCCGTAGGTGGTGGTGTGGCTGTCTCCCGCAGCAATCACCATGCCGGGCAAAATAAAGCCCTGTTCCGGTGCCACCACATGTTCGATGCCCTGACGCTTATCGAGAATATCAAACAGCTCAATGCCAAATTCGGCGCAGTTTTCTGCCAGATAGGACACCTGACGCGCCCCCCCGGCATCCGGCATCTGGCGGGTGCGTAACGGCGTCGTCGGGTTAACGTGATCGACCACCGCCAGCGAGGTTTCAGGCCGCCAGACGCGACGGTTCGCCTCGCGCAAACCGCTGAATGCCTGCGGGCTGGTGTATTCGTTAATCACCTGCCGGTCGATGTAAAGCAACACGTGGCCTTTATCATCCAGCGCGCGGACGCTGTGGCTGTCGATATGTTTTTCATACAGCGTTTTTGGCTTCATTTTATTGCCCTGATAAACGTAACGGATAATGCCAGCGTCGCAACTTCGCGGTTATCGGGCAACGGCCTGAGTGTGATGCGTCAAAACACAGTTCGTAAACCGGCGATCTTCATTTGTGGCCTTGTTGCTGACCGGCCAGCGGCTAAGATGGGTAAAAAAGGAGAAAACCCATGTTTGAACATTTTACCCAAGGCCGGATGGCGGTCAGCGGAACGGAGATTGCCTACCGCATCGCCGGGCAGGGCGAGCCGCTGTTGTTGCTGCACGGACACCCGCAAACCCAGGCGATCTGGCATAGCGTCGCGCCGCACCTCACTTCTCAGTTCACCGTGGTACTGGCTGATTTACGCGGTTACGGCGACAGCGGTAAACCCGAACCGGACGCGGAGCATCTGCGCTACAGCAAGCGCGAAATGGCGCAGGACCAGCTCGAGCTGATGGCCGCGCTCGGTTTCAGCCAGTTCAGCGTGATCGCCCACGATCGCGGAGCGCGGGTCGCACACCGGCTGGCGCTCGACCACCCGCAGGCAGTGAAGCGGATGGTGCTGATGGACATCGCGCCGACGCTTGCGATGTATCAGCAAACCAGCGAAGTCTTTGCGCGCGCTTACTGGCACTGGTTCTTTCTGATCCGCCCGGCACCGCTGCCGGAAACCCTTATCCGGGCAGATCCTGATCTCTACCTGCGCAGCGTAATGGGCAGCCGCAGCGCCGGTATGCAACCTTTCACCGACGAAGCTTACGCAGATTATTTGCGTTGTCTGCAACTTGATGGAACGGCGCGCGGAATTTGCGAGGACTATCGGGCTTCTGCTGCGGTAGACCTGCAACACGATCAGATTGACCGGAATGCATCCCGCAAAGTGCGTTGTCCGCTGTTGATCCTGTGGGGTGAAAAAGGCACTGTCGGCACCTGTTTTGCGCCGCTGGAGGAATGGGCAAAGGTGGCGGAAGACGTTCAGGGAGAGGCGTTGCCGTGCGGGCATTATCTTGCTGAAGAACAACCGCAACTGTTGCTGGAGAAAGTGCTGCCGTTTCTTCGCTGACGTGGCGGATGTTCTGACGTGTATAAAAAAACCCGCATTGCGCGGGTTTTTTGTGAGCTCAGTTTATACCGGTTGTTCCGGGAAGGTGAGGGTGTTACCCGGCGCTTCGCGGTTGATGTGCAGGAAGTTCAGATGACGTTCGTACTGATCAAGAATGTCATTGATCACCTGATGTTTGGTGAAGTCCATCAGGTCATTACCCTGCGTGCCTTCCAGCAGGAAGGTTTCCAGACGGTAATAATGCGATTTACCGGCGCGTGCGCGATAGGTAAAGGCGGGAACCGCATAGCGCACCGGCCAGATCTGATAGACAAAGTTTTGCTCTTCGCCCAGCGCGACCTGCAATTCCAGCGGCCCGATTTTCTCGTCTTCCTGAGGCTCGTGCTCGTTAAAGGTCACTTTTGCCCCGCGCAGTTCCAGTTCCTGCGCCACTTCCTGCATCGCAGGGCGGCACACGTTATCCATCATTTTCTGGGTATGGCGCGTGCCCGGATAATTCATCACCCGTGACAGACGCTGTTTCCAGTTCAGCGCGGCGTCACTGGTTGCGGGCAGCGGAGCCATTGTCTGCTGGCTGCTGGCGCGGCGGTAATCTTCCAGACGCAGTGATTTATACAAGCCGGCCATGATGAAGAAGATCACAAAACTGAACGGCAGCCCCATGATCACCGTGGTGTTTTGCAGCGCGGAAACCCCGTCGGTCATCAGCATGCCCAGCGTCAGCACGCCGATGGTGACCGACCAGAAGATCCGCAGCCAGTTAGGGGCATCGTTGTTAATGTCAGCCAGTTTAGAGGTGAAGTTCCCCAGCACCAGCGAGCCGGAATCCGCCGACGTGACATAAAACAGCAGGCCGGTGATGGTGGCGACAGAAGCACTCAGGGTAAAGCCCGGATACTGCGCCAGCAGGCTGTAAACGCCGCGCTCAGGGTGCGCAATCACCTCGTTGGCGAAATCCAGATTGCCATGCAGGATCTGGTACAACGCGCTGTTACCGAAAATCGACAGCCACAGCAGGGTGAAGACAAACGGGATGATCAGCGTGCCGAGCACGAACTGACGGATGGTGCGCCCGCGCGAAATACGCGCCAGGAACAGGCCGACAAACGGCGACCAGGCCACCCACCAGGCCCAGAAGAACAGGGTCCAGCTGTTCATCCATTCGGTCGGGCGGTCAAAGGCAAAGGTGTTGAGCGTCATGTCCATAAAGCGGTTGATGTAATCGCCGATATTGAGCACCAGCGCATTGAGCAGGAATTCGGTATTGCCGAAGAACAGCAGGAACAGAATCAGCCCCAGCGCCAGCAGCACGTTGAGTTCCGACAGAATACGGATGCCTTTGTTCACGCCGGAGGTCACCGACACCGTCGCCATAATCACCGAAAGCAGGATCAGTGCCGCCTGAACGGTCAGGTTTTCCGGGATCTGGAACAGCACTTTCAGCCCGTAATTCAGCTGAACCACGCCGATACCGAGCGTGGTGGCGATACCAAAAATGGTGCCGACCACGGCAGCGATATCCACGCTGTGGCCGATAGGCCCGTTAATGCGTTTGCCGAAAATGGGGTACAGCGCCGAACGGATGGTCAGCGGCAGGTTATAGCGGTAGCTGAAATAGCCGAGCGCAATCCCCATCAGCGCGTACATCGCCCAGCCAGTCAGGCCGTAGTGGAACAGCGTCCAGGTCATTGCCTGCCGCGCCGCTTCCAGCGTTTGCCCGTTGCCTTCCGGCGGCAGCATGTATTGCGTCACCGGTTCGGCGACCGAGAAGAACATCAGGTCGATACCGATCCCGGCGGCAAACAGCATGGCCGCCCAGCTCATCATGCTGAATTCGGGTTTGGATTGTTCAGGACCGAGTTTGATCGAGCCGAAGCGCGAGCAGGCAATGAACACTACAAACACGATGTACAGCGTCGCCGCCAGCATGTAATACCAGCCGAAGGTGGCGGATACCCAGTTAAGGGTCAGGCTTATCCATTTTCCGGAAAAATCGGTGAAGAAAATGGTCATTAATGTGAAGGCTAAAATCAGACCGGCGGAGGTGAAGAACACCACCTTGTTCAGCTGGTCCCGAGGTTTCTCAGCATGTTTTTCTGTCGTATCGGCAGTCGCCATGTTTTCCCCTGATGTGTTAATTACTTTCTAATTTTCAATAAAATAGACGCTACTTCATCTCAAAATTCATACAAATTACTAACGTATTGGTAATAAAATATATGCATTTTTAATTGAACGTTCAATCAAAAAAAAGTTAAATAGGTGACGTCAGAGCGTTAACAAGGTTGAGCGACAGCGTAAAAAAAAGGTTTTTTAAGCGCGTTTCAACCCGCTCATTTTCAGGAGCCGGAACCATGCCCAAAGTAGGAATGCAGCCCATTAGACGGCAGCAATTGATTGAGGCAACCCTGGCAGCGGTGAACGAAGTCGGCATGCATGATGCCTCGATTTCGCAAATCGCCCGCCGGGCTGGCGTCTCCAACGGCATCATCAGTCACTACTTTCGTGACAAGAATGGGCTGCTGGAAGCGACCATGCGTTATTTGCTCAGTCATCTGGGGGAAGGGGTGCAGTTGCGGTTATCGCAGCTGACGGATACCGCACCGACGGCGCGGCTGCATGCGATTGCAGAAGCCAATTTTGACGACAGTCAGACCAACAGCGCGGCGATGAAAACCTGGCTGGCCTTCTGGGCGAGCAGTATGCATCACCCGCAGTTGTACCGGCTGCAACAGGTCAACAGCCGCCGGCTCTATTCAAATTTATGTTCTGAATTCAGACGTTTTCTGCCGAAAAAAGAGGCGCGTCTTGCGGCGCAAAGCACTGCCGCACTGATTGATGGCCTGTGGCTGCGCGGCGCACTCAGCGGTAAAGAGTTCAACCGCGCCGAGGCGATGCAAATCACCCGCCGCCACATTGAATCACAGCTCACCTGAGCACAGCAGAAAACTTTCAGACCGCACAGACCGAGGAGAGATGTATGTCCCGCTACGGCAAGCAAAAACTTTATATCAACGGGCGTTTTCAGGACAGCACCGGTGATGAAACCTTCGATGCAGTGAACCCGGCCAACGGCGAGGTGATTGCGACCCTGCCATCCGCCACGCAGGAAGATGTCGATCTGGCGGTGAAATCCGCGCAGAAAGGCCAGAAAGTCTGGGCAGCGATGACCGCCATGAGCCGCTCGCGCATCTTGCGCCGCGCCGTGGACATTCTGCGTGAGCGTAACGACGAACTGGCGGCCATCGAAACCGCCGACACCGGTAAACCGCTGTCTGAAACGCTGGCCGTCGATATCGTGACCGGCGCGGATGTGCTGGAGTATTACGCAGGCCTGATCCCGGCGATTGAAGGCCAGCAAATTCCGCTGCGCGATTCTTCCTTCGTCTACACCCGCCGCGAGCCGCTGGGCGTGGTCGCCGGGATCGGTGCCTGGAACTACCCGATTCAGATAGCGCTGTGGAAATCTGCTCCGGCGCTGGCGGCGGGTAACGCGATGGTGTTTAAACCGAGCGAAAATACCTCACTGACCGCCCTGAAACTGGCCGAAATTTACAGCGAAGCGGGCGTGCCGGATGGCGTGTTCAGCGTGGTGACAGGTGCGGCCAGCGTCGGGCAGGCGTTAACCGATCATCCGGATATCGCTAAAGTCTCGTTCACCGGCGGCATCAAAACCGGCAAAAAAGTCATGGCCAGCGCCTCGGCTTCCACGCTGAAAGAAGTGACCATGGAACTGGGCGGCAAGTCGCCGCTGATCATCTTTGACGATGCGGATCTCGACAAAGCCGCTGACATCGCGATGATGGCGAACTTCTACAGCTCCGGCCAGGTGTGCACCAACGGCACCCGCGTGTTTGTGCCAAAAACGTTACATAAAGCCTTTGAAGCCAAAATACTGGAGCGCGTGAAACGCATCCGTGCGGGCGATCCGACTGACGAAAACGTCAACTTCGGCCCGCTGGTGAGCTTTGCGCACATGGAATCCGTGCTGCGTTACATCGAAAGCGGCAAACAGGAAGGCGCGACGCTGCTGACCGGCGGTGAGCGCATGACCGGCGGGGAATACGCCAAAGGCGCTTACGTTGCGCCGACGGTCTTTACCGACTGCCGCGATGACATGCTGATTGTCCGTGAAGAGATCTTCGGGCCGGTGATGAGCATCCTGACCTATGAAAGCGAAGAAGAAGTGATCCGCCGCGCCAATGATACCGAATACGGTCTGGCGGCCGGACTGGTGACGCAGGATCTCAACCGCGCGCACCGCGTGATCCACAAACTCGAAGCTGGGATTTGCTGGATCAACACCTGGGGCGAATCCGCCGCAGAAATGCCGGTGGGTGGCTATAAGCATTCCGGCGTCGGGCGCGAAAATGGCATCACCACGCTTGAGCATTACACCCAAATCAAATCCGTGCAGGTCGAACTGGGCGAATTCAGCTCAGTCTTTTAATCCGCCGCAACAGAGGAGATTTTAATGGATTACGATTACATCATTATCGGTGCCGGTTCCGCCGGCAACGTACTCGCCACCCGCCTGACCGAAGACAGCAGCGTGAGCGTGCTGTTACTCGAAGCCGGTGGCCCGGATTACCGTCTGGATTTCCGCACACAAATGCCTGCGGCGCTGGCGTTCCCGCTGCAGGGGCGCCGTTACAACTGGGCGTATGAAACTGACCCGGAACCGCACATGAACAACCGCCGTATGGAATGCGGGCGCGGGAAAGGTCTGGGCGGCTCATCGCTGATTAACGGCATGTGCTACATCCGCGGTAACGCGATGGATTTCGACAACTGGGCGAAAGCGCCGGGTCTGGAAGACTGGAGTTATCTGGACTGCCTGCCGTATTTCCGTAAAGCGGAAACCCGTGATATCGGCCCGAACGATTTCCACGGCGGTGAAGGCCCGGTAAGCGTCGCGACGCCAAAAAATGGCAACAATCCGTTGTTTGCAGCGATGATCGAAGCCGGTGCGCAGGCGGGCTATTCCCGCACTGACGATCTGAACGGCTACAAACAGGAAGGTTTCGGCCCGATGGACCGTACCGTGACGCCAAAAGGTCGCCGCGCCAGCACTGCCCGTGGCTATCTGGATCAGGCCAAACCGCGTGCCAATCTGACCATTGTGACGCACGCGCTGACCGACAGAATTCTGTTCGACGGCAAGCGTGCCGTGGGCGTCAGCTATTTCAAAGGCGACGACTACAACGCGAAAACGGCGAACGCGAAACGCGAAGTGCTGCTGTGCAGCGGCGCGATTGCGTCGCCGCAAATCCTGCAACGTTCCGGCGTCGGCGCGGCTGAACTGCTGAACCGTCTGGAGATCCCGCTGGTGCATGATCTGCCGGGTGTCGGCGAAAATCTGCAGGATCACCTGGAAATGTACCTGCAATACAGCTGCACCCAGCCGGTGTCTTTGTACCCGGCATTGCAGATGCATAACCAGCCCGCGATTGGGGCTGAGTGGCTGTTTAAAGGCACCGGCGTGGGGGCCAGCAATCAGTTTGAAGCGGGCGGTTTTATCCGCAGCCGTGAAGAATTCACCTGGCCGAATATTCAGTATCACTTCCTGCCGGTGGCGATCAATTACAACGGCAGCAACGCGGTGAAAGAGCACGGTTTCCAGGCTCACGTCGGTTCCATGCGCTCACCAAGCCGTGGCCGTGTGCAGGTGAAATCAAAAGATCCGCGCCAGCACCCGAGCATTTTGTTCAACTACATGTCGACAGAGCAGGACTGGCATGAGTTCCGCGATGCCATCCGCATCACCCGTGAAATCATGAATCAGCCGGCGCTGGATAAATACCGTGGCCGGGAAATCAGTCCGGGCGAGAACGTGCAGACTGACGAAGAACTGGATGCGTTTATCCGCGAACATGCGGAAACCGCCTTCCATCCGTCGTGTACCTGTAAAATGGGCAGCGATGAGATGGCGGTCGTGGACGGCGAAGGGCGCGTTCATGGAATCGAAAGCCTGCGCGTGGTGGATGCGTCCATCATGCCGCAGATCATTACCGGCAACCTGAACGCGACAACCATCATGATCGCCGAAAAAATTGCCGATAAAATCCGTGGCCGTAAGCCCCTGCCGCGCAGCACCGCGGAGTATTACACCGCAGGCGATGCACCGGTTCGCACCGAGCCGATGAAAAAAACCGCCTGATAATTTGGCTGTAAAATCTGTGTTAAAAAGAGATATTCTCAGGAATATCTCTTTTTTTTGGCTTTCAGAAACAGGCAGGGCACTTCTTTATGACCGACTCATCATCGCTTCACTGGCAGGATTATCATCACAGCGACCTGAACACGGCGCAGCTTTACGCCATTCTGGCGCTGAGAACGGAAGTTTTTATCGTGGAACAAACCTGTGTTTACCAGGATATCGACGGGCAGGATCTGGCCGGTGAAAACCGGCATATCGTCGCCTGGCTGGAGGGAAAACCTGCCGCCTACGCGCGGATCCTGCGCCATGCCGATGACGTGGCGATCGGGCGGGTGATTGTCGCCCCGTCAGCCCGCGGCCTGAAGCTGGGGTATCAGCTGATGGAACAGGCGCTGGCAGCCTGCCATAAACACTGGCCGGGTGCGCGCGTGGTGATTTCCGCACAGGCGCATTTACAAGGGTTTTACGGCCGGCTGGGGTTTGTGGCGAATACCGACATTTATGATGAAGATGGGATAGCGCATGTGGGGATGGTGTTGGGGGGCTTTTAGCTTTCAGCTTTCAGCTTTAAGCTTTAAGGTCAACACCGTGGGTTGCCACCCACACCGGCCTTAAGGGTGGCTTATCGCCGCCACCCTTAAGAATCCCGGGCTCTTTTTACTGCGCGCTTCGCTGGGACGATGGACATGTTCTGACGCATCAGTGAGTGGCGTAAATTCAGGTGCTTCGCACTGCCTTCTCTCGGTCTTCGAGCCATAGGTCTCGAAGCCGCTCCGTTCAGCT
This sequence comes from Rahnella rivi, assembly GCF_019049655.1. GTDB lineage: Bacteria > Pseudomonadota > Gammaproteobacteria > Enterobacterales > Enterobacteriaceae > Rahnella > Rahnella rivi. The sequence goes on from NZ_JAFMOX010000060.1 coordinate 27,648, forward strand.
GAATTTTGAGCACGCCAATCAACTTTTTCTAAAAGATAAATCTGTTCTGTTCTTGAATTTAAGATCTTGCGGGCGATTCAGAAATCTTGCTGAACGGAGTGGCCTGAAGCCATAGGTCCCGAAGCCGCTCTGTTCAGCAGAATTTTGAGCACGCCAATCGACTTTTTCTAAAATGATAAATCTGTTCTGTTCCTGAATTTAAGATCCTGCGGGCGATTCAGAAATCTTGCTGAACGGAGTGGCCTGAAGACCTAAGGCTTCAGGACCGAGAGAAGGCACCGCGCAGCGGCAAGATTTCCAGCCTGTCGCGGTGATACCTGAAACATAGCCAGCAGGCAGAGCGCGTGTTGAAAAAAGCGAGGGGAGTTCAGAGGGGAAAAGCCTTTCCCCTCTGGTCGGTTTCGGCGCGGTGAGTTAAGTGATCACCGCACCTGAGAAACCGAAATATTCTCGATCTGTCTTTAAAAAAGCTTCAGTGCAACAGACTCATTCCCAGTATGCCGGGCTGCCAAATTTCTCCACCAGAAAATCAATCACCGCCCGCACTTTGATTGAGGCTTTTCGTGCATTGGGGTACAGCGCAGATATGGTCTGCGGCTCGGGCGAGGTGGATACCTGATGATCTTCCAGCACGCTGACCAGCCGCCCGTCGCGCAGGGCGTCGCCGATTAACCAGGTGGGGAATACCACCAGCCCCATGCCATCCACGGCTGCCTTTGTCAGGGTTTCCGCATTATTACTGGTCAGGACGCCGCGCAGGCTGTACGAACGCCATTCCTGTTCAGGCTGGCGGAAGTACCAGCGTTGCGAACCGGCGAATCCTTTAAACACCAGACAACTGTGAGCGGCTAACTCTTCCGGCGTTTGTGGTGTGCCTGTACTGGCAAGATAGGCGGGGCTGGCGGCGAGACGGAAGTTCTGCTGTCCGAGCGTGCGGGCCTGCAGGGTGGAATCTGCCATGACGCCGATTCGGATCAGCAGATCAATGCTGTCCTGTAACGGATCAATGAAATCGTCGGTCTGCATCAGCTCAATATTCAGACGCGGATAACGCGCGCTCAGCTCATGCAGCCAGGGGGCGATATGCCGCTGGCCAAAAACTACCGGCGCATTGATGCGTATCAGGCCACCCGGCTCGCTGTCCTGCTCCTGCAGATCAAGTTCTGCCAGTTCAAGCTGAGCCAGTACCTGACGTGCGCGTTCAGCCAGCAATTTTCCGGATTCGGTCGGGCTGACTGCACGCGTATTCCGGTACAGCAACTGGGTTTGTAATGCCTGCTCCAGCTGTGAAATGACGCGCGATACCGTCGAGGGCGACATCGCTTCGCGGCGGGCCACTTCCGAGAAATTTCCCTGGTCGAGCACCGCAACAAACAGCCGTAAAGACTGGATGTTGATCTGATTGAAACTTTTCATCTGTGCAATATCCGCAAAGGTATTTTCCTTATTGTGCTGTTTTTCGCAAAGCAGTGCCACGCTATAGTCCCGCTTCTTAAAATAATATGAGCACACTACTAATGAATCTGATGTTAATTCCGCTGGTCGTTCTGGCGGGGATGGGTCTATCGCTGGAGGCCGGTTTAATCGGGCCGTTAGGGACGGAAGTGGGGCACCTGTGGGCCACGCTGAGTATTTTTGGGGTCGGCGCAGTGCTGACCGGATTATTGGTGCTGTTTTTCAGCCCGCGCAATGCGCCGTCGTTTACCGAACAACCCGGCTGGACACTGCTTGGCGGCTTGCTGGGGCCGGTGTATGTCGTGGTGCTGACGCTGGCGACGCCGGTGATTGGCATCGGCATGACCATGATCGCGATTTTGTCAGGGCAGGTGGCGAAAAGCGTCTTGATCGACCATTACGGCTGGTTCGGTACGCCTCACAAGAAAGTCGGCAGGGAGCGTTTACTGGCTCTGCTGTTTATCGTTGTCGCCCTTGTTCTGATTGCCTGGAGTTAACCGATGACTGAACTGATTATGATTATTCTGGCAATTGTGGCGGGGGCTGCGCTGAGTATGCAGGCGGCGGTAAACGGTCAGCTGGGTGAAAAAGTGGGCGTCCTGAAAAGTGCCTTCCTGACCTTCAGCGTGGGCGCGGCGATCACGGCTGTGCTGATCCTGTTCCTGCAAACGCCGCAGCAGGCGACGTTACTGACCGTACCGAAATGGCAGCTGGCTGGCGCACTGTTTGGCGTGCCTTACATCATCATTATGGTGACGGCAGTACCGCGAGTGGGGACGGCGGTGGCGACGGTCGCGGTTATTCTGGGACAACTGGCGATGGGCATGCTGATTGATAACTTCGGCTGGCTGGATAATCCGTCTATCCCGTTCTCATGGCACCGTCTGGCGGCGATACCTTGTCTGGTCATCGCGCTGGCCCTGATTTATCGCAGCAACAGAAAAGCAGAGTAAGTGTCCGGCCCGCGTTGCAAAGGTTATTGCAGGCGCGGGTCAAACATCATCGGCTCACGTTGTACTGAACTCAGTAAATCCGCAAACGCAGGATGCTGCGGATTGAGCAGCACGTTGTATTCCGTCGGGACAATGACCGACGGCACTTTCAGCCCGACGTAATCACCTTCCGCCAGCCAGGCGTCACCCTGACGTTGTGTGCTGTCCGGCGGAGATGCGCTTCGCCAGTCTGCGGCCAGTTCCGACACATCCAGCCTGTCGAGCAATTCTTCCGGCACCTCAATACTCAGCAACGTGTAGGACCGCATCAGCATGCTGTTTTGTAAGTGCACCAGCATTTCCAGTATGGCCAGCGAAATGCTGGTGGTGACATAAACGACCGGCCTGCCCGGTGGATTCCAGCGCCCGCCATAAAGCTGCGCACCCGCGCCCGACCAGGCCGTTGCCAGATGGCGGTTCTGAACGATGCGAAACAGCTTCAACTGAAGACACCGTGTTGCAGACGACCAATCAGGCGGCTCACTTCCACCGCGCCCGCTTCAGAAGACAGCAACTCCAGCGGACGTGAACCGTCCAGCGCCGGCGCAGGGCGGGTGAACCACTCGAGCGCGGAGATACGATCCCCTTCGAACAAATCCGTTGCGGCATCCACAATGCGCACCAGACGCGCCACACGCTCGCTCTCTTCACTTTTCAGTAATCCGTTTCCGGCCTTACGACGCGCATAGTTGCGTTCGTTAATGCCCATTATTTCCAGTAACACCATTTTCGGCCATCCCAGCTCAGTATTAAGACGGCTAATACTATCAACCGGAAAGCCCTTTTGTATGGCGTTAACCAAACTGATTCCGCTGCTTGCGGGAAGTCCCGCAGACTGCCAGAGCGGCGTTGCAGAATCTTGCACAGAGCCTGAAGACAGCCCGGTATTTTTGATATTCATGATGTGTGCCTCCGCACCGTTATTTGTCATGATTATAGCATGACAAATAACGAATGGTCATTTTATCAGCACGGGTTTATCACCGCTTCAGGCGGCTGAATGAATTCGTCCTGAAACATATCTGTGATCGATATCACATTGAGGATGTATCAGGATGAAACACAAATTGACAAACCTTGACCAAATCTATTTATTAGCTAAGAAAAGTTAACTCTTGTAGGAAGTCGCTGGTAATTGCATGTTTTTATACTATGTGCAGCAATCGGTTGCGGATCACAGTTTTAGGGTTTGATATATGCAGCGTCTGAAAGTGGCAAGGCGCTGTTCCTCCCCCGCTTCTGGTATAAATATGAAAAATAAAATTATTGCAGCAGGCGCTTTGATGGCTTTGTCCTACAGCGCGACCGTGCTCGCTGATGATAGCAAGGGCGAATTTGTTTCTGACTGGTGGCACCAGAGTGTAAACGTTGTAGGCAGCGCCGATACCCGTTTCGGACCGACCCTGCGTAACGACGTTTACCTTGAATATGAAGCGTTTGCGCACAAAGACTGGTTTGATTTCTACGGCTATATCGATATTCCTAAAACCTTCGGCGCCGGTAACGGCAACGACACCGGTATCTGGGACAAAAACGGTTCTCCGCTGTTTATGGAGATCGAACCGCGTTTCTCTATTGATAAGCTGACCGGCACCGATCTGAGCTTCGGTCCGTTCAAAGAATGGTACTTCGCCAACAACTATATCTACGATATGGGTCCGGACAGCGATAACCGTCAGAACACCTGGTACATGGGTCTGGGCACCGACATTGATACCCATCTGCCGATGAGCCTGTCTCTGAACGTGTATGCAAAATACCAGTGGGAAAACTACAGCGCGGCCAACGAAAACAGCTGGGACGGTTACCGTTTCAAAGTGAAATACTTCGTTCCGTTGACTGAAATGTGGGGCGGTAACCTGAGCTACATCGGGTTCACCAACTTCGACTGGGGTTCCTCACTGGGCGACGACGATTTCCGTGACCTGAACGGCAACAAAGCGCGTTCTAACAACTCTATCGCGTCCAGCCATATCCTCTCGCTGAACTATACACACTGGCATTACTCGTTTGTGGCGCGTTACTTCCACAACGGCGGCCAGTGGGCTGACGGCGCTGAGCTGAACTTCGGTAACGGTAATTTCGATGTGAAATCTACCGGCTGGGGTTACTACGGCGTGATCGGTTACAACTTCTGATTTCAGGCGTTGTACTGGAAAACCCGGCTGAGGCCGGGTTTTTTGTGTGTGTAATTCAAACATTTTCCCGCGCATGACGAATTTTTTTACTATCGAGTGAAATTTGTACACAACGAGAGGCGATCCCGACGCGCCGTTGTGGCATAATGCGCGCCAAATCACATTTCCCAATTAAGAGCGAGCGTTGTGCTAAGTACTTACAACATCACCATGCAATTCGGCAGCAAGCCGTTATTTGAAAACATTAACGTGAAATTTGGCGGCGGTAACCGTTATGGCCTTATCGGCGCGAACGGTTGTGGCAAGTCCACTTTCATGAAGATCCTCGGTGGCGACTTAGTGCCTTCAGCGGGTAACGTCGTACTCGACCCGAACGAGCGTCTGGGTAAATTACGTCAGGATCAGTTCGCCTTCGAAGAATTCACCGTGCTGGACACCGTGATCATGGGCCACAACGAATTGTGGGCTGTGAAAGAAGAGCGCGACCGCATTTACGCGATGGCGGAAATGAGCGAAGCCGACGGCTATAAAGTGGCAGATCTCGAAGTTGAATACGGCGAGATGGACGGTTACAGCGCTGAATCCCGTGCGGGCGAGCTGCTGCTCGGCGTGGGTATTCCGGTAGAGCAACATTATGGCCTGATGAGCGAAATCGCACCGGGCTTTAAACTGCGCGTATTGCTGGCGCAGGCGCTGTTCTCTGACCCGGAAATTCTGCTGCTCGACGAACCAACGAACAACCTGGACATCGATACCATTCGCTGGCTGGAGCAGGTGCTGAACGAACGTAACAGCACCATGATCATCATTTCGCATGACCGTCACTTCCTGAACATGGTGTGTACGCACATGGCGGATCTGGACTACGGCGAGCTGCGCGTTTATCCGGGCAACTACGACGAATACATGACGGCGGCAACGCAGGCTCGTGAACTTCTGAGCGCCAATAACGCCAAGAAGAAAGCGCAGATTGCTGAACTGCAATCTTTCGTCAGCCGCTTTAGCGCCAACGCCTCCAAATCTAAACAGGCGACTTCCCGTGCCCGTCAGATTGATAAAATTCAGCTCGACGAAATCAAAGCCTCAAGCCGTCAGAACCCTTACATGCGTTTTGAACAGGACAAGAAATTGTTCCGTAATGCGCTGGAAGTGGAAAAAATCACCAAAGGTTTCGATAACGGCCCGCTGTTTAAAAACCTCGGTCTGATGCTGGAAGTGGGCGAGAAAGTCGCCATTCTGGGCGCGAACGGTATCGGTAAATCGACGCTGCTGAAAACGCTGGTCGGCGAGCATGAGCCGGAAACCGGTTCAGTGAAATGGTCCGAAAACTCAAAAATCGGTTACTACGCGCAGGATCACGAATATGAATTCGATGACTCCATGAACGTATTTGACTGGATGAGCCAGTGGAAATCCGAGAAAGACGACGAGCAGGCTGTACGCGGCGTGCTGGGCCGTCTGCTGTTCGGTCAGGACGATATCAAGAAGAAAGTCAAAGTGCTTTCCGGTGGTGAAAAAGGTCGTATGTTATTCGGGAAACTGATGATGCAGCGTCCTAACATCCTGATCATGGATGAACCAACCAACCACCTTGATATGGAATCTATCGAGTCACTGAACATGGCGCTGGAAATGTACGAAGGCACACTGATCTTCGTTTCCCATGACCGTGAATTCGTGAGCTCACTGGCAACCCGTATTCTGGAAATGACACCGACCCGTGTTATCGATTTCTCGGGTAACTACGAAGACTATCTCCGTAGCCAGGGCATTAATAGCTGATTATTGATGTCGATAAAAAGGCCGCAACGGTTAACGTTGCGGCTTTTTTTTATTCCAGAAAGGTGAATTCTTTATCGGTTAAACGGATTGCGTAGCGGCTACCATGTTCAACAACCTAAATACCCTTCATTCCTTGTTCCATTTATTTTTCGACTATCAGTGACAACCACACACCTCACAATGCGGATCTTTCATCAGTTTCATTTCCCGAAACTGTAACGTCATGGCATCAAACATCAGCAGTTTGCCGCGCGGAGTTTCACCGAATTTTGTCAGCAGTTTGATGGTTTCCATGGCCTGTAAACTGCCGATGGTACCCACCAGGGGCGCCATGACACCGGCTTCCACGCAGGTCAGGGTATTTTCGCCAAATAAGCGGCTCAGGCAGCGGTAGCAGGGTTCCTGCGGCTGATAAGTAAAGACGCTGAGCTGGCCTTCCATGCGGATGGCGGCGCCGGACACCAGCGGTTTTTTCTGCGCAAAACATTCCCGGTTCAGCTGATTGCGCGTGGTGACGTTATCGGTGCAATCGACCACCACATCGCAGGCGGCGATCAGTTCGCTCAGCATGTCGTCGTCGGCCTGCGCATTGATCTGATTCAGACGGATGTGCGGGTTCATTGCGCAAAGGGCGATGGCGGCAGATTCCACTTTCGACATGCCGATGCGTGCGTCGGTGTGCAGCGTCTGGCGCTGCAGGTTAGACAGCGATACCTTGTCGAAATCCAGCAGCGTCAGCGTGCCGGTTCCCGCGGCGGCCAGATACTGCGCCGCCGCGCAGCCTAAACCGCCTAATCCGACAATCAGCGCATGGCTGGCTTTCAGCTGTTCCTGCGCGTCAAAATCAAACCCTTTCAGGACGATCTGGCGGTTATAACGCAGGGTTTCAGCGTCCGTCAGTTCCGGCAGAGTGGCCATATTCAGCTCCGTAAAAGGGCGTTAAACGGTTCGATTTCAACGAGTTCACCTGCCGCGACATTATCGCGTTCGCGCTCCAGTACGATAAAGCAATTCGCCTGGCTGAAAGAACTGAAGACGTGCGAACCCTGATGGCCGGTGGTACGGACTTCGAGCTGGCCCTGCGCGTTGGTGCTGAAAATACCGCGCTGGAAATCGAGACGGCCCGCTGATTTTTTAAGCCCCGAAACCGAAACAGCCTGCAAACGCGGCGGGAACTGCCACGCGGTATGGCCTGCCAGTTGCGCAATAAACGGCTGCACCAGTTGATAAAACGTCAGCGCAGCAGACACCGGGTTCCCCGGCAGACCGCAGAACCAGCTGTTTTTCAGTTTGCCGAAAGCGAAAGGTTTGCCGGGTTTCATGGCCAGTTTCCAGAAACCAATCTCGCCCAGTTCATCCAGCATTTGCCGGGTGTAATCCGCTTCTCCGACCGAGACACCGCCGCTGGAAATCACCAGATCGGCGAAGGCATTGGCTTCTTCAAAGGCGTTACGCAGCGCCTGCGGATCATCGCGGATGATGCCCAGATCCAGTACGTTGCATCCCAGTTGTTCCAGCATCAGGCGTACGGCAAAACGGTTGGTGTCGTAAATTTGGCCTTCCTGCAATGGCGTCCCCACCGGTTGCAGTTCGTCGCCCGTGGAGAAAACGGCAACGTTGAGGGGCTTCCAGACTTCAACGTGCGTGACGCCGAGCGATGCCAGCAGCGGCAATTCCGCCGCACCCAGACGTACGCCCTGCGGCAACACGCTGTCGCCTTGTTTGATGTCGTCGCCCGTCAGGCGGATATTCAGGCCGTTCTCCGCTGTGTGGGTGAAACGCACGCCCGCATCGGTCACCTCGGCGTGTTCCTGCATGATCACAGCGTCGGCACCCCGGGGGACCGGCGCGCCGGTCATGATGCGGATACAGCTTCCGGCAGACCATTCACCGTGGAAGGGCGCACCCGCGAAGGCTTTGCCCGCCACCGGTAACACGGCGTCGTCGTGCAGATCGCCACAGCGGACGGCATAACCGTCCATGGCCGCATTATCAAAAGGAGGCACGAACACCGGAGAAAGCACCGGCGCGGCGGTAATGCGGCCAGCGGCCATATTCAGAGCAACTGATTCGGCATCTTGTGCGTGCTTTGGCGGCACATGAGCGCGCATTTTATCCAGCGCTTCCTGGAGTGAGATCAAACCGGCGGTATTGAATTCCATAAAAATTCCTCAGTGATACCGTCCCGGTGGTGCGGGTGTCTGCGCCGGAGCCGGGCGGTTATAAAAGCATGCGCACAGTATGACAGAGAATCGGGACGAACCAAAAATCGCGGCAGGCGGAAAAACTTTGAGGGTATTTTCGAAAAATTGAGATCGATCCCAAAATTAACAATGTAACGCAGGTATGATGTTTACCGTTATTTGTGACATCCGTCACACAACTGTCATACAAACAGGAATAACCGGTGCTTAAAAAAAATCGCCATCAGGCCATCCTTCAGCTGGTCGAACAGCATGAAGTGTTACAGGTAAGCGAACTGGCACAATCGCTGGATGTGAGTCTCGAAACCATTCGCCGCGATCTCAGTGAAATGCAGGATAAAGGTCTGATCCTGCGTCGTCACGGACGTGCACGCCGTCTGGTCGCGCAGCCTCAGACATCCTGGCTCAACAGTTTGCAGCGCTGTCCTCAGATGTGATCGGGCAGTGACAATAAGAAAAGGGAAGGCAATTCAATGCCTTCCCTTTTTTATGCGTCAGTTTTCATCTCAATGCGCGGATTGCTGCTCCAGCGCTTCGGCCTTGCTGCTCACCGAGGCAATAATCAGCGCGGCCAGCAGGCATACATAGGCGAGAGTGGCGGTATTCAGCGCCCAGAACAAACCGTAACGGCTGTAGACCAGCGACGACAGCGTGGAGAAAATCAGCGTGCCTATCGTGCCGATAGTCAGCAGGGCAGACGTCAGCGTTGGCGGAGAATTCTTCACCTGCAGACTGCCGTAACTCATGATGCCGGAGAACAGCCCGGAGTTGCAGAATCCAAACAGACCGGCGCAAATCAGGATAAGCGTCGGGTTTGCGCTGTTCGCCGCAGTGGCCAGACAGGCCAGACCCACGATGGCGGAAAGCAGCAGGTAAGTCCGCAACTTCACAAAGCGCACCGTAAACTGATTCACAAACAGGCCGATGGATTTCACCGTCCAGTAAGTCGTGATGTAAAACGCCGCGTTGTCTGCCGCCATGCCGAAGTGCTCTTTGAGCCAGCTTGGCAGCCACATGGTGAAAATCGGTTCCGCCAGCAGGAAAGCAAACAGGGCGAAACACAGCACCCACACGGAAACGCCCCAGTGGTGTTGCTGGCTTTCAGACCCTGGCTTACTATCCGCGACCTGCGGAATCGACGGGAATTTTTGCCCGACGCACAACACAATCATCGCCAGACTCAGCACCGCCATTACGCCGTACATGGCCAGCCAGCTTGCGCCGTGCTGGAACAGGTAGCCCAGCAGCAGCGATAACACCACGCCTGCCAGCGCGAAGAAAAAGTCGGTGAGGATCAGGTTCGCCGAACGCTTTTTGGGATCTTCATTAATGCGCACCACCAGATAGCTGCCGATGGACATCATGATGCCGGAGGCGGCGCCAATCAGAAAAACGCCGATGCCGAACATGGTGATGGTCGGCATCAGGAAAAGTGCCACGCAGGTCAGCACGGAAACCGCTGAGCCGGTGATCAGCTGTTTGCCCAAATTGAATCTGCGCATCAGCACGCCGCTTATCATGATCGGCAGAAACAGGCCGATGTTCATCAGCGTAAACATCTGACCGATAAAGCCCGGATCTTTGCCAAAAGCCTGTGAAACCGGCCCGATCACGATGCCGAGTGTGGAAACCAGTGCACCGGTAAAGAAGTAACTGAGCCATGAGATCATATTGATCCGCTGGCGGTTGAATGTCTGTTCCATTGCCGTTCCTTATTTTGCAGTGGCTGACAAGCTGGCGAAGAACGCGCGGATCAGGCGGGTGAAATCGCCCACCGCCAGTCTGGCGCAGCTCAGGGTCTGTTCGTGTGAAAGCGGCGTATCGGAAAGGCCCTCGGCGAAGTTGGTCATGGCAGAAATCGCCAGTACTTTCAGGCCGCAGTGACGGGCGGAAATCACTTCCGGCACGATGGACATACCGACCACGTCACAGCCGAGAGTTTGCATCATGCGGATCTCAGCCGGCGTTTCGAAGTTCGGGCCGGTATAGGCCGCGAAGACGCCTTCGGCGACGTCGATGCCCAGCGTGCCCGCCACGGCGTGGAGCTGCGCACGCAGGTCTTTGTCATAGGCGTTAGCGAGGCTAAAGAAACGCGGGCCGAAACGATCGTCATTCGGGCCTGCCAGCGGGGATTCCGGCATAAAGCTGACATGGTCGGTCAGCGCAACCAGCCGACCGGGCGCCACGCTTTTACGCATCGAACCGGCGGCATTGGTCGCCAGCAGGAACTCGCAGCCGAGCAGTTTGAAGGTGCGAACCGCGCTGGTCATCACCGACATGCCGTGGCCTTCGTACATATGGCCGCGACCTTTCATACACATCACCGGAATGCCTTCCAGCGTCCCGAGCACCAGTTCACCGGCGTGACCGGCGACGCTGCTCTGCGGGAATCCCGGCAGTTCGCTGTAGGGAAGGGTGATGGCATCGGTCATATCGTCACACAACGTCCCGAGGCCGGAGCCTAAAATCAGCGCAGCCTGAGGAATAAAGCCGGGCGCACGCTGGCGGATAATCGCTGCGCAGTCAAAAGCATGGTTATTGAGCATGATCACTTCTCTCATTGTTGACAGTAGGTGGGAGTTAACAGCAATGCTAGGGTGAGCGGCTGTTCAGGTCTAATACCGTTCGGGGCCGGGATTTATAGTCAAAATCTATAAATCGGATGCGCCATGAATGCGGGATAAACGGATGTTTTGGAGAGAAGTATGACGCGCCCCTTTACGGATTCGGTGTTCGATCTGGGTCAGATCAATCTGCGGCTTATGCACTATTTTCGCGTGGTGGCGGAGGAGCTGAGTTTCAGCAAAGCCGCGGTGCGGCTGAATATGTCGCAACCGCCGCTCAGCCTGCATATTAAAGAGCTGGAAGTGATGCTCGGCACGCCGCTGTTTTTGCGCACCACGCGTTCGGTGGCGCTGACGCCTGCCGGTGCGGCGCTGATGCGTGAAGCCGGGCTGATGCTCGACGGCATCAACCGTTCGTTGCATCAGGTACGTAAAATCGGGCGCGGTGAGGTCGGCCATATTCAGTTCGGCACCGTGGGCACCGCCGCGTGGGGGCCGCTGATGCCCGCACTGAACCGGTTCGGTGAGAGTGCGCCGGAGATCACCTGGTCGATTACCGAACTGACGCCGTTGCAGCAAATTGATGCCCTGCAACTGCAAAGGATTGATATCGGTATCTGGCGCGAAGCCAAACTGACGCTGCCGCAGGGGTTATCCAGCAGGCTGATGGGGCGCGAAAACGTCGCTCTGGCGATTGCGGAAAATCATCCGCTGGCCGCGAAAAACAGCGTGGTGCTGGGCGAGCTGGCGCATGAGGATTTCATTCTGATGCCGATGAACACGTCCAGCCTCGGCGGTTATCTCTATTCGATGTGCCGTCAGCACGGCTTTTTGCCGCAGGTCAGGCATCAGGTGAACGAGCCACAAACCGCGCTGGCGCTGGTGGCGAACGGTTATGGCATCACGCTGCTGCCGGAAAGCTATGCGCGGATCCACTGGCCGGGCGTGCGTTTCTGCGCGCTGAGCGAACGGTTACCGGTAGATTTGTATGCCCTGTATCAGGCGGACTCGCTGATACCGGCGGCGGCACGTTTTCTGGATTCACTGGGGGAGGACGTCTGAAGCAGCAGGGCCGGAGCCCTGCTGTGAGGGAACATCTTAGTGCGCGGAAACGTCGTGGTTAATCTTTTCGGCCTTACTTTTCAGGCTGGCGAAAATCACCATCAGCACCAGTAACGCGTAGGAAATGGTCGCGATGTTCAGCGCCCAGAACAAGCCGTATCGGTTGTAGATGAACGAAGAGAACGACGCAAAAATCAGCGTACCGACGGAGCTGGTGGTCAGCAGCGCAGAGGTCAGCGTTGGCGGAGAGTTTTTCACCTGCAGGCTGCCGTAGCTCATCAGGCCGGAGAACAGGCCGGAGTTACAGAAACCGAACAGACCGACCGCAAACAGCACCAGCGACGCCGAGTTGCTGGTGGTCAGCACGCTCAGGCTCGCCATGCCGACTACCACGGACACCAGCAGGAAGGTGCGCAGTTTGACGAAGCGAACGGTGAACTGGTTCAGGAACAGGCCAATCGCTTTCACCATCCAGTAGGTGGTGATGTAAATCGCGGCGCGATCGGTTTCCATGGCGAAATGCTCATGCAGCCAGCTTGGCATCCACAGCGTAAAGACCAGTTCGGTGAACACGAAGGCGAACAGTGCGATACACAGGAAAAACACCGCGATGCCCCAGGGTTCCTGCGCGACACTGCTGTTTTTCTCGGTTTTCACCGGGCGGGCTACGGTCGGGAATTTCTGGCCTGCACACAGCAGGATCATCAGCAGGCTGAGTACGCCCATAATGCCGTACATCGCCAGCCAGCTTGCGCCGTGCTTGAACAGGAAACCGAGCACCAGCGACAGCGTCATGCCGGAGAGGGCAAAGAAGAAATCGGTGAAAATAAGGTTGGCCGAGCGCTTTTTCGGATCGTCATTAATGCGCACCACCAGATAGCTGCCGATAGACATCATCAGGCCAGCAGTGGCACCAATCAGGAAGACACCCACACCAAACAGCGTGATAGACGGCATCACGAACAGCGCGATACACACCAGCACAGAAACCAGCGAGCCGGTCATCAGCTGTTTGCCGAGATCAAATTTCCGCATCAGGATGCCGCTGACCATAATCGGCAGGAACAAACCAATATTCATTAATGAGAACATTTGCCCGATAAAGCCCGGATCTTTGTTGAATGCGGTTGCCACTGGCCCGATAACGATACCGAGGGTGGAAACCAGTCCACCGGTAAAGAAGTAACTGAGCCAGGAGATCACATTGATCCGACGGCGGTTATAGACAGTTTCCATAACTGATTTCCTAAAAAGAAAAAATATAAAAAGGCCGCAGGAAGCTTAGCCAGAGGTGCTTTTATCCACGGTTAGGACGTTTATTATTCCCGTTCTTTAGTCATTTGTCTTGGATGTTTATTCGATCCCCTTATTTAATTTTCTTAAACAATCTAAGCAATTAGCGCGTTATCAGTGGTTTTACATTTCTGCTTTACATACTGTAGCGGGCTAAATATAGTCAAAAACAGGTCAGCATTTCTCTTTACATAAATACAACAACACAGGATGCAGTGCTAATGAGTTCTTCTACTGATAATTCAGCGGCTTCCGTTTCGAACACGTTGTGTCCGGTCATTGCGATTCATGGCGGTGCAGGGGCGATCACCCGCGCGGCGATGAGTGCCGAAAAAGAACAACTTTATTTAGCCGAGCTGGAGCGCATTGTCGCCAGCGGGCAGGCCATTCTGGCCTCGGGAGGCAGCGCGCTGGATGCGGTGACCGAGGCGGTGCGTTTACTGGAAGAGTGCCCGCTGTTTAATGCCGGAAAGGGCGCTGTTTTCACCCATCAGGGCACCCACGAATTAGACGCCTGCATCATGGATGGCCGCACGCTGGATGCCGGTGCCATCAGCTGCGTCAATCACATCCGTAACCCTATCCTCACCGCCCGTAAAGTGCTGGAAGTCAGCCCGCACGTGATGTTCACCGGCGCGGGCGCCGAAGCCTTTGCCCGCGAACAGGGGCAGGAGATGGTCGGGCCGGACTACTTCTTTACGCAGGAACGCTACGACCAGCTGCAACGGGCCATCGCCGCAGACAGCGGCGTTATCCTCGATCACGATGGCGCATCACAGAGCGCCACGCCGTCCGGCGATCCGCTCGATCCGGAACATAAATTTGGCACCGTGGGCGCGGTGGCGATGGACGCGCTGGGGAATCTGGCCGCGGCGACGTCCACCGGCGGCATGACCAACAAACAAGCTGGCCGCGTGGGTGATTCACCAATCATCGGCGCGGGCTGCTATGCCAGCAACAAAACAGTCGCCATTTCCAGCACCGGCACCGGCGAAGTGTTTATGCGCATGGTGGCGGCTTACGACGTGGCGGCGCTGATCGAATACGCCGGTTTATCCCTTGAAGAAGCGACGCACAAAGTGGTGCAGGAAAAGCTGCTGCCGCTCGGCGGTATCGGCGGCATGATCGCCATCGACCGTTTCGGCAACGTCGTTTTACCTTTTAACAGCGAAGGCATGTACCGCGGATTTGCCCGCGTGGGCGACGTGCCGAGCGTCAGTATCTACCGTTCATGAAGGATGCCATGAACCCATCTCTGATCCTGCCGCCCGGCCAGGTTCTGGCGGTGAATAATCTCAGCGTACAGTTTTCGCATGAGGGTCAGGTGATCCCGGCGGTTAACCGTCTGAGCTTTGAGGTCGGGCGCGGCGAAACGCTGGCGATTGTTGGCGAGTCCGGTTCCGGTAAATCGGTCACTTCGCTGGCGCTGATGCGTCTGGTGGAGCAGGGCGGCGGGCAGATTTCACAGGGCAACATGCAGTTTCGGCGTCGTAACGGCGAAGTGGTTGAACTGATGGCCGCGTCGCAGTCGCAGATGCGCAGCCTGCGCGGTGCCGATATGGCGATGATATTTCAGGAGCCGATGACGTCGCTCAATCCGGTATTTCCGGTGGGCGAACAAATTGCCGAATCCATCCGTCTGCATCAGGGGAAAGACCATCGCGCCGCCCGTGCCGAAGCGTTGCGGATGCTGGATCTGGTGCGCATTCCCGAAGCCAAAAATATTCTCGACAGCTTTCCACATCAGCTTTCCGGCGGTATGCGCCAGCGGGTGATGATTGCGATGGCGCTGTCATGCAAACCTGCGTTGCTGATTGCCGACGAGCCGACTACCGCGCTGGATGTGACGATTCAGGCGCAGATCCTGCAACTCATCCGCGTGCTGCAAAAAGAGATGCAGATGGGCGTCATTTTTATCACCCACGATATGGGCGTGGTGGCTGAAATTGCCGACCGCGTGCTGGTGATGCATAAAGGCAACAGCGTGGAAACCGGCGACGTCACGGCAATTTTCCATGCCCCGCAGCAGCCGTATACCCAGGCGCTGCTGGCGGCGGTGCCGAAACTCGGTTCGATGCACGGCAAACCGCTCCCTGCGCGCTTTCCGCTGCCTGAGCAACAAGAGAGCGATCCGGCGCTGGTGCAAAATACCCTGACGCCGGGCGCCGCGCCGATTTTGCAGGTGAAAAATCTGGTCACCCGCTTTGATGTGCGCAGCGGTATTTTTAACCGCGTCACCCGGCGCATTCACGCAGTGGAAAAAGTCAGTTTCGATTTATACCCCGGCGAAACGCTGGCGCTGGTCGGTGAATCCGGCTGCGGAAAATCCACCACCGGCCGCTCGTTGCTGAAACTGGTGAAAAGTCAGGGTGGAACGATCACCTTTAACGGCGAGCCGCTGACCTACGTCAGCGGCAGCGCGCTGCAACATCTGCGCCGCGACATTCAGTTTATCTTTCAGGATCCCTACGCTTCGCTCGATCCGCGCCTGACGGTGGGGTATTCGATCATGGAACCCTTGCTGGTTCACCACATCGCGAAGGGGAAAGAGGCGGAGGCACGCGTTGCCTGGCTGCTGGAAAAAGTCGGGCTGCTGCCGGAGCACGCGCAGCGCTATCCTCACGAATTTTCCGGAGGGCAGCGCCAGCGCATTTGCATCGCCCGCGCGCTGGCGCTCAATCCTAAAGTGGTCATCGCTGACGAATCCGTGTCGGCGCTGGACGTGTCTATCCAGGCACAGATCATCAATTTACTGATGGATCTGCAGAAAGAGTTTGGCCTGGCCTTTCTGTTTATTTCGCACGACATGGCGGTGGTGGAGCGCATCAGTCACCGCGTGGCGGTGATGTATCTCGGGCAGATCGTTGAGATCGGCCCGCGCCGCGCGGTGTTTGAAAATCCGCAGCATGCTTACACCCGCAAACTGATGGCGGCCGTGCCGGTGGCCGATCCGGCGCATAAACGAAAAGAGCAGGCGCTGCTGGTCGATGACATTCCCAGCCCGATCCATGATTTGCATGATGAGCCTTTGGTTGCGCCGCTGGTGCAGGTGGCGGAAGGGCATTTCGTGGCGCGGCATGCGATTGCCGGCGTGTATTGATTTTTGTGGCGGCTTATTTTGAGCCGCCAATCTTCGTAAGACAAACGGGTTAGACAGGAAAAGGAACTGAGATGAATCAGCAGAAACGTAAAGGTAAGAACGTTATTCGTCAGGCCGTGCTCGCTGCCGCTGTTTTCGGTTCGCTGGCGTCCGCTTCGGCGTGGGCAGCAAAAGACGTGGTGGTGGCGGTAGGCTCTAATTTTACCTCGCTCGATCCTTATGACGCCAACGACACGCTGTCTCAGGCGGTCGCCAAATCCTTCTATCAGGGTCTGTTTGGCTTTGATAAAAACATGAAACTGGAGAACGTGCTGGCAGACAGCTACACGGTCAGCCCGGACGGTCTGGTTTACACCGTTAAACTGCATCCGGGGATCAAATTCCAGGACGGCACGGATTTCAACGCGGCGGCGGTAAAAGTGAACTTCGACCGCGCCAGCAACCCGGACAGCCACCTCAAGCGTTATAACCTGTTCAAAAATATCGCCAGCACCGAAGCGGTGGATGACACCACGGTGAAAATCACGCTGAAAGAACCGTTCTCGGCGTTCATCAACATTCTGGCGCACCCGTCTGCGGTGATGATTTCCCCGGCGGCGCTGACCAAATACGGTAAAGAGATCGGTTTCCATCCGGTCGGTACCGGTCCGTATACGCTGGATCAGTGGAATCAGACTGACTTCGTGAAAGTGAAGAAATTTGATGGCTACTGGAAGAAAGACGAAACAAAACTCGACACCATCACCTGGCGTCCGGTGGTTGATAACAACACCCGTGCGGCGATGCTGCAAACCGGCGAAGCGGATTTCGCCTTCCCGGTGCCTTATGAGCAGGCGGCCTTGCTGGAGAAAAATCCGAAGCTGGATCTGGTGACCGCGCCGTCGATTCTGCATCGTTACATCAGCCTGAACGTCACGCAAAAACCGTTTGATAACGTGAAAGTGCGTGAGGCAATCAACTATGCCATCAATAAACAGGCGCTGATCAAAGTGGCGTTTGCCGGTTATGCCGTGCCGTCGGAAGGGCCGTTGCCACAGGGCATCGAATACGCTGCAAAATTCAAACCCTGGCCTTACGATCCGGCCAAAGCGAAAGCACTGCTGAAAGAAGCGGGCTACCCGGACGGTTTCACGACCACCCTGTGGTCGTCGCATAACAACAGCACCTCGCAGAAAGTCTTGCAGTTCACGCAGCAGCAGCTGGCGCAGGTGGGCATCAAAGTGAACGTGACCGCGATGGATGCCGCGCAGCGTGCGGCTCAGGTCGAGAACGTCGGGCAGAAAGAAGCGGGTGTCCGCATGTTCTACACCGGCTGGTCGGCCTCTACCGGTGAAGCAGACTGGGCGTTATCGCCGCTGTTCTCCACGCAGGCGGCTCCGCCGAAACAGTTCGGCACGGCGTTTTACAGCAATGCGCAGGTCGATAAAGATTTGTCCGATGCCCTGAAAACCACCGACAAAGCCGAGAAAGCCAAACTGTATGCGGATGCTCAGAAACAAATCTGGACAGATGCACCCTGGGCATTCCTGGTGACCGAACGTCTGGTATCGGCTAAAAACAAACGTCTGACCGGGTTCTACGTCATGCCTGATACGGCATTCAGCTTTGATGAAGCTGATGTGAAATAATTCGCGATGGAGTTTTCAGGGCGTGCGGCGTGAGTGCCGTACGCCCTGAAGTCGTGTGTTCCGTGTGGCCGGAACATGGATGTCGTACCGTGAAATCACAGACAGCGAATCATGCTTAATTATTTTCTAAAACGACTGCTTGGATTGATCCCCACACTGCTGATCGTGGCCGTGCTGGTCTTTTTGTTTGTTCATCTTTTGCCCGGCGATCCGGCACGGCTGATGGCCGGTCAGGACGCGGATGCCAGCGTTGTGGCGCTGGTGCGTCAGGATCTGGGGCTGGATAAGCCGCTGTATCAGCAATTTCTCACTTTCTTCGGCAATGCGCTGACCGGCGATTTCGGCCACTCGATGGTGTCGAAGCGCCCGGTGATCGATGAAATCAGTTCCCGTTTTATGCCGACTTTCTGGCTGACGCTGACCAGCATGGTGTGGTCTGTGATTTTCGGGCTGGTGATTGGCGTGGTGTCAGCCGTCTGGCGCAACCGCTGGCCCGATCGTCTCGGTATGGCGCTGGCCGTCTCCGGTATTTCCTTTCCGGCTTTTGCTCTGGGCATGTTACTGATGCAGGTGTTCTCCGTCGAACTGGGCTGGCTGCCAACCGTGGGTGCCGACACCTGGCAACACTACATTCTGCCTTCCATTACGCTGGGGGCGGCGGTGGCGGCCATCATGGCGCGCTTTACCCGCGCCTCGTTCGTCGAAGTGATGCAGGAAGATTACATGCGCACCGCGCGCGCGAAGGGCGTCCACGAGGGGTTTGTGGTCGTCAAACACGGCTTGCGTAACGCGATGATCCCGGTGGTCACCATGATGGGGTTGCAGTTTGGTTTCCTGCTCGGCGGTTCTATTGTGGTAGAAAAAGTCTTCAACTGGCCGGGGTTAGGGCGGTTGCTGGTGGATTCGGTGGAGATGCGTGATTACCCGGTGATCCAGGCCGAAGTGTTGCTGTTCTCGCTGGAATTCATTTTGATCAATCTGCTGGTGGACATGTTGTACGCCGTGATTAACCCTTCCATCCGATACAAGTGAGCAAGCGCATGAAAAACTGGCGGCGAAATGCCGTACTCGCGGGTCTGCCGATGGTCACTGCACAAACGGCCAGCGCGCAATCTGTCAGGACGCCGTGGAAGGCGTTCTGGCGTCGTTTTCGCCGTCAGCATATCGCGATGATAGCGGGCGTTTTTATCCTGCTGCTGATTGCTGCGGCGCTTCTTGCGCCGTGGCTGGTGCCCTTTGATCCGGAAAATTACTTTGATTACGACCGGCTGAACGAAGGCCCGTCAATGATTCACTGGCTGGGCGTCGATTCTCTCGGGCGCGATATTTTCAGCCGTATTCTGATGGGGACGCGGATTTCACTGACGGCGGGCGTGCTTTCTGTGGTGCTCGGCGCGGCGATCGGCACGGTGTTCGGGCTGCTGGCGGGATATTACGAAGGCTGGTGGGATCGCATCACCATGCGCGTTTGCGACGTATTGTTCGCCTTCCCCGGCATTCTGCTGGCGATCGCCGTGGTGGCGGTGATGGGTAACGGCATGTCGAACGTCATCATTGCCGTGGCGATATTCAGCATCCCGGCGTTCGCGCGGCTGGTGCGTGGCAACACGC
Organism: Rahnella rivi; assembly: GCF_019049655.1. Taxonomy (GTDB): domain Bacteria; phylum Pseudomonadota; class Gammaproteobacteria; order Enterobacterales; family Enterobacteriaceae; genus Rahnella; species Rahnella rivi. The sequence continues at coordinate 47,477 of NZ_JAFMOX010000060.1, forward strand.
TGGTGCTTAAACAGCAGACCTACATTGAATCTGCACGCAGCATCGGCGCCTCAGATGCCACAATCCTCTTCCGCCACATTCTGCCCGGCACGCTTTCCTCGATCGTGGTCTATTTCACCATGCGTATCGGCACGTCGATTATCACCGCGGCCAGCCTGTCGTTCCTTGGCATGGGTGCGCAACCGCCAACGCCGGAGTGGGGCGCGATGCTTAACGAAGCCCGCGCCGACATGGTCATGGCACCGCACGTGGCCATATTCCCAAGCCTGGCAATATTCCTGACCGTGCTGGCGTTTAATTTATTGGGCGATGGATTACGGGATGCGCTGGATCCAAAACTGAAGAATTAAGGGATCGCGCAGCGTGGAGATTAAGACGTGGAAATGCCAGAGAGGGCTGTCATCGCCCTCTCTGGCCGGTTTTGCACTCATTGCGACGTGGTAACCGTTATTGAGAAACCAAAAATTTCTCACTCAGCATCGAAAGGCATTACGCGCTCACACCTTCGGATGCAAAAACTCCGCATGGAATCTCAGGTGATCTTCCACAAATGACGCAATCGTAAAGTAACTGTGGTCATAACCCGGCTGCGCGCGCAGCTGTAACGGCCATCCGCGCTGACGGGCGATTTCTGCCAGTTTTGAGGGTTGCAGCTGATCCGCCAGGAACTGATCACCGTCGCCCTGATCGACTAAAATCGGGAACGGGTACTGATCCGCTGGCAGTGAACTCAGCAGGTGGCAACTGTCGTATTGCAGCCACTGACTCTCGTCATCCCCCAGATACGCGCTGAAAGCTTTACGCCCCCATGGCACCTGTGACGGATTCACGATCGGCGCAAAAGCAGACACTGAAAGGAAGCGCTGCGGGTTACGCAATGCCAGCATCAATGCCCCGTGGCCGCCCATGGAGTGGCCGGAAATCGACTGACGATCGCTGACCTTAAAGTGGCTGTTAATCAGCGCAGGCAGTTCATCCACCAGATAATCGTACATCCGGTAATGAGACGCCCAGGGCGCCTGCGTGGCGTTCAGATAGAAGCCTGCACCCTGACCGAGATCGTAACCCTCATCGTTGGCGACGCCTTCCCCGCGCGGGCTGGTATCCGGCATCACCAGCACCAGACCGAGTTCTGCCGCGACGCGCTGCGCCCCGGCTTTAACGGTAAAGTTTTCGTCATTACAGGTCAGGCCCGACAGCCAGTACAGCACCGGCGGCGGCGTGTCGTCCTTCGCCGGCGGCAGGTAAATGCTGAACGTCATGCTGCAATTCAGGCTCGCCGAGGTATGGCGGTAGCGCTGCTGCCAGCCGCCAAACATCCGGTGTTCTTCGAGGAGTTCAATTGAGCTGCTCATCGACACTTCCTTACTTGTTGAAATGAATCACCGTACGGATCGACTTACCTTCGTGCATCAAATCAAAGGCTTCATTGATGTCTTCCAGTGGCATGGTGTGCGTGATGAAATCGTTGAGGGCGAATTCGCCATCCAGATAACGCTGCACGATGCCCGGCAATTCGCTGCGGCCTTTGACGCCACCGAAAGCGGAACCGCGCCATACGCGGCCTGTCACCAGCTGGAACGGACGGGTGGAGATCTCTTCACCCGCACCGGCCACGCCGATGATGACGGATTCGCCCCAGCCTTTATGGCAGCATTCCAGCGCTGAACGCATCACGTTGACGTTACCGATGCATTCGAAGGAGAAGTCCACGCCGCCGTCGGTCATTTCGACGATCACTTCCTGAATCGGCTTATCAAAATCTTTCGGATTGATCAGGTCGGTTGCGCCAAGTTTGCGTGCCAGATCGAACTTACTGGTGTTCAGATCAACACCAATAATGCGGCCTGCGCCCGCCATCACGGCACCGATCACCGCAGAAAGACCGATACCGCCGAGGCCGAAGATCGCCACGGTGTCGCCTTTCTTCACTTTTGCAGTGTTCATGACCGCGCCCATACCGGTAGTGACGCCACAACCCAGCAGGCAGACCTCTTCCAGCGGCGCTTCTTTGTTGATTTTCGCCAGTGAAATTTCCGGTACTACGGTGTATTCGGAGAACGTGGACGTGCCCATGTAATGGAAAATCGGCTTGCCATCTTTAGAGAAACGCGTGGTGCCATCCGGCATCAGGCCTTTGCCCTGCGTGGTGCGGATTGCCTGACACAGGTTAGTTTTGCCGGATTTACAGTATTTACACTCGCCACATTCCGGCGTGTACAACGGGATCACATGGTCGCCCACGGCCAGAGTGGTGACGCCTTCGCCGACCGCTTCTACCACGCCGCCGCCTTCATGGCCGAGGATCGCCGGGAATACGCCTTCCGGATCTTTGCCGGACAGCGTGTAAGCATCAGTATGACAAACACCGGTGGCGACGATACGCACCAGCACTTCGCCTTTTTGCGGTGGCATCAAATCCACTTCTTCGATGGAAAGAGGTTGATTCGGGCCCCAGGCGACGGCCGCGCGCGTTTTGATCATTTTCATTATGTAGCTCCAGTCAGGTGTTTTTACTTAATAGGTGGGATGCAGTGCCGGGTCATGTTCACCGGCAAGCGGGTGTTTCAGTAACGGGACCACCCCGTCATTTTGTACGATGATCTGTTCTTTCAGCGCCCGCACGTTGGGGCTGAAAGCATCCCGCCGCCAGATAAGCCAGGTGGCGGTATCGGCGAATTCATCCGGGATTTCGTGAATATTTACGCGCTCGTGGCCGGGCAGTTGCTCCAGCACCGATCGCGGCACCATGGCGATGCCCGCACCGCTGGCAACGCACGCCATCATGGAATGGTAGGACTGAATTTCCAGGGTGTTCGCCACCGGCACATTCATCTGCTTAATCCACCCCTGTAAACGCTGGCGATACGAACAGCTCGGGCGGAAGGCGAAAACGGTATGGCCGCTGCGGCCTGCGGGGGCTTCAAGGGGCGATTCACCCGGCGGGGTGATCACCACCATCCGTTCACGATACGAAATACAGCCGTTGAGATCGTCAAAGTCGATCGGGCCGTCGACCAGCGCAGCCGCAAGACGTCCTGCCCGCACGCTGTCGATGATCTCGCCGGACGTGCCGGTGACCAGCGAAAGGGCCACTTGCGGGTACGCCTGATGATAGGCCGCGAGCAGTGACGGCAGACGGGTGGCGGCGGTGCTTTCCATTGAGCCTAAGGCGAAGTTCCCGGCGGGTTCGCCTGCATGCGTGATGCTCATCGCTTCTTCGCTCAGCGCCAGAATACGCTCGGCGTAATTAAGAAAGTTATGGCCCATCGCGGAAAGGCGGATGCGCTGCTTCTCACGGATAAACAAATCGGTGCCCAGTTCGAGTTCGAGCTGGCGCAGACGGGTGGTCAGGTTTGACGGCACGCGATGTAACTGCTCTGCCGCACGCGCCAGTGAGCCCGTTTCTGCCACGCAGCAAAACATTCGCAACTGGGTGAGATCCATGATGAGTTCCTGTGTTCTCTTATCGTAAACAACTTGGTTTGTATTATTCAGTTTTCGTGATTGTAACTTTACTGCATCATGCATGACAACTTTCTTTTTCAGAAAGGCACTGTTAACGGAGATCCGCTTTCAGTATGTTTACCCACTGTTTCTATAATGTTGCGTCGCGGTTTCACCTTTCGGAGCGGTTATGGCTTTTCGTATTGCGTTAAGTGGTTTTCTGGCCTTTGTGGTCGCGATGGGCATCGGGCGCTTTGCCTTTACGCCGCAGGTTCCTTTAATGATAGCTGAACATCAGTTCAGCCTGACCGGTGCGGGGCTGGTGGCCGCGTTCAATTATCTCGGTTATCTGTGTGGTGCTTTTGACGCCATGCGCGCGACCCGCCACCTTGAGCGTCGTCTCTGGCTCGGCGTATGGGGCGGAGTGGTGCTGACGTTGCTGTCGGCGGTGATTTCCGGCGAAGTGCTGCACAGCATTGTGCGGTTTATGATTGGCTGGACCAGCGGCTGGGCGATGGTGATGGTGTCGGCGTGGTGTAACGAGCGGCTGGCGCACTATGGCCGTCCGGCAATGAGCGCGGCGGTGTTTGCCGGGCCGGGCGCGGGGATTTTCCTGAGCGGCATGTTAGCCGTGGGCATTCACAGTTTGCAGCTCAGTTCGGCGCAGGCCTGGTGCGTATACGGCGTGCTGGCGTTGATTTTCGTGGCGATCATCACACCGAATCTGCCGCGGAAGGGAGATTTGCACCGCTCGCACGTGGCGACGGAACCGCTGGTGATGACGCCCGCGCTGAAACGCCTGGTGTGGAGCTACAGTCTGGCGGGGTTTGGCTACATTCTGCCTGCCACTTTTCTTTCGCAGATGGCGAATGCCCGTTTTCCTGACAGCCTGTTTGCACAGTTTGTCTGGCCGGTGTTCGGCGGTGCGGCGGTCATTGGCATTGTAATAGGGATTTTGACGCGTCATTGCCTGACCACTCACCGGCGTCTGGCGCTGACATTGTGGATCCAGGCGCTGGGGATTTTATGTGCGGAAGTGGTGCCGGGGGTCAGCGGGCTGGTGCTGGGAGCGTTACTGACCGGCGGCGGGTTCCTGAGCGTGGTGCAACTGGCCTTACAATGCAGCCGCGAACTGGCGCCGAATCATAGCCGTTACATGGCGGGGCTGCTGACCACCGGCTACGCCGTGGGGCAATTGTGTGGCCCGATATTGTCGGCCATCTCTACGGCGCTCACGCACCGTCTGGAACCTGCGCTGTATGTCGCCCTGGCAGGATTTATTATTGCAGGTGCTCTGGTGTTTCGCCGCCGCTGATAACTTGCGGCGATTTCATCCATCATGAAACACAATCACTGGATTCTGAATCCGCTCTCCACTACAGTAAGCCACCTCACTTTAGCGTGATCTGCGTCAAAGTGATTACATCTGCCGGAGAAGAAAGAATGCCTACCCTGAGTAAAGAAGCCATTTTAGTTCACGATGCCCTGTTAGCCCGTGGTCTGGAAACCCCTTTGCGTGAAGCGCTGCCGATCGACAATGAGACGCGCAAACAGCGTATTCAGGAACACATGACCGGCATCATGCAGCTTCTCAATCTGGATCTCTCCGACGACAGTCTGATGGAAACGCCAAGCCGCATCGCGAAAATGTATGTCGATGAAATCTTCTCCGGGCTGGATTACGCCAATTTCCCAAAAATCACCGTCATCGAAAATAAGATGAAAGTGGATGAAATGGTGACGGTGCGCGACATCACGCTGACCAGCACCTGTGAACATCATTTTGTGACCATCGACGGCAAAGCGACCGTGGCATATATCCCGAAAGACACGGTGATCGGCCTGTCGAAAATCAACCGCATCGTGCAGTTCTTCTCCCAGCGCCCGCAGGTTCAGGAACGCCTGACCCAGCAGATTCTGGTGGCGCTGCAAACGTTGCTTGGCACCACCAACGTGGCTGTCTCTATTGATGCCGTGCACTACTGCGTGAAAGCGCGTGGCGTGCGGGACGCGACCAGCGCCACCACCACCACATCGCTGGGCGGACTGTTCAAATCGAGCCAGAATACGCGTCAGGAATTCCTGCGTACCGTAAGACACGCCAGCTAAGCGGCGGCGCGTTAACCGGTCAGAAAGTTTGATATTGCGGCACCTTACGGGTGCCGTTAGTCTGTCTGAAGCCCGCAACTTTTTGCCCCCTTATCTAACAGGAACGTCTGGTATGCGCTCACGTATTGCCACGCTCGATTTTGCCCGTGGCCTCGCCATTTTTGGCATTCTTCTGCTCAATATCAGTGCCTTTGGCTTGCCGAAGGCCGCCTACCTGAATCCAGGTTTTGCCGGTGCACCTTCAACGTCAGATGTCTGGACCTGGGCGGTGCTCGACGCCGTGGCGCAGGGTAAATTCCTGATGATGTTCGCGATGCTGTTCGGCGGCGGCTTGTATTTACTGCTGCCACGCGGCAAACACTGGATCCAGGCGCGATTATCGCTGTTGCTGTTATGCGGATTTCTGCACGCCATTTTTCTGTGGGACGGCGACATTCTGCTTTCTTACGGCCTTATCGGTCTGGTGTGCTGGCGCATGGTGCGGGAAGGGCGCAGCAGCCAGTCGATGATTTCCACCGGCATCATTTTGTATCTGATTGGCGTGGCCGTGCTGGCGATGCTCGGCCTGATCACCTCACCTTCACCCGGCACATTCTGGATGCCCGGCCCGGCAGAGATCCAATATGAACAGTTCTGGAAGCTGAAAGGCGGCTGGGAAGCGATACAAAACCGGCTCGACTTGTTGTCTTCAAGCCTGCTGGCGATTGGCGCGCAATACGGCTGGGAGCTGGCGGGGGCGATGATGACAGGGGCAGGGCTGATGCGCAGTGGCTGGCTGAAAGGGGAATTTCGCGAGTCGCATTATCGTAAAGTGGCAGCGGCACTGTTACCGCTTTCATTGCTCATTCAGATCCCGGCGATTTATATGCAATGGAAGACCGGCTGGGACTATCGCTGGAGCGGTTTTCTGTTACAGGTGCCGCGTGAAATCGGCTCGCTGATGCAGGCTGTCAGCTATCTGGCGCTGTGCTACGGTTTCTGGTCGGTGATTTCCGGCTGGCGCATCACTCACTGGATCTCGCAGGTCGGGCGCATGGCGCTGAGCAACTATCTGTTACAGACCCTCATCTGCACCACGTTCTTCAATGTGTTCGGCTTCTTTATGCACTTCGACAGGTTGCAACTGGTCGCGCTGGTACCGCTGGTGTGGGCGTGCAATCTGCTGGTGACGCTGCTGTGGTTACGGCATTTCCGTCAGGGTCCGGTCGAATGGCTGTGGCGTAAACTGACGCTTCGCGCATCGGGCACTGAACTCAAGGCTGACTGATTTTTGTACTGTCACATCATCCTAAATGATAGATTTGGGATGGACGTTGCATAATTGTATGTAAACGTTTTCTTTCCTGTGACGAGATTCACGCAGGCGTTTCCTCAAAATGATTAGGATAGCGGTCGTGCCAGTCTGACGACCACTACTCTAATAAGGAAACGCCATGAGCACTTCACCTCGCTTCTCTTTATCTGCATTACTTACCTCCTGGGTGATTAATTTCCGTATTCCTCCTTACCAAACCCTGGCAGATCACGGAGCGACGCATGGTCACCATTCGTGATGTCGCCCGGCTCGCGGGGGTGTCAGTCGCCACCGTGTCCCGCGTTCTGAACAATCCTTCTATTGCCAGTAAAGAGGCGCGTGAACAGGTGCTGCGCGCTGTTGAAACCTTAGGTTACCGGCCAAATGCCAATGCCCAGGCGCTGGCGACCCAAAGCAGCGATACCATCGGTGTGGTGGTCATGGACGTGTCCGATCCCTTTTTTGGAGCGCTGGTGAAAGCGGTGGATACCGTCGCGCAGTTGCATCAAAAATATGTGTTGATAGGCAACAGCTATCATATTGCTGAAAAAGAAAGGCACGCCATTGAAGTGTTGATTCGTCAACGCTGTAACGCGCTGATCGTGCATTCCAAGGCGCTGGGCGATGACGAGCTGTCGCGCTTTATGGATCAGGTTTCCGGTATGGTGTTGATTAACAGGGTGATCCCCGGCTACGAGCACCGCTGCGTGTGGCTTAACAACGTCAGCGGCGCGGAAATGGCGACCCGTTTACTGCTTTCGCAGGGGCATCAGCGCATTGGTTACATCGGTTCCAGCCACGCCATTGAGGACGATGTGCAGCGTTATCAGGGGTATTTACAGGCGATGACGCAGCCGCTGACGCAGGCACATCAGACATCCGAGCCACCGCCTGCCATCTGGCGTGCGCAGGGGTCCCCGGATCTGCAGGGGGGCGAAGCAGCCATGGTGGAGTTGCTGGGGCGTAATCTGCACCTCAGCGCGGTGTTTACCTACAACGATTCAATGGCCGCCGGTGCCATGGCAGTGTTGAAAGAAAACGGAATTAATGTGCCGGCTGATTTTTCACTGGTGGGCTTTGATGATATTCCGATCGCCCGTTACACCAGCCCGAAAATGACCACAGTGCGCTATCCGATTGTTTCTATGGCGACCCTGGCGACCGAACTGGCGCTGAAAGGGGCGGCAGAACAGCTGTCAGAAGGCATTTCCCACTGTTTTATGCCGACGCTGGTCAGACGCCACTCGGTTGCGCCGTGGCAAAATGTGGCGCCCGTCACTTATTGATCAAATAACGCGATGTAACCGTTTTCAATCTGTGAGAACTTTCACAGTTTATTAACATCGCGCACATTATGATTCATTCGTTTTCAACATGATTCACTTTGAGTCCGGATCACCGGACTGGTTTCACAGCGAGTCAGGACGTGACAGGTCAAGGATGGCAGGCACCCACAAACATGATGTGGAACTGTACTGCTCCCGCATGGAGTTCCGGTGCCAAATTCTGTAACACCCTACATAACCGGAGATACAAATGAATAAGAAGGTCTTCACCCTGGCGACTCTGGCTGCAAGCATGATGTTTGGTTTTGCCGCGCATGCTGCTGACACTAAAATTGGCGTCACCATCTATAAATATGACGACAACTTCATGTCTGAAGTTCGTAAAGCCATCGAGAAAGATGCGAAAGCGACGCCAGATGTGCAACTGCTGATGAATGACTCGCAAAACAGCCAGTCCACCCAGAATGACCAGGTAGATGTAATGCTGGCGAAGGGTGTGAAGGCGTTAGCCATCAACCTGGTTGACCCGGCTGCAGCCCCGGTCATCATCGAGAAAGCCCGCGGCGCTGGCATTCCGGTTGTTTTCTATAACAAAGAACCTTCCCGTAAAGATCTCGACAGCTACGATAAAGCTTACTACGTCGGTACTGACTCTAAAGAGTCTGGCGTTATCCAGGGCGAGCTGATTGCTAAGCACTGGAAAGCGAACCCGGCCTGGGATCTGAACAAAGACGGCGTGATCCAATATGTGCTGATCAAAGGCGAGCCGGGCCACCCGGATGCTGAAGCGCGTACCAAGTACGTCATCAGTACCCTGAATGGCAAAGAAGGCCTGAAAACTGACCAGCTGCAACTTGATACCGCAATGTGGGATACCGCACAGGCGAAAGACAAGATGGATGCATGGTTGTCTGGTCCGAATGCTAACAAAATCGAAGTGGTTATTGCCAACAACGACGCCATGGCAATGGGCGCAGTAGAAGCACTGAAATCTCATAACAAATCCAGCATTCCTGTCTTCGGTGTGGATGCCCTGGCAGAAGCGCTGGCGCTGGTGAAATCCGGTGCGATGGCCGGTACCGTGCTTAACGATGCCAACAACCAGGCGAAAGCCACGTTTGATCTGGCAAGAAATCTGGCCGCAGGTAAACCAGCCGCCGATGGCACCAACTGGAAGCTCGAAAATAAAGTGGTTCGTATTCCTTACGTAGCGGTAGATAAAGACAATCTGTCTTCTTTCGTGAAATAAAAAAATACGGCACAAGCAGTAAAGACAGACAGCAATAAAAAACAAAGCTAAGCAGTGGCATAAATAATTGCGGTTAAGCCGTAAATAAAGACTAAGTGTTATTAGACGTTAATGCTTATCTGACAGGACGTCATGTCGCCCTGCGTGTGGTGAGTTTACTGACCGCACGCAGGGCTGACATCAGGTATTAATACACCCGTTTATTTTTATCTTTAGCCAGGTATAACTATGGCCGATAATTCGTTATCTGACACACCAACAGAAAAGCCGGACGAATTCCTGCTGGAAATGAGTGGTATCAATAAATCATTTCCTGGCGTCAGGGCGTTGGATAATGTGAATTTAAAAGTGCGCCCCAGCTCTATTCATGCCCTGATGGGTGAAAATGGCGCCGGTAAATCCACATTATTAAAATGCCTTTTTGGGATTTACAGCAAAGACTCCGGTACGATTCTTTTTCAGGGACAGGAAGTCAATTTTAAAAGTTCAAAAGAAGCGCTCGAAACGGGCGTGTCGATGGTGCATCAGGAATTAAACCTGGTGTTGCAACGTACCGTCATGGACAACATGTGGCTGGGACGTTACCCGACGAAAGGCATTTTTGTCGATCAGGACAAAATGTACAAAGACACTAAAGCGATTTTTGACGAGCTGGACATTGATATCGACCCGCGCGACAAGGTCGGTAAATTGTCCGTTTCGCAGATGCAGATGATCGAAATCGCCAAGGCGTTTTCCTACAATGCAAAAATCGTCATCATGGACGAACCCACTTCCTCGCTGACGGAAAAAGAGGTGAACCATCTGTTCACTATCATCCGTAAGCTGAAGGATCGCGGCTGCGGTATTGTGTATATCTCTCATAAGATGGAAGAAATTTTCCAGCTGTGCGATGAAATCACCATCCTGCGCGACGGCCAGTGGATCATCACGCAGCCGCTCGAAGGCCTCGACATGGATAAAATTATCTCCATGATGGTCGGTCGTTCACTGAGCCAGCGTTTCCCTGACCGCCTGAATGTGCCGGGTGAAGTTATCCTCGAAGTGCGCAATCTGACCTCAATGCGCCAGCCGTCGATCCGTGATATTTCCTTTGATTTGCACAAAGGTGAAATTCTGGGGATCGCCGGATTAGTGGGTGCAAAGCGTACGGATATCGTCGAGACGTTATTTGGTATTCGTGAGAAAGTCTCCGGAACCATTAAACTGCACGGCAAAAAAATTAATAATCACAGTGCGAATGAAGCCATTAACCACGGCTTTGCGCTGGTGACGGAAGAACGACGTTCAACCGGTATCTATGCGTATCTGGATATTGGTTTTAACTCGCTGATTTCAAATATTCGTCAATATAAAAATAAAGTCGGCTTGCTCGATACCGCCCGAATGAAAAGCGATACCCAATGGGTTATCGACTCCATGCGGGTAAAAACGCCGGGGCATAAAACCAGTATTGGTTCATTGTCTGGCGGGAATCAGCAAAAAGTCATTATCGGGCGCTGGTTACTCACCAAACCGGAAATATTGATGCTGGACGAACCGACGCGCGGGATTGACGTTGGGGCGAAATTTGAAATTTACCAGTTAATCACCGAGTTGGCGAAAAGAGAAAAGGGGATCATTATTATCTCCTCTGAAATGCCGGAGTTGCTGGGTATTACTGACAGAATATTGGTTATGAGTAATGGACAGGTTGCGGGTATTGTTGAAACCAAACATACCTCGCAGAACGAAATTTTACGCCTGGCTTCCTTGCATCTCTAATTTTTAAGGGTTCTTATTATGAAAGCATTAAATAAGAAAAGTGTGCTCACTTATTTAAAAGAGGGCGGGATTTATGTGGTGTTATTGGTCCTGCTGGCCATTATTATCATCCAGGATCCAAGTTTCCTCAGTCTGGTCAACTTAAGTAACATTCTGACGCAGTCTTCCGTGCGCGTTATTATCGCACTGGGCGTCGCGGGTCTGATTGTCACGCAGGGTACTGACCTGTCAGCCGGGCGTCAGGTGGGGTTAGCGGCCGTTGTCGCGGCCACCATGCTGCAGGCGATGGACAACGTAAACAAAGTCTTCCCGCATCTTGACGTGGTGCCGATCCCGCTGGTTATTCTGACCGTGTGTATCGTTGGCGCGCTGATTGGTTTGCTCAACGGCGTGATCATCGCCTACCTGAACGTGACCCCGTTTATTACCACCCTGGGCACCATGATTATCGTTTACGGGATTAACTCACTGTATTACGACTATGTGGGTTCCTCACCGGTGGCCGGTTTTGATCCGGGCTTCTCACAGTTTGCTCAGGGCTTTATCCATCTGGGGGGGCTGAAAATCTCCTACATCACCTTCTACGCGCTGATCGCTATCGGTTTCGTCTGGGTGCTGTGGAACAAAACCCGCTTTGGTAAAAACATCTTTGCTATCGGTGGTAACCCGGAAGCGGCCAAAGTTTCCGGCGTTAACGTTCCGTTAAACCTGATCATGATTTATGCGTTGTCTGGTGTGTTCTATGCGTTCGGCGGTTTGCTGGAAGCAGGGCGTATCGGCAGTGCGACCAACAACCTCGGCTTTATGTATGAACTGGATGCCATCGCAGCCTGTGTGGTCGGCGGCGTGTCATTCGCCGGTGGCGTAGGTTCTGTGGCAGGGGTGGTGACCGGGGTACTGATCTTCACCGTCATCAACTACGGCCTGACGTACATCGGCGTCAACCCGTACTGGCAGTACATCATCAAGGGCAGCATCATCATCTTCGCGGTAGCGCTGGATTCCCTGAAGTACGCCAAGAAGAAATAAGATATCAGGCAGTAAAAAGAAAGGCCGCTTATGCGGCCTTTTGTTTTGGCGAAGAAAGACGGTGTGTCACTCGCTCAGCCTTTGCTGGGGAGGGCGTGGTCCTGCGATCACTGCCTGAAAGGATTTCTGCCCACCGGTTTCGCCGGTTCGGGCTTCGCCGCTGGTTCAACCTCTTCGGTTTCATCCTGCGCCGCGTCATTCTCTTCCTGTTCCGTTTTCAGTCTTTGTGCTTCATCCGCCGCGGCTTTATCGGCTGCGGCTTTGTCAGCAGCGGCCTTTTCGGCTGCCGCTTTGGCGATGGCGGCTTTTTTCTCAGCTTCCAGTTGCTGCTGCAATGCCAGAACCTGCTCCGGCGTGACGGCAGGATAGCCCTGAGCATCATCGGGAACGTTGTGGATGGCAGGGATCGGGATCAGCGGGCCCAGGAAGCGCGGCTCGCGTTTGAGCAAATACAAATCCGTCAGCGCGCCGAGGCGGGCGAAGATCTCACGGCTGCGCACGCTGAGCATATTTTTCGGAGAAGGCACGGCGAAGCATTGCGCCTGAATGCCCATGTGCAGGGCGATAAACAGGGCGCGTTCGCAGTGGAAGCGCTGGGTGATAATGATGAAATCGTTGGTGTCGAACACCTTGCGGGTGCGCACGATGGAATCGAGGGTGCGGAAACCGGCGTAGTCGAGCACGATGTCGCTGGAAGGGATCCCGGCGGCGATCAGGTCACGACGCATGGTGCTCGGTTCGTTGTAACTTTGTTGTGCGTTATCACCGCTGAGCAGCAGATATTTTACTTTGCCGCTGTTGTAAGCGTTGATCGCGCCCTGGATCCGGTAGAGATAATACTGATTGATAACGCCGGTACGGTAGTATTTGGAGGTACCGAGCACCACGCCGACCTGACGGTGCGGTAACGACTGCACCTCGTCATAAATGTAGGGTTGCGTACGCAAACTGATCCACCGATCAAGCCCGATAGCGACCGCCAGCATCAGAATAAAGATGCCGGTAATGCCAGCTATAATTCGCTTAATCATAGTTATCCCTGTTTATGATCGGATGGAAATCGGATCCAAGGCTACTGTACCTGTCAGGGTGACGCAATACGTTGAAGTCTGCATCCTCGGGCTTCGCCGTTTTTTTCAGCGCTTTTCAGTGAATTACTTAGTGATATGCGTAGAGAGTTGCATTTTTCGCCAAAAAAAAGACCAATGCACAAGGCATTGGTCAGGATCAGGTCAGTCTGATTACTCCGTCAGAACGACGTACGTTTGTACGTGCGGTACTGAGGAGCCCAGAAGTTGTGTTCGATCGCTTTTGACAGCGTATCTTCTGAGGTTACCATCGCCACACCTTGCAGTTGCGCGGCTTTGGCGACTTCCATCGCGATACATTTTGAGACGCCCTGAATATCATCCACGTCCGGCAGCAGAGAACCCGTACCTTCGGTAGCGAGCGGGGAACACTCGGCCAGCGTGCGGCTGGCAGCCATCAGCATGCCATCGGTGACGCGGGTTGCGCCCGAGGCGATGACACCCAGCCCGATGCCAGGGAAGATGAAGGAGTTGTTGCACTGCGCGATAGGATAGAGTTTGCCTTTGTAATTGACCGGGGCAAACGGGCTGCCGGTGGCGACCAGTGCGGCACCGTCGGTCCAGTTCAGGATATCCGCCGGTGTGGCTTCCACGCGGGAAGTCGGGTTGCTCAGCGGCATGACCACCGGGCGCGCACAGTGTTTGTGCATCTCGCGGATGATCTCTTCGGTGAACAGCCCCGGCTGGCCGGAGACGCCAATAAGCACGGTAGGTTTGGCGTGGCGCACCACATCCAGCAGTGAAATGCTGTCATTTTCCATTCCCCAGCCGGTCAGCGTGCTGCTTTTTTGCGTCAGTTTGCTCTGGAAATCCAGCAGGTTCGGCAGTTTGTCGGTCAGTAAACCGAAACGATCTACCATGAAGACTTTCCCGCGCGCTTCTTCTTCACTCAGACCTTCGGATTTCATCTGTGCGACGATTTGCTCGGCGATCCCGCAACCGGCAGAACCGGCACCGAGGAACGCAACGGTCTGGTCACTCAGCTTGCCACCGGCGGCTTTGCTGGCAGCAATCAGGCTGCCCAGCGCCACGGACGCGGTACCCTGAATGTCATCATTAAAGCAGCACAACTCATCGCGGTAACGGGCGAGGATCGGCATCGCATTTTTTTGGGCGAAATCTTCGAACTGCAGCAGCACATTTGGCCAGCGAATTTTCACCGCCTGAATGAACTGATCCACAAAGGCATCGTACTCTTCGCCGGTGATGCGCGGATGACGCCAGCCCATGTACAGCGGGTCATTGAGCAGTTGCGGGTTATTGGTACCGGCATCCAGCACCACCGGCAGGGTATAGGCCGGGCTGATGCCACCACAGGCGGTATACAGCGACAGTTTACCGATCGGAATGCCCATGCCGCCGATGCCCTGGTCGCCCAGGCCAAGAATGCGTTCGCCGTCGGTCACGACCACCACTTTAACGTGCTGTTTGGTGGCGTTTTGCAACATGTCGTCGATGTGTGCGCGGTTCGGGTAGGAGATGAACAGGCCACGGGCGCGACGATAAATATCAGAGAAATGCTCGCAGGCTTCACCCACGGTCGGCGTGTAAATGACCGGCATCATTTCGCTGAGATGACTGTCCAGCAGACGGTAGAACAGCGTCTCGTTGGTGTCCTGAATGTTTCTCAGATAAATGTGTTTATCGATATCTGTTTTGAAATTCTGAAACTGACGGTAGGCGCGGTCTGCCTGCTCTTCAATGGTTTCCACCGCTTCGGGTAAAAGACCGTGGAGGTTGAAGTTGTTGCGTTCTTCTTCAGTGAACGCGCTGCCTTTATTCAGTAACGGAAATTCTAACAGGATAGGGCCGGCATGCGGGATATACAGGGGGCGTTTACTTTCGTATTCAAGTTCCATCGTTTTACTCTTCCGGTGCTCAGAATGTTAATTTTTATATTTTAGATGCATGAGGGTAACAGAGAGGAAACGGGGAATTCAAATCTGGCACTGTTATGTAACTAATGACTACGGTGACGTAGTCATTAGTGTTATGCCGATCACGAATTATCAGCAGGTCAGGGTGGTGACGTCCCCGCAACCGATGGCGTTGAGCGTGGCGCGGGTGGCGTCATTTTGCGTGATAAGCGCACCGGCGTTTTCCACCAGCACGGCGCGGCGTACTTTCAGGCAATCCTCACCGGACATATTCAGCAGGATCAGTGCCGCCTGGAGCGGAGGCAGGCCCGGGTTGAATGCGGCGTTTTCGGCGTAGCGGCCGCCAAACTGTTTGCCGCTGTGGGTTTCCAGCGCCACGCCGCTGTGCGACTGACTGTAAGGCGCATGGCTCTGATTGCAGGCATCCAGCGCCAGCTGAGCCAGTGAGTCAGCCCCTTCAAGCTGATAACCGTGATTGACCTTGTCCATCAGCAGGGTGGTGATGTCTAAATCTTTCGGCCCGAAAGAGTGCGGCAGATAATCGCCGAGTGTGGCGACATCACGATCCGGCAGATGGATATCCAGCGCCGTGCCGCTGGTCAGTTCGTTCATAAACTGACGGCAGTGGCCGCAAGGCGTGTAATTCACCGTGATGGAAGCCAGACGAGTTTCGCCGCGCAGCCAGGCATGCGTGACCGCAGACTGCTCCGCGTGAACGGTTTGCTGCATTGGCGCACCGGCGAACTCCATATTGGCACCGAAATAGAGGTTGCCGGAGATGCCGCGTGCAATCGCGCCGACGTGGAAATGCGATATCGGGGTAACGGAACAGGCCGCTGCCAGAGGTAACAGCGCAAAGGCCAGTGCGTCGTCGTCCAGTCCGGTCGCCTGTTTTACATGCGCAACGTCAGCCGCGGTGAGCATTGCCGGGAAGTCATCATGTCGTAAAAGCGGCTCAAGCGCGGAGGACAGATTTTCAGGGAGTGCCGCAAAGGCGGTGTGAAAACGTGCGTGCATAAACATTCGATCTCGAAGTAGTTACGGTTTCACAGTGTAGAAGTCATTTCATGAACTAAGTGTGACGGATGTCACTTTTTGAATGTAATAACTTTAGCTGGTTTGCATTTTTGAGAGATGTTACGCATAACAGCCGTCTTTTAAGACGGCTGTTAAAGAAGGATCAGACAGAAATCAGTGAGCGGGGAACCACTTGTCATTAATCTTCTGGAATTCGCCGTTCGCTTTAATGCCTTCGAGCGCCGTGTTCAGCTTCGCCAGCAGTTCCTTATTATCAGGACGCACTGCCATACCGACACCGGTACCAAAGTATTGCGGGTCTTTGATAAGCTCGCCAACTTCGCCTAAATTCGGGTTGGATTTCAGCCAGCCGTTCAGCACCGCCGTATCGCCCAGCAGGCCATCCAGACGACCACTTTTCAGATCCAGAATCGCATTCTGATAGCTGTCATAACCGACGGTGGTGATTTCAGGGTGTTTTTCCATCAGGTATTTCTGGTGCGTGGTGCCATTTTCCAGCCCGACACGTTTGCCTTTCAGATCGGCCATTGAAGAGAATTTGCCCTTCGGCCCGATGATCATTGCGGTATTGGCGTAGTACGGTTGAGTAAACGTCACCTGCTTGCTGCGCTCTTCGGTGATATCCATCCCGGAGATGATCACGTCAAAACGACGGAATTTCAGTGCCGGGATCAGGCCGTCAAAAGGCTGATTGGTAAAGGTGCAGGTTTCCTGCATCTGCTTACACAGCGCGTTCGCCAGATCGATATCAAAACCAATAATCTGATTGTCAGCGCCGATCGATTCAAACGGCGGATAAGTCGCCGATGTGCCGAAACGAATCGTATCCGCAGCGGTGGCGGCAAAAGCAGTGGCAGACAAGAGGGCAGCGAGGATCAGCTTTTTCATGCAATACATTCCTGTTCAAAAAATGACATTCCCTTCATGATACAGTTTACTGATTTTATTAATGTAATCGGCTAACTGGCAGGAAGTGAGGCTTCGTTTAAAGTGCCATTAAATGAATTTATATGCAATAAATTTGATTAAAAAATTATAAAGCAGAATGTGCACCGAAATTTGGATGTAAAAAAAGGGACGATTTCTCGTCCCTTTCGTTTTGCATATCAGAATCAGTTGCGGCGTTCAAAGGCCAGCGCGCGGCGTTCTATCAGACGCATCATCAGGGTCAGTAACCCGTTAACGCAAAGATAGACCAGGCCTGCGGCGCCAAACACCATCACATCGTAGGTGCGGCCATACATCAGCTGGCTGTGGCCCATTACATCCATCAGGGTGATGGTGTAAGCCAGTGAGGTACTTTTAAAGACCAGCACCACTTCATTGGAATAGGACGAGAGTGCACGTTTAAACGCGTACGGCAGAAGAATGCGCAGGGTTTGCGGTTTCGACATGCCTAGCGCTTCACAGGATTGCCACTGGCCGGACGGGATGGCCCGCACCGCGCCGGTAAACAGCTGCGTGGTGTACGCGGCGCTGTTCAGCGCCAGCGCAAACATCGCGCAAAGCCACGGCTGTGACAGCACTTCCCACAACCAGGGAATTTCACGGATCGACGGAAACTGGCCCGGACCGTAGTAAATCAGGAAGATTTGTACCAGCAGCGGGGTACCTGTAAACAGCGTGATATAGGCTTTCACGATCTGGCTGACGACCGGCACTTTCAGCGTCAGGATCACGGTAAACAGCATGGCCAGTATCAGCGCCACAACCAATGCTGCCACGGTCAGCGTCAGGCTGGTGTGCAATCCTTTGAGGACTTCAGGTAAATATTCCCACATCACGAAGCACTCCGTTCAAAGCGGGTGGTACGCAGTTCGATGCGTTTAATCACGAACTGGCTGAACAGGGTGACAAGCAGATAAATGCAGGCCGCAATCACGTACCAGGTAAACGGCTCCTGAGTGCGGGTCGCAATGCTTTTGGTTTGCAGCATCAGATCGTTCACGCTGATAAGCGACACCAGCGCGGTGTCTTTCAACAGCACCAGCCACTGATTACTCAGGCCCGGTAACGCGTGACGCCACATTTGCGGCATGATCAGGCGAAAGAAAATCGCCGATTTTTTCATGCCCAGCACCTGACCGGATTCCCACTGGCCCTGCGGTACGGCTTTCAGCGCGCCACGCAATGTCTGCGAGGCATAGGCGGAATAGAGCAGGGAAAGGGCGATCACGCCACAAACGAACGGGCTGACTTCGAAGTTCTCGATGGGCAACTTGATCGGAATGGCAAACAGGCCGAGGTTGATGCTAAAGCCATCGGCCAGCACCATCAGCAACTGTGAGGAGCCGAAATAGATGAACAGCACCACCAGAATTTCCGGCAGGCCGCGCAGCACGGTGACCCACGCGGTGCCCAGCCAGCTGAGCGGCTTCCAGGGTGCGGATTCCCAGACAGCGAAAATCATCGCCAGCACCAGGCCGAGGATCAGCGCACAAACGGCAAGGCCGACGGTCATCCCGGCGGCGCTGGCTAAAGGTTGGAATTCATTCATTGATAGGCAAACTTATTGCTGGAACCATTTTGAATACAGCGTCTTGTAGGTGCCGTCAGCTTTGACTTTCGCCAGTGCATCATTGAGCTTCGTCAGCAATTCGGTATTGTTCTGACGAACAGCAACACCCAGACCGGTACCGAAGTAAGTCGCGTCAGTGATTTTGTCACCCACGGCGGCCAGGTTTTTGTTCTGCTTGAGCCACTCGTTGACCACGGCTGTATCACCGAACACCGCGTCCAGACGACCATTTTTCAGATCCAGCACGGCATTCTGATAGCTGTCATAAGGCACAGCGGTGATTTCAGGGTGCTTATCCATCAGGTATTTCTGATGCGTGGTGCCGTTTTGCATACCGACACGTTTGCCTTTCAGCGCAGCGACGTCAGTGAACTGGCCGGAGTGCGCGATGAACAAGGCGGAGTTGTCGTAGTACGCGTTGGTGAACGCCACTTGTTTCTGGCGCTCAGGGGTGATGTCCATACCGGAGATAACAGCGTCAAAACGACGGAATTTCAGGCTTGGGATCAGGCTGTCGAATGCCTGGTTAGTAAAGGTACAGGTCGCCTGCATCTCTTTACACATGGCGTTCGCCAGATCGACATCAAAGCCCTGGATCTGGTTACTGGAGTCTACAAACTCAAACGGAGGATAAGACGCTTCCATCGCGAAACGGATGGTGTCAGCAGCGCTGGCTGACAAACTGACGGTAGCCAGAACCGCGGCAATTACTAATTTTTTCATCGCTAACTCCGTAGAAAACATCAATTAATGTATTTATAGACAACCAAATTAATGGGACAGGTAGCTGGCAAACTCTTTGGTTTGCGGCTGGGCGAAAACAGAGGCGTCGCCTTGTTCCACGATCCGTCCGTTTTCCATGTACACCACGCGGCTCGCGGTTTTACGCGCGACTTCCACTTCGTGGGTCACGATAACCTGAGTAATGCCGGTGCCAGCCAGTTCACGAATAATGCTGACGATCTGGGCGGTGATTTCCGGGTCAAGCGCGGCGGTCGGTTCATCAAACAGCAGAACCTGAGGCTCCATCATCAGCGCACGGGCAATGGCCACACGCTGTTGCTGGCCACCGGAAAGATGCAGCGGAAAACGATCGGCATAATCAGTCAGTCGCAGACGGGTCAGCAATTTCTGAGCGCGTTGCACCGCCACCTCTTTGGTCAGACCCAATACACGCATCGGGGCTTCCAGTAAGTTGTCGAGCACGGTGCGGTGCGGCCACAGATTGTATTGCTGGAAAACCATGCCGACATTCTGACGCAGTTCGCGGATCGCTTTTTCATCCGGTTTGCGGGTGAAATCGAAGGTGTTACCGGCGATTTGCAGTGTGCCTGAACGGGGCATTTCCAGCAGGTTCAGAACACGTAACAGGGAGCTTTTGCCTGCACCACTTGGCCCAAGTAAAACCAGGGTTTCACCGGCGGGACAATTGAGCTGGATGTCAAAAAGCGCCTGATGCACGCCGTAGAAGCAGTTGATGCTATTAAGTTGAATACTCATGCGCAAATAGTGAATAGCCATTGATGCCGCAGATGGTAACTTCCACAGCATAGTTATGCAACGATCGCGGCTTAAAAATTATCTGTAGCCGCAGGAATGCCAAAGTGTAGCACAAGATATTGTTGCATCACTGTGACGCAGATGTTGGTCAATGATGTTATTCACCCTTGACCAACATTATGCATACGCGTTATTGCGTTTATTCAGGAAAGGATAATGTTACTGATTTTCCAAAACCTGACGCAAAGTGCCGCTTGAGGCGAAGTCGAGATCGGCCATGTAACGGACGTCATCGACAGTCCAGCAGGTGCCTTCGCGCACCATCAGAACTTCATCTTTCCAGGTGCTGGAGGCGCCTTTGTCTTTCTCATGCGTGAAAGTCACGCGCAGAGGAATATTGCGGGCATCGGTATTAGGAATGGTCGAGGCGCTGTCTACAGAGGCGGAGGTCGGCCCGTCAAACAGGCTGGAGAACACGTCGCCATCACCGGAACCGGCACCGGCTTTCTCGTTCGGAGAGGCGGCGATATCGACTTTCGGCTGGGACTGCGCTTTTTGCAGCGCGTTATACAGACCGGTGCTCAGGTAAGGGCGGTAGGCGGCCAGCTGGCTGGAATTGGGTACACCGCTGCCGCCTTGTTTAATGCGGAAATCGTAAAATTGCTGGGCAACGCTGTCCGGGCCGCCGTCGATGCAGGGAGCCGCGCGGCTGCCGATATCCTTATACGCAGGTTCGACCGTGGTACAGGCGCTGAGCATCAGCACCAGCGGGATGGTGGCGGCAAGAATTTTCTTTTTCATTGTATTCCTTACTGAAAGATTGAACGTTTTCACCATGACTTTCTTTACCATACAGTATAAAACCGATTTGGCTTAATGCATGGCGAAGAGAAAATGATACGTTTTTCCCCTGCGCATACTTTATGCTATTCAGGCGCTTTTAAATGAATCCCGGACGACAACTGATAAGGAATACTCATGCAAATTTCAACGACTCCGACGCTGGAAGGTTTCATCATTGCGGAATACTGCGGCGTGGTGACCGGTGAGGCGATTTTAGGTGCCAATATTTTCCGCGATTTTTTCGCCGGTGTGCGCGATATCGTCGGCGGACGTTCCGGGGCTTATGAGAAAGAGCTGCGTAAAGCCCGTGAAATCGCGTTCAGCGAGCTGGAAGAACAGGCCAAAGAGCGCGGAGCGAATGCGGTGGTCGGCGTGGATATCGATTACGAAACCGTGGGTAAAAACGCCAGTATGCTGATGGTCAGCATCTCCGGCACCGCTGTGATTGTGCATCGCAAATGATGTGCCGTGGCCTGAAGGCCGGTGCGTGCGCGGCCTTGCTGCTCCTGCTGGCCGGTTGCCAGAACGGCAGCCCGTCAGCGGTGAACTCACCGTTCCGGCTGGAAACGACTCATCAGGCACAGGGCGCGGATCAGCGGGTCCGCTTTCTGGTGATCCATTACACTGCTGAAGATTTCCACAACGCATTAACGACCCTTACCGATGAACACGTCAGCGCGCATTACCTGATCCCGGCCAAACCGCCGCTGGAACAGGGCAAGCCGGTGGCGTGGCAACTGGTGCCGGAAGAGATGCGCGCGTGGCATGCGGGGGCCAGCGGCTGGCGCGGGCGGACCAATTTGAACGATACGTCTGTCGGCATTGAGCTGGAAAATAAAGGCTACAGTAAACATTTGCTGGGCAAGAAGTTTTATCCTTTTCCGCCTGCACAAATCGATCTGCTGGCTAACCTGAGCAAAGAAATTGTTGCGCGCTATCAGATAGAGCCGCGCAATGTGGTGGCACACAGCGATATTGCGCCGCAGCGTAAAGACGATCCCGGTCCGCTGTTCCCGTGGCAGGAAATGGCTCAGCGCGGAGTTGGCGCATGGCCGGACGCCGGTATCGTGCAGGCCAGACTCGCCGGGCGCGATCCGCAGCAGCCGGTTGATCAGGCACAGCTGCTAGCCTTGCTGAAACAGTACGGTTATACGGTGACGGATGACATGACGCAGGCCCAGCAACGCCGGGTAATTGCCGCGTTTCAGATGCATTTCAGGCAGAGCGACTACCGCGGCAATGCCGATGCACAAACTCAGGCGATTGTGCAGGCGTTATTGCAGCAGTTTCCGGATAAGAATGACTGAGAAAAGCGGCTGACGAGAAGGGTCAGTCGCGTTTCGGGCCGATGCCGTGCAGGCCCTGAAGTTTGCCGTGATCACGCAGCCAGTCGGCGGTGCGGATAATCCCCTGATCGAGCGAAATCACCGGTACATAGCCGAGTTCTTTCTGTGCGCGCCGGGTATCAAGTGTCAGATCAAAATTCAGTTTTGCCACGCTGTAATGCGTCAGCACCGGCTCTTTATGCGAGCTTTTGCTGATGCGCTCCATGCCGCGCGCCATCACATCCAGCAGCGGGTAGGGCACAGAACGGATGCGGTATTTGATGTCCAGATTTTCCATCAGCTGCCTGACCAGCGTGCGCAATGGCCGCGGTTGCTGGTTGGTGATGTTGAATGCCCGCCCCGATTCTGTCGCGTCAGTCTGCGTCGCCAGCCACATAGCATGAACGGCATTTTCGACGTAGGTCATGTCAACCAGCGCTTCCCCCCCGCGTGGCAGCATCAGCGTGCCGCCGTATTTCAGCATTTGCAGCAGGCGCGGCAGCAGCACGTTATCGTGCGGCCCGAACAGGCCCTGCGGACGCAAAATGGTGAAATGGGTTTGCGGGTTGGAGAGCGCCAGTGTGTGGATCACCTGTTCTCCGGCCGCCTTACTGCGGGCGAAAGAGTTGGCGAAGCGGTGAGGGCGGAAGTCTTCCTGAATATCGCGGTGATGATGAAAATCGAAGTAGATGGCCGGGGAGGAAATGTGGACGAAGTTTTCCACGCCATAGGCCGCCGACCACTCTCCAAGACGTCGCGTAGCGCGCACGTTTGCCAGTTCGAATTCCTTTTCACTGCCCCACGGCGACATCAGTCCGGAACAGTGCCAGACGGTATCGATGTCGGCGAGCAGCGCTTTAGCCTGCGAAGACACCAGGGTGGTGAGATCGGCATGAATAAATTCCGCACCGATTTTCTGCAAAAGTGAGCCCATCGCGGCGTTGCGACCCGTCGCCCTGACGCTGATGCCTTTATTACGCAGAAACTCGACCGCGTTGCGCCCAAGGCCGCTGCTCGCGCCGGTGACCAATACCTTCATAAACAGGCCAATGCCTTCATAAATGGAGAAAAATTGTTGTCAGCTGTGAAGTGATGACACCCCGCAGCAATAAGGGTGCCATTCTTTCGTGAATTTGTGCGGCTTGCAATGGGAAAGGGGGTGAGCAATGTCTGAAAGCGCGTAAAATAACCCTTTATCGCCCGCAACGATCTTTCTGTCGCGCAAGGCTGGCGATACGTTTTGCCATTCCGCGGAAAATAAACTGATGGGCGGGCATCATGCTGAACCAGTAGAGCAGGCCACGGAAACCGGCGGGATGCCACCAGGCACGCACATCCAGGCTGCGGCTTTCGCCGTTATCAGTGATGGTAAAGGTCAGCCGCCCCAGCCCCGGTGCTTTCATACCAAAAAGCAGCACCAGTTCGCGCTGTGGTTTCAAACCAATCACTTTCCAGCCATCAATTTTGTCACCCGGCTTAAGGAAATCGCGTTCGGGGCGGCCATATTTCACTTTGCCGCCGAGCAAATCATCCATTCTCGCCCGTGTTTTCCATAAGCCGTTGGCATAAAAATACCCTTCGCTGCCACCCAGTTGCTGCACCACTTTCCACAACGCGGCTTTTGAGGCAGACGTTTCCAGAGTAAATCCGGCCTGTTTCGGGTAATAGCCGTAGCCTGCGCGCCAGCGTTCACGGGCGTCGGCGTCGTATCCCCAGTCGGGTGAATCCATCACCTGCTGCTGTTCTTTTTCCAGCGTAGTGTGGATCGCCTCATCGACGGGGATCAGTTCTTGTGGGATCAGCTGTTGCAGTGGCGCGCTGTCGGCTGGGAGATCGTGCTTCAGCCCCTGAATAAGCGCTTTTGCCAGCGGTGTCGGTACCGAGGTGATCAGGCTGAGGAAATAGACGGAGACGAACGATGTCGGCATCGGCAGGGGGATCAGCCAGCGGCGCTTTCCGCTCATGGCGATAAAGCGTTCGAACAGCGTCTGATAGCTGATGTACTCCGGCCCGGCAGCCTCGAGAATGCGATTGCCATGCGCAGGTAACGCCACCAGTTCGCGCAGATACACAAGCAGGTTTTCCAGTGCCAGGGGGGAAGATTTTGAGCGAACCCAGCGCGGCGGCGTGAGAACCGGCAGGTTATACACCATGTCGCGCATCACTTCGAACGCCGCCGACCCTGCGCCAATCACGATGCCCGCACGCAGTTCGGTCACCGGAATATGGCTCATACGCAGGAGATCGCCGGTGAGTTTACGTGCCTGTAAATGCGGAGAATCGCTGTCTTCCGGCTGCATCGAACCGAGGTAAACAATGTGTTTGATCGACGACTCTTTCAGCGCCAGCAAGGTGTGCTGGGCTGCCTGCCGCTCTTTTTCCAGCAGATCGTCGTCTTCCGTCATGGCGTGAACCAGATACACCAGTACGTCGGCCCCTTCAAAGGCCGCAGCCAGCGTTTTACTCTGGTAGACGTCGGCAAAACAACAGCGGACGTTTTGCCATTTCTGTTGTTGCAGCCATTCAATGCGGCGCGCGGCGGCTGTGACCTGAAAACCGTTTTGGCTCAGGTGGGCAGTCAGGTGTTGGCCGATGTATCCGCTGGCACCGAGTATGACGATCCGTGGCATGTGCATAATCCGTTTTGCTAGGGGTAAAAGGAATCATGGAAATGCGGCAATAACCCGGAGATTATCGCCGCAGGCTGGCAGTGGTCAGGCGTGCTGGTGCAGGAATTCCTGCCACAGTGCGACGACTTTTTGCAGATCTTCACGGCTGATGTTGATGTGGGTGAGCACGCGCGTCAGCGGTCCGGCGCTGATGATCACGCCGCGTTCACGCATCCACGGGCCCATTTTGGCCGCCAGCTCAGCGCTTTGTCTGATGTACAGCACGTTGGTTTGCGCACCCGGCTCTGCGATTTCCACGCCGATTTTGGTCAGCTCTTCTGCCAGCCACTGAGCGTTATCGTGATCGTCCTTGAGCCGCGCAACGTTATTTTCCAGCGCATAGATCGCCGCTGCTGCCAGAATGCCGGACTGGCGCATGCCGCCGCCGGTCATTTTACGCCAGCGGTTAGCGCGGTGGATGTACTCTTTGCTGCCGACCAGCAGCGAGCCGATCGGCGCACCCAGACCTTTTGAAAGGCAGATGGTCAGGGTATCGCAATATTGGGTGATTTCGCGTAACTCAACGCCCTGAGCCACGGCGGCATTCATGATGCGTGCCCCGTCGATGTGCAGTGCCAGCCCTTTTTCACGGGTCAGCGCGTAAGCTTTTTGCAGATAATCGAGCGGAAGCACTTTACCGCTGTGCGTATTTTCCAGGCTCAGCAGGCGCGTGCGGGCGAAATGGATGTCATCAGGTTTGATGGCGGCGGCGATTTTATCCAGCGCAATGGAGCCGTCGGCGGACATATCCAGCGGTTGCGGCTGGATGCTGCCGAGTACCGCAGCGCCACCGGCCTCATACATATAATTGTGGGCTTTCTGGCCTACGATATACTCTTCGCCGCGCTGACAGTGGGTCAGTAATGCCACCAGATTTGCCTGGGTGCCGGTCGGTAAAAACAGTGCGGCTTCTTTACCACACATTTTTGCCGCCAGCGCCTGTAAAGCATTTACCGTTGGGTCATCGCCGTAGACATCATCGCCGACTTCAGCATGGGCCATGGCCTGACGCATCGCTTCACTGGGGCGGGTTACGGTATCACTGCGTAAGTCGATCAACGTGGGCTTCCTTCTGCTGTGTTTTTAGAATGTAAGATCAGACGGGCTGAGAGCCCGCCTGACCTTCCACTATAGCCCTGTCAGGGTTATCGCAGCCAGTTGGTTTTTGCCAGTTCGACGACTTCATCACCCCGGCCACTTATCACCGCACGCAGCATGTACAGGCTGAAGCCCTTGGCTTGCTCGAATTTGATCTGTGGCGGCATCGCCAGTTCTTCGGTGGCGGTGATCACATCCACCAGCACCGGCCCTTCGTAAGCAAACGCATCCTGCAAGGCGGCGTCAATGTCCGACGCTTTCTCCACGCGGATCCCTTTGATGCCGGCGGCCTCGGCAATGGCGGCGAAATCCGGGTTTTTCAGCTCAGTGCCGTCCGTCAGATACCCGCCTGCTTTCATTTCCATCGCCACAAATCCCAGCACGCTGTTGTTAAAGATGACGATTTTCACCGGCAGCTTTTGCTGCGCCAGCGTCAGAAAATCCCCCATCAGCATGGCGAATCCGCCGTCGCCGCACAGCGCCACCACCTGCCGCGAACGGTCAATCGCCTGCGCACCAATGGCCTGCGGCATGGCGTTGGCCATCGAACCGTGGTTGAACGAACCGAGCAGACGGCGCTGGCCGTTCATTTGCAGATAACGGCACGCCCAGACGGTCGGCGTGCCGACGTCACAGGTAAAGATGGCATCCGATGCGGCGAACCGGCTGATCTGTTGCGCCAGATACTGCGGGTGAATAGCCTGCTTGTCATTCGGCGTCGCCAGTCCGTCGAGATCTTTACGCGCTTCTTCATAATGCTTCAGCGCTTTGTCGAGGAACTTGCGTTCAGTTTTGGCCTGTAACTGCGGCATGAGCGCGGTCAGCGTGGATTTGATGTCACCGACCAGCGCCATATCGACATGACAATGGGAGCCGATGCTGCCCGGATTGATATCAATCTGAATGATTTTCGCGTCTGTCGGATAAAAGGCGCGGTACGGGAATTGTGTGCCGAGCAGGATCAGCGTGTCCGCATTCATCATGGCGTGGAAGCCGGAAGAGAAGCCGATAAGCCCGGTCATGCCGACGCTGTAAGGGTTATCCCACTCGATATGCTCTTTGCCGCGCAGTGCATGCACCACCGGCGCTTTCAGCGTTTCAGCCAGCCTGATCACTTCGTCGTGCGCGCCCGCACAGCCGCTGCCGCACATCATCGTAATATTGGTCGCACCGTTGAGCAGTTCAGCCAGCTTTGCCAGTTCGGTTTGCTGCGGGATCACCCTTGGCAGCACCGGCGGATACCAGCTGATTTTGGCATCTTCAGGTGCGGGTTTAAGCGCGACGTCGCCAGGTAACACAATCACCGACACGCCACGGTTGAGAATGGCTTTGCGCATGGCGATCGCCAGCACCTGCGGCAACTGTTCGGGATTGGTCACCATTTCACAGTAGTGGCTGCATTCGCGGAAAAGCTCGGTCGGATGGGTTTCCTGAAAATAACCGCTGCCGATTTCGCTCGACGGAATATGAGCGGCAATGGCGACCACGGGAACGTGATTGCGGTGGCAGTCGAACAGGCCGTTGATCAGATGCAGGTTGCCCGGCCCGCAGGAACCGGCGCACACCGCCAGTTCACCAGTGATTTGTGCTTCAGCACCGGCGGCAAACGCAGCCACTTCTTCATGACGCGTGCCCAGCCATTCAATGGTGCCCATACGGTTCAGGCTGTCACTCAGGCCGTTAAGTGAGTCACCGGTGACGCCCCAGATGCGTTTAACGCCCGCCGCTTCTAATGTTTTCGCCAGATATGACGCTACGCTTTGCTTCATCTTCAGTTCCCTCGGTGTATTTCATAAAAAAGACTGGGTTAAGCATAGTCCACTGATTACATCCTTGAATGTTCAGCCTTAAACCATACAAAATTATGCAGAGGAGGGGGGTGAAATTTTGTAAAACTGCCCGCTCAGACTGTAAAAAATCATGTGCGGGCAGCGAGTTAACGCGGGGATCAGGCGAGGGTGACGTCGCCCTGAAGCTGACAACTGCAGGCCAGCACATATCCCTGAGCGACGTCTTCATCGGTCAGCGTCATGCGGCTGGTGGTCTGGTAATCGCCGCTAAGTATGCGGGTTTTACAGCTGCCGCACACGCCTGCGCGGCACGCGGCGGTGACCGGTATTTTATGCTGCTCCATCACGGCCAGCAGCGTGGAACCGACCGGCACGCGGTAATTCTGCAACGGCGTCAGGCGGGTCAGCGTCAGTTGCTGATCGGCAGACACCCCGGTTTCCGTCGCCTGAAACTGCTCTTTAACGATGTTATCCGCCGCCACACCGAGTTCTTTCGCCCAGTCGCCCGCCAGTTGCATATAAGGTGCAGGCCCGCAAATCATCACCCGACGTTCACGGATATCCGGCACGTGACTTTGCAGCAAATCCTGGCTCAGCCGTCCGGCGATGTGCCCGGATCCGGCGCCATTTTCCGCAAGAATGGTCAGATCCAGTTGCGGATATGTTGCGCACAGGTGCTGCCATTCCTGCGCAAAGATAATGTCCTGCGGGCTGCGCACGCTGTAAAACACCTGCACACTTTGCGCAGGATGATGCGCCAGAATATCGCGTGCGACAGACATCACCGGCGTCACGCCGCAACCGGCCGCCAGCAATAACAACGGCTGCCGGGTTTCGCAGGTAAATTCTCCCAGGGCGTTACTCAGCCAGACGTAATCACCGGGTTTGATCTGCGTTGTCAGCCACTGTGAGCCTGCGCCGCCGTCGATGCGGCGCACTGTCAGCTGAATAAACGGGCTTTGCCCCGGCGTGGAGGAGAGCGTGTAAGCGCGCTGAACATCGCCGCGCTGGCCGATGTTCACCAGCGCAAACTGGCCGGGCTGATAATCATAAACATCATGATTGATCAGGGAAATTGTCCAGACATCAGGCGTTTCCTGTGCAACCGAATAGACCTGCATACGGTTCTGGCACAGCGCCGTTGGCTGATCGGGGAATAACGGAAAATTCATCTCGGTTTACTCCGGCAGCATGGTTTTCAGATCCTGCTCCACCGAAGTGATTGCACGCAGGCCAAATTTTTCATTGAGGATCGCCAGCAGGTTATCGGTCAGGAAGGCCGGCGCCGTCGGGCCGGTGGCGATGTTTTTCACACCGAGCGACAGCAGGGTCAGCAGGATCACAATGGCTTTTTGCTCGAACCACGACAGCACCAGACTCAGCGGTAACTCATTCACGCCACAACCTAATTTTTCGGCAAGATTTACAGCCAGAATAATGGCGGAATAGGCATCGTTACACTGACCGACGTCCAGCAGACGCGGCAATCCTTCAATGGTGCCGAAATCCAGTTTGTTGAAGCGGTATTTACCGCAGGCGAGGGTCATGATCAGGCAGTCTTTCGGTACGCTGACCGCCAGATCGGTGAAGTAACTGCGTTCGCCGCGGCTGCCGTCACAGCCGCCAATCAGGAAGATGTGGCGCAGTTTTTTGGTGGCGACCAGATCAATAACGGTATCGGCTGCACTGAGCAAAGTCTGGCGGCCAAATCCGACAGTGATTTCCTGTTCGATTTCACTGTAACGGAAACCCGGAAGCTGCAACGCCTGTGAGATGACCTGCGCAAAATCTTCGCCTTCCAGATGCTGCACGCCCGGCCAGCCGACGATGCTGCGGGTCCAGATGCGGTCGCCATAATTGCCGACGTTCGGATCAATAATACAGTTGGACGTCATGACCACCGGGCCGGGGAATTTCGCGAATTCCACCTGCTGATTTTGCCAGCCGCTGCCGTAGTTACCGGCCAGATGCGGGAATTTTTTCAGTTCCGGATAACCGTGCGCGGGCAGCATTTCGCCGTGGGTATAAACGTTGATGCCGGTACCGGCGGTTTGCTCGAGCAGCATCTGCAAATCTTTCAGATCGTGACCTGAAATCAGAATCGCTTTGCCTGCCAGCGGACGGACGTTTACCGCCGTAGGCTGCGGATGGCCGTAGGCATCGGTTTCACCTTTATCCAGGATGGCCATCACGCCAAAGTTCATTTTGCCGATCGCCATCGCGTTGTCGAGCAGTTCGCCCATGTCTGCGGGTTGCGTACCGAGCCACGCCATCAGACGGTGATATTCGGCGTAAATGGCGGTATCAGACTCGCCCAGAACATGGGCGTGTTCCATGTATGCCGCCGCCCCTTTCAGGCCGTACAGACACAACATGCGCAGGCCATGAATGTCATCGCCGATCTGCGCTTTATCACCGTTGAGCGCAAACTGTTGCGCCTGTTGTTGCAGTTCGCTGAGATTATCGCTGACCAGTTCCAGTGCGGCCAGCGGGTGACTGACGGTGATCTCCGGGTCCATCAGGCGACAGCGAACGGCCAGCGATTCACGGTAAAGAATGGCTTCACGGGCATAGCCGACGATACGATCAGAATCGAAGTTCACGTTGGTCAGGGTAGAGAAAAAGGCGCGGGGCGCGAAGCTGTCGATCTCTTCATCGATGATGCCGTAGCCACGTGCCGTCAGCGCCCAGGCGGAAAGGCCTTCTAACACTGCGACCAGTAAGTCTTGTAAATCAGAGGTTTCTGCCGTTTTGCCACACATTCCCTGCGCATACGCGCAGCCATTGCCCGCCGGGGTACGGACTGTTTGTTCACATTGCACACAAAACATCATCAGGTCCTTTTTTAAAGTTGCATTTGAAATGCTTGTTTTAATGCAAGCCTAAGACCGGCAGGCTCAAAAATGAAGGGATTTTCAAAGGAAGTGAGCTGAACTTGATTTATCGCAAGTTTTGCAGGCAGGGAAGGACGTTTCCCGCCGCATCACGCAGCGGGAAAACGGCATCATCAGGCCGAGAAAAAGGCCATCAGAACCGGGGATAACAGGCTGAGCACGAAACCGTGCACCACCGCAGGCGGCACCATATCCAGCCCGCCGCTGCGCTGTAAGACCGGCAGGGTGAAATCCATTGACGTTGCGCCGCACAGCCCCAGCGCGGTGGAACGGCTGCTGCGAACCAGCGTCGGGATCAGCATGATTGCGCACAGCTCACGCGCCAGATCGTTAAAGAATGCGGCGCTGCCGATGACCGGCCCGAAAGAGTCGGTGAGAACGATGCCGGAGAGCGAGTACCAGCCATACCCTGAGGCAAGCGCCAGCCCGGTTTTGAGCGGCAATCCGAGCAGCAGGGCGGCCAGCGCACCGCCGATCAACGCGCTGATCGCCACCACCACCGCCACTATCATGCCGCGGCGGTTAAGGATGATCTGGCGCAGGGTCATGCTGCTGTTGCGCAGCTGGATACCGACCAGCGCCAGCAGGAACAGCAGGGCGAGTTCACTGGCCTGAGAGGCGAAAGTCAGCCAGTGCCATTGCGTCAGGCCGAGCGCGAAGCCACCGATTACCACGCCGCACAGTTTCAGAGACTCCAGCGCCATGTGTAAACGCGACGGTAACTTTTCCTGTTTATGCTGGGTTTTCCACGGACGGCGGCGTTCGAGCAGCCAAAGCGCCGCGTAGTTCATCACAAAGATGCACAGGAAACAGACGGCGGCATATTTGAAAATCAGTAATAAATTGGTGCTGAGATTGTCGAGGAAGGCCAGGCTGATCCCCATAATGAACAGGATGACATACACCATCCAACTCAACATCTGGTTCACAACGTGCAGCAGAGCGCGGTTTTTAACCGGAATAAGGTAACCGAGAATCAACGGCAAAAGAATAATCAACAGGCCGGAATACATGAGATCAAATCCCTGAAAAGTGAGGCTCCCTGAGAGGAGGGCGGCACAGAAAATACCGCCCGTCACGCTAACCAAAAGTTATCTGACTGTAAAGCAGCTTTGCGACACAGAGATCGTCGGGCAGCCTTGACGGAAACCGATTTTTAACGCCATGCTCAGCTAAGTACTGAGCGCACAGGAGGCGTCTGATGTATCTGGAACATATTGATATTGTCGGTTTTCGCGGTATTAACCGGCTCTCTCTGACCCTGACTCAGCCTGCGCAACGGGGGGCATCAATCACCGGCCCGGCGCAGCAGGGGCAGACCGAATCCTTTCTGACCAACACCGTTCTTATCGGCGAAAATGCCTGGGGGAAATCCAGCCTGCTGGACGCGTTGACGTTGCTGCTTTCGCCCGAAGCCAAACTGTATTGCTTCAAAGAAGAAGATTTTTATTTTCCGGCGGGCGAAAAAGAGTCGAAATCGCAGTATCTGCATATCGTGTTTACCTTCTGCGAAAATCAGGCCGGGCATCATATGTCGCCGCGCTTTAATACGCTGTCTCCGCTGTGGGTGAAATGCCCGGATCGTCTGAACCGCATTTATTACCGTCTGGAAGGTGAGCTGGAAGATGACGGCAGCGTGATGACGCTGCGCAGCTTTCTGTCATCCAACGGACAGCCGCTGAATCTGACGACTATCGACCCGCTGGCGCTGGCGTTGATCCGCCTGAACCCGGTCTTACGCCTGCGGGATGCGCGCTTTATCCGCCGGCTGCGCAGTGACACGCTGGCACCGCGACTTTCCACCAATAATGAACAACTGGCGCAGCAACTCGATGAGCTGACGCGCGGGCTGGTGCACAATCCGCAATCGCTGACCAACAGCGAACTGCGCAGCGGGCTGTCGGCCATGCAGCAACTGCTGGAACATTATTTTGCCGAGCAGGGCACGTCCAGCAGCGCGCCGTGGCAGCAGAAGCGTCATGGCCGTGCGGAAAGCCGCCGGGCATGGCGTTCACTGGATAATATCAACCGGATGATTGCCGAGCCGAACAGCCGCAGTATGCGCGTGATGCTGCTCGGCATGTTCTCCACGCTGTTGCAGGCGAAAGGCTCGGTGGTGCTGCATCCGGATGCGCGGCCACTGCTGCTGATCGAAGACCCCGAAACCCGTCTGCATCCGATTATGCTGTCCGTGGCGTGGGGATTACTGGATCAGCTGCCGTTGCAGCGCATCACAACCACCAACTCCGGCGATTTACTTTCACTGGTGCCGGTTGAACAGATTTGTCGCCTGGTGCGCGAGTCATCCCGCGTGGCGGCTTATGCCATTGGCCCGGAAGGGCTGAGTATGGAGGACAGCCGCCGCATTGCGTTTCATATCCGTTTTAACCGCCCGTCGTCGCTTTTCGCCCGCTGCTGGTTGCTGGTGGAAGGGGAAACCGAAGTCTGGCTGCTCAATCAGCTGGCACGTCAGTGCGGCTATCATTTTGAGTCTGAAGGGATCAAGGTGATCGAGTTTGCCCAGTGCGGGTTAAAACCCTTGCTGCGCTTCGCCCGGCAGATGGGCATTGAGTGGCATACCCTGGTGGACGGCGATGAAGCAGGGCGAAAATATGCGGCGACGGTAAAGGCTAACGTTGAGAATCATGATGATAATCTGCGCTACCGCCTGACCGCGCTGCCTTCTCAGGACATCGAATATTTTCTGTATCGGGAAGGTTTTGAAGACGTGTATCGCAAGCATTCCGCCATTGCGGAGAATGTGCCGATGTCGCCGAGACGCATCATCGACAAAGCCATTCACCGCAGCTCAAAGCCCGATCTGGCGATAGATGTGGCGCAGGCGGCTTCGCTGCGGGGAACCTCATCGATTCCCCCGTTGTTGCGGCAAATGTTTTCACGCGTCGCCTGGCTGGCACGCGGCAGGGCAGATTAAGCCGCGCGGCTCTCTTCAGTGAGCACTGGGTGCCCATGTCCGCTGGAAAATGTCTGGCGGATTTGGGTTTCCAGCTCATCTAACAACTGGTAACGGCGGCGATACTCCGCGCGTCGTTTACTGGCAATTTCTTCCAGCGGACGGTGTGTTATCTGGCGCGGCAGATGGAAATAACCGTCCTCGCCTTGTTTGGCGTCCATCGTTTCCCAGAAACTGTCGTAATCCGCAAACACCATACCTTTACGTTTTTTGTAGCGCGGGTTTTCGTAAATGTGGGTGTGATTTCCTACCGCAACAATCTGCATCATGCCCGCCAGCTCAGCCAGCGTGGTCAGCGCTTCAATGACCAGACGTTTCGGAAATAAACCGTGGCAGGCTTTGGTTGCCGTTTGTATTTCGTGATGATCGACGTGCGCACGGGGCCCCTGAAGCGCACCGATGAACAGCGTCGGCTGGCCCTGATAGTGGATAAACGAGAACGTCACAATGGCGATCGGTTCACCCTGCGGGTTGTTGAAGGTCAGCGTTGCTTCACCTTCTTTGTCCAGACGGCTGACCGAATTGAAGGTGATCGCGAAACGTTGCTCATCTTTACCGGTCAGGGTGGCAATCGCCATCGGCTTTTTGCCCAGATAACCGTGGTTAATGGCGTCCGGCAGGCAGTGGCCGATCATGTCGTAATGATCGGTGATGCGTTTCATCGCCTGCTCCGGCGTGATATTGGCGGCCTGATAGACGCGGTGTAACTTGCAGGGCAGGCTCGGCTGCGCCGTCAGGATCTCATCACGTTGCGGATGCTGCGCCAGGTAATCCAGCATGCTAAAGGTGCGGCGCGGATGGGTCAGCGCGCGAAAAAGGAATTTAAAACGGTAGCGCGGCAATTTCCACGCAGGTCCCGGTACCAGACGACGGGAGAGCAGCGCCGTCATCAACTGAAGACCCGAAAGCGGAGCCTTTTCTTCGCATGGGTAACTGAATGTGGTCATGGTATTTACCTGTTGTGTCTGGCCGGATGTCAATAACGGCTATTTCAACAGGCCAACAATAAACAGGGGCGCAACGGGCAAAAAGAGGGAGAGATTGAACGCGATTTGTTGAGATTGTGTTTAGATTTAATTTGTTTTGTGTCGTGTCTTAGCAATCGGTGTCTAAAAAATGTACTTTATTTATCGTTCAGGGCTTGAAGCCTGACGCATTCTCCCCCATAAATAAAAAATGCCAGTCAGTGAGTGACAGGCATTATTTTTTATCCGAACCGCTGTAACAGAACAGGTCAGGCGACCGCTGCACTTTCCACTGGAATAATGAGGCTGGCATGATTCCCCTTCGGGCCTTCATGAACATCAAAGCTGACCTGCTGGCCTGCCTTTAATGTCCGGTAGCCCTCCATCTGAATGGTGGAGTAGTGAGCAAAAATGTCTTCTCCGCCACTTTCCGGGCAGATGAAGCCAAAACCTTTAGCATTATTGAACCATTTCACTGTACCCGTCAGCATGCTTCTTCATCCCTCTCATGACTAGTCTGGTCGTTAGCGTGAAAGCCAGTTGGGTGAGCGGGAAGACCAGAACCTGGCCAGTGATGGCCTGTTCAAAAGACGTTCAGCTCACGAATTTACACTCTAGTGGAAACGGTTTAGAGATCAAGGAAACGGCATTTGTCATAAGGGGGCAGATAACCAAACTTTGAAGCAGGTAACGCTATTGACATATTTTGTTAAATATATGCCAGCGGGGCTGATGGCAAAGAGGACATTTTGTGCAGCGGCACCGTGACGCAAGAGATGGTAAAATGGGGAAATAGCCGCGTGAAGCCCCGCAGAAAGCTTTCACGTCAGGTATTTAGCATCCAATACGATCTTCACAGGTGACGAGCAGGCAATGGGCGACAAACAAGACTGGCTAAATTTTGAACATTTGACGGCGAATAAGCAAAAGGATGAGGTAAAACCGCCATCTATGTATAAAGTTATATTAAACAACGACGATTACACTCCAATGGAATTTGTGATTGACGTTCTGCAAAAGTTCTTTTCTTATGATATTGAACGTGCAACGCAACTGATGCTCCAGGTGCACTATAGAGGCAAAGCGATATGCGGCGTTTATACCGCCGAAGTCGCCGAAACCAAGGTCGCACACGTAAATGAGTACGCCAAGGAGAATGAGCATCCGTTGCTGTGTACGCTGGAAAAAGCCTGATTAAGGCAATCTATTTGGGAGGTGCCTATGCTCAATCAAGAACTTGAACTCAGTCTCAACATGGCTTTCGCAAGAGCCCGTGAGCACCGGCATGAGTTTATGACCGTGGAGCACCTGTTGCTGGCGTTGCTCAGCAACCCTGCTGCCCGTGAAGCGCTTGAAGCTTGTACAGTCGATCTGGTGGCATTACGCCAGGAGCTGGAAGCCTTCATCGAGCAAACCACACCCACCTTACCCGCCAGTGAAGAGGAACGTGACACCCAGCCTACGCTGAGTTTCCAGCGCGTTCTGCAACGTGCGGTATTCCACGTGCAATCTTCTGGCCGCAGTGAAGTATCCGGCGCTAACGTTCTGGTCGCGATTTTCAGCGAACAGGAATCTCAGGCTGCCTATCTCCTGCGTAAACATGATGTCAGCCGCCTTGATGTGGTGAACTTTATTTCGCACGGTACCCGTAAAGATGAATCGGGTAGCCAGGCGCCAAACAATGCGGAAAACCCAGTTAACGAAGAGCAGTCGGCGGGGGAAGATCGTATGGAGAACTTCACCACTAATCTTAACCAGTTAGCGCGTGTAGGTGGCATCGATCCGCTGATTGGCCGTGACAAAGAACTGGAGCGCGCCATTCAGGTGCTCTGCCGTCGCCGTAAGAATAACCCGCTGCTGGTGGGGGAATCCGGCGTAGGTAAAACCGCAATTGCTGAAGGTCTGGCATGGCGAATCGAGCAGGGCGACGTGCCGGAAGTAATGGCCGACTGCACCCTGTATTCTCTGGATATCGGTTCTCTGCTGGCAGGCACGAAATACCGTGGTGATTTTGAAAAACGTTTCAAATCGCTGCTCAAACAGCTGGAACAGGATAAGAACAGCATTCTGTTTATTGATGAAATCCACACGATTATCGGTGCCGGTGCGGCGTCCGGCGGTCAGGTGGATGCGGCTAACCTGATCAAACCGTTGCTGTCGAGCGGGAAGATTCGGGTGATCGGTTCGACGACGTACCAGGAATTCAGCAATATCTTTGAGAAAGACCGTGCCCTGGCGCGTCGCTTCCAGAAAATTGATATTACTGAACCGACCGTCGAAGAAACCGTGCAGATCATCAATGGCCTGAAAACCAAATACGAAGCGCACCACGATGTACGTTATACCGCGAAAGCGGTGCGTGCGGCGGTGGAGCTGTCGGTCAAATATATCAATGACCGTCACCTGCCGGACAAAGCCATTGACGTTATTGATGAAGCAGGCGCGCGCAGCCGGTTAATGCCGGTCAGTAAACGCAAGAAAACCGTTAACGTCAGCGACATCGAAAGTGTGGTGGCGCGTATCGCCCGCATTCCGGAAAAAACCGTGTCAGCAACCGATCGCGATGTGCTGAAAAATCTCGGTGACCGCCTGAAAATGCTGGTCTTCGGGCAAGATCCTGCCATCGAAGCCCTGACAGAAGCGATCAAAATGAGTCGTGCGGGTCTGGGTCAGGATCGCAAACCGGTCGGTTCCTTCCTGTTCGCCGGTCCTACCGGTGTGGGTAAAACCGAAGTGACGGTTCAGCTGGCGAAAGCGATGGATATCGAACTGCTGCGCTTTGATATGTCGGAATACATGGAGCGTCATACGGTAAGCCGTTTGATCGGTGCACCTCCGGGGTACGTTGGCTTTGATCAGGGCGGCTTACTGACGGATGCTGTACTTAAACATCCTCACGCGGTGGTGCTGCTCGATGAAATCGAGAAGGCGCATCCGGATGTCTTCAACCTGCTGTTGCAGGTCATGGACAACGGTACGCTGACCGATAACAACGGGCGCAAAGCTGATTTCCGTAACGTGATTTTGGTGATGACCACGAACGCCGGTGTACGTGAAACTGAACGTAAATCGATTGGCCTTATCCATCAGGACAACAGCCCTGACGCTATGGAAGAGATCAAGAAGGTGTTTACACCGGAGTTCCGTAACCGTCTGGACAACGTGATCTGGTTCAACCATCTGTCTACCGATGTGATCCAGCTGGTGGTCGATAAGTTTATCGTCGAACTGCAGGCGCAACTGGATGCCAAAGGCGTCTCGCTGGAAGTCAGTGATGAAGCCCGTGACTGGCTGACCGTGAAAGGTTATGACCGTGCGATGGGCGCGCGTCCGATGACCCGCACCGTGCAGGAAAACCTGAAAAAACCGCTGGCCAACGAACTGCTGTTTGGTTCACTGGTAGACGGTGGCTCGGTATCTGTGGCGCTGGATAAGGAAGCCGATAAGCTGACTTACCACTTCATGAGCGCGCAGAAGAAAAAGCCGGAAGGTGCGGTGCATTAATTTTCATCGGTGATGAAAAAACAAAAGGCGATGTGAAAACATCGCCTTTTTTCTTTCCGAAATTCTTTATTTAATTGCAGGAATCAGTGAGGGATTTCAGAAAGGATAGTGGAACACATGCCGAATTGCGGATACCACAAAACGCCCTTGCAAGTGCAGGAAGGGCGAAGAGGGTATCCTCGGGTATCGCCGGAAAATCAGCGATGAGTGAGCCGTTTATTAACGGCTACGGAAGACAATGCGGCCTTTGCTCAGGTCGTACGGGGTCAGCTCTACAGTGACTTTGTCGCCCGTCAGGATGCGGATATAGTTCTTACGCATTTTACCGGAGATGTGTGCGGTAACTACGTGTCCGTTTTCTAATTCTACGCGGAACATAGTGTTTGGCAGCGTATCAAGTACGGTGCCCTGCATTTCAATGTTGTCTTCTTTGGCCATCGAATCCTCTAGGTCTAACTACCATAGTTTTTAACCGGCAAGATAATGCCGAAAAACCCACATTATGTAAAGAAGTATGGTTCATGACCGCACCTATTCCCTATCCTTCGGAAATACCGGCAGGTCTTCATCATGTGGGGATAAGTCTTGTGGCAACCAGCAATCCGGTGCTAACGCGCGTTGCGAAAGTTCGGATAACTGCTGCAAAAATTGGCGGCGGGGGATCTCTCTCGCACCCAGCGACGCAGTGTGAGGGTTGAGCACCTGACAGTCAATCAGTTCTCCACCATTGCGGGAAAAATGTTGGCAAAACATCATGAGCGCGCACTTGGAGGCATTTTCACGGCGGCTAAACATCGATTCACCGCAAAACAGACTTCCGACGGATACGCCGTACAAACCGCCGACCAGCTCATCACCCTCCCAGACTTCGACTGAGTGGGCATGCCCGGCCTCGTGCAATTCCTGATAACCGCGCTGAACCAGCGGGCCGATCCAGGTGCCTTCTTCACGT
This sequence comes from Rahnella rivi, assembly GCF_019049655.1. Lineage (GTDB taxonomy): Bacteria > Pseudomonadota > Gammaproteobacteria > Enterobacterales > Enterobacteriaceae > Rahnella > Rahnella rivi. Next base: position 86,690 of record NZ_JAFMOX010000060.1, read on the forward strand.
TGCATCGCACAGGCGTGGATCACCTGCTCGAAACGTTGATTGAGCGTAAAACGAAAAGGCATCTTACGCATGAACCGCTGCAAACTCCGGCTGATGTGGCGCTCTTCAGGGACTAAAATTGCGCGCGGATCGGGTGACCACCAGAGGATCATCTCTCCGGGCTCAAACCAGGGGAAAATGCCATGCTGATACGCGGAAAGCAAACGTGGTGAGGTCAGGTCGCCACCGATAGCCAGCAGGCCGTTCGGGTCCTGTAACGCAGTATCAGGATCCGGAAAATGAACAGAACTGGCTTCGAGTTTAACTAACCGCATAGATCTCCTTATCCGGCGGCTGGCAGGCCGCCACATAAATCAGTTACAGACATCAGCCGCGCGCAAGAAAACGGGCGTACCGGCCGTGTGAGGCAGCTAACGTCGGGTGATCACCTTGTTCCACAATCTCGCCTTCTTCCATCACACAAATTCTGTCGAGGTTTTCAAGACCTTGTAAACGGTGCGTCACTAAGAGTAGCGTTTTATTTTCACAATGCTTGTGCAGCAAGGCCAGAATATGGTTTTCCGTTTCTGCATCCAGCCCTTCGGTGGGTTCGTCCAGCAACCACAGCGGGCCGTTATGCAGCAGGGCACGCGCCAGGCCTAAACGGCGCTGTTCGCCGCCTGAAAGCTGACGGCCACCCTCTCCAAGCCATGCGTTCAGGCCTTCGTCTTCAAGCAGAACATGTAAATCCACCTGCCTGAGTGCCTGAGCAAGCTGGTCATCGGAGCGTTGGGGAGAGGCCATCCGCAGGTTTTCACGCAGCGTATTATTGAAAATATGCACGCGCTGACTGACGACGGTGATCATCTGACGCAGCGACGCTTCATCGTAGGTCGTTATCGCATGACCGTTAATGCTCAATGCGCCGCTGTTGATATCCCAGCCGCGCGTCAGCAGTTGCAACAGGGTCGATTTGCCACAGCCAGTCTGGCCGAGAAGGGCGATGTGCTCACCGGCAGCCACTTCCAGCGTAATATTTTTAAGCACCGGCAACGGCTGTCCGGGATAAGTGAAATTCACGTTTTTCAGTGACAGAGTGACGTGTTCTGCGGCCTGCGGACCTTGTGCCGGGAAAGTGACATCGGCAGGCTGATCGATGATCTGACTGACACGCTGCGCCGAGGCAATCACCTGACCCAGATGCTGGAAAGCCGCGGCGACGGGCCCCAGCGCTTCGAAAGCAGCCAGCGGGGTAAACACGAACAACGCAATCAGTGCGCCGGGATTTGCGATTGTCCCGATCCCGCCGGCAGCAAGCCACAGCATCAGCGTTACGGTCAGACCCGCCGCGGCAATGACCACCGCCTGTGACAGCCCGGTGAGCCTGGCTTGTTGCTGCTGGCGCAGCATCCAGCGCCGTTCGATATCATTCAGTTTCTGTCGGAACCGCGCTTGCGCGCCGAATACCACCAGTTCTGACTGGCCCTGTAACCATGACGTCAACTGCATCCGGTAATCACTGCGCAGAGCGGTCAGTTCGCGTCCGGCGGGTTTACCTGCGCGATAGAACATCACCGGCAGGAGCAGCATCAGAACCATCATAATGCCGCCGAGCGTCAGGGCCAGTTTCACGTCAAGGAAACTCAGCCCAAAGGTCACCAGCGCAATGACCACCAGAGCGCTGATCAACGGAGAGATAACACGCAGATACAGGTGATCCAGCGTATCCACATCGGCGACCAGCCGGTTCAGCAGATCAGCCTGACGAAACCGCGCAATGCCACCCGGCGAGAGCGGCATAATTTTAGTGAAAGTGAACACGCGCAAATGCGCCAGTACACGGAAGGTCGCATCGTGGCTGACCAGGCGTTCCGCGTAACGCCCCGCAGTACGAAAGATTGCAGCACCGCGCACACCGGCTGCCGGAAGCATGTAATTGAACGTGTACAACCCGGCGATACCGGCGACGGCAGAGGCCGCCAGGAACCAGCCAGAGAGCGTCAGCAGGCCAATGCTGGCGAGCAGGGTCACAATCGCCAGAATGATACCCAGTGAGAGACGGAACCAGTGACGGCGATACAGGGCGAGATAAGGCAGTAGAATTTTCATGATTACAGCTCCTTACTGCGCTGAGACAACAGGCTGGCAAATAATCCGCCCTGAGCAACCAGATCAGGGAAGGTGCCACGCTCAGCGATCTGACCTTTGTCCATTACCCAGATTTCATCATAGTCACGGGTGTCCTCCAGCTGATGGGTGACCAGCAGGGATGTCTGGGCTTCAGACGCTTCGTTCAGCGCGCTCATCACGCGTTTTTCGCTGTGCGCATCGAGGCTGGCGGTAGGTTCGTCCAGCAACAATAATTCGCAGGGAGAGAGCAGGGCACGGGCCACGGCGACACGCTGTGCCTGACCGACCGACAACCGTGCCGCACTGTCGCCCAGTTCGGTTTCAAGCCCCTGAGGCAGCAGCGGTAAAAATTCACTGACATACGCACGCTCTATGGCTGACTGGAGTTGCTGCTCGCTGACATCCGGCTGATTCAGCAGAATATTGTCACGCAGGGTATGTTCGGGCAGATGTGGATTCTGTCCGACCCAGCTGAGCCGCTTACGCCATTCCTCATTGCGCAAGGTTTTCAGTTCAATGCCGCTGACCGTCAGCGATCCCTGATAAGGCAAAAAGCCCAGCAGGGCATTGAGCAGCGAGCTTTTTCCGGCACCGCTCAGCCCTACAATCGCAATGCGTTGGCCAGGATGAATGTTGAACGTCAGCGGGCCGGCGAGCGTTTTGCCCTGCGGCGACTGAATCAACATCTCACGGGCGTGCAGTGACACTTTCTCACCCTGTGGCCAGTTCTGGCTGCCGTCGCCCATCTCTGCACTTTCGGCTGTCAGGAACGTCACCAGACTTTCGGCTGCACCCACCGCCTGCGCTTTGGCATGATAAAAGGCACCCAAATCACGCAGCGGCTGGAAGAATTCAGGGGCGAGGATCAGCACCAGAAAACCGGCAAAAAGGGTGACCGGCGTGCCATAGCTGCCGAAATTCAGTTCGCCGAGATAAGAGAAACCGAAGTAAACCGCCACAACGGCGATAGAGATTGACGCGAAAAATTCGAGTACGGCGGAGGAGAGGAAAGCCAGGCGCAGTACGTCCATGGTGCGCGCACGAAAGCTTTCGGTAGAGCGTTTGATCTGTTCGATTTCCGCAGTGCCGCGGTGGAAGAGGCGAAGGGTGTCGAGGCCGCGCAGGCTGTCGAGGAAGTTGCCGCTCAGACGCGCGAGGGCGACAAAATTGCGACGATTCGCATCGGCAGCACCCATACCGACCAGCGCCATGAAAATTGGGATCAGCGGCGCAGTGACCAGCAGAATCATCCCTGCCGCCCAGTTGATCGGGAAAATGCTGACCAGAATCAGCAGCGGAATGATCCCTGCAAGAGCGATTTGTGGCAGATAGCGGGCATAGTAATCCTGCATATCTTCGATTTGTTCAAGAATGATGGTCGCCCAGCTGCCCGCCGGTTTGCCCTGTATCCAGGCTGACCCTAGTTTTTCCAGACGGTCGAGCACTAATTTACGCATCTCCTGACGAATGACACGTCCGCAAATAAAGCCCACCTGTTCCCGCAGCCAGCTCACCACGGCACGCAAAACAAAGGTCAGCGCCATCAGCAGGAAACTTTGCAGCAAGTCTTCACGGGGCGTGTGCTGGATAATCAGGTTGTGCAGCAGACCGGCCATCAGCCATGCCTGCGCCAAAATCAGTAAACCCGAGAGTAAACCCAGCATCATAGACAGACGGATCCAGCCTTTGGCGCGTGAGCTTTGTTGTTTTAACCAGCGGATAAGTTCTTGTTGTCGTGTTTTATTCATCAGGCATCAGTCTGTGCAGCTATCCGGTTCGGAGGCTGAACATGTTACATGCTGAGGGGAGAAAACAAAAAGAATAAGGCGGCCAGATAGCCGCCTTATTCATCAGGATGATGGAAAATAAATCGCAGAAAAGAGGATTACAAATCCGGTGCTTGCGATAAGCCATCCAGATAACGCTCAGCATCCAGTGCGGCCATACAACCGGTCCCGGCGGACGTGATCGCCTGACGGTAGATATGGTCCATCACGTCACCCGCGGCAAAAACACCCGGGATGCTGGTTTGCGTGGCATTTCCGTACGAGCCGGACTGCACTTTGATGTAGCCGTCTTTAAGCTCAAGCTGGCCTTCGAAAATGCCGGTATTCGGGCTGTGACCGATAGCGATAAATACACCCGCGACGTCAACCTGAGATTTTTCATCGGTACGGACATCCATCAGGCTTGCGCCAGTCACGCCCATCTGATCGCCAACCACTTCGTCCAGCGTTTTGTGGGTGTGCAGAACAATGTTGCCGCTGGCGACTTTGTCATTCAGGCGATCAACCAGAATTTTTTCAGCACGGAAACTGTCGCGGCGGTGAATTAAATGGACTTCTGAGGCGATGTTAGCCAGATAAAGCGCTTCTTCCACAGCGGTATTCCCGCCGCCCACCACGGCCACTTTCTGATTGCGGTAGAAGAAACCATCGCAGGTGGCACAGGCTGAGACGCCACGGCCTTTAAACGCTTCTTCGGATGGCAAACCAATGTAACGGGCAGAGGCGCCGGTGGCGATGATCAACGCATCACAGGTGTATTCGCCGCTGTCGCCCGTCAGGCGGAACGGACGATTTTGCAGATCCACCTTATTGATATGGTCGAAAATGATCTCGGTGTTGAATTTAGTGGCGTGCTCATGCATGCGATCCATCAATGCCGGACCGGTCAGACCTTCGGGATCTCCCGGCCAGTTTTCCACTTCGGTGGTTGTGGTCAGCTGACCGCCTTTTTCCACGCCGGTAATCAAAACAGGATTGAGGTTGGCGCGCGCTGCGTAAACCGCGGCGGTATAACCTGCCGGGCCAGAACCTAAAATCAATAATTTACTGTGTTTAACCGTACTCATGGGCAATCTAACTCCGCGATGGTGACTAGCGATAAGCGATTGTAGGGAAAACTGCGTGTTAAAAAAAGCAAACTCAGATGTTGTTAGCGATTTGTCTGATAGTTTTTACTGCGCAACCGGCGTAAAAAGGATTTCGCGCTTCACCATGTTTCAGGTAACTGATTGATGGTAAGCATAAAAAACCAGCATGTCTGAGTGTCGGGATAGTCTGGACGTTGTCTATAACACGCTAAAATAGCCACATATCACGGTAATTTGTAGGGATATGGCTGAAATAACGTGTGAACGGAATTGTTATTGTTCAAAGAGAAAAGATAGCTAAAAAGGGGGCGGTGGCTTTTCAATCTGGCACGTTCTTCTGATTTTGCTTCTTTTACTTTGACAATCCGCTGTGCATTTGCGAAAACATCAGGGTAAGAAGAAATTAACTGCCTGTCAGTGACTTGAATTTATCCAAATGGCTGCTACCCGACCCGTTCTGGTGTTGCTTTTGGGTTTTTGTGTTGCCGCAGGGTTTGGTGAATCAGATTGGTTGTTTCCAATCTATTAATTCCACAGAGTTATTTCTTTTGAGTGTCCGGTTTTGGCCGTGTTCCTTATGACAGGGGATAAACACGGCTTTTGGATGCGTAAACCTTAATAATCGGGTCTTCGCTTGGGACAACCCTTAGACATTGAAGTTGGCTGGGGTAGGCAGGTGCAGGGAAGGACAGCAGAGAGACAATAATAATGGTAGACAACAAAAAACGTCCGGGAAAAGATCTCGACCGTATTGACCGTAACATCCTCAACGAACTTCAAAAGGATGGCCGGATTTCAAACGTCGAGCTTTCCAAACGTGTGGGATTATCTCCAACGCCATGTCTGGAGCGCGTTCGTCGTCTGGAACGTCAGGGCTTCATTAATGGTTATACCGCACTGCTTAACCCACATTATCTTGATGCATCGCTGCTGGTTTTTGTTGAGATAACCCTCAACCGCGGTGCGCCGGATGTGTTTGAGCAGTTCAATGCGGCAGTACAAAAACTCGAAGATATTCAGGAGTGTCATTTGGTTTCAGGGGATTTCGACTACCTGTTGAAAACCCGCGTACCGGATATGTCTGCTTACCGTAAGCTGTTAGGTGAGACATTGCTTCGTCTGCCGGGTGTTAACGACACCCGTACCTATGTGGTAATGGAAGAAGTGAAACAGACGAATCGCCTGGTCATCAAGACCCGGTAATTGTCAGGTGCAAAACCTTGTAACTTTAGCTACACTCCTGTGTATCTATACAGCTATGGCGCCGGGGTCAACTCTCGGCGCTGTTGCTTTTTCTCAGTTCACAGGAACCTGGAGAGCCTTTCTTGAGCCAGGAATATACAGAAGATAAAGACGTTACCCTCAAAAGACTGAGCAATGGCCGCCGTATTGTGGAGGCGTTGCTGGTTGTGGTGGCGATATTTGCTGCGTATTTGATAGCAGCACTGGTGAGTTTTAACCCCTCAGATCCAAGCTGGTCGCAAACCGCCTGGCATGGGCCTATTCATAACTGGGGTGGCGGCGTTGGCGCGTGGATGGCGGATACGCTGTTCTTCATCTTTGGCGTATTTGGTTACGCGATCCCCCCTATTATCCTGTGTTTGTGCTGGGCGGCTTTCCGTCAGCGCGATAATCAGGATTTCATCGACTATTTTGCCTGGTCGCTGCGTCTCATTGGGACGCTGGCGCTTATTGTCACGTCTTGCGGACTGGCCTCAGTCAACATCGATGACCTCTATTATTTCGCCTCAGGCGGAGTGATCGGCAGTTTGCTGAGCACGGCGATGACACCATACTTTAACAATGTCGGTGCCACGCTGGTTCTGCTGTGTGTCTGGGCTGCCGGACTGACGCTGTTTACCGGCTGGTCATGGCTGACCATCGCTGAGAAAATTGGTGGTGCAGTGCTCGGTGTCACTAACATTGTGACCAACCGTTCCCGCCGTGACGACGATGAATATTATGACGACGAACACGATGATCCGTTGCTGGAAGAAGGGGGTGATGCAAAACCGGTAGCGCATGCTGCTCCGGCAACGGTTGCAGCGACAGCGGCAACCGCATCACCTGTGGTAGCCGCGCCTGCAGATGCAGATGCAGATGCAGATGAAGATGACGTGCTGTTCTCGGCCCCGTCAGTGAATGAATCTGCCCCTCAGCCCGCAGTGGCTGATGCCGTGCCGGTGGCTGAAACGTCGCCCGTTGCACCTGAGGCAGTCAGTCGTTATGCCGCAGAGCCGCCGGTCGCGAATATTGCACTACCTCCTGCAGCCCATGAACCAGCCGCGCCGCCGTTATACAGCTTCGAAATTCCGGAAGAAACACCGGTACCGCGCCATCCTCAGCCTGTTCAGCAATCGCCGTCGCCGGTGCAACCTGAACACAATGAAGATGACGGGCCACGTATGGGTAACTGGCAGACCGCGGCGGAACACAATACCCGTTCGCCGTTTGACTTCAGTTCTCCTACTCCTGACAGCGCTCACGCTGCGAGTGTGGCTGCCACGGCAGCGCTGGCAACCGGTCTGGCGCAAGCCGGGCAGTCTGCTGCGTCCACTGCCGGTAATACTTTCATGCCTGCATTCAGCGCCGTCAGTGATGAAAATCCGCAGGTCAAAAAAGGTTTTGGCCCTGAATTGCCAAGACCGAACCCTGTGCGGATCCCGACGCGTCGCGAGCTGGCATCCTACGGGATAAAACTGCCTTCTCAGCGTATGGCTGAGCAGCAAGAGCAAACGGCGCAGCAGAGTGCCACTCAGGAACCTGTCTATCAGGACGAGCAGTCTCTGGCGGATGAAGCTGCGATGCAGGAAGCCGCATTACGTCAGGCGTTTTCCGATCAGCAGCAACAGCGTTACGGCGAAACGGCTGCGCAAGATGAACCTGATGATGAGGCGGCCTTGCAGGAAGCGGAATTACGTCACGCATTTGCTGCACGTGAACAGACCCGTTACCAGCAAGACGTTGAGCCGCAAAGTGGCGTAGTTCAGCATCATCATTCTCAGGCAAATGATCCACAGCAGCAGCGGGCAGAGTCCACAACGTCTGCAGCGGATGATTTTGCTGCGGCGGCCATGAAGCTCAGCCAGCATGACGCATTCAGCTTCTCGCCAATGGCTGATCTGGTTGACGATACGCCTTCCGAGCCGCTGTTTACCTTGTCCGCGCAGGCAGAAGAAGAACCGCAGCCCGCAGCATTTGCACAGGAACCTTACCAACGGCCGCAATCGCCTCAGCCTGTGCAACATGCGCAAGAGTATGAAGCGCCGCGCCAGTCACCGCCTGCCGCTAAACCGGATATGGACAGCCTGATCCACCCGTTCCTGATGCGTCATGAGCAGCCGCTGGTAAAACCTACGACGCCATTGCCGTCACTGGATTTACTGACGTCTCCGCCGGCAGAAGCTGAACCTGTGGATGAGTTTGCGCTTGAGCAAATGGGTAACCTGATTGAAGCGCGACTGAACGATTATCGTATCAAAGCGGACGTCGTCGGCAAATTGCCGGGGCCGGTGATCACCCGTTTCGAGTTGGATCTGGCACCGGGTGTAAAGGCAGCGCGCATTTCGAACCTCTCGCGTGACCTTGCGCGTTCGTTGTCTGCTGTCGCAGTACGCGTTGTGGAAGTCATTCCAGGCAAACCTTACGTGGGCCTTGAGTTACCGAATAAAAAGCGTCAGACCGTGTATCTGCGGGAAGTGTTGGACTGCGCTAAGTTCAAAGACAGTCCTTCGCCATTGACTATCGTATTGGGTAAAGACATTTCCGGTGAGCCTGTGGTGGCTGATCTGGCGAAAATGCCGCACTTACTGGTGGCGGGTACCACCGGTTCCGGTAAATCGGTAGGCGTTAACGCCATGATCCTCAGCATGCTCTATAAGGCTACGCCTGAAGAAGTGCGCTTCATCATGATTGACCCGAAAATGCTCGAGTTATCCGTGTATGAAGGTATCCCGCATTTGCTGACGGAAGTGGTTACCGATATGAAAGACGCCGCTAATGCACTGCGTTGGTGTGTCGGTGAGATGGAACGCCGCTACAAACTGATGTCTGCGCTGGGTGTCCGTAATCTGGCCGGTTATAACGAACGTATTCAGGAAGCGGAAGCCATGGGCCGCCCGATCCCTGATCCATTCTGGAAGCCAGGCGACGGAATGGCTGCTGAGCCGCCATTCCTGGGCAAAGAGCCATTTATCGTCGTGCTGGTGGATGAGTTCGCTGATCTGATGATGACCGTGGGTAAAAAGGTGGAAGAGCTGATTGCCCGACTGGCCCAGAAAGCCCGTGCAGCAGGGATCCATCTGGTGCTTGCCACCCAGCGTCCGTCGGTTGACGTCATCACCGGCCTGATTAAGGCCAACATTCCGACCCGTATTGCGTTTACGGTATCAAGCAAAATTGACTCCCGTACTATCCTCGATCAGGGGGGAGCAGAGTCTCTGCTGGGAATGGGTGACATGTTGTATATGGCACCTAACTCATCGATACCCGTACGTGTTCACGGTGCGTTTGTCCGCGATCAGGAAGTGCACGCTGTTGTGCAGGACTGGAAAGCGCGCGGGCGGCCTAAATACATCGAAAGCATCATTTCCGGTGGCGATGATGGTGAAGGTGGCGGGCTGGGTCTGGGTGATGATGAAGAACTTGATGCGTTGTTCGATCAGGCAGTTGCTTTCGTTGTTGATAAGCGTCGTGCTTCAATCTCCGGCGTACAGCGTCAGTTCCGTATCGGTTACAACCGTGCAGCGCGAATCGTTGAGCAAATGGAAGCACAGGGGATCGTGAGTACGCCGGGCCATAACGGCAACCGTGAAGTACTGGCACCCCCTTCGCATGAATGAGCCTTGTCTGAACTGCTCGTATTAGGTTAAGAAGGGTCGCGAAAGCGGCCCTTGTGCAAAGATGCGTAAAACACATGTTTTTCAGATGATTGAGCTACCGCCGGGGCGCCGCCTCGGATAGAGTTCGCACCATACGTCTTTTGCCAGTGTGAAAGGCATCGTCTGAGTTTTTGGATCCCTGAGGTAATAATAAGAATGAAAAAATTGTTAATGGTAGGGTGTTTACTGACTGCATTCACCTCCGCTTCTGTTTTGGCGGATGCCAGCAGCGATCTTAAATCCCGCCTGGGCAAACTGAACACCTTCCACGCCAGCTTTACGCAGACCGTGACCAGTGATGATGGCGCCGCTGTTCAGCAGGGCGAAGGTCAGCTGTGGGTAAAACGTCCGAACCTGTTCAACTGGCATATGACCACGCCAGATGAAAGCATTTTGGTTTCCGATGGCAAAACCCTGTGGTTCTACAATCCGTTTGTTGAGCAAGTGACTGCAACCTGGTTGAAAAATGCGACCGGTAACACGCCGTTTATGCTGATCACCCGTAACGACAGCAGTGACTGGGCGAAATATAACGTGAAGCAAAAAGGCGATGATTTCGAATTAACGCCTAAAGGCGCAACCGGTAATCTGAAGCAATTCACCATCAATGTGACGCCGACCGGCACCATCAAGAGTTTCTCGGCTATCGAGCAGGACGGGCAGAAAAGCGCTTACGTTCTCAAAGGTGAGCAGAATGCGACCGTTGACGATGCCAAATTTAAATTTACTCCACCACAAGGTGTGACGGTGGACGACCAGCGTCAGTGAGGCCCCTTTGAGTAATATGTCACTCGATTTTTCCCAGAATGAATTTCAGCCACTGGCCGCCAGAATGCGGCCAGTCACTCTTGCAGAATATATCGGACAGCAACATCTGTTAGCGCCTGGCAAACCTTTGCCACGCGCGATTGAAGCAGGGCAGTTGCATTCGATGATCTTGTGGGGGCCGCCGGGCACCGGGAAAACGACGCTGGCAGAACTGATTGGCCGCTATGCAAATGCTGATGTCGAGCGCATTTCAGCGGTCACTTCAGGCATCAAAGAGATCCGTGAAGCTATTGAACGCGCCCGTCAAAATCGTGATGCCGGGCGTCGTACTATTCTGTTTGTCGATGAAGTCCATCGTTTTAATAAAAGCCAGCAGGATGCATTTCTGCCGCATATCGAAGACGGCACCATTACATTTATTGGTGCGACGACGGAAAATCCCTCGTTCGAACTCAATTCTGCATTGCTGTCACGCGCCCGCGTTTATCTGCTGAAATCCCTCACTGCGGAAGATATCGAAAAAGTCATCGACCAGGCACTCACCAATGCCGAGCGCGGATACGCCAATGAAAAAATTCGTGTTCCGCCAGATACGCGCAGGATGTTGTCGGAGCTGGTGAATGGCGATGCCCGCCGCGCGCTCAACAGCATCGAAATGATGGCCGATATGGCAGAAGTCGATGCAAAAGGTTTCCGGACACTCACGCCCGAATTATTGACCGAAATTTCCGGTGAGCGCAGCGCGCGATTTGATAACAAAGGCGATCGCTTCTATGACTTGATTTCTGCATTGCACAAATCGGTTCGTGGCTCATCTCCGGACGGCGCACTTTACTGGTATGCCCGTATTATCACCGCGGGAGGAGATCCTCTCTACGTAGCCCGCCGGTTGTTAGCCATCGCGTCTGAAGATGTGGGTAATGCCGATCCTCGCGCAATGCAGGTGGCGATTGCAGCCTGGGATTGTTTCACCCGCGTCGGTCCGGCGGAAGGTGAAAGGGCGATAGCTCAGGCGATTGTCTATCTGGCTTGCGCGCCAAAAAGTAATGCAGTTTACAGTGCGTTTAAAGCAGCAATGCGTGATGCGCGTGAAAAATCTGACTACGATGTTCCTGAACATTTGCGTAATGCTCCGACCAAGCTGATGAAAGAAATGGGGCTGGGTAAAGAATATCGTTATGCCCACGATGAGCCGAACGCGTACGCCGCCGGAGAAGATTATTTCCCACCGGAAATGGCCCGAACTCAGTATTATTATCCCACCTCCCGCGGTCTGGAAGGCAAGATCGGTGAAAAGCTGGCTTGGCTTGCTGAACAAGATCAAAATAGCCCGACAAAACGCTACCGCTAACTTTATCGTTGCGGTAAGGTTACCTGGATAACTCTTTGACACGCTGCCGTTTAACGCGGCGTGCTTCATCAAATTAACATTCAATAACGACACGTACAGGATTAGCATGCTCGATCCCAATCTGCTGCGTAATGAGCTAGACGCAGTTGCAGAAAAACTCGCTCGCAGAGGTTTTAAACTCGATGTGGAAAAGCTGCGTTCTCAGGAAGAGCGCCGCAAAGTCTTGCAGGTAGAAACGGAAACTCTCCAGGCTGAACGTAACGCACGATCGAAAACTATCGGTCAGGCTAAAGCCCGTGGCGAAGACATCGAACCCCTGCGTCAGGAAGTGTTTACGCTGGGTGAGAAGCTGGATGCAGCAAAAGCTGAACTGGACGCATTGCAAAATGATATCCGTGATGTCGCTTCTGCTATTCCTAACTTGCCAGATGATTCCGTACCTGCCGGTAAAGATGAAAACGATAATCAGGAAGTCAGCCGCTGGGGCACACCGCGCCAGTATGATTTCGCCGTACGCGATCACGTATCGCTGGGTGAAATGGCGGGCGGTCTGGATTTCGCTGCTGCGGTTAAGCTGACCGGTTCTCGTTTCGTTGTCATGAAAGGGCAGATTGCCCGCATGCATCGCGCACTTTCTCAGTTCATGCTTGATTTGCATACTGAGCAGCACGGTTATCTGGAAGCGTACGTTCCTTATCTGGTCAACCATGAAACGCTTTATGGTACCGGTCAGTTGCCTAAATTTGGCGAAGACTTGTTCCATACCAAGCCTTTGGACGAAGAAGCGGGCAGCAGCAACTATGCGCTGATCCCAACGGCAGAAGTGCCTCTGACCAATCTGGTGCGTGACGAAATCCTCGATGAGGAATCACTGCCTCTGAAGATGACTGCGCATACGCCATGTTTCCGTTCAGAAGCCGGTTCCTATGGCCGTGATACCCGTGGTCTGATCCGTATGCACCAGTTCGATAAAGTCGAGATGGTTCAGATTGTTCGTCCGGAAGATTCCATGCAGGCGCTTGAAGAACTGACTGGCCATGCCGAAAAAGTCCTTCAGCTGCTGAATCTGCCATACCGCAAAATGTTGCTGTGCACTGGCGATATGGGCTTTGGTTCAAGCAAAACCTATGATCTGGAAGTGTGGCTGCCCGCGCAGGATACGTACCGTGAAATCTCCTCGTGTTCTAACATGTGGGATTTCCAGGCGCGTCGCATGCAGGCTCGCTGCCGTAGCAAAACAGAGAAGAAGCCACGTCTGGTTCACACTCTGAACGGTTCCGGTCTGGCCGTTGGCCGTACACTGGTTGCCGTGCTGGAAAACTATCAGCAAGCAGATGGCCGTATCGAAGTGCCGGAAGTGCTGCGTCCTTACATGGGCGGTTTAGAATATATCGGCTAATGCCGCTATATACTTTACAATATAGCGAAAAGCGCCTCCGGGCGCTTTTTTTATGTCTGAAATCGTGCGTTGTACGAGAGTTCTGCTGTTCCGTCTCCCCAATCCTTTCCAATCTTGATAGCAAACAAAGTTTCCTACCTCATGGTGAGTAATATCCATGCATTCCGAGTGGGTACCCAAATACTCCCTGTGCTTTGCATTTCTGCCCGCTCAATTCTTCGTCAAAGTCTGGTGTCATTGTAAGCACCGGTCCGGATGACGAAGCAACTTACCGGAGCGGAAATATGTCGGAAATAAAACCAGAAATTATTCCTGAAAATACAGGTATCAGCCGGCGGACGTTGATGAAAAACTCCTCACTGGCCGGGCTGGCTCTTGCTGCAGGAGGCGTCTCGCTGCCATTTGGACGAAGTGCTTTAGCCGCGGCGATAGGGGAAGGAAAACATCCCACGCCTGAGGATAAAGTGGTCTGGGGTGCCTGTTCCGTTAACTGCGGCAGCCGATGCGCATTGCGGTTACACATTCGCGACGATGAAGTGTATTGGGTTGAAACGGATAATACCGGCAATGATATTTATGGTGATCACCAGGTGCGCGCCTGCCTGCGTGGGCGCTCCATGCGCCGGCGTATGAATCACCCGGACCGGTTAAACTATCCGATGAAACGCGTGGGTAAGCGCGGAGAAGGTAAGTTTGTCCGCATCAGCTGGGAAGAGGCTTTTGACGAGATTGCCAATAATCTGAAACGTATCGTCGCTAAATACGGCAACGAAGCGGTATATATCAACTACACCTCTGGCGTGGTTGGCGGCAACATCACCCGTTCATCGCCTTACGCCTCACTGGTAGCCCGCCTGATGAACTGCTACGGCGGTTTCCTCAGTCATTACGGCACTTACAGCACCGCTCAAATTTCCTGCGCCATGCCCTACACCTATGGTAGCAACGACGGCAACAGCACGTCTGATATCGAAAACAGCAAACTGGTGGTGCTCTTCGGTAATAATCCTGCCGAGACGCGCATGAGTGGCGGCGGGATCACGTACTACCTCGAAGAGGCGCGTCAGCGTTCCAATGCCCGCATGATCGTGATCGACCCGCGTTATACCGATACTGCAGCAGGGCGCGAAGACGAATGGATTCCCATCCGTCCGGGCACCGATGCCGCGCTGGTCGCCGGCCTTGCACATGTGCTGATCAGCGAAAATTTGGTGGATCAGCCTTTCCTGGATACGTATTGCGTGGGCTATGACGAAAAAACACTGCCTGCCGATGCACCCGCCAATAGCCACTATAAAGCTTACATTCTGGGTCAGGGTGCGGATGCCACGCCCAAAACACCGGAATGGGCCTCGCACATCACCGGCATTCCGGCATCGCGAATCGTTAAGCTTGCGCGGGAAATCGGTCAGGCTAAGCCTGCGTACATTTCTCAGGGATGGGGGCCGCAGCGCCAGGCCAACGGTGAGCTGACGTCACGCGCCATTGCTATGCTGCCAATTTTAACCGGTAACGTGGGTATTAACGGCGGTAACAGCGGCGCGCGTGAGTCGACTTATACCCTCACCATTGAACGAATGCCTGTGCTGGAAAACCCGGTAGAAACGCAGATTTCCTGTTTCAGCTGGACCGACGCCATTGCGCGTGGCCCTGAAATGACGGCTAAAGCCGATGGTGTACGGGGTAAAGACAAGCTGGATGTGCCGATCAAATTCATCTGGAACTATGCCGGGAATACCATCACCAATCAGCATTCTGACATCAACAAAACTCACGATATTTTGCAGGACGATCAGGACTGCGAAATGATTGTCGTGATCGAAAACTTCATGACCTCCTCAGCTAAGTATGCCGACATCCTGCTGCCTGATCTGATGACCGTTGAGCAGGAAGATATCATCCCGAATGATTACGCCGGAAATATGGGCTATCTGATTTTCATTCAGCCAGCGACCTCGGCTAAGTTCGGGCGAAAAGGCATTTACGAGATGATGAGCGAAGTGGCGCGTCGTCTTGGGCCTGATGTTTACGACAAGTTCACAGAAGGCCGTACTCAGCGTGAATGGTTGCAATATCTCTACGCCAAAATGCTGCTGAAGGACCCGGCGCTGCCTGCCTATGAAGCCTTGCGTGACATGGGAATTTATAAGCGCAAAGACCCTGCAGGGCATTTTGTCGCTTATAAAAAATTCCGTCAGGATCCGCAGGCTAACCCGCTTAAAACCCCGTCCGGAAAAATCGAAATTTACTCTTCTGCACTGGCAAAAATTGCCGGTGAATGGGAATTGAAAAAAGACGAAACCATCAGCCCGTTACCAGTGTATGCCTCGACCTTTGAAGGCTGGGACGATCCGAAACGCAGTCAGTTCCCGTTGCAGATGTTCGGTTTCCATTACAAAGCGCGCACTCACTCGACCTACGGCAATATTGATGTGCTGCAGGCCGCCTGCCGTCAGGAAGTGTGGATCAATCCACTGGATGCCAAAACCCGTGGCATTGAAAACGGCGACAAAGTGAAGGTCTTTAACGATCGCGGTGAAGTGCGTGTCGCGGCAAAAGTGACGCCACGGATCATGCCCGGCGTTGTGGCTATGGGGCAGGGCGCATGGCATCAGGCCAACATGAAAGGTGACCGTATTGACCATGGCGCGTGTATGAACACGCTGACCACCCAACGCCCATCCCCGCTGGCGAAGGGAAATCCGCAACATACGAATCTCATTCAAATAGAAAAAATATAGAAATTAGCGAAGGCCGATAAGGCGTCGTACAGAAGTGGTCGTTAACGTTTCATCCCTTTGCTGTTTATGAAGGGATATTAAGGAGCAAGGATATGTCGAATAAAATGCAAGGAAATGCAGGGACAGCCGCAGGAATAAGTCGTCGAACGTTGATGAAAAATTCCGCATTGGTGGGACTGGTTGCCGCAGCCGGAGGGGTAACGATGCCTTTCAGGCAAGCGCAGGCGGCCGGCACTGCCACCGACAGCAAACTTACCGACGAAAAAGTGGTATGGAGTGCCTGTACGGTTAACTGTGAAAGCCGCTGCCCGTTAAGAATGCATGTTGTTGATGGTGAAATTCGTTATGTCGAAACCGATAACACCGGCGATGACAATTACGAAGGATTACATCAGGTCAGGGCCTGTCTGCGCGGGCGCTCGATGCGTCGTCGAGTGTATAACCCTGATCGTTTGAAGTTTCCAATGAAGCGGGTGGGTGCGCGCGGAGAAGGAAAATTCATTCGTATTAGCTGGGAAGAAGCCTTCGAGACGATTTCTGGCAGCCTGAAAGACATCATCGGCAAATACGGTAATGAGGCAGTTTATCTCAATTACGGTACCGGAACGTTAGGCGGCACCATGACCCGTTCATGGCCGCCAGGCTCCACATTGATTGCCCGTCTGATGAATTGCTGTGGCGGTTATCTGAATCATTATGGTGATTACAGCTCGGCGCAGATCGCGGCAGGCCTTAATTATACCTATGGCGGATGGGCCGATGGTAACAGCCCGTCGGATATCGAAAACAGCAAACTGGTGGTGTTTTTCGGTAATAACCCCGGCGAAACCCGGCTCAGTGGCGGTGGTGTGACTTACTATCTGGCGCAGGCACGGGAAAAGTCCAATGCCCGCATGATCATCATCGACCCACGTTATACCGATACAGCTGCAGGGCGTGAAGATGAGTGGATCCCTATTCGCCCCGGAACAGACGCTGCGCTTGCTGCGGCCCTCGCTCACGTGATGATCACTGAAAATCTGGTCGATCAGCCGTTCCTTGATAAGTATTGCGTCGGCTACGATGAAAAAACCTTACCTGCAGGCGCGCCTGCCAACGGGCATTACAAAGCCTACATTTTGGGTAGCGGGGAAGACGCAACGGCCAAAACACCTGAATGGGCGTCAAAGATCACCGGCATCACCGTAGACAAAATTGTCAAACTTGCCCGTGAAATCGGTCAGGCAAAACCTGCGTTTATCGCACAAGGCTGGGGGCCGCAGCGTCATGCCAATGGTGAACTCGCGACCCGTGCCATCGCAATGTTGGCAATTCTTACCGGCAACGTAGGGATCAATGGCGGTAACTCCGGTGCCTGTGAAGGATTCTACAGCCTGCCCTTTGTACGCATGCCTGCTTTTGAAAACCCGGTAACGACCAGCATTCCGTTTTTCCTGTGGACCGATGCGGTTAAACGCGGGCCGGAACTGACCGCTTTAAAAGACGGTATTCGCGGAAAAGATAAACTCAGCGTACCGATTAAGTTTATCTGGAATTATGCCGGTAACAGTCTGATAAACCAGCACTCTGAGATCAACCGCACGCACGACATCCTGCAGGATGACAAGCAGTGTGAAATGATCGTGGTCATCGACAATCACATGACGGCGTCTGCCCGATACGCGGATATTATCCTGCCCGACTGCACGGCCTCTGAGCAGATGGATTTCTGTCTCGATGCCTCATCCGGGAATATGGCGTATGTCATTTTTGCCGATCAGGTCATCAAACCTCGTTTTGAATGCAAAAACATTTATGAGATGACCAGCGAACTGGCAAAACGTATGGGCGTTGAGCAGAAATTTACGGAAGGCCGCACGCAGGAAGAGTGGATGCGTCACCTGTACCAGCAATCTGTGCAGGCCATTCCCGCGCTTCCAGATTTCGATACCTTCCGCCAGCAGGGGATTTTCAAGCAGCGTGACCCTGAGCAACACCACGTGGCGTACAAATCATTCCGTGAAGATCCGCTTGCCAATCCTCTGGAAACGCCGTCGGGGAAAATTGAAATCTATTCGGCCGCGCTGGCTGATATCGCAGCGAAATGGCAGCTGGAAAAAGAAGACATTATCGATCCGTTGCCGGTTTACGCCGCCGGATTCGAAAACTATGACGATCCGCTGGCCAGCCGTTATCCCCTGCAACTGACAGGTTTCCATTTCAAAGGTCGGGTGCATTCAACTTACGGAAATGTGGATGTGCTGAAAGCCGCATGCCGTCAGGAAATGTGGATTAACCCGATGGATGCTGCGCAGCGCGGTATCACCAATGGCGACATGATCCGCATCTTTAACGATCGCGGGGAAGTGCAGATTGCCGCGAAAGTGACGCCGCGCATGATGCCGGGTGTAGTCGCGCTTGGCGAAGGTGCCTGGTACACCCCTGACAGCAAAAGAATCGACCGTGCGGGCAGCATCAACGTACTGACTTCTCAAAGACCTTCACCGCTGGCGAAAGGTAACCCCTCTCATACCAACCTTGTGCAAGTGGCTAAGGTTTAACGGAGCAATAAATGACAACTCAATATGGTTTTTATATTGATTCAAGCCGCTGCACAGGATGCAAAACCTGCGAACTGGCCTGTAAAGACTTCAAAAATTTAACGCCTGACGTTAATTTCCGCCGCATTTATGAATATGCCGGTGGCGACTGGCAGAAGGACGGTGATGGCTGGAATCAGAATGTGTTCGCTTATTATCTGTCAATTTCCTGCAACCACTGCGCAGATCCAGCCTGTACCAAAGTGTGCCCGAGCGGTGCAATGCACAAACGTGAAGACGGATTTGTTGTGGTCAACGAAGACGTCTGTATTGGCTGTCGCTACTGCCATATGGCCTGTCCTTATGGCGCGCCGCAGTACAACGAAGCGAAAGGGCATATGACCAAATGCGACGGCTGTTATGAGCGCGTTGCGGAAGGTAAAAAACCTATTTGCGTCGAGTCCTGCCCGCTGCGTGCGCTTGATATGGCACCGATCGAAGAACTGCGTGCGAAATATGGCGATCTGGCAGAAGTGGCACCCTTGCCGGCTGCGCATTTTACGCACCCAAATATCGTCATTAAACCCAATGCGAATTGCCGTCCTGTAGGCGATACAACGGGTTATCTGGCTAACCCGAAGGAGGTTTGAGATGGGAAACGGATGGCATGAATGGCCTTTAATGGTCTTTACCGTGTTGGGGCAGTGTGTTGTAGGGGCATTTATCGTGCTGGCTATGGCATTACTGACTCAGCGCTCTGCAGAAGAGCAACGCCGTATTCACCTGTCGATGTTTTTCCTTTGGGCACTGATGGCGGTGGCGTTTATTGCTTCGGTCTTGCATCTGGGCTCACCGCTGCGCGCATTTAACTCGCTCAACGGTCTCGGTGCTTCTCCGCTGAGTAACGAGATTGGCAGCGGTTCACTGTTCTTTGCGCTTGGTGGCATTTACTGGCTGCTGGCAATGATCAACAAAATGCCGCGCCTGTTGGGTAAAATTTGGCTGGTGGTCACTATGCTGGCGGGTATCGGGTTTGTTTACGCGATGTGCTGCGTTTATGAAATCAATACTGTGCCTACCTGGAATAACCTTTACACCGCATTCAGCTTCGGACTGACAGTTCTGATTGGTGGCCCGGTTCTCGGCTATCTGCTGCTGCGTGGCGCGAATATCCAGGGTTGTGGTCTGCGTCTGTTACCGGTAATCAGCCTGACAGGGCTGGTGATCAGTATGGTGCTGGTGGTGATGCAAAGTACAGGTCTGGCGAATATCCACAGTTCGGTTCAGGCGGCATCTGCATTGATCCCGCAATATGGCAGCTTGTCTGCATGGCGGCTGGTGCTGGTCATTCTGGGATTAGGCTGCTGGTTCTGTCCGTTGATCATGCGTAAACGTCCTGCGCTGCTCTCAATGATTCTGGCATTTGTGCTGGTCTTCTCGGGAGAACTGGTGGGACGCGCAATTTTCTACGGTCTGCATATGACCGTGGGTATGGCGGTAAGCGGTTAATTACAGAACTGTTATCTTTGTCTGGGGACGCCTCGCCGTCGGTGGCGCGTCCCCACGTAAAAATGAGTGAATTATGTCAGCAGAATCAATAAGTTTAACGAGTAAAGTATTGGGTGCGATGCTGTACTATCCGCCAGCGTCGGAAGAGGTTCAGCCGCTGATTGCGTTGTTGAAAACCAGCGACTGGGCTCCGTTATGGCCGTTTGCCACGGCCGAGATTAAGGCTCAGGCAGCCGAATTATTCGCACAAATCGATGAGGCAGAAGAAAGTGCCGGGCAGGCTTATCAGCGGTTATTTATCGGGCCGTACGCTTTGCCCGCTCCGCCGTGGGGTTCGGTCTATCTGGATAAAGAATCGGTAGTGTTTGGTGATTCAACCCTGGCACTGCGCCAGTGGATGCGTGAAAACCATATCGAACCGCTCCTGACGCAAGCTGAGCCGGAGGATCATATTGGCCTGTTACTGATGATGTGCGCATGGTTGGCTGAGAATTCCCCGTCATTGCTGAACGAGTTTATGGCGCAGCATTTATTGCCGTGGTCAGGCCGATACCTCGAATTGTTGCAGCAAAAATCCGAACATCCGCTTTATCAGGGGGTTGCCCTCCTTGCCGGGTCGACATTGTCAGGCTGGCAGCAGCAACTGGCGCTGAAAATCCCTTCAGCAGATCTCTATTTCTGATGAGCAATTCTGAAAGCGGAATGAGCGCTCGCCAGGTCAGCCGTCGCGGATTATTTCGCGGCTTGCTGGCTTCGGCGAAACAGACCAAAGAGCAGACCGCTGCACCAGCTGAATCACTCCCGCAGCGTCTGCTTCCCCGTCCTCCCCAGGCGGTGGCAGAATCCTTATTCCTCCAAAGATGTAGCGGGTGCGGAAACTGCACCCAGGCTTGTCCGGTCGGTATGCTGCACCTTCAGGAAGGTAAGCCAGCCTTGAGCATTGAGTATGCAGACTGTGATTTCTGCGGAGCCTGCACTCAGGCTTGTGAAACCGGCGCACTGGATGCCTCCGTCAGGGCGGATACCGGGTTACGACCTGTGCATTTGCCACAATGTCTCGGGCGAATGGATGATATGTGCAGGATGTGTGAAATTGCGTGTCCGCGCACGGCAATATTTTTTAATCAACAGAATCAGCCCTCCGTTGATGACGAAAAATGTGACGGCTGCGGGAAATGCAAACTTGTTTGTTATCATGGTGATATCAGATTGTCATTAAATCATCATGAAGCATAATCACACCGCTTGATTAACGATTTCAATCATCACCCTCCAGTTTGTGCGCAGACGGGTTTTTGCCAGATTGACATTTTATTCGCCGGTGGCATGATGCGCGCAATTTCTTCGTCTTTGTGGTCATCAACGCCTTATGTCCGCCTATTCCCGTCCCGTTTCACTGCTGCTTTGCGGACTTCTTCTGCTGACGATTTCTATCGCCGTTTTGAACACGCTTGTCCCTTTGTGGCTGAGCCACGAGCAATTGCCGACCTGGCAGGTTGGCCTCGTCAGCTCATCTTATTTTACCGGTAATTTACTCGGTACGCTGATCGCCGGTGGCCTGATAAAGCGTTTCGGTTTTAACCGCAGTTATTACTTGTCGTGCTTCCTGTTTGCCGGTGCTACCGCCGGTCTGGCGCTTTCCATGAGTTTCTGGAGCTGGATTGGTGCACGTTTTATTGCCGGTGTTGGCTGTGCGTTGATTTGGGTGGTAGTGGAAAGCGCGCTGATGCGCAGCGGTACGGTGAAGAACCGCGGGCAACTGCTGGCGGCATACATGATCATGTATTACATCGGTACCGTGGTTGGACAACTTCTGGTCGGTACTGTGCCAACGCAGATATTCAGCGTATTGCCATGGGTAACCTCGCTCATCGTTATCGCCATGTTACCGCTGCTGTTTGCTCATCTGCAAAATCAGGACAGCGAACAGCCCCGTCATTCAGTTTTACCCATGTTCCGCCGTCGTAATGCGCGTCTTGGAATTAACGGATGCATTATTTCCGGCATTGTTCTGGGATCGCTGTATGGGCTGATGCCGTTGTTCCTGACGCATCAGGGCATGAGCGATGCCAATGTCGGCTACTGGATGGCGCTGCTGGTCAGTGCGGGAATTGTCGGGCAGTGGCCGGTAGGACGTCTTGCCGATCGCTATGGCCGTCTGATGGTTTTACGCATCCAGATTTTTTGTGTCATCCTCGGCAGCATTGCAATGCTCAGTGGTTATGCGATGGCTCCTACGCTATTTATTCTCGGATGCGCCGGTTTCACCCTTTATCCGGTTGCGATGTCGTGGGCGTGCGAGAAGGTCAGTTCTGAGGAGCTGGTGGCAATGAATCAGGCTCTGCTGATGAGCTACACCATCGGCAGTCTTGCTGGCCCGACGATGACAGCGATGCTGATGCAGAGCTATTCCGACCGCCTGCTGTTTGTGATGATCGCGGTGGTTTCACTGGTCTATCTGGTGATGTTGATGCGCAAGGCCGATCAGAGCCACAACCCGGTGGCAGCCGCGTAATGCTTAAAAATGGCTAACCTGACCTGAACCCAGCCCAATAAAAAGACGCCGAAGATGGCGTCTTTTTAGTTTCAAAAGCCTGTTGTCTGATCAGAAATATCAGTAGATGACTTTGTGCCCGTAGCTGGCAAGAATGTTTTTCACTCTATCCATAATTTCGGTCGTTGGTGGGTTTACGCCATCCAGGCCGTACTTTTCACCCATTGCCGTCCATTTATGTTTGCCAAGCTCATGGTAAGGCAGCAGCTCAATCTTTTCGATATTGGTCATGTCTTTGGTGAACTCGCCAAGTTTGTGCGCGGATTCATCATCATCAGACCAGCCCGGCACCACAACGTAGCGGATCCAGGTGCGTTGATTTCGTTTTGCCAGATAGCGCGCAAAGTCCAGCGTGCGATGGTTGGAGACGCCGACCAAATTCTGATGGATATCGTCGTTCATCTGTTTTAGATCGAGCATTACCAGGTCAGAGGCATCGAGCAATTCATCTATCACCGGGTCATAGCGGCGGACAAAACCGTTGGTATCCAGACAGGTATTGATCCCTTCTTTCTGGCAGGCGCGGAACCAGTCACGCACGAATTCCGCCTGAAGGATCGCTTCACCGCCAGAGGCTGTTACACCGCCGCCGGAAGCATTCATAAAGTGGCGATAGGTCACGACTTCTTTCATCAAATCGTCGACATTGATTTCTTTGCCGCCATGAGTGTCCCAGGTATCGCGGTTGTGGCAATACATGCAACGCATCAGGCAACCCTGGAAGAAAACAATAAAGCGGATACCTGGGCCGTCTACCGTGCCACAGGATTCATATGAGTGGATTCGACCTTGAACTGACATTGCGGGTTATTCTCCATATTGACCAATGAATAGCAGTCTAAAAGTGCGGATGCTGGCCTGGCAGAGATAAACTGGGAACCATCTGTTTATGATACCAGACAATCAATAAGGTTGATTGCCAGCGATTGCCGGAACTGCTTTGCCAGAGATCCACAACCATAGCGCTCTGGCAAAACAGACTGTCATGAAGACAGTAAAGAGTAGGGCGGATGAAACAAAGGCTCCACGATGTGGAGCCTTTTTATCACACTAAACGAAAGGGCGAGTTATTACAGGGACTTAGTGAAAGTACGGGTAATAACGTCTTGTTGCTGTTCTTTAGTCAGTGAGTTGAAGCGTACCGCGTAACCTGAAACACGGATGGTCAGCTGAGGATAGTTCTCAGGGTGTTCCATCGCATCTAACAGCATCTCACGGTTCATGACGTTCACGTTCAGGTGTTGACCACCTTCGATGGACGCTTCGTGATGGAAGTAACCATCCATCAGACCCGCAAGGTTCGCTTTACGCACATCATCGTCTTTACCCAGCGCGTTAGGAACGATAGAGAAGGTATAAGAAATACCATCTTTCGCGTAAGCAAACGGCAGTTTAGCAACGGAAGTCAGGGAGGCAACGGCACCTTTCTGATCACGACCGTGCATTGGGTTTGCACCTGGACCGAATGGCGCACCAGCACGACGACCGTCTGGAGTGTTACCTGTTTTCTTACCATAAACCACGTTAGAGGTGATGGTCAGAACAGACTGAGTTGCCACAGCGCCACGGTAGGTACGCAGTTTCTGAATTTTCTTCATGAAACGTTCTACCAGGTCACAAGCGATGTCATCTACGCGAGAATCGTTGTTACCGAACTGTGGATATTCGCCTTCAATTTTGAAGTCGACAGCCAGGCCGTCTTCGTCGCGGATGGTGCTTACTTTGGCATATTTGATAGCAGACAGGGAGTCAGCAGCAACGGACAGACCTGCGATACCACACGCCATGGTGCGATAAACATCACGGTCATGCAGTGCCATCAATGCAGCTTCGTAGCTGTATTTATCATGCATGTAGTGAATGATGTTCAGTGCAGTCACGTACTGTTTTGCTAACCAGTCCATAAAGTGGTCCATGCGATCCATGACTTTGTCATAGTCCAGCACGGTATCCATCATTGGCGCTTCTTTCGGGCCAACCTGGATTTTCATTTTTTCATCAACGCCGCCGTTGATTGCGTACAACATGGTTTTCGCCAGGTTTGCACGAGCACCGAAGAACTGCATTTGTTTACCCACAACCATCGGGCTCACACAACAAGCGATAGCGTAGTCATCGTTGTTGAAGTCAGGACGCATCAGGTCATCGTTCTCATACTGTACAGATGAGGTATCGATAGACACTTTGGCTGCGTACTTTTTGAAGTTCATTGGCAGCTTTTCAGACCACAGGATGGTCATGTTCGGTTCTGGTGAAGGCCCCATGGTGTACAGGGTATTCAGGAAACGATAGCTGTTTTTGGTCACCAGAGTACGGCCATCAACACCCATACCGGCCAGGGATTCTGTTGCCCAGATTGGGTCACCAGAGAACAGTTCATCATATTCAGGAGTACGCAGGAAACGTACCATACGCAGTTTCATAACCAGATGGTCAATCAGTTCCTGAGCTTGTTCTTCGTTCAGTTTGCCTGCTTTGATATCACGTTCGATGAACACGTCAAGGAAAGTAGATACGCGGCCGAAGGACATTGCTGCACCGTTCTGAGATTTAACCGCAGCCAGGTAGCCGAAGTAAGTCCACTGAACAGCTTCCTGCGCGCTGGTTGCAGGACCAGAAATGTCGTAACCGTATTTAGCAGCCATTTCTTTAATCTGACCCAGAGCACGATGTTGTTCTGAGATTTCTTCACGCAGCTGGATGGTCATTTCCAGATTCACGCCATTTTCCAGGTCGTCTTGCAGAGACTGAAACTGAGCGAATTTGTCAGCCATCAGGAAGTCGATACCGTAAAGTGCAACGCGACGGTAGTCACCAATGATACGGCCACGGCCATAGGCATCTGGTAAACCGGTCAGCACGCCAGATTTACGGCAGTTCAGGATGTCTTTTGTGTAAACGTCGAACACACCCTGGTTATGCGTTTTGCGGTAATCGGTGAAGATTTTTTTCAGCGCTGGATCCAGTTCACGGCCATAAACTTTACATGAACCTTCTACCATTTTGATGCCGCCGAATGGGATCAGGGCACGTTTCAATGGCGCGTCAGTTTGCAGACCAACGATGGTTTCCAGAGATTTATTGATGTAGCCAGCGTCATGAGAAGTGATGGTAGCCGCAACGTCAGTATCGAAGTCAACCGGAGCTTTGGTGCTGTTCTCCAGTTTGATACCGTCCATTACTTTATCCCACAGGGTGGTTGTCGCCTGAGTCGCGCCAGCCAGGAAGGACTCATCACCTTCATACGGGGTGTAGTTCTTCTGAATGAAGTCACGGACGTTTACGCCATTCTGCCATTCACCAGCACTAAAGCCTTGCCATGCGTTGGTCAATTTTTCATTGAGCTTGGACATCTTGCACCTACCTTCTAATTTGGATTTCTTTAAAAATCGCGTGTAAAACTGTCGTAACGAGAATCCACGTTGAATCAGTGATTTTTCTCATCGCGAAGATATATAACCCAGTACGTTAACCCTACCAGCAAGCCACCCCCGATGATGTTACCTATGGTCACAGGGATGAGATTATCGATGATAAAGTTACTGACGTTCAGTTCTGCGAATTGTGCCGGTGTTGCACCGACAGCCTGCCAGAATTCGGGTGTTGCAAAGTTCTTAACGACAATACCTAACGGGATCATGAACATGTTGGCGATGCTATGCTCGAAGCCGCTGGCGACAAACATGGCTACCGGCAGAATCATGGCAAACATCTTATCCATCAGGCTGCGGCCGGAGTAACTCATCCAGACAGCCAGGCAAACCATCAGGTTAGCCAGGATCCCGAGACACACAGCTTCGATAAAGGTGTGATGCATCTTATGGTCGGCTGTTTGCAGAACGTTGAGTCCCCACAAACCGTTATCCACCATATATTCACCGGAGAACCAGATCAGGGCGACAAAGAACAGACAGCCAATCAGGTTACCAATATAGACATTGGCCCAGTTGCGTGCCAGTTGCCCCCAGGTGATACGACCGCTGGCTTTCGCAATGACAATCAGCACCGTAGAGGTAAAGAGATCAGCACCACATACCACGACCAGCATAAGACCCAGAGAGAAGCATATGCCCCCGACAAGTTTTGCCAGACCGAAAGGAACGGTGCCGGTACCTGTGGTGGAAGTGATATAAAAAGCAAAGGCAATAGAAATAAAGACGCCAGCAGTAATGGCTAAAAAGAACGTTTTTAACGGCTGTTTGGTGGCTTTATAAACGCCGGCATCTTCAGCAACTTTAGCTGTAGCGGCGGGTAATATAAGATCGAAGGGGTTGTCAGTTTTCACATTAACTCTCTTATTCAGGGCTATGCACTGCGCAACGAGATACTAGCAAAGCAGTATAACGTAAAAATTGACGTGGATCATACGGGGCTGATTTCGATGCATTATTGTCTACTACTGCATAGGTACTTTTTAACTTAACTTGTTGAAATTAATTAAATAAAAACATTTTAATTTTTACAAAAAAAGTTGATGAATACTTAAATTATTCTTCTTAATAGGTAAATAAAAAACATCGGCTGTTAATTATTGTCATTGATTTGAATTTGATTTCTTTACACCCAATTAACTTTTCAGGCTTCGGAATTTATTTATCCTGTAAAAATGCTAACCCGTCAGTATAGCGCGCGAAATTACACGCCATTTCCTGCCCCGAGTCAAATCCCGCTATCCAAATAAGGGAGCTCAGACGAACCAGAAATAAAAAAACCGGCAGAGTGCTCTGCCGGTTCAGGTTCAGTCAGGGTGCCGTTTACATCAGGCTTTCGACCAGTGACGACGTTTAGCGACCTGCAGCTTTTCATAAGCACGGAGCAATGCCTGATGGGCGGGCAGCGCTTTGAGGTCAGGATCAACCGCAAACAGGCTGTGGAAGCGAACTTCGCCGCTGATTGCAGCAGAGGCATCTTCCACGGCTTTCTGGCCGTACATTTTTACGAAAGCGTTGTAATACTGCGCTGGCTCGCGATCTTCTTCCAGTGACAACTGCAATAAGGTTTGCAGGCAACGGTAGTAGTTGTTGCGTTCGTCACTGTAGACCGATGAGTTGAACTCGTGAGCCCACTCAGCCCAGGTCAGTGCCTGATCGAAATCGCCGCCCGCCAGTGCCAGCATAGATTTCAGTTCGCCAACGCGCAGGGTGTACCAGCCATTATCCTTGCCGCTGGCAATACCCAGCAGTTCACGCACGCGGGTAAAGTCATCCAGACCTTCATCATCAAGTTGAGTAATCATCTCGAGATAGGTTTCTTTTGGCAGATCGCTGTCCGGCAGTGCCAGCAGTTGATCACGCAAATGTGCACCCATACTGTTATTTGCCAGCAGCAAATCTTCAGCCGGATAAATATCAGACATGCCCGGAACGATGATGCGGCAGGCATAAACGTCCAGATGTTCGTAATCGGCGATGTACACTTCAGCATCTTCTTTGTCGAAAATTGCCATCAGCGTCGCGAACTCTTCTTCAGTGCTGCCACTGAAGCTCCAGTCTGCAAACGGGTAGTCTGCATCTTGTTTGAACATATCCCATGAAATCAAACCACTTGAGTCGATGAAGTGGGTTTCGAGGTTTGCGTGCTCGGCAACTTCTTCGTCATCAAAGGTCGGGGCGGTGAACACGTCCAGATCTTTCAGGCTGCGGCCCTGTAGTAATTCGGTGACAGTACGCTCAAGTGCCACACCGAAATCTGGGTGTGCGCCAAAGGAAGCGAAGCAGGTACCGTTTGCAGGGTTGAACAGCACCACACAAATGACCGGGTAATTGCCGCCCAGTGAAGCGTCGTAAGAAAGGATCGGGAACCCTTCTTCTTCCAGTTTAGCGATGGCTTCCACCACGCCCGGGTAACGCGCCAGCACGTCAGCAGGAATTTCCGGCAGGCTGATGGATTCCGCGATGATACGATTTTTAACGTAACGCTCGAAGACTTCAGACAGCCCCTGAACACGCGCTTCATTAGCGGTATTACCCGCTGACATCCCGTTAGAAACATAGAGGTTGCCGATGATATTCATGGGAATATAAACGGTTTGCAGATCTGACTGACGGGTGAACGGTAACGCGCAGATCCCGCGATCCGGGTTGCCTGATTGCAGATCGATCAGATCACTGGCAACCAGCTCTTTATCGGCATCGTAAAATTCATGCAGACGCTCGTCCAGAATTCCTTCCGGCAGGCTGTTATCTTCAGCCACAGGGAACCATTTTTCGTTTGGATAATGAACGAAATCACCATTGGCAATTTCTTTACCCAGATAGAAATCGGCAAAGAAATAGTTCGTCGAGAGACGCTCAAAATATTCACCCAGTGCAGACGCCAGAGCGGCTTTCTTGCTCGCACCTTTTCCGTTGGTGAAGCACAGCGGGCAGTCGCGGTCGCGAATGTGCACTGACCAGACGTGCGGAACCGGGTTCAGCCAGGAGGCTTCTTCGATATTAAAACCGAGATCGGTGAGTTTTTGTTGGAAGCGGGAAATGGAGTCTTCCAGCGCCGCGTCTTTACCAGGAATAAAAGTTTGCGTCATTGAGTTCACTTTTGAGCGTGCTAAAAACGCGCAATGATACGGGGTTTTGCGATGCACCTCCATGTATTCGTGTTAAGAATGTAATCGCGTTGTAACTCGCCTGGTCAAAGGCGCGGAGCAGGGTTCTGG
This sequence comes from Rahnella rivi, assembly GCF_019049655.1. Taxonomy (GTDB): domain Bacteria; phylum Pseudomonadota; class Gammaproteobacteria; order Enterobacterales; family Enterobacteriaceae; genus Rahnella; species Rahnella rivi. The sequence goes on from NZ_JAFMOX010000060.1 coordinate 116,047, forward strand.
CATGAACAGATAATCCTGTTAAATCAGCTTTCCAGGGAGGAATGAACCTTGTGACCGAGATCTCATCGCTGTTTATCAGGTCGTAATGAATATCCGTTGCAGACTCCTTGTCTCGGATGATAAAACCGTTAAATTAGTGCTTACAATGTGGCTGTCTCAGAGAAGTGGTGAGGGGAAATGACTCAGGTTTATAATTTTAGTGCTGGCCCGGCAATGATCCCGGCTGAAGTATTGCGTCGTGCGGAACAGGAACTTTGTAACTGGCACGGACTGGGTACATCGGTGATGGAAATCAGTCACCGCAGTAAGGAGTTTATCCAGGTTGCTGAAGAGTCCGAGAAGGATATCCGTGACCTGCTGAATATTCCCCAGAACTATAAAGTGCTGTTCTGCCACGGTGGCGCACGTGCTCAATTCGCCGCGGTGCCAATGAACCTGCTGGTCGATAAATCCTCTGCTGATTACATCGATGGTGGTTACTGGGCACACAGCGCAGTCAATGAAGCCAAAAAATACTGCACCCCGAACGTGATTGATGTCACCACGAACCTTGACGGTAAGCGTGGCATTCTGCCGATGAGCGAATGGAAACTGAATGCAGATTCCGCTTACGTTCATTACTGCCCGAATGAAACAATCGACGGTGTTTCCATTGATGAAATGCCTGATTTCGGTGACAAAATTGTGGTCGCCGACTATTCCTCTTGTATCCTGTCCCGCCCGATTGATGTCAGCCGCTTTGGCGTGATTTACGCGGGCGCGCAGAAAAATATTGGCCCTGCAGGTCTGACGCTGGTGATCGTCCGCGAAGATTTGCTGGGGAAAGCCCGCACTGAACTGCCGTCCATCCTTGATTACACCGTGCTGGCTGAGAACGACTCTATGTTCAATACTCCGCCCACTTTCGCCTGGTACCTCTCTGGTATGGTCTTTAAGTGGCTGAAAGAGCAGGGCGGTTTACGCGAGATGGAGAAACGTAACCAGGCCAAAGCCGAATTACTTTATGGCGCTATCGATCGCACCGGCTTTTACCGCAACATGGTAGCGACGGCCAACCGTTCGTGGATGAACGTTCCTTTCCAGATGGCGGATGCTTCTTTGGACAAATTGTTCCTCGATCAGGCACAGGACGCTGGCCTGCATGCGCTTAAAGGTCACCGTGTTGCTGGCGGTATGCGCGCATCTATTTATAATGCAATGCCGATTGAAGGCGTAAAAGCCCTGACCGACTTTATGGCTGAGTTCGAAAAACGCCACGGTTAAGTGTGCTGGCTTTCAGGCCTGCAGAATGCTTTAGTAAGAAGCCTTAAAAATGACCCCGGCTCAATGTCCGGGGTCATTTTATGAAAAGAAGAATTGGAGAAAGAGTGGAATCCCTGACATTACAACCCGTTGCACTGGTTAACGGCAGCATCAATTTACCTGGCTCAAAAAGTGTTTCTAACCGTGCACTGTTACTGGCTGCTTTTGCACAGGGCACAACCCGCCTGACTAACCTGCTCGACAGTGACGATGTGCGCCACATGCTAAATGCACTGACACATCTGGGTGTGACTCATCGCCTGTCAGCCTCCCGTACTGAGTGTGAAATCGAGGGGCTGGGCACCGCTTTCTCCAATGCTAAAGGCCTGGAATTGTTTCTCGGTAACGCAGGTACAGCAATGCGTCCGCTGGCTGCGGCGTTATGCCTGGGGGAACAGGATGTTGTGCTGACCGGTGAGCCACGCATGAAGGAGCGGCCGATCGGGCATCTGGTTGACGCGCTGCGTCAGGGCGGTGCGCAAATTGATTATCTCGAGCAACAAGATTATCCGCCATTGCGCCTGCGCGGTGGCTTTACCGGCGGGGATGTCAGTGTCGATGGAAGTGTTTCCAGCCAATTCCTGACCGCGTTATTAATGACAGCTCCGCTGGCTGATAACGACACAACGATTCAGATTAAAGGTGATCTGGTTTCCAAACCTTATATTGATATCACGCTAAATCTGATGAAAACCTTTGGTATTGTTGTAGAAAATCACCAGTACCAGACATTTAGCATCAAAGGCCGTCAGCAGTATGTCTCTCCAGGTTCGTACCTCGTTGAAGGCGATGCGTCTTCTGCGTCCTATTTCCTGGCCGCTGCGGCGATCAAAGGCGGCACCGTTCGCGTCACCGGTATCGGCAAAAACAGTATGCAGGGTGATATCCGCTTTGCAGATGTGCTGGAAAAAATGGGTGCAACTATTCATTGGGCGGATGATTACATCGAATGTACCCGCGGCGAACTGAAAGGCATTGATATGGACATGAACCATATCCCGGATGCTGCAATGACCATCGCGACGGCAGCGCTGTTTGCCGAAGGGACCACTACGCTGCGCAACATTTATAACTGGCGCGTGAAAGAAACGGATCGACTGACGGCAATGGCGACCGAACTGCGTAAAGTCGGTGCAACGGTGGAAGAGGGTGAGGATTATATTCGCATTGAGCCACCGCAATCCCTTAGATTCGCAGAGATTGGCACCTATAACGATCACCGCATGGCGATGTGTTTCTCGCTGGTGGCGTTGTCCGATACGCCGGTAACGATCCTCGATCCTAAGTGTACCGCGAAGACCTTCCCTGATTATTTTGATCGTCTCGCCGCAATAAGTACGCTGGCATAGTCTATAACTAGGTGGGTCAGAGAGCGGACATCCTGGATGTCCGTTTTTTTTGCTTTTATCATTGAGAACCGTCCGCTTTTTAGACAACTGATAAATGTGGGGTAACAGTTGCCGCAAAGGCAGCGTATAATGCCGCTCCTGAATTAGTCCTATGAGGCTAATGAAGCGGGTATCACCCACCGAAAGGAGACAAAAATGACGGCTATAGCCCCGGTAATCACCGTTGATGGGCCAAGTGGTGCAGGTAAAGGTACATTGTGTAAAGCTTTGGCCGAAGCCCTTAACTGGCGTTTACTGGATTCCGGAGCAATCTACCGGGTTTTAGCGCTGGCAGCACTTCATCATCAGGTTGATATCGTCTCAGAAGAGGCGTTAGTTCCGCTTGCCGCACATCTCGACGTGCGTTTTGTCGCTCAGGATGGGCAGTTAAAGGTAATTTTAGAAGGTGAGGATGTCAGCAATGAGATCCGCACCGAAACGGTAGGTAATACCGCGTCTCAAGCGGCCGCTTTCCCTCGCGTTCGCGAAGCATTACTGCGTCGTCAGCGCGCGTTCCGTGAGGCGCCAGGCCTGATTGCCGACGGGCGAGACATGGGCACGGTGGTCTTTCCCGATGCGCCGGTCAAAATATTTCTCGACGCCAGCTCAGAAGAGCGTGCAAACAGAAGAATGCTACAGTTGCAGGAAAAGGGCTTTAGTGTTAACTTTGAACGGCTTTTAGCCGAGATCAAGGAACGTGATGACCGAGATCGTAACCGATCCATTGCGCCCTTAGTGGCTGCTTCCGATGCGTTATTACTGGATTCAACCAGTATGTCCATTGATGAAGTCATCGAAAAAGCGCTGGCTTATGCCACAGAAATTTTAGGATTGCCGCAAAAACAAACCCGGTAATCGAGCCTTAATTTGGCGCTGGAATCTATTCAGTGCCAATTTTGGCTATAGTTTTTTTTAACCTCGCCGCAAGGATCTGTAGCGGGGCATTTGAAACAACCCCATCCAGCAGGACGCCAGATGGACGTTAAACTTAAGAACCTAAAGATTAACAACATGACTGAATCTTTTGCTCAACTCTTTGAAGAATCCTTAAAAACAATCGAAACCCGTCCTGGTTCCATCGTTCGTGGTGTTGTTGTGTCCATCGACAAAGATATCGTACTGGTTGACGCCGGTCTGAAATCTGAGTCTGCAATCCCGGCAGAACAATTCAAAAACGCACAGGGCGAACTGGAAATCCAGGTTGGCGACGAAGTTGATGTTGCGCTGGACGCTGTCGAAGACGGCTTCGGTGAAACTCTGCTGTCCCGTGAAAAAGCTAAACGTCATGAAGCTTGGATCACGCTGGAAAAAGCTTACGAAGAATCTGCAACTGTTACCGGTGTTATCAACGGTAAAGTTAAAGGCGGTTTCACTGTTGAGCTGAACGGTATCCGTGCGTTCCTGCCAGGTTCACTGGTAGACGTTCGTCCTGTTCGCGACACGCTGCATCTTGAAGGCAAAGATCTTGAGTTCAAAGTCATCAAACTGGACCAGAAACGCAACAACGTTGTTGTTTCCCGTCGTGCAGTAATTGAGTCTGAGAACAGCGCAGAGCGCGATCAACTGCTGGAAAACCTGCAGGAAGGCATGGAAGTTAAAGGTATCGTTAAGAACCTTACTGACTACGGTGCATTCGTTGATCTGGGCGGCGTTGATGGCCTGCTGCACATCACTGATATGGCTTGGAAACGTGTTAAACACCCAAGCGAAATCGTCAATGTTGGCGATGAAATCACTGTTAAAGTGCTTAAATTCGACCGTGAACGTACACGTGTATCCCTTGGCTTGAAACAGCTGGGCGAAGATCCATGGGTCGCTATCGCTAAACGTTACCCAGAAGGTACTAAACTGACTGGTCGCGTTACCAACCTGACTGATTACGGCTGCTTCGTAGAAATCGAAGAAGGCGTTGAAGGTCTGGTTCACGTTTCTGAAATGGATTGGACTAACAAAAACATCCACCCATCTAAAGTTGTTAACGTGGGTGATGTTGTTGAAGTTATGGTTCTGGACATCGACGAAGAACGTCGTCGTATCTCCCTGGGCCTGAAACAATGCAAATCTAACCCATGGCAGCTGTTTGCAGAAACCCACAACAAAAATGACCGTGTTGAAGGTAAAATCAAGTCAATCACTGACTTCGGTATCTTCATTGGTCTGGACGGCGGCATCGACGGCCTGGTTCACCTGTCTGACATCTCCTGGAACGTTGCAGGCGAAGAAGCAGTACGTGAATACAAAAAAGGCGACGAAATCGCAGCTGTGGTCCTGCAGGTTGACGCAGAACGTGAACGTATCTCCCTGGGCGTGAAGCAACTGGCTGAAGATCCATTCAATAACTACCTGTCTGTTAACAAGAAAGGTACTATTGTTACTGGTAAAGTCACTGCAGTTGACGCCAAAGGTGCTACAGTTGAATTAGCTGGCGGCGTAGAAGGTTACCTGCGCGCTTCAGAAGCTTCTCGCGACCGTATTGAAGACGCAACTCTGGTTCTGAGCGTTGGTGATGAAGTTGAAGCTAAATTCACCGGTGTTGATCGTAAGAACCGCGTAGTAAGCCTGTCCGTCCGTGCTAAGGACGAAGCAGACGAGAAAGATGCAATCGCTGTGGTTAACAACAAACCAGCAGAAGAAAGCAACTTCTCTAACGCTATGGCTGAAGCGTTCAAAGCGGCAAAAGGCGAGTAATGACGGGGGGCGGTCCTGCCGCCCCGATACGGTAGTTTAGCTGCAAAGCTTGGAGGTACTATGACCAAGTCTGAACTTATTGAAAGACTTGCTGGCCAGCACTCTCATATCCCGGCGAAAGCTGTTGAGGATGCAGTGAAAGAGATGCTTGAACATATGGCTGCAACCTTGGCTGATGGTGAACGCATCGAGATCCGTGGGTTTGGCAGTTTTTCTCTTCACTACCGTGCTCCGCGTGTTGGGCGCAACCCTAAAACTGGCGACAAAGTTGAGCTGGATGGCAAGTATGTCCCTCACTTTAAACCAGGCAAAGAGCTGCGTGATCGCGCGAACATTTATGGCTAAGGTTTCGGCCTGAAACATACATGACTGCCTATAGCGAATGCTAAAACGGTGCCTTTAAGGCGCCGTTTTTTTTGCTTCAAATTCAGCCAACTCCTTTCTTTGATTTTCTTCTTACTTTTTGCGTAATACCTCGCACCGTATCAACCTGATGCTTGTTCCCTCATGTGCTGAATAACATACTCCAGCCAGAATCTGGCCAGGGTGGCTCTATGACTAACGCAGAGGGAATACTATTAAAATCTCATTGGACGAGGTCGCTGTTGCCATCATTGTCGGGATGGTGCCGCTGGTGTTTATTGCTCACCTTCCGTCGACACTGCAACTCATAGTTCTGGGATGTATCGCCTGGGTGCTGCCGGGATTACAGCCAAAAATATTCACGCTGACTTCATTCGCTCTGCTGGCTTTCATTTGGGCTGCGATACAGGGCGGAACACTGGTGCAGCAAGCGCTTACACTGACGGGCACGAATCGTGAAGTCGTCGCTCGCTTGCAAAGTATCAATCTGGGAGAAGAGGGCGCCTCCTCGCAGTTTTATAAAATAGAAAAGATAGAAGGAAAGTGGGTATTTCCACCTCTGCTATTTCGTGCCAGGTGGGAAGGGGCACAAACCCCGCTGTTAGCAGGCCAACGATGGAAAATGACCGCCAACATTCGTCCAGTTCATAGCCTGTTAAATGAAGGCGGTTTTGACGCTCAACGCTGGGCACTGGCAGGCCATGCACCGCTGACGGCAACTATCCAGCATGGCGTGCTGCTTGATGCCGACGGCTCGTTTCGCCAGCAATTCATTCAGCGGGTACAACATGCGATGCCCGAACTTAAGAATACACCGGTTCTGATTGCATTAGCTTTTGGTGAGAAAGGGTTGATCAACGGTGAAGAAAAACTTCTGCTGCAACGAACGGGTATTGCCCATCTGGTGGCCATTTCAGGGTTGCACATCGGAATAGCGGCCTTGTTTGGTTGGTGGTTTGCACGTGGATTACAATTTATTTTGCCGGTAAGGCTGATTGACTATCGGTTCCCTCTGCTAATCAGTGAGCTTTTCCTTCTGACTTATACCTGGCTTTCAGGTGGTAATGCGCCGGCATTGCGCGCCGCGCTCGCGGTCTCACTGTGGATATTATTGCGTTTGCTCCGCTTGCGTTGCCATCCGTGGCAGGTCTGGTTATGGGGTGTGGCTTTACTTTTACTGGCTGACCCGATGAATATTTTGTCAGACAGTTTCTGGCTATCCTGTTTTGCCGTGGCTTCATTAATTTTCTGGTTTCAATGGATGCCATTACCTGCAAATTTTCAGCGAGCTTGGTATTGGTCTTTTTTACGCTGGGGACATTTGCAGGCAGGCATGACGTTACTGCTGCTGCCCTTACAAATTGCCATTTTCCACGGTCTTAACATATCGTCCTTCATGGCTAACATGTGGGCGGTTCCCATCGTATCTCTGGTGACTGTGCCGCTGGTTTTGCTGGCACTCATACTAAACATACCGCCTGCCGGATGGATGCAAGAAGTACAGAATATAATCTGGGAGATGGCAGACCATACGCTCAGCCTGGCAATGTGGGGGGTTAAGCTGTTTTCTGAGGGCTGGCATCCGCTGGGAGAATCTTTCCTGCTCATCAGCTTTTCAGGGTGGCTGAGCATTGTCTTTTGGCGACTGTGTTGTCTCAGGCATTACCTGTCGATGCTAATTTCACTTGGGCTGATCTCGTTCTGCTGGTGTACACGAACACCGCCTGAGCGCTGGAGGGTGGACATGCTGGATGTCGGGCACGGGCTTTCTGTACTTATCAGTAAGGACGGAAAAGGCGTACTTTACGACACTGGCAACCGCTGGGAAGGAGGTTCCGCGGCAGAGCAAAATATCGCCCCATTTCTGCGCTGGAAAAATATTCAGCTTGAACAGATTATTATCAGCCACAATGACATGGACCACCGCGGCGGCTTTGAGTTTCTGCAAACGATGTATCCTGCTGCAAATCTTCGTGACAGTTCGATTTCCGGTGTGCCTCATCTTCCCTGTATTGCGGGTCAGCAATGGCTGTGGCAGGGGCTGAATTTCACCGTGCTTTGGCCGGAGAAGCCTACTGCGGATGCGCGCAATGCTGACAGCTGTGTCATACGTGTTGATGACGGAAGATACAGTCTCCTGTTAACCGGCGATATCGAGTCGGCAAGCGAGAAAGCGCTCATCAAGAAATGGCGGGAGGGGTTAAAGTCTACGTTCCTTCAGGTGCCGCATCATGGCAGCAATACTTCCTCGACGCCGCCTTTCCTGCGTGCCGTTCAGCCGGATATTGCCCTGGCATCGGCTGCCCGCTTCAATAAATGGCACCTTCCTGCCCGTAAAGTTGTTAGCAGATACAACAAAGCCCGCCATGACTGGCGCTCGACATCAATATCAGGCCAACTGAGTCTATTCATTTATGATGATTATTGGGCAATTAAGGGCTTACGTGAGCAATTAATCCCACGTTGGTACCACCACCGGTTTGGAGTATCAGAAGATAATGAGTAGAATAGACCGCTATTTCTTTCGATGCTGGTTGATATTGCATGATGAACGATAAAGATCTCTCCACGTGGCAGACATTTCGTCGCTTATGGCCGATGATCACACCTTTTAAGGCCGGGCTTATCGCTGCGGCTATTGCACTGGTCGCTAACGCCGCCAGTGACACTTTCATGCTGTCTTTGCTGAAGCCGCTGCTTGATGATGGGTTTGGCAAAGCCGACCGCTCAATTTTACTCTGGATGCCACTGGTCGTTATCGGCTTGATGATTGTGCGTGGCGTGAGTGGCTATATTTCAAGTTACTGCATCTCGTGGGTGTCAGGCAAAGTGGTCATGCATATGCGTCGCCGCCTGTTCGGCCATATGATGAGAATGCCTGTTGCCTTCTTTGATCAACAGTCCACGGGGACTTTGCTCTCTCGTATTACCTATGATTCCGAACAGGTAGCATCTTCCTCCTCCAGCGCACTGGTGACAGTTGTGCGTGAAGGCGCGTCGATTATCGGTTTGTTCATCATGATGTTCTACTACAGCTGGCAGTTATCTGTGATCCTGCTGGTTATCGCGCCGATTGTTTCTGTGGTTATCCGCGTGGTGTCGAAACGCTTTCGTAACATCAGTAAATCGATGCAGAACACCATGGGGCAAGTCACGACCAGCGCTGAACAAATGCTGAAAGGTCACAAAGAAGTGCTTATCTTTGGTGGTCAGAAAGTCGAGACGCAGAGATTTGATAAAGTCAGTAACCGCATGCGTCAGCAAGGTATGCGCATGGTTTCTGCCTCTTCAATATCAGACCCGATTATTCAGCTGATTGCCTCACTTGCACTGGCCTTCGTGCTGTATGCCGCGAGCTTCCCGTCTGTTATGGAAACGCTGAGTGCCGGTACGATCACTGTAGTGTTCTCATCGATGATTGCACTTATGCGTCCGCTCAAGTCTCTGACCAACGTTAACTCACAGTTCCAGCGCGGTATGGCAGCTTGTCAGACTCTGTTCTCGATCCTCGATATGGAGCAGGAGAAGGACGAAGGTAAGCTGGAAGTTAAACGTGCCAAAGGCGATGTTGAGTTCAAAAATGTGACCTTCACGTACCCTGGCCGCGATATTCCTGCACTGCGTGATATTTCCTTCGACCTGCCTGAAGGGAAAACGATCGCGCTGGTAGGCCGCTCTGGTTCAGGTAAATCTACCATTGCCAACCTCCTTACGCGTTTTTACGACATCCAGGAAGGGCAAATCCTGATGGATGGGCATGATTTGCGTGAGTACACTTTGTCCTCACTGCGTGATCAGGTCGCACTGGTATCGCAGAACGTTCATCTTTTTAACGATACGATCGCTAACAATATTGCGTATGCCCGTACGGATATGTATTCACGCGAAGAAATCGAAAAAGCCGCCACCATGGCGTATGCCATGGACTTCATCGGTAAAATGGACCAGGGCCTGGATACTGTTATTGGCGAGAACGGCGTGTTGCTTTCCGGTGGTCAGCGTCAGCGTATTGCTATCGCACGTGCATTGTTGCGCGACTCGCCAATCCTGATCCTTGATGAAGCAACATCCGCGCTGGATACAGAGTCTGAGCGAGCCATTCAGGCTGCACTCGACGAACTGCAGAAAAACCGAACCTCTCTGGTGATTGCACACCGCTTATCAACGATCGAAAAAGCCGATGAAATTCTGGTGATTGAAGATGGCCGGATTGTTGAGCGTGGTTCGCATGTTGCCTTGCTGGAAGAGCGTGGTGTTTATTCACAGCTTTACCGGATGCAGTTTGGCCAATGATTGAGCGCATCTGGTCAGGAAAATCACCGCTTTACTTGTTACTTTTGCCTCTGTCGTGGTTATACGGATTGATCGCAACGGTCATCCGTTATAGTTACACATCAGGGCTCAGAAAAAGCTGGCGTGCTCCGGTGCCAGTGGTGGTGGTCGGCAATCTGACCGCCGGAGGTAACGGTAAAACGCCTGTAGTGATCTGGCTGGTTGAAACACTGCAACAGCACGGATTTCGTGTTGGCGTAGTGTCACGTGGCTATGGTGGCAAATCAGCACACTATCCGCTGGTGCTCAATGAAAATACCTCGACGGTACAGGCGGGTGATGAGCCTGTACTGATTTTTCAGCGAACAGGGGCACCGGTTGCGGTATCCCCGGTTCGTTCTGAGGCAGTCAAAGCGTTATTGAGCGAGCACGAGCTCGATGTCATCGTCACGGACGATGGTTTGCAGCATTACGCGCTTGAGCGGGATGTCGAAATTGTCGTTGTTGATGGTGTGAGACGTTTCGGTAATGGTCACTGGTTACCTGCGGGCCCAATGCGGGAACGTGCTTCACGTTTGCTATCGGTCGATGCAGTGATTACCAACGGCGGAAACGCGCAGACAGGTGAACTGTCAATGATGTTGCAACCGGGAAAAGCAGTGAACCTGCTTACCGGCGAACAACGCGATGCTACAGCGTTGCAAAATGTCGTCGCGATGGCCGGAATCGGACATCCGCCTCGTTTTTTTGCCACCCTTAAGCAATTGGGCGTCACGTTGCAAAAAGAGGTCACTTTTGCCGATCATCAGGCTTACCAGGCAGAACAACTTTCGGCCTTAGTGCCGGGAGGAGGAACGCTTCTGATGACGGAAAAAGACGCGGTAAAATGTCGTGATTTTGCTCAGCAGAATTGGTGGTATTTACCTGTTGAAGCGAAGATTCAGGGTATTTCGGCTGAAAACCTGCTGCAAAAAATTACTGATCTTATTTTGAAAAAAGCATATTAAAAACGTCAGGCTCAGGCTTTAACGAAAATATTCACTCGTGCAGGAAAACGTAAACACCCTGATTTCAAACAGATCTTTATGGTTTTGATTCAGCCCGTAAGAATAATAGTAACACAGTGCTTGCTATTCATTCTGGCGTGTGAGTTAATGCGTGCAGCCTGTGTTGCAGCGCTATTTATGTATGAGTGTTGAGTAAAGCAGTTCCTCCCAGACGTTATCTCTTTCCCGATGATTCCGCTTCCAAGACGAACCTTCTAAGTCCTCCCCATAAGTAATTGTCTGAACTATTGGCTAACATTGCCGAATGGCAGGATTTTATATTTCGTTAAAAGGTTTTAAATATGTCTAAGAAAAATGGTCAGGTTAAGTGGTTCAATGAAAGCAAAGGTTTTGGTTTTATTGAGCAGGCTGATGGCGAGAAAGATGTCTTCGTACATTTCTCTGCAATCGCAACCGATGGTTTCAAAACTCTGGCTGAAGGCCAGCGTGTAGAATACACCATTCAGGATAGCCCGCGCGGCCCTGCTGCTGCTAACGTTATTGCGCTCTGAAAAGAGGCTGACGTGATGATATGAAATAACGATATTCGCTAATCATATCAGCAGAGTAAAGCCCGCCGGATCGCGGGTTTTTCATACCTGAGAAGGTAAATGCGGCGTTAATAAAAACGTCGAAAAGTAGTAAAAATAATCGTTAAAACAAATTCGCTCATTAGAGGTTTTTTATAAAAAAATAACTTAGAAATGGGCAAACGCATCCGAACAATAATAAAAAAGTGTGTTCATGGATGCCCAAAAGAAAGGATAGAAATTATGATGTTAAAAATGGGTTTAGTTAAATGGTACAACCAGGCTAAAGGCTATGGTTTTATTTGCCCGCTCGATGGTTCTTCTGAAATTTACGTTCAGCGTACTTCAATCGCCAATACGGGAAATAAATCCCTGAGTGCCGGTCAGCGAGTTGAATTCACCACTTACCGCAGCGTCGCACACGGTCCTTCAGCGGCTGACGTTATCGGGTTCTGAATCTGATTTATGTTGTTCTCCGTTAAGCTGAATTTTACGCTTCGGTAAAAATATGCTATCGGTATCCGCAGTCTACTCGCTGCAATGGATACCGATATGTCTCACCCGGTTATATCTCTCGCTTCAGCCCGCACCTTGCATTTATCTGCACAAAATCTCTTAAAACCTGCCACCCAAAAACTCACTGCTGCTGATGTCATTCAGGCGATTCGTAAGATGGGATTGCTGCAAATCGACACGATCAGCGTGGTTGCACGCAGTCCATATCTGGTGTTGTTCAGCCGCCTCGGTAATTACCCTACGCAGTGGCTTGAAGAATCATTGTCGGCGGGAAAGATCTTTGAATATTGGGCGCATGAGGCCTGCTTTATTCCCAGTGAAGATTATGGACTGCTGCGTCACCGGATGTTGAACCCGGATAAAATGGGCTGGAAATTCTCACAGACGTGGTTTGATCAACATGAGCATGACATACAGGCTTTGCTGACACACATTGCTGAGAACGGGCCTGTTCGTTCCGCAGATTTCAGCGCGGAAAAGAAATCGAACAGTGGATGGTGGGACTGGAAACCGCATAAGAAGCATCTGGAAACGCTATTTACCTCCGGCAAACTTATGGTCGCTGAGCGACGTAATTTCCACCGGGTATACGATTTAGCAGAGCGCGTGATGCCGGGTTGGGATGATGCGACACAGGCGCTCACGAAAGAGGACGCAGAGTTTCAAATGCTCAGGCGTTCGGCCCAATGCCTCGGATTGTTCAGGCCCGAATGGCTGGCTGATTATTACCGGCTTAAGCGTGTTGATACCAAAAAGGTGATTGCTCAGTTGCTGGCAGACAACGAAATAACGCCGGTGGAAGTGGAAGGGTTGACCGGTGTTTGCTATGTCCATCAGCAGCAATGGCCTCTTTTGCAGCAGGCGCTGGAATCCGGTATTTCTTCGACGGTGACGACATTACTTTCGCCATTTGATCCGGTGGTATGGGATCGTAAACGTGTGTCGGTTTTGTTCAATTTCGACTACCGGATCGAATGCTATACGCCGGAGGCAAAGCGGCAATATGGCTATTTTACCTTACCTGTTTTGCAGCGGGGGGAGCTGATCGGTCGGGTTGATGCCAAAATGCATCGCAAGAATAAAATTTTCGAGATCAAAAGCTTACATTTTGAACCGGGGATTACACTGACTGCACGGCGGGTTCGGGATCTCACTGGTGCGATTAACCGTTTTGCGGTTTGGCAGGGGGCTGGCGAAGTCACAACGGGCAACATTCCTGACTCTTTAACCCGTCACTGGAATAAAAACTGGCAACTGAGCTAAGCAAAAGAAAACGGCTGCGCCAGGCAGCCGTTTATTCACGATGATTGCAGGTGTCAGGCACTATTAGTTGCTGAAGTTTGCGAACATTGCGATGATTTTGTTAATGGTTTTCATTTTAAGGCTCATATTTGAAGTTATTTATGTGACGCAGGTCACAAAAAATTCTACTCTGCCTCAATCTGCAACGCAATCATTACAACGTGAAATTTTATCGTCACATTACGAAGGTTCCACATCTGTGTGACGCAGAGGTGTGAGGAGTAACGCTGGTGGGGCGGTTATGCTATCCTGATGCACCGTCGTATCGTGTTTTCCAATGCGTTTTTGCGCTGCACCACATTGATAATCTGGTGTATTTGCCTCCGGAGAAATTTATGGATCACCGTTTGCTTGAAATCGTTGCCTGCCCTGTCTGTAACGGGAAGTTGTATTTTAATAAAGAGTCTCAGGAATTGGTCTGCAAAGCGGACAGCCTCGCGTACCCGGTTCGTGAAGGAATTCCCGTATTATTAGAAAATGAGGCCCGCCCGCTTTCTGTAGATGAGACACATCCATGAGTTTTATTGCCATTATTCCTGCCCGTTATGGCTCAAGTCGTTTGCCGGGTAAACCTCTGGCGGACATCAACGGTAAACCGATGGTTGTCCATGTCATGGAGCGTGCGCTTGAATCTGGCGCGAAACGTGTGATTGTCGCAACCGATCATCCGGAAGTCGTAAAAGCGGTTGAAGCGGCCGGTGGCGAAGTCTGCATGACCCGTGCGGATCATCAGTCCGGGACTGAGCGTCTGGCTGAAGTGATCGAGCTATGCCAGTTTGCTGATGACGAAATCATCGTTAACGTGCAGGGCGACGAACCCTTAATTCCGCCGGTGATTATCCGTCAGGTGGCTGAAAATCTGGCAAACAGCGAAGCGGGCATGTCCACGCTGGCCGTGCCGATTGAAACGGCAGAAGAAGCTTTCAATCCCAACGCCGTAAAAGTTGTGCGCAATGCTAAAGGCTATGCCATGTACTTCTCACGGGCGGCCATTCCCTGGGAGCGCGAACGTTTTGCCGTGTCTAAAGAAACAATTGGCGATGTCTTCCTGCGCCATATCGGCATTTACGCCTATCGTGCCGGATTTATCCGTCAGTATGTGAAATGGGAACCGAGCGAACTGGAGCACATCGAACTTCTCGAACAACTGCGGGTGCTGTGGTACGGTGAAAAAATCCATGTTGATGTGGCAAAAGCCATCCCTTCCGTCGGGGTCGATACTCCGGAAGATTTGGAACGCGTGCGCGCTATCCTGAGTCACTGATGTTTGCGAAAACGGAATGTTAAGGCATTCCGTTTACTCATTTCTGATTTACATTATTTTCATGCCTTTTTGCGCACCTCCTTCCTTTTTCTCTTCCGATTATCCGGTTTTTGTTTGATCTGAAACGGGGTATTCCTGCATTGAAGCTTCCATCATAACCCTTACTCTTTTCGTCACTGCGAACACGTTATGGAACAGCTAAAAGCCGAATTAAGTATTGTGCTGGGTGAGCGTTTATCCCGCCTGGAATGCGTCAGTGAGCAGCCCTACGCCCATCTTTTTTCACTCTATGATGAGCAGGGCTATGCGATGCCTTTGATGGCGAAAAGCTTTACCTGTCAGGGGATCGCCGGGCAAGAGGCCTATAAACTTTCCATGCTGGCGAGAGAAGGGGTAGTCCGTGTGCCGACGGTTTATGGCATGGTCACCACCCATCAAAAACCCTACCAGGAGATCCTGCTGATTGAACGGCTGCGTGGCGTTTCGGCAGAAGCGCCCACCCGAACGCCTGAACGCTGGCACGTTTTGCAGGAGCAAATGGTGGAGGCGATGCTGGCGTGGCATCGTATTGACAGTCACGGTTGCGTGGGTTCCGTTGACAGTACGCAGGAAAATCGCTGGGAAAACTGGTATCCGCAGCGGATAGAGGTGTTATGGGCGACGTTAACTCATTTGCAGGCGCCCGAACTCACCGCAGAAGACCGCACAATGCTGTTTCGTTCACGTCAGTGTCTGGGCGCCATGTTTAAAGACTTTGACGACACGCCGGTCCTGGTTCATGGCAATCTTTCCCTGCGAAGTATGCTCAAAGACCCGCGCAGCGACCAGTTGTTAGCGATGATCAATCCCGGCACTGTACTCTGGGCACCACGCGAATTTGAGCTTTTCCGGTTATGGGAAAAGGGCATGAGCGAGCAGCTGCTATTTACCTATTTACAGAAAGCGCCAGTTTCCGACTCATTCCTTTCCCGTCGCTGGATGTATCTGGTGTGGGAATCGGTGGCGCATCTGATTCATACCGGCAAGCTCGATCGTCGCCAGTTTGATTACGCACGGCAGCAGTTGCTGCCGTGGCTGGACTGAATCAGTTCGCCGCAGACTGCGAGCCGGTAAACCATTGCCACAGGCGTCCCAGCGATTCATACCATACCCGTTCGCTGTGAGATAAATAAAACGCCTGCGGGAGGGCTTTTTCCCACGGATTAAGCGGGGAATTGATCGCCAGCTGATTGGCTGGCGCAGGTATTGGCGTCAGTCCCTGCTGCCGGAAGAAAATCATGGCGCGCGGGAGGTGATTGGCGGACGTTACCAGAGCGAAAGGTTGTTGCCCGATCAGAGCTTTGACCTGCTCAGATTCTTCATGAGTATCTTTCGGTTTATCAAGCAACAGGATATCGCTCTCAGGAACGCCTAAACTTTCTGCCACTTTTCCTGCCACTGACGCACTGCTGACCGGGTTCGTCATTGCCTTGCCGCCGGTAAATACCAACCTGGCTCCCGGATTAGCACGATAAATACGGATCCCTTCGGTGACGCGCGGCAGACTGTTGCTGAGCAAATTCGAGCTCGGCGCCCACTCAGGATTGAAGGTATAACCGCCTCCCAGCACCACCACAAATTTCACCGGCGGGTGCGCCTGCGCCTGATAAGTCGGGTATTCTGATTCAATCGGTCGCAGCAGGCTGTCAGCCACGGGTTGCAGGCTCAGAAGCAGCAACAGCAGCCAACTTAGCAAAAAACACACTTTTCCGGTTTTCTGCCAGCGGGTCATCCACAGCAACACCAGCGCGATTGCCATGATCAGCAAAATAAAGGGCAGGGGAAGCAGCAGGCCGCCAAGGGTCTTTTTTAGGATAAATAACATCTGAAACCGTTCCTTTTGGGTGAAAAAACGACATCCGGGCGTGATTCCGCGTCAGGATGATTTATTCTATGCCCGCCTGTGCCAAAATAGCAGCCAGATAGCTGCACACCAAATTATTCACGTGGACAGGTTTCCACCAAAATGCTCAACAGCGAACAGGTAAGACTTCATGCAGGATCGTAATTTTGACGATATGGCCGAAAAATTTTCGCGCAATATCTACGGCACAACGAAGGGACGTATCCGTCAGGCTGTGCTGGGTCAGGATCTGCAGGAATTGATGAAATCTTTACCGCAGCGGCCTCTGCGCATTTTAGATGCGGGCGGCGGCGAAGGACAAATGGCCTGCGAACTGGCCGCTTTAGGACATCAGGTCTTGTTGTGCGATCTGTCAGGTGAGATGATCCGCCGCGCTCAGGCCGCTGCGATTGAAAAAGGTGTGAGCGGTAACATGCAATTTGTACAATGCCCCGCTCAGCACATCGCAGAACATTTAGAACAGCCGGTTGATCTGATATTGTTCCATGCGGTCATCGAATGGCTGGCAGAGCCGCAAGCGGCGCTGGCCGCGCTGGTCGATTGTCTGGCACCCGGTGGCGCGCTATCGCTGATGTTTTACAATATCCACGGCCTGGTCATGCGGCACATGATCCTCGGCAATTTTGGTCATGTCGATGCGGGTGTACCAAAAATCAAAAAAAGCTCCCTGTTACCTGATCACCCGCTGGAACCTGCGCAGGTCTATCAGTGGCTGGAAGAGCTTGGAATGCAGATCAGTGGCAAGACCGGTGTTAGAGTGTTCCACGATTATTTGCGAAACAGACAACAACATAAACAGGATTTTGACGAGCTTCTGGCGCTGGAACAGCGCTATTGCCGCCAGGAACCTTTTGTTAGTTTGGGACGTTACATCCACGTGATGGCGCACAAACCCATTCTGAAGGACGAATTATGAGTGAATTTTCCCAGACTGTACCCGAACTGGTCGCCTGGGCACGGAAAAATGATTTCTCAATTTCGCTGCCAACGGAGCGACTGGCTTTTCTTCTGGCGATTGCCACATTAAACAGCGAGCGCCTTGATGGGGAAATGAGTGAAGGTGAACTGGTTGATGCGTTTCGTCATGTCAGTAAAGGTTTTGAGCAGACGAATGAAACGATTAACGTACGTGCCAATAACGCCATCAATGACATGGTGCGCCAGCGTTTGCTCAACCGTTTTGTCAGTGAAATGGCAGACGGCAATGCTATTTATCGCCTGACGCCTCTGGCGATCGGTATCTCCGATTATTATATCCGTCAGCGTGAGTTCTCCACGCTGCGTCTGTCTATGCAGCTGTCGATCGTGGCGCAGGAACTCAAGCGCGCCGCCGATGCAGCCGACGAAGGCGGTGATGATTTCCACTGGCATCGCAACGTTTACGCGCCGCTGAAATATTCCGTTGCGGAAATCTTCGACAGCATAGATATGACTCAGCGCATCATGGATGAGCAGCAGCAGGGCGTGAAAGACGATATTGCCGGGCTGCTCAACAAAGACTGGCGCGCAGCTATTTCCAGCTGTGAACTTCTTCTGTCAGAAACCTCCGGTACACTGCGCGAATTGCAGGATACGCTGGAAGCGGCGGGTAACCTGCTGCAGGCGCACCTGATGCGTATTCAGGACGCCACCATGATCGACATGGATCTGGGATTCGTCGACAAACTGGTTTTCGACTTACAAAACAAACTCGATCGCATTACCAGTTGGGGTCAGCAGGCCATTGACCTGTGGATCGGTTATGACCGTCATGTACACAAATTTATCCGTACCGCGATCGACATGGATAAAAATCGCGTATTTGCTCAGCGTCTGCGTCAGTCGGTTCAGAACTATTTTGATCAGCCGTGGACACTGACTTTTGCCAATGCCGATCGTCTGCTGGACATGCGCGACGAAGAACTGGCGTTGCGCAGTGAGGAAGTGACGGGCGAACTTCCGCCAGATCTTGAATTCGAAGAATTTAACGAAATACGTGAACAACTTGCGGCATTGATTGAACAGGCATTACAAGTTTATCAACAACAGAAAACGCCGCTCAATCTGGGCATGGTGATGCGCGAATACCTCATACAGTATCCGCGAGCCCGACACTTTGATGTCGCGCGAATTGTGGTCGACCAGGCAGTGCGCCTCGGTGTGGCTGAAGCAGATTTTTCAGGGTTGCACGCCGAATGGCAGGCAATCAATGATTACGGAGCCAAGGTGCAGGCCCATGTCATCGACAAATATTGAACACATAATGCCAGCTAAGCTGGCGCAGGCACTGGCGAACTCAGTGTTTCCTGCTCTCGACAGCCAGTTACGTTCCGGCCGCCACATCGGCATTGATGAACTGGATAACCACGCTTTCCTGATGGACTATCAGGAAGAAATGGAACTCTTTTACAGCCGCTATCACGTGGAATTGATTCGGGCACCGGAAGGTTTCTTCTATTTACGCCCGCGTTCTACCACGCTTATCCCGCGCTCGGTTTTATCTGAGCTGGACATGATGGTGGGGAAAATTCTTTGCTATCTGTATCTCAGCCCTGAACGTCTGGCGCATGAAGGCATTTTCACCCAGCAGGAACTTTATGATGAGTTGCTGAGCCTGGCTGATGAAAACAAATTGCTTAAATACGTGAACCAGCGCTCCACCGGCTCCGACCTCGACCGCCAGAAGTTACAGGACAAAGTCAGAACGTCACTGAACCGTCTGCGCCGTCTGGGTATGGTGTTTTTCATGGGCGTCGACAGCACGAAATTCCGCATCACCGAAGCTGTATTTCGTTTCGGTGCGGATGTCCGCAGCGGAGATGATGCCCGTGAAGCGCAGTTGCGGATGATCCGCGACGGCGAAGCGATGCCCGTTGACAGCGCATTGTCATTAAACGATGAGCCCGATGACAGTGAAGCCCAGACCGGGCAGCAAGGACACCAGAGCGCAGAGGATGAACAGGAATGATTGAACGCGGTAAATTTCGCTCACTGACGCTGGTTAACTGGAACGGCTTTTTTGCCCGTACTTTTGACCTCGATTCACTGGTGACTACGCTTTCCGGCGGCAACGGTGCGGGTAAATCCACCACCATGGCTGCCTTCGTCACGGCGCTTATCCCCGATCTGACGCTGCTGCATTTCCGTAATACCACGGAAGCGGGCGCGACTTCCGGTTCACGCGACAAAGGTCTGCACGGAAAATTACGTGCGGGCGTGTGTTATTCGGTACTGGACGTGGTGAACTCACGTCACCAGCGCATTGTGGTGGGCGTTCGCCTGCAACAAATTGCCGGTCGCGATCGCAAAGTCGATATCAAACCCTTCACCATTCAGGGATTGCCGGTTGCGGTAAATCCGACGGAAATGCTGACTGAAACGGTCGGAGAACGCCAGGCGCGCGTGTTGTCTTTGCAGGAACTGAAAGATCGCGTCGAGGCAATGGAAGGCGTGCAGTTTAAGCAGTTCAACTCGATTACTGATTATCATGCCCTGATGTTTGATCTGGGCGTGATCCCGCGCCGTTTACGTTCAGCGTCAGACC
This sequence comes from Rahnella rivi, assembly GCF_019049655.1. Classification (GTDB taxonomy): domain Bacteria; phylum Pseudomonadota; class Gammaproteobacteria; order Enterobacterales; family Enterobacteriaceae; genus Rahnella; species Rahnella rivi. Next base: position 136,144 of record NZ_JAFMOX010000060.1, read on the forward strand.
GCAGCAAGTTCTATCGTCTGATTGAGGCCTCGCTGTACGGCGGTATCTCCAGCGCCATCACCCGTTCCCTGCGTGACTACCTGTTACCGGAAAACAGCGGTGTGCGTAAAGCTTTCCAGGATATGGAAGCGGCGCTGCGCGAGAACCGCATGACGCTGGAAGCCATCCGCGTTACGCAATCTGACCGTGACCTGTTTAAGCATCTGATTTCTGAAGCGACTTCTTACGTGGCCGCCGACTACATGCGTCACGCCAATGAACGCCGTATCCATCTCGATGGTGCGCTGGTGCTGCGTAATGATTTGTTAACCAGCCGCAAACAGCTCTCCGGTGAACAATACCGCCACGTAGAAATGGCGCGTGAGCTGGCAGAACAAAGCGGTGCGCAAAGCGATCTGGAAACAGATTATCAGGCCGCCAGCGACCATCTGAGTCTGGTACAGACAGCGATGCGTCAGCAGGAAAAAATCGAGCGTTATGAAAGCGATCTCGAAGAGCTGACCTATCGTCTGGAAGAGCAGAACGAAGTCGTCGCTGAAGCCAGCGAACTGCACGCTGAGCATGAAGCCCGTGCTGAGGCCGCCGAGCTGGAAGTGGATGAACTGAAGAGCCAGCTGGCAGATTATCAGCAGGCGCTGGATGTTCAGCAGACCCGTGCTATCCAGTATCAGCAAGCCTTACAGGCGATCGAGCGCGCCCGTGAGCTGTGCCAGATCCCCGATCTGAGCACGCAAAACAGTGAACAATGGCTGGATACGTTCCAGAGCAAAGAGCAGGAAGCGACCGAAATCCTGCTAATGCTGGAACAAAAAATGAGTGTGGCCTCTGCCGCACACAGCCAGTTCGAAACGGCCTACCAGCTGGTCGTGAAAATCGCCGGAGAAGTCAGCCGCAGTGATGCCTGGAAGACGGCGCGTGAACTGTTGCGCGAGTGGTCCTCACAACTGCATCAGGCTGAGCGCGTTGAGCCGCTGCGTATGCGTTTGTCCGAGCTGGAAGGGCGTCTGCGCGAACAGCAGGACGCTGAGCGTCAGTTGCAGGAATTCTGTAAACGCACCGGGCAGGATGTGCAACCTGAAGATCTGGACGAAATGCAGCGCGAGCTGGACGTGCAGATTGAAGAATTACAGATTGTGGTATCACAGGCTGGTGAACGCCGCATGGAAATGCGTCAGGAACTTGAGCAGGTGCAGGCCCGCATCCGTGAACTGACCGCACGCGCACCCGTCTGGCTGGCCGCTCAGGAAGCCCTGAGTCAGTTAAGCGAGCAGAGCAAAGAGCCGCTGGAAAACAGCCAGCAGGTCACGGAGTACATGCAGCAGTTGCTGGAAAGTGAGCGTGATACCACCGTCGAACGTGACGAAGTGGCGGCACGTAAACGTCGAATCGAAGGCCAGATCACCCGTCTCAGCCAGCCAAGCGGTGCGGAAGATTCCCGCATGATTGCGCTGGCTGAGCGTTTTGGCGGCGTGCTGCTGTCAGAGATTTACGATGACGTCACCATCGACGATGCACCTTATTTCTCGGCGTTGTATGGCCCGTCGCGCCACGCAATTGTGGTGCCTGATTTATCGCTGATCCGCGATCAGCTGGACGGCCTGGACGATTGCCCTGAAGATCTCTATCTGATTGAAGGGGATCCGCAGTCCTTCGATGATAACGTTTTTGAAGTCGATGAAATGCAGGGCGCGGTGCTGGTGAAAACCGGTGACCGCCAGTGGCGTTATTCGCACTTCCCGCAGGTGCCGTTGTTTGGCCGTGCGGCCCGTGAAAACCGTCTGGAAACGCTGCATAAAGAACGCGAAAGTTTGTCTGAGCGTTACGCTACGCTGTCATTCGATGTGCAGAAAATTCAGCGTGCACATCAGGCTTTCAGCCGCTTTATCGGCAGTCATCTCGCTGTGGCGTTTGATGCCGATCCTGAGGCTGAGATTCGTAGTCTGAGCGGTCGCCGTGGTGAACTGGAGCGTGCACTTAATGCGCACGAAGGCCAGAATCAGCAGCAGCGTCAGCAATACGAGCAGGCAAAAGACGCCATCGCGATGCTCAATAAACTTCAGCCGCGCGTAGGTTTGCTGTGCGATGAAACGTTGATCGATCGTGTGGAAGAAATTCGCGATGAAATGGAAGAGGCGCAGGATGCCGCCCGTTTCATTCAGCAACATGGTCTCTCTCTCAGCAAGCTGGAACCGCTGGTTTCCGTTCTGCAAAGCGACCCGGAACAACACGAACAGCTGAAAGAAGATTATGCAGAGGCTCAGCACGCCCAGCGTCTGGCGAAACAACAGGCGTTCGCTCTGACTGAAGTCGTTCAGCGCCGTGCTCATTTCAGCTATACCGACTCTGCCGGAATGTTAAATGAGAATGCTGATCTGAACGACCAGTTGCGTCAGCGCCTCGAACATGCCGAAGCCGAACGTACCCGTGCCCGTGAACAAATGCGTCAGCATCAGGCGCAATATGCGCAATACAGCCAGGTGCTGGCCTCGCTGAAAAGCTCGTTCGACGCCAAGCGTGACATGCTTAAAGAACTGGGGCAGGAGTTGCAGGATATTGGCGTTCAGGCCGATCCGAATGCCGAAGCGCGCGCCAAAACGCGTCGCGATGAGCTGCACTCGGCGCTCAGCACTAACCGGGCGCGCTGCAACCAGCTTGAAAAACAGATTACCTTCTGCGAAGCCGAAATGGATAACCTGCAGAAGAAATTACGTAAGCTGGAACGTGATTATCATCAGAGCCGCGAGCAGGTTGTCTCCTCGAAAGCGGGCTGGTGTGCCGTCATGCGACTGGTGAAAGATAACGGTGTTGAGCGTCGCTTACATCGCCGTGAGCTGGCCTATATGGACGGCGATGAGCTGCGTTCTATGTCGGACAAATCATTGGGTGCGCTGCGTCTGGCGGTGTCTGATAACGAACATCTGCGTGATGTGCTTCGTCTTTCAGAAGATCCAAAACGTCCTGAGCGTAAAATCCAGTTCTACATCGCGGTGTATCAGCATCTGCGCGAACGTATCCGGCAGGATATCATTCGTACTGATGATCCGGTTGAAGCCATCGAACAGATGGAAATTGAACTTGGGCGTTTGACGGAAGAACTGACTGCCCGCGAACAACAACTGGCGATTAGCTCTAAGAGCGTGGCTAACATTATTCGCAAAACCATTCAGCGTGAGCAGAACCGTATTCGTCAGCTGAACCAGGGGCTGCAAGCCGTGGCATTTGGTCAGGTGAAGAGCGTGCGGCTGAACGTCAATGTGCGCGAGGCGCATGCCGGCTTGCTGGATGTGCTCTCCGAGCAACAGGAACAACATCAGGATCTGTTCAGCAGCAACCGTCTGACCTTCTCCGAAGCCCTGGCGAAGTTGTACCAGCGTCTGAACCCGCAAATCGACATGGGGCAACGCACGCCACAAACGATCGGTGAAGAGCTGCTCGACTACCGTAACTATCTCGAGATGGAAGTCGAGGTAAACCGCGGCTCTGACGGCTGGCTGCGTGCAGAGAGTGGCGCGCTGTCAACGGGTGAGGCGATCGGTACCGGTATGTCGATTCTGGTGATGGTCGTACAGAGCTGGGAAGACGAATCGAGCCGTATGCGCGGGAAAGATATTTCACCGTGCCGCCTGTTGTTCCTCGATGAAGCGGCGCGTCTGGATGCCAAATCTATCGCGACACTTTTCGAGTTGTGCGATCGTCTGGAAATGCAGTTGATTATTGCCGCACCGGAAAACATCAGCCCTGAAAAGGGGACGACCTATAAGCTGGTGCGTAAAATGTTCGGTAACAATGAGCATGTTCACGTGGTGGGCTTACGTGGTTTTGCACCAGAAGTCCCTGCGCTGGCGAGCACGGAAGAAGACGTTTCCTGAGCCTTTTTTAATATGAAAGTGTCTTGAATGTCTGAAAGCCCTGGCGAAGAATGCCGGGGCTTTTTACGTCTAATTATTCATTTTACTTATGCTTTCAGATAAAAAATAAGTGGTTTCAAATAGCAAAAAAAACAATCGTCCTGCCTTGCCTGAAATATAGGCGAATGACTTAAAAACGCTGTAATGAAGGCTTTATTTCGGCTGACGGCTGGCATAGAGTCATCACGTCAGACGCGGACTCTATTTAATTGAGTTTCTACGCAAAAAAAGAATTCTCTTTATATACTTAATCTCAGTATCGCTGGATTATTTCGGGGATGAAATTGATAAATTTACCGGGAGGCAAGGGAAGATGTTGATGAATCAAAGGTCTCTCAAGTTTTTAGTCGCCAGCTGCTTGCTGGCCAGCGGGTTATCGCCATGGTTTGCTGCCTGGGCGGCAGTACCGACCATGCCAGTGCGAACTACCACGCTTTCCAGCGTACAGAGTATGAGCCAGCTCCAGGCTGAACTGTTACCGCGAGGTATCCGTCCGCTGTATCTGTCTTCTCTGTCGTCACTGTATGCGGCAAACCACATGCAGCCCATGTGGAAGGACAGGGAAGCCGTCCAGATTTTCCAGCAACAACTTGCTGAACTGGCTATTTCTGGTATACAGCCTCAATTTACCCAATGGGTAAGGTGGCTGACAGATCCGCAAATCACCGGGATGGCGCGTGACGTCGTATTGTCTGACGCTATGCTTGGGTATTTGCAGTTCACCAGCAGCGTTGAAGCGAAAGGCGACACCTGGCTGTACAGCAATGTCCCTTACAAAATGACCACACCACCGCTCACCGTCATCAATCAGTGGCAGCTGGCGGTGCGCAAGGATACAACGGCGCAGTATTTATCGACACTGACTCCGCAGCACCCTTACTACGCGAAAATGCACGAAGCACTGAAAATCATGCTGGCGGATAACCGCCCATGGCCTGCCATGACCGGAGCATCAAGCCTGCGTCCTGACCAGATCAGTGACGACATTCCCGCCCTGCGTGAAATTCTCGACCGCACCGGCATGATGGTTGCCGCCCCGGAAGAGATCAAAGCACCTAAGCCGACGGACGAAACCATCGCGCCAAATGTGCCGGGCAGCGCAGCCAATGACGATCTTTCCGTCGATGAAACAGCTGACAAAGCGCAGAACGCAACGCCTGCGGTGAGTCCTTCTGCAACGTCAGTGCAGGATGTCCTGCCTACCGTGCAGTCTGCCGAAAGCCCGGCGCCGGTCGCGCCTGTTGTGGTATCCAATAACCAGTACACACCAGAGCTGGTGGAGGCGGTCAAACGTTTCCAGAAATGGCAAGGTTTGGAAGCTGACGGCATCATTGGTGCCCGTACCCGCCAGTGGCTTAATGCATCCCCGCAGCTGCGCGCGACGTTGCTGGCGTTGAACATTCAGCGTCTGCGAATTCTGCCGGGCAATGTTAACACCGGCATTATGGTGAACATCCCCAACTACCAGCTGACTTACTATCTCAACGGCAACGAAGTGTTGTCTTCAAGAGTGATTGTCGGGCGTCCGAGCCGTAAAACGCCACTGATGAGCAGTGCGTTGAATAATGTGGTGGTGAACCCGCCATGGAACGTGCCGACCACGCTGGTGCGCGAAGATATTGTGCCGAAAGCCAGGAACAACCCGACGTATTTCCAGCAACACGGTTATCAGGTTCTGTCGGGCTGGAGCAATGATGCGGAAGTGATCGACCCGATGATGATTGACTGGGCCATGGTGTCACCGAGCCATTTCCCGTATCGCATTCGTCAGGCACCGGGTGCCAGTAATTCGCTGGGCCGCTATAAGTTTAATATGCCAAGTTCGGATGCTATCTATCTGCATGACACGCCGAATCACAACCTGTTCAGCAAAGACATTCGCGCATTAAGTTCAGGCTGTGTGCGGGTAAATAAAGCGTCAGAACTGGCGAATATGCTGTTGCAGGATGCCGGCTGGAATGACACGCGGATCTCCTCGGCCCTGCAGGGCGGGAATACGACGTATGTGTCAATTCGCCATCACATACCCGTTAAACTGTTTTATCTGACAGCCTGGGTTGCTGAAGATGGTAAGCCGCAATTCCGCACAGATATTTACAATTATGATTCAACCGTGAGATCTGGTGCACAAATATTGCCTCAGGCAGAGAAATTACTGCAATAAATGCAGTAAAACTAATCTGATAACGGTCTGAGTAGTTGGCCATACAAAGAGCGTGAGCCCCTGGCACGCTCGTTTTGCGTTTTAGGGTCCCTTGACTCGTTCTATTTAGGGCGTTAAGGTTCGAAACGGTGCTGGCATTGCACCTATTTTTGACACTCTTACCGGATAGTAAACTGTACATGAATGAAATCGACAAACATCGCCGTAAATGGCTGGCATTAGGCAGTGCCGCTATGGGGATTGCATTACTTCCGAGTCGTGCATTCGCCACTCTTTCCACTCCTCGTCCGCGTATTCTGGTCGTTAACAATCTAAATACCGGCGAAACCCTCAAAACTGAATTTTTTGATGGAAAGCGTTACAACAAGGATGAATTGGCCCGGTTAAATCATTTGTTCAGGGACTATCGTGCGGAAAAAGTGAAGTCCATTGATCCTGCTCTGTTCGATCATCTTTATCGTTTACAGGTCATGCTCGGTGGAACGAACAAGCCCGTTCAGCTGATTTCCGGTTACCGTTCGCTGGCCACCAACAACAGCATGCGCGAACCAGGAAGTGGGGTAGCGAAACACAGCTACCATACGCTTGGGCAGGCAATGGATTTCCACATCCAGGGCATTGAACTGAGTAATATCCGCAAAGCAGCATTAAAAATGCGGATGGGTGGTGTAGGATATTATCCACGAAGTAACTTTGTGCACATCGATACCGGCCCTGCCCGGACCTGGTGATGTGTGTCATTAGTGGCCTGCCCAAACGGACAGGCCATTTTGTGGAGCACTATGAAAACCCATCTCATTACTGTCACGGCGTTCAGCCAAAATTGCTCATTGATCTGGTGTACTAAAACCAATCAGGCCGCGCTTGTCGATCCGGGCGGTGAAGCAGCCAAAATTATTCGCGAAGTTTCCGCTCAGGGCGTTCTGGTCACTCAGATCCTGCTGACTCACGGACATCTTGATCACGTCGGCGCCGCTGCTGAACTGGCAGAACATTATCAGGTGCCAGTGATCGGCCCGCAAAAAGAAGATCAATTCCTGCTGGATGGGCTGCCCGCTCAGAGCCAGATGTTTGGACTGGAACACTGTGACCCGTTGACGCCAGACACCTGGCTGGAAGAAGGCGACACCGTCAGCGTTGGCGAAGAAGCGCTCTCCGTCCTGCATTGTCCGGGTCATACGCCGGGGCATATTGTCTTCATCAATGACAAAGCGCGTTTAGCCGTTTCCGGTGACGTGATTTTCAAAGGTGGCGTAGGCCGCAGTGATTTCCCGCGCGGCGATCATCAGGCGCTGATCAATTCCATCAAAACCAAATTATTGCCACTGGGCGATGATATTGTTTTCATCCCCGGTCACGGCCCGATGTCTGATTTTGGTTATGAGCGTAAAACCAATCCGTTCCTGCAGGATGAATTGCCGGTTTGGTGATTTTTCTGCCGCATTGGGAACAGCAAAAAGCCCGTCAGTCACCTGACGGGCTTTTTTAATGGAACAGCGCTGCTTATCTTTTAGATGACCGCGACAATGGCTTCACACAGAGGAGCCATGTTGTCCAGCGTAATACCAGCCACGTTAATACGGCCAGAATTCACCGCGTAAACGCCGAATTCATCACGCAGACGCAAAACCTGATCTTTGGTCAGGCCGCTGAAAGAGAACATGCCGTTCTGATTGATAATAAAACTAAAGTCCTGTTTAGCGCCTTTTTCCTGCAAGGTGGTGACGAACAACTGACGCATGCGGTGGATACGCTGGCGCATGTCGCTCAGTTCCTGCTCCCACAAGGTGCGCAGGGCAGGGTTACCCAATATGGTCGCCACAACGGCTGCGCCGTGTGCCGGTGGGTTAGAGTAGTTTGCACGGATAACGGATTTCACCTGACTGAAGGCGCGATCTGCAGTGTCGGCATCTGCGGCAACTAAAGTACATGCGCCCACTCGTTCGTTATACAGACCAAAGTTTTTGGAGTAGGAACTGGCAACCAGTAACTCTTTGTGTTTTTCCACGAACAGGCGCAGGCCACCCGCATCTTCTTCCAGACCTTTGGCAAAGCCCTGATAGGCGAAATCAAACAGCGGCAACCAGCCTTTACTGACGGAGAGTTCAGCCAGTTGCGCCCACTGCGCTTGCGTAGGATCGATACCGGTCGGGTTATGGCAGCAGCCGTGGAATAACACCACGTCACCGGCCTGGGCTTCGCTCAGGCTTTTCAGCATACCGTCGAAATCAAGGGTGTGATTCGGCGCGTCGTAATAATTGTATTCAGCGACTTCAAGACCGGCGGCATTAAACACGCCTTTATGGTTTGGCCAGCTCGGGTTACTGACCCACACGCGTTTAGCGCTGGTCTGCGTGGCAATGAAATCAGCAGCAATACGCAATGCGCCGGTGCCGCCTGGGGTCTGCGCGGTGCGGGCGCGTTTTTCCGCGATCACGGCACTGTCTTTTCCGAACAGCAATTCCTGCGTGCAGTGTGCGAAATCAGGCAACCCGTCGATGCTCAGATAGGTTTTCGTCGTTTCATTTTCCAACAGGAATTGTTCGGCTTTTTTCACGCTGGCCAGAACCGGCGTTTTACCAGTTTCATCTTTATAAACACCAATCCCAAGATTGATTTTATCAGAGCGGTCGTCAGCGCGGAAAAGATCGGAAAGACCCAGAATAGGATCGGCGGGTGCTGCTGTGATTTTTTCAAACATGTTGGAAATTTCCATTAGCCTGATAGTGCGAAAGAGGCTTTAAGGGTAACGCCAGAGAGGGTTATTTGCCAACCGTTTGCGGGAAAAAGTAAGCAGAGTTGTGAGGGCGAATCCGAGATTAAAATATTTTATGGCAAGCCGCGGGTAAAGAGGCTTTTCAGTAAGACATAAATGCAAAAGGCAGAGCCGAAGCTCTGCCTTGATATCCACTTTGATGCACCCGTAAGTGCATCGTTAAGCGATATTAGAACTGGTATTGCAAGCCAACACCCACAGTGTCGTCGGTGCTGCGACCGGCGGCTTTGGTGTAGCTGTTGTCGTCCAGCAGGTTGATTTTGTAGTCAACGTAGGTAGACATGTTTTTGTTGAAGTAGTAGTAAGTACCAACTTCTACGTATTTAACCAGGTCAGCATCGCCGCCGGTGTAAGTAGAGCCGTTGTCGGTGAAGCCGTTCAGCTGCTTGCCTTTAGACTGCAGGTAAGCGATTGATGGGCGCAGACCGAAGTCGAACTGGTACTGTGCAACCACTTCGAAGTTCTGAGTTTTGTTAGCAATTGCAGCCGGGTTGCCGTAATCGGTGGTGTTGCGTGATTCACCGTAGAAGGTTGCCAGGTACAGGTTGTTAGCGTCGTATTTCGCGCCGAATGCGTATGCGTCAGCTTTGTCGCCGTTACCGTCTGCTTTCTGAGTAGAGGTACGGTTAGAAGAGAAGTAAGCACCTGTCAGGCTAACACCGGAGTTGCCCAGTGCGTATGCTGCAGAAGTACCCCAGCCGTCGCCATTGGAATCAATTGGGCCACGGCTATCACGACCTTCGTCGTTTTTGCCCTGGTACTGAACAGCGAAGCTCAGGCCATCAACCAGACCGAAGAAGTTGCTGTTACGGTAAGTTGCCATACCATTACCACGACCAATCATAAAGTTGTCGTTGTTCTGGTACATAGTGTCATCACCAAAGATTGGCAATTGGTCGGTGTAGGACATTACGTCGTAGATTACGCCGTAGTTACGACCGTAGTCGAATGAACCTGCATCGCCAAATTTCAGACCTGCGAAGCCCAGACGAGTTTTGTTGCCTTCGTCACCAGCGCTTTCTGCATGGTTAGCCTGAACGTTGTATTCCCACTGGCCGTAACCGGTCAGTTGGTCAGTAATTTGGGTTTCGCCTTTGAAGCCGAAACGAACATAAGTCTGGTCGCCATCATCGCTGGCGTTATCAGAGAAGTTGTGGCGTGCGTCAACTTTACCGTACAAATCCAGTTTGTTGCCGTCTTTGTTATAGATCTCTGCTGCATTAGCTGCGCCAGCTACTAACAATGCTGGGATTACTACTGCAAGAATGTTGCGCTTCATCATTATTATTACCCTCATTGGTTTTATTCGGACACCTGCCACTGCCGTCAATAATTCTTTGGGGAACTATTCATGAAAGTTTGGTGTCTCCTGTGTCTGAACGCACTATTCCATCCGAGGTTCGCTTAATCTACAGCGAAAATGCTACTAAATTACTAAATATGTTTCAGCGGGAAAGAATGTATTACAAAATGTGTATTTTAGGGAACTTTGTGACGGGGATCTATTTTTAAAAATGACTAAGGCCAGCAATGCTGGCCTTAGTTTTGTAATTATTCTGTAAATTAAAAATAGTTTAATTTATTAGAAGGTTGCATTACGTGGTGTGCGCGGGAACGGAATCACGTCACGAACGTTCTGAACCCCGGTGACATAGGCCACTAAACGTTCAAACCCTAAACCGAAGCCGGAATGAGGCACTGTGCCGTAACGGCGAAGATCGCGATACCACCAATAATCTTCAGTTTTGAGTCCCATTTCGACCATTCGTGCATCCAATACGTCCAGACGTTCTTCACGCTGTGAACCGCCGATGATTTCGCCGATACCCGGTGCTAACACGTCCATTGCGGCAACGGTTTTGCCATCATCGTTCAGGCGCATGTAGAAGGACTTGATATCTTTCGGATAGTTTTTCACGACCACCGGCGCTTTGAAATGTTGCTCAGCAAGATAACGTTCATGCTCGGAAGAAAGATCGACACCCCATGAAACCGCGTTTTCGAATTTCTGACCGCAATTCATTAAGATTTCTACTGCTTCGGTGTAATCCACCTGCGCGAAATCGGAGGTTACAAAACGCTCAAGGCGGGCAACCGCATCTTTGTCTACGCGCTCAGCGAAGAAGGCCATATCGTCTGAACGTTCGTTCAATACTGCCTGGAAAACATATTTGAGCATGTTTTCAGCCAGAGAGGCGATGTCGTCCAGCGTGGCAAATGCCACTTCCGGTTCGACCATCCAGAACTCAGCGAGGTGACGGCTGGTGTTGGAGTTTTCTGCACGGAACGTCGGGCCAAAGGTGTACACCTTGGAGAGTGCGCAAGCGTAAGCTTCGCCATTCAACTGACCGGATACGGTCAGGAAGGATTCTTTACCAAAGAAGTCTTCACTGAAGTCGATTTCGCCTTTGTCAGTGCGCGGCAGGTTTTGCAGGTCCAGTGTAGATACGCGGAACATCTCACCCGCACCTTCAGTATCGGATGCGGTAATCAGCGGAGTTGACACCCAGAAGTAGCCGTTTTCGTGATAGAAACGGTGAATCGCCTGAGACAGGGTGTTACGCACGCGAGCCACTGCGCCAATCAGGTTGGTGCGCGGACGCAGGTGAGCCACCTCACGCAGATACTCGATGCTGTGACGTTTCGCTGCCATCGGATAGGTATCAGGGTCATCCACCCAGCCTACAACTTTGATCGCGGTCGCCTGCAGTTCAAAACTCTGGCCTTCGCCAGGGGAGGCCACCACGTTGCCGGTCACTTCAACAGAACAACCGGTCGTCAGGTGCAGAACATCGTCCTGATAATTGGGCAGAGAATTATTGACGACGGCCTGTAATGGATTAAAGCAGGAGCCGTCATAAACGGCGAGGAATGAGATACCAGCTTTAGAATCTCTCCGGGTACGTACCCAACCGCGTACGGTGACTTCACTGTCAACCGCAGCACGGCCTTGCAGTACGTCGACTACAGGCACAACGCTCATAGATTTCTCTCTTTCTTTATATACAGATGTTGATTAAGAAATAATGGACACCCTGTAAAAAGGGATTTTGCTATGTTACTTAGCCTTTCTCAGGACACAAGCAGAAATCATCGTCGCGGGATAAGAATTATCAGGCCGGGCCTGCGATAAACAGAAATTATGGATGGAATGAATGAAAGCCGAGCGAATTAAATATCATCTATATAAAGGAAAGAATGAAAGAGAGGAAAAAAGCAGCAAAACGCCGGATGTTTGCGATCCGGCGTGGGGGGGAGATCAGGAGGCTTTTTTGACCAGAGGCAGATCAAATGCTTTGCGCAGCGCTTTCACGAACGCTTTATCCTGACAAATGGTTTTACCGGGGCTGTCGGATAATTTCGCCACCGGTTTACCATTACATTGCACCAGCTTGATCACAATATTCAGCGGTTTCACACCGGGAATATTACAGGTCAGCCGCGTTCCTATTCCGAAGACCAGATTCACACGCTTGTGGAAATGGCGATATAAATGCAGCGCTTTATCCAGATCGAGATTATCGGAGAACACCAGCGTCTTGGTCATCGGATCAATATCAAGTGCATGATAATGCGCGATAGCCTTTTCACCCCATTCAAACGGATCCCCGGAATCATGACGAAGGCCCTGATAGGCGTTGGCAAATTTCGGCCCGAAATCCCGCAAAAAGGCATCCATCGTAATGCAGTCGGTCAGGGCGATGCCAAGTTGGTCAGGATATTCATCCAGCCAGGCCTGCAACGCAGCCCGCTGGCTGTTGGCCAGCACCGGGCTTATCTGCTGATGCGCCTGGAACCATTCATGCGCCTGCGTACCGACCGGCGCCAGTTGCAATTTGTGGGCGACATCGTAATTGCTGGTGCCGACCAGGTAGGGGAATTCGTTTTTGAGGGTGCTGACAATGGCTTCCTGCACCTCACCTGAAAAACGACGGCGTGTACCGAAATCCATCAGACGGAAAGCGGAAAGATCAACATCAGCGGCTTGTTCATTAAAGCTGGCCAGATTCATGCGCAGTTGTTCCACGGCCATTCCGGCGGTGATCTGTGGTGAACGATGACGATGCACCACTTCGCTGATCACGGCCAGCAGGGGCACTTCCCACATGATCACTTCGCGCCATGGCCCTTCGATGCGCACATGCAGATGCCCGTCGCGGTCAGAAACCGTGACATGTTGCGGATTATAGCGGAACGTTTTCAGCCAGCTGAGATAGTCCTGCGTGAAGAACGGCAGCCCGGAGAGATAAGTAAACTCATCGTCTGTCAGCGCCAGTTCGCTCATCAACTGGATTTGCTGACGGATATCGTCGGCGTATTCGCCCAGCAGTTCATCGCCACGGCATCGGAATTCGGCCACCACGTTGATATGATGATAGCGATGGAAAACCGCTTGCTGCATATGAAGCTTGTAGGCATCGGTATCTAACAGCGAAGTCAAAATCGGGGAGGCGTATGGAGTCATAGCGCTTTACAGCATCCTCGTCAGAAACTGAGTGTTTGAACACAAACAACCGTTCCGTAAAAAAACGTTCTGAATAAAACAGCAAAAGTCTGTGAAGTATACCGTAATATCCCGCTAAAGAACCCACATCACATCATAATTGTCCGCGATCGGTCGAGGCTTAAATGTGCTCACAGGCGGCCTGAAAGGCTGTTTACGCCATTCTTCGCAATAAATAAGGCACAAATTGATTACATTCTTGCGCGCAAATCCGGGTTCTTTCCCTTCACTTTGTGGAAAACTCTGTGTTTTGGTTGAAAGGTGCGCATACGAACTCACAACCTTGCAACAATCTGGGATTTCCTGATGCCTGTGTTAGAGTTTAGAGAGAAAGCTGAAGGTCGTTTCAGGTTCTGTGCAGCCGTGCGCTGATGACAGGAACCTCCCTTCATCGCCATAAATTGTCATCATCCTTAACTATGAAAACGCTAAAAGGTTTTTTATGACTCAACTGCCGCAAGCCAAGTTTCGCCACGATTACCGTGCGCCGGACTTTACGATCACGGATATCGACCTTAATTTCGAACTTGATGCACAGAAGACGTTGGTGACCGCAGTCAGCCAGATCAAACGTCTTGGTGCCGAGGGCGCTTCCCTGGTGCTCAATGGTGAAGATCTGACGCTGATCAGCCTGAAAATTAACGGTCAGGACTGGCCGAAGTATCAGCTGCAGGAAGGTGCGCTGGCGATCGACGGCCTGCCGGAAGCGTTTGAACTGACCATCGTCAACGAAATTCATCCGGCGAAAAACACCGCGCTGGAAGGGTTGTACCTGTCGGGTGAAGCGCTGTGTACTCAGTGTGAAGCTGAAGGCTTCCGCCACATTACTTATTATCTTGACCGTCCGGATGTGCTGGCGCGTTTCTCGACCCGCATCGTGGCCGATAAAGCCCGTTATCCGTTCCTGCTGTCGAACGGTAACCGTATCGACCAGGGAGAACTGGAAGGCGGTAAACATTGGATCAAATGGCAGGATCCGTTCCCGAAACCTTGCTACCTGTTTGCGCTGGTGGCCGGTGATTTCGACGTTCTGCGTGACACGTTTAAAACCCGTTCAGGCCGTGATGTGGCGCTGGAATTGTTCGTCGACCGCGGCAATCTGGATCGTGCCGGCTGGGCGATGGAATCCCTGAAACAATCGATGAAATGGGACGAAACCCGTTTCAATCTGGAATACGACCTCGACATCTTTATGATTGTCGCCGTTGATTTCTTCAACATGGGCGCAATGGAAAATAAAGGCCTTAACGTCTTTAACTCCAAATATGTGCTGGCGAAAGCCGAAACCGCCACCGACAAAGATTATCTGGGTATCGAAGCGGTGATCGGCCACGAATACTTCCATAACTGGACCGGTAACCGCGTGACCTGTCGCGACTGGTTCCAGCTGAGCCTGAAAGAAGGCCTGACAGTTTTCCGTGATCAGGAATTCAGCTCAGATCTCGGTTCGCGCTCGGTCAACCGTATTGATAACGTCCGCGTTATGCGTGGCGCCCAGTTCTCGGAAGATGCCAGCCCGATGGCGCACCCGATCCGTCCCGATAAAGTCATTGAGATGAATAACTTCTACACCCTGACGGTGTATGAGAAAGGGTCTGAAGTCATCCGTATGCTGCATACGCTGCTTGGCGAAGAGAAATTCCAGGCCGGCATCCAGCTCTATTTCGAACGCCATGACGGCAGTGCGGCGACCTGTGACGATTTCGTACAGGCCATGGAAGATGCCTCCAATGTGGATTTATCGCTTTTCCGCCGCTGGTACAGTCAGTCTGGTACGCCGGTACTGACCGTTCGTGACGACTATGATGTGGAAAAACAGCAGTACACCCTGACCGTCAGCCAGAAAACGCCGCCGACGCCAGATCAGAGTGAAAAGCTGCCATTGCATATTCCTCTGGACATCGAATTGTACGATCCGCAGGGCAATGTGATTGCGCTGAAACAAAATGGTCAGACCGTCAGCAACGTGCTCAATGTCACTGAAGCTGAGCAGACGTTTGTGTTCGACGACGTCGAAGCGCCACCGGTGCCTTCTCTGTTACGTGAATTCTCCGCGCCAGTCAAACTTGATTACAAGTGGGGCGATCATCAGCTGACTTTCCTGATGAAACACGCACGCAACGATTTCGCCCGCTGGGATGCGGCTCAAAGCCTGCTGGCTATCTACATCAAACTGAACGTCGCGCGTCACCAGCAGAAACAACCGCTGTCGTTGCCGCTGCACGTAGCTGACGCATTCCGCGCAGTACTGCTGGATGAGAGTATCGATCCGGGACTGGCGGCGCAGATCCTTACGCTGCCGACGGATAACGAAATCGCCGAGTTGTTTGAGATTATCGATCCCGAAGCGATCAGCGCCGTGCATGAAGCCATTACCCGTTGCCTGGCAACCGAAATGGCCGATGAGTTCCTGGCGGTTTACAACGCTAACCGTCTGCCAGCCTACCGCGTGGTGCACGAGGATATCGGTAAACGTACCCTGCGTAACACCTGCCTGCGTTATCTGGCCTTCGCCGATGTGACGCTGGCCGATCAGCTGGTGAAAACCCAGTTCGAACAGGCAGACAACATGACCGATTCTCTGGCGGCGATGTCGGCTGCTGTGTCTGCTCAGTTGCCTTGCCGTGAAGCGCTGATGGCGGCGTACGATGAGCGCTGGCACCACGACGGCCTGGTGATGGATAAATGGTTTATCCTGCAAGCGACCAGCCCGTCTGCGGATGTTCTGCAAAAAGTGCGTTCACTGCTTAACCACCGTTCATTCAGCATGGGCAACCCGAACCGTGTGCGTTCTTTAGTCGGTGCCTTCGCGTCTGCAAACCCTTCAGCGTTCCACGCTGCCGACGGCAGCGGTTATCAGTTCCTGACCGAAATGCTGACCGATTTGAATACGCGTAACCCGCAGGTGGCGGCACGTATGATTGAACCGCTGATCCGCCTGAAACGTTATGATGCAGGCCGTCAGGCGCAAATGCGCAAGGCGCTGGAACAGCTGAAAGGACTGGAAAACCTGTCCGGGGATTTGTTCGAGAAAATTACCAAAGCGTTAGATGCGTAATCACCGTTAACGGTAAATAGCGGGAATGCAAAAGGGCGATGGAAACATCGCCCTTTTTTTATTGTGAATTCACAGAATGCCAGGGTCAGTGTTGTGCGCGTTTTGCCTGCGGCGGCACGGTTTGCTGAGATTGCGGCGTCAGTACGCGTTCCAGCACTTCGGCTTCCAGTTCAGCCAGTTTCGCCGAGCCTTTACGGCGCGGGCGTGGCAAATCCACCGTCAAATCCAGACCAATCTGCCCCTGGTCGATCAGGATCACCCGGTCGGCGACAGTCACCGCTTCACTGACATCATGCGTCACCAGCAGCACGGTGAAATCATGTTGCTGCCACAGTCGCTCGATCAGACTTTGCATTTCGATGCGCGTCAGGGCATCCAGCGCGCCCAGCGGTTCGTCGAGCAATAGCAGGCGTGGGCGATGGATCAATGCACGTGCCAGCGCCACCCGCTGTTTTTGTCCACCCGACAGCGCCGAGGGCCATTCGTCAGCGCGATCGGCCAGCCCGACTTCTTCCAGGGCCGCAAGCGCTGCATCGCGCCATTTGCCTTTTAAGCCTAAGCCAACGTTATCAATCACCCGCTTCCACGGCAGCAGGCGGTCGTCCTGAAACATCAGACGGGTGTCGTCACGCACCTGACTGAGCGGGGCGCTGGCGCTGAGCAGTTCGCCCTGCGTGGTTTTTTCCAGTCCGGCAAGAAGACGCAACAGCGTACTTTTTCCGCAACCGCTGCGGCCCACCACCGCCACAAACTGGCCGGGAGGAATACGCAGGTTGATGTCATTGAGCACGGTGCGGGTGCCGTATTTTTTGGTGATGCCAGACAATGTGACCGGCGTGCCTTGCGGTATGCGTGCAGGTGCGCTCATGCGGCGTCTCCTTGTTTTTTCTGATAAGCGGGGTGCCAGCGCAACCAGACACTTTCCAGCTGACGGGCCAGAATATCGGCGAGTTTGCCGAGGATGGCATAAAGTACGATGGCGACGACCACAACGTCAGTTTGCAAAAATTCGCGCGCATTCATCGCCAGATAGCCGATGCCTGAGTTAGCAGAAATGGTTTCGGCGACAATCAGCGTCAGCCACATGAAACCCAGCGCAAAGCGCACACCGACCATAATGGACGGCAGTGCGCCCGGTAAAACCACCTGAATAAACAGCGGAAAACCGGACAACCCATAGCTGCGGGACATCTCCAGTAAACCACGGTCAATATTGCGGATGCCGTGATAGGTATTGAGATAGATCGGGAACAGCGTACCCAGTGCCACCAGGAAAATTTTGGCGGTTTCGTCGATGCCGAACCATAAAATCACCAGCGGGATCAGCGCCAGATGGGGAATGTTGCGCAGCATTTGCAGTGAACTGTCGAGCAGACGCTCGCCCCAGCGGGAGAGTCCGGTTATAAAGCCGAGCAGTAAACCCAGGCTGCCGCCAATGGCGAAACCGGTCAGCGCGCGAAACGTACTGATCTTCAGGTTTTGCCAAAGATCGCCGCTTTTCGCTAAGGTCCAGAAGGCTTCGACCACGGCGCTGGGCGCAGGAAGAATGCGGTTGGATAACCAGCCCGCTTCGACCGCCACCTGCCAGCCTCCGATCAGCACCACCGGTACAATCCACGGCAAAATACGGTGCAGCCAGCGTTGTGATGCGTTCATGTCCGTTCTCCTTAATGCTGACGGGTGACGCTTTTATTGGCAAAGTCGTGAGCGACCAGTTCACCACGCGGCAAAATGGCTTTCTTCACCACGCTCTCGTCTTCCGGTTTCGCCAGATCCAGATGCGGGAACAGCAGTTCGCTGACGCGGTACGCTTCCTCAAGATGCGGATAGCCGGAGAAAATAAAGGTGTCGATGCCCAGATCGGCATATTCCTGCATCCGCGCCGCAACGGTCGGACCGTCACCGACCAGCGCAGTGCCTGCACCGGTACGCACCAGACCAATACCGGCCCAAAGATTCGGATAAATTTCCAGTTTATTGCGATCGCCACCGTGCAAAGCTGCCATGCGGTGCTGGCCGACGGAGTCGGTTTTGGCAAACGCAGCCTGTGCGCGTTGAATGGTTTCATCATCAACGTTTGCGATCAGCTTGTCGGCGGCGCGCCACGCTTCCTCATTGGTTTCGCGCACAATCACATGCAGACGAATGCCGAAACGCACCGTGCGGCCTTTTGCGGCGGCCTTCGCGCGCACCTGCTCGATTTTCTCTTTCACTAACGCCGGCGGCTCGCCCCAGGTCAGGTACAGTTCCACCTGTTCTGCGGCCAGATCCTGCGCTTCGTCAGAAGAACCGCCGAAATATAACGGCGGGCGAGGGTACTGAACCGGCGGGTGCATCAGGCTCGCGCCTTTCACCTGAATATGTTTGCCCTCGTAATCCACCGTTTCGCCTTCCAGCACACGACGCCAGATGCGGGTGAATTCTGCCGAGGCTTCATAACGTTCTTTGTGATTGAGGTGCAGACCTTCGGCAGCCAGCTCGGCCGGATCGCCTCCGGTAACCAGATTAAACAGCGCCCGGCCGCCGGAAAGCCGGTCAAGCGTCGCTGCCTGACGGGCGGCCAGTGTCGGGGAAATAATGCCAGGACGCAGCGCCACCAGGAATTTCAGGCGTTGCGTGACAGAAATCAGTGAAGCAGCCACTAACCATGAGTCTTCGCAGGAACGGCCGGTCGGCAGTAATACGCCGCCGAAACCGAGGCGGTCAGCCGCTTGTGCAATTTGTTGCAAATAACTGTGATCAACGACGCGTGCACCTTCTTCTGTGCCTAAGTAGCGACCGTCACCGTGGGTAGGTAAAAACCAGAATACGTTGAGACTCATGGGTTACTCCTCTCTCGTTTGTTTCCGCTCGTGATGGCGGTTAAGTCGTCAGATAATTAATTAGCCTGAACGGTCGGTTTCCAGATGCGGTCTTTGATCTCGACCTGCTTAGGCAAAATGTGATTCTCATAGAACAGATCGGCGGTTTGCTGCTGGCGCTTTTCTGTTTCAGCGCTGACCGGCGTAATCGGCAGATCCGGCAGATGATCCAGATATGACGCAACCACTTTTTCGGGCAGTCCCATCGACTGGGAAAGCAGTTTGATACTTTGCTCACGATCGGTTTTGGTCAGCGCATTCGCCTGCGTTAACACCGTCAGAACCTGTTGAATAAACTGCGGATTGGCTTCGGTATATTTCTTGGGTGCCAGATAGAACGAACCGGTCTGATGCAATGAGGAACCATCGGTCAGCACCCGGACATTTCCCTGTACCTGTGCGGCGGAATAATAGGGATCCCAGATGGCCCAGGCATCCACGTCATGTTGCTGGAAGGCGGCGCGGGCATCGGCTGGCGTCAGGTATACCGGCTGAATATCGCTGAGTTTTAGCCCGGCCTGTTGCAGGGCGCGGATCAGCAAATTATGCGAGCTGGAGCCTTTCTGAAATGCCACTTTGTGACCTTTCAGATCGGCGACGCTTTTGATCGGGCTGTTTTCATCAACCAGAATAACTTCGGCTTTCGGCTTCGGCGGTTCCGAACCGATATAGAGCAAATCGGCACCCGCCGCCTGAGCGAACAACGGGGGGAGATCACCGGTGCCGCCTAAATCGATACTGCCGACGTTAAGGGCTTCCAGAATTTGCGGCCCGGCCGGGAACTCAATCCAGGTGATTTTGGTATTCGGAAAACGTGTTTCCAGTAATTTGTGCGATTTTGCCAGCACCAGACCAACCGAGCCTTTCTGATAGGCGATGCGAAGTTGCTCCGGCGCCTTTTCGTCAGCCACCGCGTGACTGCTGAGGAGCAGGCTGGTGAGCAAGCTGGCGACCACCGGCAGACGGCGAAGAGACGATAAAGAGAACGAAAATGACGCAGTCATGGCGAATTCCTTTTTGTCAGACGCGCAGAACTTGCGCTGAAAGAGAGGCTGCGGGCGTGGCAACCGGACGGCGACGGCTGAGTGCCAGATAGAAGTTTTCCAGCGATTCGTTAAGACGCTCGGCCAGTGCCGGGTCCAGCGTGGCCGGGAACGTTTGATAATCAGTGATCAGGCTGTCATCGGCGAAAACACCTTGCAGAACTTCCTGCGCTTTCAGCGAAGCGAGCACCGGTTTGAGTGCGTAATCCACCGCAAGCATGTGGCCGATGGAACCCGCCGTGGCCAGGGGCAGAACGACTTTGTGATCCAGTGCGCGTTCCGGCAGCAGATCCAGCAGCGTTTTTAACGCACCTGAAAACGACGCTTTATAGACCGGCGTCGCGACAATCAAACCATCTGCACTTGCCAGCTCGGCAATCAGTTGTTTCAGCTGCGGGCTGGAGAAATTTGCAAACAGCAGGTCATCGGCGGAAAAATCCTGAAGATTGTAGGTGAAGACCTCCACGCCACGGCTCGCCAGCCACTGGTGACTGAGCGCCAGCAGGGAAGAAGAGCGGGAAGGTTGTCGCGGGCTGCCTGCCAGAGTTATAACGCGCATCTCTATTCCTTATAACAAATAGTTATAGAACCATTATTTTCATTAACAAAGTGAAATTAACGTAACAGGCAGAGGCGGCGGAGCGGAAATCTCAATTTTGGCTATCAATAGTCGCAAAACGGATAAAGCGCCCTCAGCGGGAGGGGCACCCTGAGGCAGGAACGGAAGAAAACGTGAATCAGAAGTAAAGAAAAAGTAATCGTTTGCGCACGTGGGCATTTATTACGGCAATTGGCCGGTTATCGTTTCCAATTGACCGGCGGTTAGTCGATAATACTGCCCCGTCTAGCCACCGGGAATCCAGGAGTCTCCATGTATTATCCTCTTGTCAGGAAAGCACTGTTTCAGCTCAATCCAGAGCGCGCCCACGAGTTAACCTTTCGTCAGCTGAGCCGTATTTCCGGCACACCGCTTGAATTTTTGATCCGCCAGTCAGTACCGACGAAACCGGTGAACTGTATGGGGCTGTCTTTTAAAAACCCGCTAGGGCTGGCCGCCGGTCTTGATAAAGATGGCGAATGTATTGATGCGTTTGGTGCCATGGGCTTTGGATTTATTGAGGTCGGAACCGTTACCCCGCGTGCGCAGGACGGCAATGATAAACCGCGTTTATTCCGTATAGTGGAAGCGGAAGGCCTGATTAACCGCATGGGCTTTAATAACCACGGTGTTGATAATCTGGTCAATAACGTCAAAAAATCCCATTTTGGCGGCATCATCGGCATTAATATCGGTAAGAATAAAGATACGCCGGTAGAGCAGGGCAAAGACGATTATCTGACCTGTATGGAGAAGGTATATCCGTATGCGGGCTATATCGCCGTGAATATTTCATCCCCCAACACACCGGGATTACGTTCGCTGCAATACGGCGAAGCGCTGGATGATTTACTGGCAGCGATCAAGAATAAACAGCTCGAACTCCAACAGCGTCATCAGAAATATGTTCCTGTTGCCGTGAAGATCGCGCCCGATCTTTCTCAGGAAGAATTGATCCAAATAGCTGACAGTCTGGTGCGTCATAATATGGATGGCGTAATTGCGACTAACACCACGCTCGATCGTAAACTCGTTCAGGGGCTTAATTATTGTGAGCAGGTCGGTGGCCTCAGCGGGCGTCCGGTGCAGCTTCGCAGTACAGAAATCATCCGTATGTTGTCGAATGAATTACAAGGCCGTCTGCCTATTATTGGCGTGGGCGGGATTGATTCATTAACCGCTGCGCGCGAAAAGATGGCTGCCGGGTCATCCTTAATTCAAATCTATTCCGGATTTATCTTCAAAGGCCCTGGTCTGATCAAAGATATTGTTACCCACATCTAATATTTTTCTTCCTCATGACGAGTCAGGGGTTTATTTATTAACCCGGCTCGTCTATATTTTGTCCACTGAGTTTAATTCAGGCTCAGGATTTGTCTGATTTCTTTTCATTATAAAAAAATCTATTCTTATCGGGATAGCAGGTAATGAAGTCAGATTGCGGGCATTGAGG
The DNA here is from genome assembly GCF_019049655.1 of Rahnella rivi. Classification (GTDB taxonomy): domain Bacteria; phylum Pseudomonadota; class Gammaproteobacteria; order Enterobacterales; family Enterobacteriaceae; genus Rahnella; species Rahnella rivi. The sequence continues at coordinate 158,509 of NZ_JAFMOX010000060.1, forward strand.
GTGAACAGGATGACGAAATGAAAATCAAACCAGATGATAATTGGCGTTGGTATTTTGATGCTGAACATGACCGACTGATGTTGGATCTCGCCAATGGCATGATTTTCCGTTCCCGTTTTCCGGCTAAAATGCTCACGCCTGATGCTTTTGGCGAAATGACTTTTTGCGTCGATGATGCGGCGCTGTATTTCGATTTCGAAGAACAATGTAAACAGATTAAACTCGGGGCAGAGCAGCGCGCCGAATTAGTATTAAATGCTCTGGTCGCTTTTCGTTTTTTAAAGCCGCTGATGCCCAAGAGCTGGCATTTCAGTCAGCAGGTGCGTCCGTTCCAGCCGGGTAACGGCCAGCTTGCACAAGTGCAGGTGATGGAAAGCGGCGAACAGGCCACGCTGCTGATTGTTGAGTCAGGCGATAATGCGAGCTTGTGCTTACTGGCGCAGGAAAGGCTGACAGTGGCAGGGCGCGGCATGGTGCTGGGGGATGCGATTAAAATCATGCATGACCGGCTGATGCCCGCAACGATCAGAACCAGCAGCCGCGATGTGTATGACCAGGCGGTGTAATCCTTTATCAGCGACGCTCTGATAAAACCGCCTGTTCTTTCCGATCTCAAATTTCCGAACTCTACAATTCTAGCTGAGCACGATATCCGAGGCCGGAATACAACTGCACGCCAGAATCGTCCCGTCTTTACCGACCGCACTTTCTTTCAGCGGTGACACCTGCCCGTCTTTCAACGTCATTTTACAGGCTCCGCAAATTCCCGCCCTGCATGAATAAGGGATGCGTAACCCCTGTAACTCCAGCTGTTCGAGTAAAATCTGCTGATTGTTGCCGGTAAATTCGGTGCCCTGATAATTAATGGTCAGAGTCTGTGCGCTGTTTTTAGGCGCTTCAACACTTTCAATCACTTGACCCGCGCCGTAAGGGCGGGGCGGTTTAGTCGTCAGGATCTGCACGCTGTCGCCGGCGCGGATCACGCCTGAATTGCGGGCAATCATGTTCTGACCGAAATCCACATCGCCGTCGCTGGCCGTACGGTAGCTTTGCAGAGTTTTCAGCGGCTCCCCGCCCGGATGCTTACGCCCTCGCTCAATACTGACGGTCGTGAAAATACAGCGGCTGCAAGGTTTAACCAGATCGAAGATCACTTCGCCGATACGGATCGTCTGCCACGTGTCCTCGGCGTAGGCTTCTGCGCCGCTCACAACGATATTAGGGCGGAACTGCTCCGTTCTGACGCCACCCGGACAGCGACGTTGTAAATCCTGCATCGAAGCTTCATTGATCAGTAAATACGGGAATCCGTCGGCAAACGAAAGCGGCACTTCAGGATGTTTTTTGACCCGGCGGGTCGGTTCGTCACCTACCCAGCGCAACTGAACGTCACGCTTTAAATAACCACTCAACCAGCGATTTACCGGTTCTGGCGCGATGAGTGAGGTAAACTGATTGCCCCAGACTTCTGTCGGCTGATTCTGGCCGTTGAATTCACTGAATTTGACGCTGATGCTCTCGCCTTCCGGCGGGACAATCATCAGGCCATCGGGTAACAGAACCGGGGTGAACAACACCAGACTCGGATACTGGCGGGCGGTAATAAACATGCCCTGAGGGTCGGTCAGCATAAACTGGCGATCAAACGCCAGACCCGTTGCGGTGACCAGCGAATGAGACACTTGCAGGCCACGCATGGATTTTATCGGGTGAACAAATAAACGTGAAAGAATGGGCACTTAACATCGCCTCTCTGATTTTCGATCTTAAAAGAGAACCAGAGACTTTATGACAAGCGCCCGGGATTAGCTATAATGCGCAACAATTTTATTTTTGGTGATATGTCGATATGAACTCTTTGTTTGCCAGCACGGCGCGTGGACTGGAAGAACTGTTAAAAAGCGAACTGGAAACGCTGGGTGCGCAAGCCTGCAAAGTTGTGCAGGGAGGGGTGCATTTTGAAGGTGACGATCGCCTGATGTATAAAAGCTTGCTGTGGAGCCGCCTGGCTTCGCGCATCCTGCTGCCTCTGAACGAATTTAAAGTCCACAGTGACTTAGATCTTTATCTTGGCGTAATGGCCATCGACTGGCCGGAAATTTTCAGCGTTGATAAAACCTTCGCGGTGCATTTCAGCGGCCTGAACGACGAAATCCGCAACAGTCAGTACGGTGCGCTGAAAGTGAAAGACGCCATCGTTGACAGCTTTACCCGCAAAATGGATGAACGTCCGAATGTGGCGAAGCAGTTGCCCGACATCCGCGTTAACGTATTTCTGCAACGTGATACCGCCAGCGTCGCGCTGGATCTGAGCGGCGAAGGCCTGCATCAGCGTGGCTACCGTGACCTTGCCGGTCAGGCACCGCTGAAAGAAAATCTGGCTGCCGCTATCGTGATGCGCTCCGGCTGGCAGTCGGGCACACCGATGCTGGATCCGATGTGTGGTTCAGGCACCTTGCTGATTGAAGCCGCAATGATCGCCGCCGATCGTGCACCGGGTCTGCACCGTCCACACTGGGGTTTCACCGGGTGGAACAAATTCGATACCGAGCTGTGGCGTGAACTGACAACGGAAGCGCAGGTTCGTACCCGCCGCGCCGTGCAGGAAACGTCCTCTCGTTTCTTCGGTTCTGATATCGACCGCCGTGTGATCGAGATGGCGCGCTCCAACGCCCGTCGCGCCGGTGTGTCAGAAATTATCAGCTTCGAAGCGGCTGAAGTGGGCAAACTGGTTAATCCGTTGCCTGAAGGCCCGACCGGTACTGTCATCAGTAACCCGCCATACGGCGAGCGTCTGGAAAGTGAACCGGCGCTGATTGCCTTGCATAATCAGCTGGGCCGCATCATGAAGATGCAGTTTGGCGGCTGGCAGTTGTCCCTGTTCAGCGCATCGCCTGAGCTGCTGAGCTGTGTGCAGTTGCGCGCCGATCGCCAGTTCAAAGCGAAGAACGGCCCGCTGGAATGCGTGCAGAAAAACTATCAGTTGTCGGAAAACCCAACCGGTGCTGCGGGCGTGCAGATGGCAGAAGACTATGCCAACCGTCTGCGTAAAAACGTCAAAAAGCTGGAAAAATGGGCCAAACAGCAGGGGATTGAATGCTATCGCCTGTATGACGCTGATTTGCCGGATTACAACGTGGCGGTTGACCGCTACGGCAGTAAAGTCGTGGTGCAGGAATACGCGCCACCAAAAACCGTGGATGCGCAAAAAGCCCGTCAGCGTCTGTTCGACGTGATCAACGCTACGCTTGCGGTGCTGGATGTTTCCTCCAGCCAGCTGGTGTTGAAAACCCGTGAACGTCAGAAGGGCACTAACCAGTATGAAAAACTCGCGCAAAAAGGTGAGTTCCAGCTGGTAGAAGAATTTAACGCTAAGCTGTGGGTGAACCTGACCGATTATCTCGACACAGGTCTGTTCCTCGATCACCGTATCGCGCGCAAAATGCTGGGCGAAATGAGCAACGGTAAAGACTTCCTGAACCTGTTTGCTTATACCGGAACAGCCAGTGTTCATGCAGGTCTGGGCGGCGCACGCAGTACGACTACCGTAGATATGTCCCGAACCTATCTGGAGTGGGCTGAGAAAAACCTGCGCGTTAATGGCCTGACCGGTCGTCAGCATCGTCTGATTCAGGCGGATTGCCTGTCCTATCTCGGCATGTGCGACGAACAGTTCGATGTGATCTTTATCGATCCGCCGACATTCTCAAACTCCAAACGTATGGCTGAAAGTTTCGACGTGCAGCGCGATCACCTTTCATTAATGAAAGATTTGAAGCGTATCCTGCGTCGCAACGGTACCATCATGTTCTCCAACAACAAGCGCGGCTTCCAGATGGATCTCGACGGACTGAGCAAACTGGGTCTGAGCGCGAAAGAAATCACCAGCCAAACCCTGTCACAGGATTTCGCCCGTAATCGTCAAATTCATAACTGCTGGCTGCTCTCTCACGCTGGCGAGGAAAAATAAAGTTTATGTCGTTAATTAGTATGTCAGGTGCCTGGCTGTCATTCAGTGACTCGCCGCTGTTGGATAACACCGAATTGCACATCGAGCCGAACGAGCGCGTGTGTCTGGTTGGACGTAACGGCGCCGGTAAATCGACGCTGATGAAAATTCTCAACCGTGAAGTGCCGCTGGATGACGGGCGCATCGTGTACGAGCAGGATTTGATTGTGGCGCGTCTGCAACAGGATCCACCGCGTAACGTTGCCGGTACCGTATTTGACTTCGTCTCTGAAGGCGTCTTCGAGCAAGCTGAACATCTGAAGGCGTATCACGCTATTTCGCATCTGGTCGAAACCGATCCGAGCGAAAAGAACCTGAACAAACTGGCGCAGGTGATGGAAATCCTCGATCACCAGGGCCTGTGGCAGCTCGACAGCCGTATCAACGAAGTGCTCTTGAAACTGGGTCTGGATGCTGACACCGAACTGAAAGCACTGTCTGGCGGCTGGCTGCGTAAAGCCGCGCTGGGACGTGCGCTGGTCAGCGCTCCCCAGATTTTGTTGCTCGATGAACCGACCAACCACCTGGATATCGAAAGTATCGCGTGGCTGGAAGAGTTCCTGAAAGAATTCCAGGGCAGCATAATCTTCATTTCCCATGACCGTTCTTTCATTCGCAATATGGCGACCCGCATTGTCGATCTCGACCGCGGCAAACTGGTTTCCTACCCGGGTAACTACGAAGCTTATCTGCTGGCGAAAGAAGAAGCGCTGCGCGTTGAAGAGCTGCAAAATGCCGAGTTCGATAAAAAACTGGCGCAGGAAGAAGTGTGGATCCGCCAGGGTATCAAAGCCCGACGTACCCGTAACGAAGGCCGCGTACGCGCCCTGAAAGCCCTGCGTAAAGAGCGCTCCGATCGCCGTGAAGTGATGGGCACCGCCAAAATGCAGGTGGTTGAAGCCGCAAGCTCCGGCAAGATCGTCTTTGAAATGGAAGACGTTAACTACAGCGTGGCCGGTAAACAACTGGTCAGCAACTTCTCGGCTCAGGTGATGCGCGGCGATAAAATTGCGCTGATCGGTCCGAACGGTTGTGGCAAAACGACGCTGCTGAAACTGATGTTAAGCCAGATTAAGGCTGACAGTGGCCGTGTTCACTGCGGTACCAAGCTGGAAGTGGCGTATTTCGATCAGCACCGTGCCGAGCTGGATCCTGAACGTACCGTGATGGATAACCTCGCGGAAGGTAAGCAGGAAGTGATGGTCAATGGCCGTTCACGCCATGTTCTGGGCTACCTCCAGGACTTCCTGTTCCATCCAAAACGTGCAATGACCCCGGTGAAAGCACTCTCGGGCGGCGAACGTAACCGTCTGCTGCTGGCAAAATTGTTCCTGCGCCCAAGCAACCTGTTGATTCTCGATGAACCAACCAATGACCTGGATGTGGAAACTCTCGAGCTGCTGGAAGAGATGATCGATTCCTATCAGGGCACCGTAATGCTGGTGAGCCATGACCGTGAATTTGTTGATAACTCGGCCACTGAATGCTGGATTTACGAAGGCAACGGCGTGATCAACAGCTATGTCGGCGGTTACCATGACGCGCAGCATCAACGCCGTCATCAGAAGCCAATCCGTCAGGTTGCGGCAGCTGAAAATAAAGCACCTGCGCAGCCGAAAGCAGAACAGGCCAAACGCACGGCGAACAAGCTCAGCTATAATCAACAACGTGAGCTTGAACAATTGCCACTGCAAATCAGCACACTGGAAGAAAAAATTGAAGCACTGCAACAGCAGATGAGCGATGCGAATTTCTTCACACTTCCTCATGAAGAAACTCAGCAAGTGCTTGCGGCTTTCGCTGCTGCAGAGCAGGAGTTAGAGCAGGCGTTCGAACGTTGGGAAGCGCTGGAAGCGCAGAAAAACGGCTAACACTGCACGCTTATCGGCAACCGGCTATAGGGAATACCGGTTGCCGAAATCTTTGGCCTTTCCGCTATTGAGGAGTCGCTTGTGTGTTCTGATGCCCATGGTCCGCACATCTTATGCCCCCAATGCGACATGCTGGTGGCAATACCTGGTTTGAATATCGGGCAAAAGGCCGTTTGTCCACGTTGCCATACGACGCTGACAACCCGCTGGAATGAGCCTCGCAGACGTCCTGTCGGTTACGCAATCAGCGCCTTGTTTATGCTGTTGCTCGCCAACCTTTTCCCCTTTGTGAATATGAACGTTGCCGGACTGAGCAGCGAAGTTACGCTGGTGCAAATCCCGCAGGTGCTGGTGTCAGAAGATTACGCCAGTATGGCCTCACTGTTTATGATCGTGGTGCAACTGCTCCCGGCCATCTGCATGGTGTCTATCATTATTCTCTATCAGGGCATAAACATCCCCGTTCACTGGAAAGTGAGTATCGCGCGTACCCTGTTCAGGCTGAAAAGCTGGTGCATGGTGGAGATATTTCTCGCCGGTGTTCTGGTCAGTTTCGTTAAGCTGATGGCCTACGGCGACGTTGGCGTCGGGACCAGTTTCATCCCCTATGTTCTGTTCTGTTTATTGCAATTACGCGCGTTCCAGTGCACTGACCGCTTCTGGTTATGGCAGCATATCGAGCCTGCTCCGGCGGTTGAACACCCTGTTCGCGTGGGCGAAAGTGGCCTGCGACAGGGGCTGCGTTCATGTCACTGCTGTATGGCGATTTTGCCCGTTGATCAAAAAGAGTGCGGCCGCTGCAAGAGCCATGGCCATGCACGGCGTAAAAACAGCCTGCAATGGACGATGGCGCTTTTGGTCACCTCGGTTCTGCTCTATCTTCCGGCCAATCTGTTGCCGATCATGATCACTCAGGTGCTGGGAACCCCGATGCCTTCGACGATCATGGCCGGTGTGGTGCTGCTGTGGAGTGATGGTTCTTATCCGGTGGCGATGGTGATTTTTATCGCCAGTATCATGGTGCCGACGTTAAAAATGATCGCGATTGCCTGGCTGTGCTGGGATGCGAACAGCAATAAAGAAATTGACCGTGAAAGGTTGCATGTGATTTACGAACTTGTTGAATTTGTTGGCCGCTGGTCGATGATTGACGTGTTTGTGATTGCGGTACTTTCTGCACTGGTAAGAATGGGGCAGCTCATGAGTATTTATCCGGACATCGGCGCGCTGCTGTTTGCTGGCGTCGTCATCCTCACTATGTTCGCTGCAATGACGTTTGACCCAAGGCTCATTTGGGATCGTGCCGGAATGAAGTCTACAAAGGAGCCACAAGATGGCAGGAAATAACATGGCAGAGCATGACGGAACTGCCAAAGTAGAAAAGATTAAACGCTGGTCACCGGTGTGGATTGTCCCGATCGTTACTGCGCTGATCGGTGCATGGATCCTTTTTTATCATTACAGCCACCAGGGACCGGAAGTGACGCTGATTACCGCGACGGCCGAAGGTATTGAGGGTGGGAAAACTACCATCAAAAGCCGTAACGTGGACGTCGGCAAAGTTGAATCAGTCACCCTGAGCGATGACCTTCAGCAGGTGATTATCAAAGCGCGTCTTAATACCGGCATGGAAAAAATGCTGCACGATGACTCCGTCTTCTGGGTGGTGAAACCGCAAATTGGCCGTGAAGGCGTTTCTGGTTTGGGGACACTGTTATCCGGGGCTTATATCCAGCTTCAGCCGGGAAATAAAGGCGGCGAGAAAACGGAATATAAACTCGATGACTCCCCGCCACTGGCGTCACCGGATGCCAAAGGGATCCGTGTCGTCCTGGAAAGTGAACGCTCCGGTCAGCTAAGTCCGGGTGACCCGGTGCTGTTCCGTGGATTCCAGGTCGGTACAGTGGAAACCAGCCACTTCGATCCTAAAGCCCGCAATATCAAATATCAGCTGTTCATTCGTGCGCCTTACGACACGCTGGTATCCGACAATGTCCGCTTCTGGAAAGACAGCGGCGTGAATTTTGATATGTCTGCTGCCGGAATGCGTGTGGAAATGGGCTCTCTGACCACGCTGTTCAGCGGTGGCGTGAGCTTCGATATTCCTAATGGCTGGACGCAGGGGCAGGCGGCTAAAAACGGCGATAACTATCAGCTGTTTGACGACCAGAAAAGTATTCAGGAATCGCTGTATACCCGCCACATGGATTACGTGATGTTCTTCTCTGACTCCGTTCGCGGTCTGCAACCTGGCGCGCCGGTCGAATTCCGTGGCATACGTCTGGGGACAGTAGCAGAAGTTCCTTATCCGTTGAATGTGCTGAATCAGCAGATGTCAGACGATTATCGTATTCCAGTACTGATCCGCATTGAACCCGATCGCTTTGTTCAATTGCTCGGCAGTAACTTCAATATTGAAGATCACATTCGTGATGGCATTGCTCATGGTCTTCGTGCGTCGATGAAATCCGCTAACCTGCTGACGGGCTCGATGTACATCGATCTTGATTTCTATCCTAATGAGAAACCGTGGAAAGGGCCGCTGGAACTGGCCGGGCACAAACTGCTGCCAACGGTGAGCGGTGGGTTTGCGCAGATCCAGCAGAAACTCATTGCCACACTGGATAAAATCAACAATCTGCCTATCGAACCGATGATGCGTGAAGCCACCAGCACGCTGGCGGAAAGTCAGAAAACGATGCGGGCAACGCAGAAAACGATCGAATCTCTTAATGCGATCGTTGGCAGCAAAGAGATGAAGAATCTGCCGAAAGACATGCAGCAGACGCTAATCCAGCTGAACCGCAGTCTGAAAGGATTCCAGCCTGGTTCTCCGGCGTACGGCAATCTGGTGGGCGATATGCAAAGTCTGGACAAGACGTTGCGCGAGCTACAGCCAGTCCTGAAAACGCTGAACCAGAAAAGTAACGCTCTGATTTTCGCAGCCCCTGGGCAAGATGATCCTCAGCCGAAGAAGGCCAAATAATGAAAAAATGGATACCTGTCGTCTTAGCATTATTCCTGACTGCCTGTAGCAGCAGTAATCAGAAGACCTACTACCAGCTGCCGCTGCTAAGCAGTACAACGGCTGCCGGTAGCGTGATGTCGTCCGGCATGACGGAGCAGCGTAAGCTGTGGGTAGAGCACGTGAGTGTCGCTGATTACCTGGCAGGTTCAGGGCTGGTGTATCAGACCAATGATGTGCAATACACGCTGACTCAAAATAACCTGTGGGCCAGCCCGCTGGATCAGCAGCTACAGCAGTCTCTGGTGACCTATCTGCGCCGTGATTTACCGGGGTATCTGGTTTCCGGTCAGCCCGCCAGCTCTGACGATCAGGACGTGTTGAACGTTAATGTCACCGGTTTCCATGGCCGATACGATGGCATCGTGGTGGTGAGCGGCAGCTGGACGCTGAACCGAAACGGCCAGACAATTCAGCGTGATTTTGCGCTGAATCTGAAACAGGGTGAAGACGGTTATGATGCACTGGTCAGAACTCTGGCTACCGGCTGGCAGCAAGAAGCAAGCCAGATAGCGGCTCAGGTAAGATAAAAACTTTTTAAGCTTAATTTAATTTGAGCTAAATAATAAAAATCCCGGCTTCTGATTTTCAGATGCCGGGATTTTTTATTTGTGATCAGCCAGATGTGATTCTTAAGGCGCGATTCATTTGCGCGCAATCCGATAAAATATCTCATATTTATGACATTGGCGTGAATTTTGAGCATTGACCTCCTTGCTGATAGCCGCTATTTATTAGGGGTGGACGCAGAAGCGCACCACTGTTTTCTTTCCACCTGACCTGAATAATGAGGGATACAAGGCATGAAGAGACAAAAACGCGATCGCCTGGAACGGGCACAATCACGTGGATATCAAGCAGGTATTGGCGGGCGCTCAAAAGAGATTTGCCCCTACCAATCATTAGATGCCCGATCACATTGGCTCGGGGGTTGGCGACAAGCCATGGAGGTCAGGGCCGTAACCGCTTAAGCGGCGGCACTGGCAGAAAAAGGAACAACCTCCGCTACGCGCGGAGGTTTTCGTTTATGCGGGTAGTCATCACTGAGACGTTTATCTCACTCACAATTATCTCTTATCAGAGATCAGAGATAAATCAGGCATAAAAAAACGGCGGATCCGAAGACCCGCCGTTCTGTTAACTGCAGTATTTGCCGAATCAGAACGCAGCAGCGTCCTTGAACAAACCTACTTTCAGATCTGTTGCGGTATAGATCACAACACCGTCAACCAGCACTTCACCATCGGCAACGCCCATGATCAGTTTACGGTTAATCACGCGTTTGAAGTTCAGGCGATAAGTCACCACTCTAGCCGTAGGCAGAACCTGACCGGTGAATTTCACCTCGCCGACGCCCAGTGCGCGGCCTTTGCCTTCGCCACCGAGCCAGCCCAGATAGAAGCCCACTAACTGCCACATAGCGTCCAGACCCAGACAACCAGGCATCACCGGGTCACCGATGAAGTGACAACCGAAGAACCACAGGTCCGGATTGATATCCAGTTCAGCTTCTACATAGCCTTTGCCATGGGTGCCGCCATCTTCTTGCATCTTGACGATGCGATCCATCATCAGCATGTTGCCTGACGGTAACGGAGGACCGCCTGCGCCGAAGAGTTCACTGCGGCCGGAAGCTATGAGGTCTTCTTTCGTATAGGAATCGCGTTTATCTACCATGTTCTATGTAAGCCTTATTTTAATGAAGGACGAAGATTAGCTTACAGCTGTAAGCTGAACAACTCCGATCAGCTGCGACTGAACCAGTTCAACCAACGAAGAGGCCAGGGATAACGCGGGCCACCTTGCGATGTTGCCAGCGCAATGCGCTGCTGAATCAACCCCAACAAACTCGGACGTTCTTCTTCAACTTCACCTTCGTTTGAGTAAATCAGTCCGGTCAGGATAGGCAGCGCTTCGGCTGCGTTATCAACTGCCCATAAATGAAACTGGCCTTCGCGAACGGCGTCTATAACCTGCGGATGCAGGCACAAATTACGCACGTTGCTGGTGGGCAGAATGACCCCTTGTTTCCCGGTCAGACCACGGCGCTGACAAACTTCGAAGAAACCTTCGATTTTTTCATTTACGCCACCAATAGGTTGCACGTTCCCAAACTGATCAACAGAACCGGTCACAGCAATTTGCTGGTTGATCGGCTGCATTGAAAGCGCACTGACCAGTGCACAAAGTTCAGCCAGGGAGGCGCTGTCGCCGTCGACTTCTCCGTAAGATTGCTCAAACACAATAGACGCGGAGAAGGGCAGAGGCTGGTCGAGCTCCAGTTCAGAAATCAGAAAGGCCTGCATGATCATCATGCCTTTCGCATGAAGATTACCGCCCAGTTCTGCTTTGCGCTCGACGTCAGTAAACTCACCGTCGCCGGTGTGTACGACACAACTAATACGTGAAGGTTCACCCAGTGCTCGCGGGTGGCCCGGATATTCAAGAACGGACAGCCCATTGATCTGCCCGACAACTTCACCATCGGTTTCGATGAGAATTTGCCCAAGTTCGATTTCATCCTGCATGCGTTCTTGTAAATAACTCTCACGCCATGCGCGGGAGCTGGTCGCAGCTTCAAATGCTTTCGCACTCAGCAATTCATCTTCATTGTAGAGCGCGGCTTCACTAAGCTGCGTGTTCAGCCAGACCGGATCCAGAATCAGGCTGCCTTGATCGGTGCTCTGGCGAATCGCTATCTTCAGGAACTCTGGCCAGGCATCAGCGGCAAGACGCGGGACATCCAGCTCATCTGCCAGCGTATTGACGTAACCACACCAGGTTTCCATATCGCTGGTTTCAGTCAACGGCAGGTCGGCTTCAAATTCACCGTAGATGGAGGAATCCATCAGCTCAGGTTCCATGTCGCTGAGATCGCCAAGAGACAGGCGGTCACCCACCAGAATCAGGCGGATATCCAACGGCATTGGCGGAATGGTTGCCGGCAACGGGCGTGTTTCATCGGGAGAAACCCAGTGATATTGCCCTTCGGTAATCATCTGCTTGAGACGTAACCACATCAGAGGCTGCGCGAGCAGGCTGCGAATCGACAGAATCAGAACGCCACCGTTCAGATGATGAACTAAACCCGGTTCAAGCTGAATCTGGTCTTTATAGATCCGCACGCAGCCAAACAGCTGTTCCGGCTCAACCCACTCACGGTACTGACAGGTATTTTTGGCTGCAAAGGCATCTTCTGCCGATTTTGCTGCCAGCAGCGTCACTTTATTGCCTTCGATGTGATAGCGGTTACCGGCAATTTCTTGCGGCTCAGGGAGCAGCTCGCTGACCACATTCGAGATACGTGACAGATACTCACGGTTTTCCTGTGCTTTAAGGACCATAAAGCGGGGGCGCGAGCGGGGATGACAAAACAGCGTTAAACCATTTTCCAGCCGAGGCTGAGTTCCAGCGAAATCGACAGGGGCTAACTGGGCAGCCGTTGCAAAGATTGCCTCATAAGGCGCGGAGTCGGGCAGTAAAAGCTGCCAGTCAAGTCGGTTATTGGTCAATGTGTTAGCTGTTTTCTATAAAAAGGGAAAGTGCGATTATACAAGAATAAACACGGCTGCATACAATGAGAGTCACCCCCAAATCCGAGTTAACGCACATTGCTGAACGGGTGCGCAAAAAACAAACAAATTGGCGGGTTTATTTGCAGTGAAAATTGAAATAAAACTGTTATGCTTACTAAAGTTACGTGGTCACAGAAGAGTTCACGATGAAATATCAGCAACTGGAAAATCTCGAAAGCGGTTGGAAATGGAAGTATCTGGTGAAAAAACACCGGGAAGGTGAGCGGATCACCCGCCATTTAGAAAACAGCGCTGCGCATGAATCAGTGAATCAACTTCTTAGCCTGGAAAATGAACCGGTAAAGGTCATGGACTGGATTGCTAATAATATGAATCCGGCGCTGGAAAATCGTCTCAAGCAAACCATTCGCGCCCGCCGTAAACGCCATTTCAATGCTGAACATCAGCACACCCGTAAGAAGTCTATCGATCTGGAGTTTTTGGTCTGGCAGCGTCTTGCAGGGCTCGCACAACGTCGCGGGGCAACGTTGTCGGATACGATTATACAGTTGCTTGAAGATGCTGAGCGTAAAGAGAAATATGCGAATCAGATGTCATCACTGAAGGAAGATTTACAGCAAATTCTGGGTAAACAAGATAGCTGACCTGTCGCTATATCCTTTCTGATTAGCAACGTTATCTGTTCCGGTTTCGCTTCTGATGGTTAAATCAGGACATAAAAAAACCCCGCCGAGGCGGGGTTTTTAGTATCTGTAGCAAAAGCTAAAGAGTGTTATTAAGCCTGTGGCTGAGTAACAGTATCTTTGTAGCCTTTAACTTCGATTTCTACACGACGGTCTGGTGCCAGGCAGTCGATCAGAGCAGCACGACCTTTAACGGAGTCACAGGTAGAACCAGTAACTGGGTTAGATTTACCTTGGCCTTGTGCAGAGATCTTGTTAGCAGGGATACCTTTAGATACCAGGTAATCTACTACGCTCTGTGCACGTTGCTCAGACAGTTTCTGGTTGTATTGTTCTGAACCGATACGGTCGGTGTAACCCAGAACGATAACAGAACCGTCTTTAGGATCGATTGAGCTCAACTGGCTGTACAGTTGATCCAGAGCCTGTTGGCCTTCTGGTTTCAGGGTCGATTTGTTGAAGTTGAAGAGAACGTCAGATTTCAGAGTGAATTTCTTAGTCTCTACAACTGGAGCTGGAGCTGGTGCTGGAGCAACAACTGGAGCAGCTGCTTCATCTTGACCGAAACGGTAAGAAACACCCACAGACAGCATGCCGTTATCAGGACGTGCGCCAACTGTAGCTGCGTCACCGATGTTGTTAACCCACTGGTAGTCCAGACGGGTAGCCCAGTTTTTGGTTACTGCGTATTCAACACCAACGGCTGCCAGTGGAGAAACACCGGTGTCGTGGTCGCTGATGCGGCCAGCAGCGCCATTGTTGAAGTTACCTTTTGAATCTGCACGCCAAACCATACCACCCAGACGGGTGTACAGGTCCAGATCGTCAGTCAGTGGGTAGCTCAATTTAGCAGCCAGCTGAACGCCTTGTGCTTTGAACGCGCCGTTGTTTACGCTGCCTTTAGAAGGCATGCGACCAAGCCAGTCATATCCCATTTCAAAGCCCAGGTATTGGTTCGCTTGGTAACCCAAGAACGCACCTGCACCCAGTTGGCTTTCGTGGGTAGGGCCGTTGCCGATACCTTCGTAAGCATTTGCGAAACCAGTGTCATGGTATTGGGACCAGCCCAATTTACCACCGGTATACCAGGTGTTATCTTTAGGGGCGGCTTGCGCTACGGTAGCGAAACCTGCCAGTGCCACTGCTAATGCGATAGCTGTCTTTTTCATTTTTGCGCCTCGTTATCATCCAAATAGGCAATTGAGCTTTAAGCTGTAAGCCCTTGGTTAAAATCCTTGCGCCAAGGTTATTGCGTCAATTAAGAACTTGCCACTTTACGTTGGCATTATAGAGCAACCTTGGCGTTGTAAAGTCTACAACGTGGCGCGAAACTTACAAGCTTGAAGTGTTAACGCTGTGGAAAAAAAGGGAAAAATGTACACATTTCTTAACGTGTTTGACCTTTTGTTGACAAAACTTGGAGGATATCTGCGTCAGGAATGCCCATTTTTACTGGCTTTGGGGCCAGTTCCAGCACAAATCACTAAGTTCCGCATTATTTTCATCGGAACATTCCTAATTTGAACTAATGATATACAAATGAGTGAATTTTTACGGTTGAGTGATGTCCATTGGCTGAACTCTGCTCATTTGTGGGCTTCATCACGAACCCGTAAGCCTCCCCCTGACGGGCTGCAATTTGCAGTCTTTCCCTCTCAAGATCGTTCAATTCAGGTAGCCAACCTAATACCACACTGTAATTTCCGGTCTGTAATGCCTTCTCCATCGCGTCCACTGTCGACATCGCGGTGATCTGATTTACCTGCACCATCTTATCTACAGGCAAACCCGATTCTGATAACCAGATACGGCTCAATTTTTGCTGTGGCGTGAGCCATAATAACCAGCGTGATTGCGTGCCGAGATGTTGAAGCAGAGGCAGTAACAGTTGGGCAAACGCCGGTTGGCTCGCACTATAGACGAACTCAGTGATCAGACCATTATTCAGAGACGCAGACGTATTTACCTGTTGATGATCTACCGGCAAAGCAAGCTGACTAAAATGATGATTTGCATGGTGTTGAGTTCGCATAGTGATGTACCCCAGTGAGTTACTGTATGAATGTACAGTACTCTGGCGGTGCACAAAGATCAACCCAATTTTTCCAAGATATCTCGCAAATTTTGAAGGTAACTGACTGCAAATGCATTTTGTATTTGGCGCAGTGCTCCACATTGCGTATTTTGATTTTAGCTGTTTAGCTAACCCAGAAATGGTTCTATGGAATGAATATGAAAAGGATAACGCAATGATAAGCCAGTCAAAAAAACGGATTCTACAATGTACGGAACTCTTTGCCTCATTGGGCAACATACGTGCACGCTCGCAGTTCGGTGGGTACAGTTTATCGGCTGACCGCGTGATGTTTGCTCTTGTGTCCGACGGCGAGTTGTACCTGCGCGCCAGTGATGAAACTGAGCAATATTTTTGCGAGCTAGGAATGGAAAGGCTGATTTATCGTAAACGCGGAATGCCCGTTTTTCTTCGTTATTTCAAAGTGAGCAAAGCTCAGTGGGAGAAACCCAGAAAACTGCGCCAGATGGCCATGCTTTCTCTCACAGGAATGCAGCATGATATCAATAAACGTAAAAAACGAGGCAGGGCGGTTAAAAGATCTCCCCAATTTGACGCTGGCGCTGGAAAAATTACTCTGGGAGGTGGGTATTGAAAACTCGGGCGATCTTAAATCGCTGGGATCATGTCTGACGTACAAAAAGCTCTGTACCGTGAAAAAAGATCTGGGTATTAACATATTAATGGCGCTGGAAGGGGCAATTCTTGGATTTCATGAGGCTGCTCTGCCGATGTCATCTCGTGAGTCGTTAATTCAATGGTACAGGCATCAGCAAGAGCAATCGGAACACCCACTCCAGGATCCACATTAATGGGACTGGAGTGAATGCCCGGCGCTTAGCGGTATCAGGAGTGATGCTGTTCCGGCGAGATCTTGTTATTCAGGCTGGTGAGCTCAGGTAAATGAGCCACCAGCAATCCGATTTGCTGCAGTACAAGTTGCTCTTTACTGTCTGATTCTGTCGTACGCATCTGAATCCGCGAGGTCAGGTGATCAAGTGCGCGCTGTACCCGGTCTGTCTCGGTTGTCATATGATTCAGGGCGCCATCCACGCAGCATGCTGCATCATCCAGTAAGCGCAGGGTTTCGGCATCCTGGAGTTTTTCGCGGTGGGCACCCAACGCTGAAATATAACTGAGCATAGTGTGATTGAGGCACAGCAGGCGAAAGGCTGCCTCAAGCGTCGCCGTCTCATTGTTTTTCTCCGAGCTCATATTGGAGACAACGGACGCCAGTTCAGCATCGCAGTTATGCGCATCACGTCGCGCAAGGCGATAATCAAGACTGTTGTCCTTGCCCTGATGATATTGCACCAGAATGGCATCAAGATAACGGCAGTTGGCCTGAAAGGTTTTACTGACTACCCGGTCAATCTGGCGGAATTTCCAGTCAGGCCAGATAAATGTCACGGCGGCCCAGGCAATGGCGCAGCCAATGAGCGTATCAATAATCCTCGGGATTGCGACTTCAAACCCTTCGCCCAGCAAATTGAAGCACAGCAAGACCAGCAAGGTGATAAACATGGTGGCCTGGGCGTATTGCACGGTGCGAAACGCGAAGAACAGCAACCCGCTGATTACGATCAGGATCATCTGACCATCCACTGAGGGAACGAAATACAGAATGGGTATGCCCAGCGCGATACCGGCCAGGGTCCCGATAATCCTCAGCGCTAACCGCCGGCGCGTTGCGCTGTAGTTAGGCTGGCATACGAACAGACTGGTCAGCAAAATCCAGTAACCGTGATTCAGCCCGCTGACCTGGATAAATACATATCCGACAAACAGCACGACGGACATGCGGATTGCATGACGGAATAATACCGATTGCGGCGTGAAGTGACGTGAAATCCGCAGCCAGATATCATCCAGGCCGGTGAGGCGGTCTTCAACAAACGGGCTTTTCCCGGCCTGATTTTCCGGCAGCGATTGCTCGGATTCAATATTCGCCAGCTGCGCATCGATCGCATGCAGATTGCGCAAAAGGTGGCGCAACGCCTGCAACATCTCCCGGTGTTCCCCCTGCGTTTCCAGACGCTTAAGTGCCTCTTCCAGCCGTGCAAATGCGCGTTCAAACTGGCTGTTATGCGTATAGGGCTGACGATAAAGAATGCACTGAGAAAGCTGTAAACAGCCACGCGCCTGCATACTCATCAGGCGCTGGAAGCGGAACAAAATGTCGCTGTGATGGAACTGTTCGCTGAGTTTCAGGTATTTCACGTGAGAGGAACTGGCCCGTTCGTGAATATCCTGTACGACAAAGTAATAGTGCAGGGTGCGTCGCGTTCCTTTCTGACCCCGGTCGCCTTTAAGCCGGGTCTGCAGCGTATTCTTGGTCTGATTGAGCGTCGCAACCAGCTGACCGTTGGCCATTGCCAGTTCCACCAGTTGCTGATTGTTATCTTCCTGATCGGGGTCAAACAACGTTGCCTTGGCTTCCAGATAGGCGGCCAGTTGGGTGAAACAGCGGGAAATCTGGTCCTGAAGCGGGCGGATGGGGAAAATTAAATGCCCGGCAAGCGTCAATACGTTGTACCAGATTGCCCCCGCCAGCAGCAGCAAGGGTTGCTGATACCAGATGTGATACATGCTGGTGCCGAGCATGGTATAAATCGCGATCAGCAACGCGCCGAACGCGATAGTGGCATAACGTTGTCCGAGTGCGCCAAGCAGAATGAATCCGCACGTCGAGAGCATAAGTCCTGGCGCAAACAGCCACGGATGGGGAAACAGCAACTCTATTGATGCCGAGGCAATGAAAAAGCACACCAGGGTGATCAGCAAATTACGCAGACGCCCTGCCAGCCGGTCATCAAGGTCGGCCAGCGCAGCGGCCACCACACCCAGCGTCAGCGGAATAGTCAACGTTGTCTGGCCTAGCCACCACGGCACCGCAGCAGCACCGGTCAGCGCAATGAAAATCCTGATGTGATAAAGAACATTGCTGTTATAGGCATAACGCCTTAACCCTGGTGCAATAGAGAGCACGAAAACCCCACGTTAAACATAATCAGTGATTAAAAAAATTGGCCGAACGAGGTTGCTCAGCGATTGCGACGGTCATTAAGTTGGCGCGCAGCATTGGATTCACGCATTTGTTTTGCCAGCTCAACGGAAACTACCCGACGGCCCACCGGCCAAAGTGCGATAGCGGCGATTTTAAAATTCGCGATGCCCACTGGAATACCAATAATACTGATACATTGAGCAATCCCCGCCACAATGTGGGAAATACATAACCACCAGCCGAAGAAAATTAGCCAGAAGATATTCAGCAGAGTACCGCCACCGGCAAGCAGCGCGTTACGTCTCTCAGGATATAAATCATCGACATGTACTGCTTCATTACCGAACGGCAGCAACGACAGACGGGTGATTTCCCAGCATGAACGGGTCAGAGGCAGGGTGAAAATCAGCACAATACTGACCAGCGTGGCAAACAGCCAGGCGAGAGTGGTGAAAAAGCCACCTAAAACAAAGTTAAGAATATTGAGCACTGTGCGCATGTTGGGATCTTCCCGAAGTTATTAAAAATGTTAAAAGATTTCATGTTCACTAAATGGAAACACCTGCTTTATTCTACCTTGTTTCGTGGGCCGGATCGCCTCTGGTTATCAAAGGTGAACTCCTAAATACTCTTTCGAATCCGAACATGTAAAATAACGCATACTATTTTTCCGTCAGGAATCAAGAAAAGACACGGTGTGATGATATGGAATTGAAATCGACCTCTTTCGGGAAACATCTGGCTCAGCACCCTTACAATCGGGTGCGCATGCTTAACGCGGGCGTTGAAGTCAGCGGCGACAAACATCACTACCTGATCCCTTTCAATCAGCTGATCCAGATCCGCTGCAAACGCGGCATTGTCTGGGGTGAGCTTGAATTCGAGCTTCCTGAAGAGAAAGTCGTGCGTCTGCATGGCACGGAGTGGCAGGAAACTCAGCGTTTTTATCAGCATTTGCTTAAAGCCTGGCAGAGCTGGAGCGATGAAATGAGCGACGTCAGTGCCGGCGTGTTGCACGGGCAGGTGGAAAAAATCGAGCGCATTGAAGAGCAGGACAAATGGTTCAAGCGTGTCGATCTGGCTGATGTGCAGAAAGACATCGCCGCAGCTTTTGCCGCGATACCGGTTCCGGTTGAGCGCCTGAACGAATTTGAGAACTGCCGTGACGATTATCAAACCTGTCTGCGCTGGCTCGAGCAGGGTAAACGCAGCGTCGACAGACGAAATCTGGCGTGGACTGATCGGGTGATTGCCGATAATCGTGACTTCTTCGATACCGTCGAAGTGTCTCCGCTCAATGACAGCCAGTGCCGGGCGGTGGTCAACGGGGAAGATGCTGTGCTGGTGCTGGCAGGTGCGGGCAGCGGCAAAACGTCGGTACTGGTGGCGCGCGCTGGCTGGCTGTTACGGCGTCAGGAAGCGCAACCGGAGCAAATCCTGCTTCTGGCGTTCGGACGTCAGGCCGCCGATGAAATGAACACCCGTATAAAAGAGCGCCTGCATACCGAGGGCATCAAAGCCAAGACTTTCCATGCGCTGGCATTACAGATTATTTCGGAAGGCAGCAAAAAAACGCCGAAAATCAGCAAACTGGAGACGGATGCCAAAGCGCGCCGCAGTTTACTGATCAAGACCTGGCAGCAGCAATGTGCAGAGAAAAAAGTCCAGGCCAGCGGCTGGCGGCAGTGGATGACTGATGAGCTTGAATGGACCGTTCCGGAGGGGGATTACTGGAAGAACAAAGCGCTGGCCGAGAGATTGTGCAGCCGTCTTGAACGCTGGCTCGGCCTGATGCGTATGCATGGCGGCAGCCAGGCAGAGATGATCGACGCGGCCCCTGAAGAGGTAAAAGAAATTTTCCAGAAGCGTATTCGCCTGATGGCACCGTTTCTGAAAGCCTGGAAAACAGCGCTTAAAGAAGAGGGCGCAGTGGATTTCTCAGGGCTGATTCATCAGGCCGTCAATATTCTGGATAAAGGGCGGTTTGTCAGCCCGTGGAAACACATTCTGGTGGATGAGTTTCAGGACATTTCGCCACAGCGTGCGCTGCTTCTTTCTGCCCTGCGTAAACTCAACAAGCACACCAGCCTGTTTGCCGTCGGTGATGACTGGCAGGCCATTTACCGGTTCAGTGGTGCTGAGCTTTCGCTGACTACCGCATTTGCTGAAAACTTCGGTGAAGGCGCGCAATGTGCGCTCGATACCACCTACCGTTTCAATGATCGTATTGGTGAAATCGCGAATAAATTTGTCCAGCAAAACCCTTATCAGCTGAAAAAACCGTTAAACAGCCTGACGAAGGGCAACAAGAAAAATGTCGTTATTCTTCCTGAGGATCAGCTGGAAAAATTACTGGATAAACTCAGCGGGTACGTCACGGCGCAGGAGCAGATTATGGTGCTGGCGCGTTATCACCATCTGCGTCCGCAAATACTGGAGAAAGCCGCCACGCGCTGGCCGAAACTCAATCTTGAGTTTATGACTATCCATGCCAGCAAAGGTCAGCAGGCTGATTATGTGATTATCGTCGGGTTGCATGAGGGCAATGATGGATTCCCTGCGCCAGCCCGCGAATCGGTGCTGGAGCAGGTTTTACTGCCCGAACCTGAGAACTTCATGGACGCGGAAGAGCGGCGTTTACTGTATGTGGCGATGACCCGCGCGAAACATCAGGTCTGGTTGCTGCAGGATAAAGCGCGTCCTTCGGTGTTTGTTGAGCAGCTTGAAGACATCGGCGTACCGGTGCAGAGAAAGCCCTGAACGAAAGGCCCGGCGTACTGGCTCCGGGCCTTTTATCCTTCATTCTTTCAGGCGTGCCCACAAATAGCGCTGATAGTCAGGAATGGTGATTTCAACTTCCGACTGAAACATCGGCGACTGAATCAGAAAATCAGCGGTAGAAATGTTCGTCGCCACAGGAATATTCCATACCGTCGCCAGACGCAGCAGCGCCTTCACATCCGGGTCATGCGGAACGGCATTGAGCGGATCCCACAGGAAAATCAGCATATCAATTTTGCCTTCCGCGATCAGCGCGCCGACCTGCTGATCGCCACCCATCGGACCACTCAGCATACTTTTGACGTTAATTCCGGTGTTACGCTGAACCAGATTTCCGGTGGTACCCGTGGCATAAAGAATGTGCTTTGAAAGCTCAGCGACGTTTTTATCCACCCATTTCATCAGCGTATTTTTGCAGTGGTCATGGGCGACCAGCGCAATATGCTTTTGGCTGGCGATCGTGCGGGTTGTGAATTCCATCTAATTCCCTTCAACGCGAAAGTAAAAGTGGCTCACAGAATACTGAAACTGGGTTTTACTGCATAGCGCGGGGGCAAGAATTTGGCGTTAAGGAAGAAAATGCGTGATGCAGATGACGTTACTACGCCCGTTCTTGTTTTTCTGGTTGTCTGAACCAGAGCAGAAACTGTTCGATACCCGCATTGGCGGCGAGACGGGTCCAGAGCGGATGAAGATAGGTCATTTCGATTTGTGAAGGGCGTTCGTGCGTCATTGCCGTTTTTCTGTCTGAATTGTTTTTGGCAAAAGCAGGCACCGCGGCGCGTGCGCCGGAAAGGTTATAGGTCATCATCAATTTTTCAGCGTCAGCCAGGCGTTCTGCATTAAACATATTCAGCACATCACGCTGGGTTTTAATCTGACGTCCTTGTTCATTCACCAGCTGGTAGTTCATCGCGTGGCTAAACTGCGCCATCTCTTTTTCATTACTGAGCGATGGCAGAACAAAGGAGACTGAGCGGTTATCATGTGCGCTGAAGGTCACAATAAAGGCCGGAGAGTGATAAAGCTGAGGCGGCTGCGGGCTGGCAGTATGAATATTTTTACTGACCTGAAACAGGATCTGATGCTGTCCGCCGTCAAGTTCGAGGCTTTCCGCCCCCTTGAGAATGGCGCCTGACATCAGTTTGCCGTCGATCACCAGCACGTCAACGTCTGGGGAAAGTTTGAGTGAGGTCGCCGAAGCTGACGCCATCAGGCTGAGACTCGCTAATGCGACCAGCGCATGACAGACTTTCATTCTTCTCTCCTCAAACACAACGTTGTTCATCCTCTATTATTCAGTAACGGTGATTGTGTGTCAAAGTTTTACAAAATGTTTTAAATTCACACGGCGCACAACGACGGTCTTCTGGCTTTTTTGTCGGCCAGCCTGCCGGAATAACAATGCTGAGTTACACTTAGCTCAGACAGGTCAAAGGAGAAAATCCCGTGCAAGATAATGATATTCGCAACATTCTGCAGGATGTGAAAACCATCGCGCTGGTCGGCGCCAGCGATAATCCGGGTCGTCCTAGTTATGGCGTCATGGCGTACTTACTTTCGCAGGGTTATCAGGTGACGCCTGTCAGCCCAAAACTCGCAGGGCAAGAGTTGCTGGGGCAGAAGGTGGTCGCCACGCTGGCTGACATTGCGCATCCGGTGGATATGGTCGATGTATTTCGCAATGCTGAAGCCGCTTACGGCGTCGCGCAGGAAGCGATCGCGATAAAAGCCAAAGTTCTCTGGCTGCAAATCGGCGTCATCAACGAACAGGCTGCAGTTCTGGCGAAAGAAGCCGGGCTGAAAGTGGTTATGGATCGTTGCCCGAAAATTGAAATCCCGCGACTGGGGATTAAATAAATTTTTTGCGGTAACGCACAAAAAATGGCGTAAAAAAACCGGCTGCAAAGGCCGGTTTTTCACATTTGTAATCGAAGAAATCAGTTACGCAGGCGAGGGGCCTGAAGCTGACTGCGCACCGAGGCAGCTAAATCATCCAGAGACGTCTGTTCCGGATGCGCCCGTGCCGCTTCGTGATCGATCTGTATTTCGGCCAGATACGTATGGATTGGCTGGCCTTCCTCATCTTCCATCACCACGTGGTACCAGGGGGCCGCACGCAGGGTGTCATCAGTGGCAAGTTCAGCGACGTCAGGTTTGTCCAGCGAATACTCCGCATCGACATCGATTACCACACCCAAATAGCCCAACATTCTGTGGCGGACCTGTTGGCCGATACCAAATTTACTGGCAATCATAGTCATCTCCTGAAATTAGCGTCTTATCTTCTATATGGAGATAAAACGCGCTGTTTCAAGTTTTGACCACTTAATCCGCTAAAGATTCTCCGGTGTGCGCCTGTCAGGGCACACCGTGATCAATCAGTGAGTCACCCGGCAGGCAAAACCTTTCAGGTACAGACCTTCCGGATAAGCGCCCGTGACCGGGTGATCGGCCGCCTGTCGGAACTGCTCAACAAACTGAATTTCGCGATGCGCATCCAGCGCGGCATCGGCCAGGATTTTCTGGAACAGGTCAGTGGGCAGTAAACCGGAGCACGAGAAGCTCAGCAAGATACCGCCCGGACGCAGCAGTTGCAGCGCCAGCATATTGATATCTTTATAGCCGCGACACGCGCTCGCCAGCTGATTTTTATTCTCTACGAATTTAGGCGGATCCATCACTATCATGTCGAACAGTCTGCCTTCGGTGCGGTATTTACGCAGCAACTGGAAGACGTCTTCACGCACAAATTCTGCTTTCGACAGATCCAGGTTATTCAGCTCAACGTTCTGACGCGCCACATCAAGCGCTGCCTGCGAGGTATCAACGTTAGTGACTTTCGTGCAGCCGCCCATCAGCGCTGACACAGCAAAGGCGCCGGTGTAGGAGAAGCAGTTCAGCACTTCACGGCCTGCCGCATAGTGGCGTGCAGCCAGGCGGCTGTCGCGCTGGTCGAGATAGAAACCGGTCTTATGACCTTCTTTGATGTCCACCAGCAGGCTCATGCCGTGCTCCTGGATAGGCAGCAGGGCAGGCGGCTCATCGCCAAGCACGTGACCCTGCACCATTTCCATGCCTTCTTTCTTACGCACCGCGACGTCGGAACGATCCCAGATGGCGCATTCCGGGTAGCAGTGTTGCAGGGCGGCAATCAGCGGTGCACGCTGATATTCAGCCCCGGCAGAAAGTAATTGCAACACCAGGAAATTCTGGAAGCGGTCAATCGTCACGCCGGGAAGGCCGTCAGACTCACCGGCAATCAGGCGGTAACCGTCAAGCCCGTCGCGTTTGGCGATATAATCACGCCAGCTTTGCGCCTGCTGCAGACGGCGGATAAAGAAATCGATGTCGATCTCTTCCTGCGGTTCGAAAGTCCAGACACGGGCGCGGATTTGCGACGACGGAGAATAAGCGCCGCGCGCGAGCCATTTCCCCTGACTGTCTACAATATCAATAGTGTCGCCGGGGTTGGCTTTACCTTCGATGCGTGAAACCGCACCGGAAAACACCCACGGATGGCGGCGCAGAAGAGATTTTTCGCGGCCTTTGGCCAGAATTAAACGTGCAGTCATAAAATTAGGTTCTGTCGGTTCGGAGACAAAAAAGAGCGACATTGTCCGGTCATGCAGGTGAAATTGCAACGAACCATACCGCTAACGGAGAGATAATTATGTCAACAGTCAGTATAGCCGCCTGGGTCTACGGCATGGTGCAGGGTGTCGGTTTTCGATTTTCAACACAACATCAGGCCACCGCGCTGGGGCTGACCGGATACGCCAAAAACCTTGATGACGGCAGCGTCGAAGTGGTGGCGTGCGGGGAGCAGGAAAAGGTGGAACAGCTGTTAGTCTGGCTGAAAGCCGGCGGGCCGACACATGCGCGGGTGGATCGTGTGCTCAGTGAGCCGACCGCACCCGGCGATTATAAAGAGTTCAAAATCAAATACTGAGGCGCGGGGGTTACAGGCACTTTACCGGTTTAGGCAGGCCCGCGATTTTTGTCGCCTGTTTGGCCGGGCCTTTGGGGAACAGCCGGAAGAGATAACGGCTGTTGCCTTTCTCTTCGCCATATTTTTGCGCCATGGCTTTGACCAGCATCCGCACGGCGGGCGAGGTATTAAACTCCAGGTAAAAATCCCGCACAAAACGCACGACTTCCCAGTGGGCATCTGTCAGCACGATCCCTTCTTCTTCTGCCAGCAGTGGCGCCATGCCTTCCTGCCAGTCTTTACTGTTTTTCAGGTAACCCTGAGCGTCGGTTTCAATAACCTGACCGTCAAACTCCAGCATACAACCTCAAACCTGTAAAAATGCAGCAGGCAGTTTAGCAAAAAAGGTCTGCCTGAAAAAATAAAAAGCCCCGCCGGAAGGCGGGGCTGCAATTTACATCGGACGACAACAAAGAAAAGCAATCAGTTACGGGATGACAGACCCAGAATGCTCAGCAGGCTGACAAACACGTTATACAGCGAGACATACAAACTCACGGTAGCGCGAATGTAATTGGTTTCGCCGCCATGAATAATATTACTGGTTTCCCACAAAATCGCGCCTGCGGAGAACAGAATGAACAGGCAGCTGATCGCCAGAGACAGCGCCGGAATTTGCAGGAACAGGTTGGCGACAACCGCCACCAGCAGCACCACAAAGCCCGCCATCATCATGCCTGACAGGAACGACATGTCTTTGCGCGTGGTCAGCACGTAGGCCGAACAGCAGAAGAACACCAGCGCTGTACCGCCCAGGGCAAGCATAATAATGTCACCGGCACCGGCGGCCAGCAGTGAACTTAACAATGGCCCCAGCGTGTAACCCATAAAGCCGGTCAACGCGAAAGCGGAAAGAATACCTGCCGGGCTGTTAGCCGTGCGGTAGGTCAGGAACATCAGGCCATAAAACCCGACGATCGTCAGCAGAAAGCCGGGAGAAGGCAATCTCAGCACCGTACTCGCCGTCGCAGTGATCGCCGAAACGCCGAGAGTCAGGGCTAACAGGAAATAGGTGTTACGCAATACCCGGTGTGTGCTTAACAACGAGCCTGCGCGCGATGACGAAGAGGCAACGTAACGATCCATAATAAAATTCTCACTCTTATAAAAGGATTGGAGTCGGTGAAAATACAGTCAGATTGGAGTGTAAGTAGTTGCGCCGCGTCATTAAAGACGTTTTACCCTTCTTTACCTGCTCAGGGCGTGCGGGGCGCGGTTTCCTGACGTCAGAATCACCGAAATGATGCTTAAATCGCCGCTTATGAACAGAATGCCTGTTTTTCAGGCAAACGAACAGAATCAGGCTTTACAAGCGGATCGGCACTGTTTATAGTTCGCTTCGTTGCGGAGGGGTGGCCGAGCGGCTGAAGGCACCGGTCTTGAAAACCGGCGATGGGAAACCATTCGAGAGTTCGAATCTCTCCTCCTCCGCCATAAACAACACAAGAAAGCTGCTAAGCAATTAGCGGCTTTTTTTGTGCCTGTTATTCAGGCTCGCGTCAGGGTATGCGTTTTAAATGCTCATAAAATCAACAAACTAGGCTGAAAATAATGTTTGCATCTTTTTTCCGGTCTTGTATACTACGCCCCGTACTGAACGACTGACGTCGCAAAGTGCTTGTTGTTTACGGAGGGGTGGCCGAGCGGCTGAAGGCACCGGTCTTGAAAACCGGCGATGGGAAACCATTCGAGAGTTCGAATCTCTCCTCCTCCGCCATAAACAACACATCAAAGCTGCTAAGCAATTAGCGGCTTTTTTTGTGCCTGTAATCCGGCACATCCATTCGTTACTTCCCGTTGTCTTAGCAGTATGTCAGCCCGCTTGCTGCTGCCCGTACTGCCTTGGTGAACACCCGAGCGTGCGTTTGAACGCCGTACTGAAGGCGCTTTCTGATTCATAACCCAGCGACAACGCCACCGCCGATACCGGTTCTTTGCTGTTTGTCAGCCGGTCACCGGCCAGCAACATCCGCCAGCGGGTCAGGTATTCCAGCGGCGCGCTGCCGACGGCCAGCTTGAATTTCTGCGAGAACACCGAGCGCGACATGCCTGCCTGCTCCGCCAGCGTTTGCACCGTCCAGCGTTGCGCCGGGTTTTCATGCATTGCATTCAGCGCTTTGGAGAGTTGCCTGTCAGCCAGCGCGGCAAACCAGCCGCTGCTTTCCCCTTCCGCTGCGTTATCGACGTGCATCCGCAGCGCCTGCACCAGCATCATGTGCGCCATATGCTGCGCGATCAGCAATCCGCCTGGCCGCTGCTCACGCAACTCCTCCATCATCCGCTCAACCGCCCAGCGCAAACTGGCTTTGTCAGATTCTTTCGAGATGTGCACCACCGGCGGCAGCATCGCCAGCAGAGTAGAGGCGTGGGTGCCGCTGACCGCAAACCGGCTGCCGGTGAGGAAGAAATCCTTGCCGCCGTTGCAGGAAACCGTTCCGCCATCCCGCGCCTGCAGGAAAATTGGCCCGGCATCAACGGGCGGAATCGACAGATCGCTGGCGAGCCGGAACGGGCGGCCGGCCGGTAACACAAAGCAGTCTCCGGCTTTCAGATGCACGGCGCCTGGCACGGAATCGACCGCCAGCCAGCATTCACCGGTAATGATCGCGTTACATTTAATCGACTGATAATGATCGGGGAATTGCACCGACCATGCGCCACCGGCTTCAAAACCTTTGGACATATAACTGCGTGGCTTCAGCAGTGACAACACATCAGAAAGAGGGTCCATCAGCGGCTCCGGACGATTGCAAAGATAATGCGGACATTAGCGCATAGATCGTCTTTTCTCCAGCGCCTATAGTTTGCTCACTCAGGCATACCCATTTTCAGCCACAGCAAATTTAGCCAACAACAGGGGAATTCGAGATGCGTGTATTCGTTACAGGTGCTACAGGTTTTGTCGGTTCTGCGGTCGTGCAGGCATTGCTGCAGGCCGGTCATCAGGTGCTGGGGCTCGCGCGTTCGGAGGCCTCGGCGCAGGCGCTGACCGACGCGGGTGCCGACGTGCATCGCGGCAGCTTAGAAGATTTGCAGAGTCTGGCCTCAGGCGCAGCACTGGCCGACGGCGTGATCCACACCGCGTTTATCCATGACTTTTCACAATTTCTGGAGAACTGCGAAAAAGACCGGCTGGCGATTGGCGCGTTAGGCGCCGCGCTGAAAGGCACGGATAAACCCCTGATCGTGACCTCGGGCACTGCGCTGGTGAGTAACGGTCACCTGGCGACGGAAAACGATTTACCCGATCCGCAGGGGCAAAACCCGCGCATAGCGTCAGATAGGGCGGCCGCCGCGCTGACAGAGCAGGGCGTGCACGTCTCGCTGGTGCGTCTGCCGCCGTCGGTGCATGGCGCGGGTGACCACGGATTTGTGCCGATGATCATTGCCATGGCGCGGGAAAAGGGCGAATCCGCCTATATCGATGCAGGGCAAAATCTCTGGCCAGCCGTTCACCGGCTGGATGCCGCCCGCGTGTTTGTGCTGGCGCTGGAAAAGGGCGCATCGAACGCCATTTATCACGCGAATTCAGAAGAAGGCGTGCCGTTTCGTGAGATCGCCATCCTGATTGGCAAACACCTGAACCTGCCGGTGGTGAGTAAAAATGCGCAGGAGGCGGGAGAACATTTTGGCTGGTTTACCCATTTCGCCTCGCTGAACAACCCGACTTCCAGCCAGATCACCCGCGACGTTCTGGGCTGGAAACCTGAACATCAGGATCTCCTGACTGATATCGACACCGCCGGCTATTTCAAATAATCGTATTTTATAGCCACGCACATCAGGTCACGCCGCTGACCTGTTTGCGTTTTTTGTCGTGGTGTTAATGGAGTTAATTGCCTAAAAAACGCCCCGAATCACACTTCGGGAAGATAAAAAATTTACCCTATTGCCTGCCAGATGTTATGCGCTATGTTAATTTTTAGTTTCCCAAATGTAACTAGAGGTTAACAATAATGACGAACAAATTACGATTCTCTCTGATTGCTGCGGCTGTAATGATGTCTTCCTCTGCCATGTCTGCATTACCTCAGGGCTATCCGGCCGACTATCAAAAAATCGTCGATGCAGCGACCAAAGAAGGCAAAGTCGTGGTGTATTCCACCACCGACACCAAAGCGGCAGGCCCGCTGATTCAGGGCTTTGAGGCCACCTATCCCGGCATTAAAGTTGAATATAACGACATGAACAGCACCGAACTGTACAACCGTTATATCAGCGAACAGGCGGCGGGCGGTACCAGCGGCGATGTGGTCTGGAGCTCCTCCATGGACACCGCGCTGAAGCTGGCCACCGATTACGCGCAGGAATATAAATCGCCGGAACAGGGTCAGTTGCCGAAGTGGGCGGTGTGGAAAGACAAAGCCTACGGCACGACTTACGAACCTGTGGTGTTTATCTATAACAAGCGTCTGATCCCGGCCGGTGACGTGCCAGATTCCCACGCAGCGCTGGCGAAACTGATTGCCAGCCAGACCGATAAATTCAGGAAAAAGGTCACGACGTACGACATCGAGAAATCCGGCCTCGGCTTCATGCTCTCCGTGCAGGATTTCAAAGCCGATCCGAACTATTTCAAAACGCTGGCTGACGTCGCCAAAGGCGGTTTAGCGGTGCAGTCGTCAACCGGCACCATGATGGAGCGCGTTTCTTCCGGCGAAAACCTGATCGGCTTTAACATCCTCGGTTCTTACGCAGAAGCCCGCGCCAAAACGGATCCGTCGCTCGGCATCTCCTATCCGAAGGATTACACCCTGGTGCTTTCCCGCGTTTCCTTCATCAGCCAGGAATCGAAAAACAGTAACGCCGCCAGACTGTGGCTGGATTATGTGCTGTCGGAAAAAGGCCAAAGCATTCTGGCGAATCAGGCCGACATTCCGTCCATCCGTAACGATATCGAAGGTAAAAACGACATCGACGGCATGACCAAAATGTTAGGTAACGCCCTCAAGCCCATTCCGGTGGACGAAACCCTGCTGGAATACCTGCAACAGAAAAAACGCCTCGATTACATCAAAGAGTGGCGCGCCGCTGCCCAAAAATAGCAGTTGGGGCGCGCATCAGCTCTGCGCGCCTCCCTTTCTCTTGCCTGATTTCGCTGCTAACCGAAGGGAAGTAACATGAATGCATTGCGCAGAAAGTGGCAAAGCCTGCCGCGTGGCATCGTGGTGCTGATAACCGCTCTGGTTATCTACATTCCGTTGTCGTTCATCGTGATACAAAGTTTTCTCTCCGCGCCGTTCTTTTCCCCGTCCAAAGAATGGAGCCTTGAGTCTTTTGAATTTATCTTCACCGATCCTGATTTCTATAAGGCGCTGAAAAGTGGCTTTATTCTGGCGTTCGGGCTGGTGGTGATCGCCATTCCACTCGGCGGCATCCTGGCGTTTTTGATGGTGCGTACCGATCTCCCCGGCAGACGTCTGATTGAGCCGCTGATCCTGGTCCCGATTTTCGTTTCGCCGATGGTCCTGGGTTTCGGTTACGTGGTTGCCGCCGGGCCGGTCGGGTTCTTCTCGCTGTGGGCGCAGGCGATCCTCGGTTTCGTGCCGTGGAACATCTACGACATGTCGAGCATCGTGGTGATTGCGGGTCTGACGCACGTGCCGCACGCCTATCTCTATATTTCCTCGGCGCTGCGCAGCGTCGGGTCGGATGTTGAGGAAGCCGCGCGAACCGCCGGTGCTTCGCCGCTCCAGGTGATGACCGCCGTCAGTCTGCCGATGGTGCGCCCGTCGATTCTTTACGCCACCGTGCTGCTGTTTTTCCTCGGGCTGGAAGTGTTCGGCCTGATGCTGGTGCTGGGCGATCCGGAAGGCAACATGGTGCTGGCGACCTACCTGTATCAGCTGACCAACAAGCTCGGGACGCCGTCTTATCACCTGATGGCTGCCGTGGCGGTCGTGCTGATTTGCATCACTATCCCGCTGGTGATGTTGCAGCGCCGCCTGATGCGCACCGCCAACCGTTTTGTCACCGTGAAAGGTAAAGCGTCGCAGGCACGCGCGTTGCCGCTCGGCAAATGGCGCTGGGTGGCCGGTGCGGTGGTGGCATTCTGGCTGACGGTCACCATTGGCGTGCCGTTGCTGGGTGTGGTTCTGCGCGCGTTTATCTCCAACTGGGGGGTGGGCGTGTCGCTGTGGGATGAGCTGTCGCTCAATACTTTCCGTACCATCTGGGAGCAGCCGAACCTGCTGCGCGCCATCGTCAACTCAATGGCAATTGGTGTTATCGGCGGCGCGCTGGCGGTGGCCTGTTACCTGTTTATAGGCATCGCCATGCACCGTAAACCGGACGGTGTCACCCGCTTCCTCGATTACAGCGTGCTGGTGCCGCGTGCCGTACCGGGCCTGCTGGCCGGTCTGGCTTTCCTGTGGGTATTCCTGTTCCTGCCGATGTGGCTCGATAACGCCCTCAAATCCGGCTGGCTTTCCGGTATGCCGTGGTCGCAGTGGTTGCGTGACAATCTGGTGGTCTGGCTGCGATCGCTGCGCAGCACCATTTTCAGCGTCTGGCTGGCCTACACCGTGGTGTGGATGGCATACGGGTTGCGGCTGATCTCCTCGACGCTGTTGCAGGTCGGGCCGGAGCTGGAAGAGGCTGCGCGCAGTGCCGGTGCGACCCGCGGACAAATCACCCGCCACGTCACCATTCCGCTGTCCCGTTACGGGCTGATCGGCTCGTGGTTGCTGATGTTCCTGATTTTTGAGCGTGAATATTCCACCGGTGTGTATCTGCTTTCGCCGGGTACCGAAACCATTGGCTCGATGCTGGTTTCCCTGTGGGCGGCCGGTGCCATTGATATCGTCGCCGCGCTCTCCTTTATTAACATCCTGCTGGTGGTGTTAGGTCTGGGTATTGCCCTTCGTTTTGGAGTCAAATTACATGATTGAATTATCGGTCGAGAATCTGCACTTAACCTACGGCGACAATCCGGTGCTCAAAGGCGTGTCGATGGATCTGAAACGTGGCGAAGTGGTCTCCTTGCTCGGGCCTTCCGGCAGTGGCAAAACCACCTTACTGCGTGCGGTTGCCGGGCTGGAAAAACCGACACAGGGCACCATTATCATCGGCAAAAACAGAGTCTACGACGGCACACCGCGCAGCGAAATTCCTGCCGAAGAGCGCAATCTCGGGCTGGTCTTTCAGTCTTATGCGCTGTGGCCGCACAAAACCGTGTTTGAGAATGTGGCCTATCCGCTGAAGCTGCGCAAAATCTCTGCCGGGGAAATTACCCGGCGCGTGCAGGCGGTACTGGATCAGCTCGGGCTGGGGCATCTGGGCAAACGCCATCCGCATCAGCTTTCCGGAGGGCAGCAGCAGCGGGTGGCAATTGGCCGCGCACTGGTTTACAACCCGCCGGTGATTTTGCTTGATGAACCGCTGTCGAATCTCGATGCCAAGTTGCGCGAAGAGGCACGGGTTTTCCTGCG
Organism: Rahnella rivi; assembly: GCF_019049655.1. Lineage (GTDB taxonomy): Bacteria > Pseudomonadota > Gammaproteobacteria > Enterobacterales > Enterobacteriaceae > Rahnella > Rahnella rivi. Next base: position 190,916 of record NZ_JAFMOX010000060.1, read on the forward strand.
CGAACTGATCATCAAACTCGGGCTGTCAGCGCTGATGGTGACTCACGATCAGAACGAAGCGATGGCGATTTCGGATCGCATTCTGCTGCTCAATAACGGCAAAATCGAACAGCAGGGCACACCGCAGGAAATGTACGGTTCGCCGAAAACGCTGTTTACCGCCGAGTTCATGGGCAGCAACAACCGTCTGCACGGCAAAGTGACCGAAGTCCGCGACGGCAAAGCGCGGATAGAAGGGAAAGGCTGGGTATTATGGGGGCAGGCGGGCGAAGGGGTGCAAAGCGGGCAGGAGGGGACGGCAGTGATCCGCGTCGAGCGCGTGGTGCTGGCCAGCGGGCCGGGGGATAATCAGCTGGAATTACCGCTGCTGACCAGCATGTACCTCGGTGACCGCTGGGAGTATCTGTTCCGCACTGCCGGAGATGACTTCGTTATCCGTGCCTACGGTGCAGAAGTGCGCGATCCGCAGCATTGCCATCTGGCCTTACCGGAACAGCATGTGTGGATCTTCCCTAGAGTTTAATGAGTTAACTTAAGGCAACGACTTGACAGGCTCAGGGGGAATCCGCAAATTGGTTCCCCCTGATTGTTTAAAACGGTTTCTCCATGACTCAAAACACCTCTCCCGACGGCAACGACACCGTAAAAATCGCCAGCCTTGCCGATGTTCCGCATTACCTCGAGACGGTCACCGAATATCTGCACGGCGAATGGTCTGACTTCGCACACTGGGCACAAAAAGATTATATCCGCCAACGCCTTGTGCAACGGATTGGCAGCCGTGGCCGTCAGTGCGTGCTGATCGCACTTGATGAGAAAGAGCAGGTGGTGGGCACGGCGGGCGTGATGCGTTATGAACTCAGCGATGTCGCGGAACGCAAATACTGGCTGGGCGAAGTGTTTACCTGTCATCATTTGCGCGGAAAAGGCATCGGCACGTCGCTGGTGAAAGCCTGCATTGCGCGTTCACGCGCGGCCGGCATTGATACGCTGTGGCTGTATACCCCCGATCAGCAGGGATTATACGGGCGTCTCGGCTGGCAGGAAGTGGAACAACGAGAAGTGAACGGCGAGCGGGTCAGTATTATGCAGCGCCCTCTGAACTGACGGCTGCCTCCTTTCTTCTGCGGACAGTCTCCTGCTGTCCGTGAAATATTTCTGTCATTTCCTGAGCGTAAAATTCTGCCACTTCCTTAAAATAATGCAGAATAATCATGATATTAACGCTCAGTTCTTTGCCTGGCAAAGCCAGATTCAGCAGATTATTTCGATCCGTTTTCACTCAGCGCCCGCGCGGCATACTTTTCGGGGTAATTTGCGTTATCGCCCTGTTTTCTGCTTTGCAGATATTCTCCACGCTGGTGCTCACCAACATCCTCAGGGATGCCCGTAACAACGTCATTGCCACCGAAAGTCTGCGTCAGCAACAAGCCGTGATGGACAAAGCCCGCATGGAATTGCTGATAGCGAGCGACAAGCTGAACCGCGCCGGTATTTATTACATGCAGGATAAAGAAAGCGGCTCAGTGGGCAGCTGGAACAGCCTGCTGGAGGAATCGCTCGCGTCACTCAGCGCCTCCCGGACAGCCTTCGCCCGCTTCGGCAAGATGACGAAAGAGAGTGACAAGGCCGCCACAGAACTGAAAGCCAGCTATCAGATGTTCTACGACGGGCTGCGCGAACAGTCGGACGGACTGCAAAAAAACAACAATATTGATGCCTTCTTTGAAGTGCCGGTTCAGGCATTTCAGGACGATTTTAGCCAGAAGTATTACGCCTATCTGGCCGTGAACGAGCACACCGCCGTTTCACTCAGCGACCGGCTGCTTAACGCGCTGACTCAGGCGAAAACCCTGTTTATGGCTGCCCTTGCCGTGCTGGCGGTGATCGCGGTGCTGGTCTGGCGGGGTGTTTCCGCCTGGGTTATCCGCCCGTTACAGCGGATGATTGGCCACATCAGCGTGCTGGCCGCCGGGGATTTATCCCGCGAGGTGAAAGATGATCACTCGCGGGTCACCGAAATGCGCGAACTGGGCGTGAGCCTGCGCGATATGCAACGCGGCCTGCAAAAGCTGGTCAGCGAAGTGCGCGATGCCTCGGCGCATATTTTAGTGAACATCAATCAGATGGCCGAGGGCAACGAAGCGCTGTCGGCACAGGCGGCGATCCAGAGCCAGGAGCTGAATGCGGCCACCGGGCATATCACCCAGCTCAACGAACGGGTGAAAGAAAACGCCGCCCACGCACAGCAGGCCAGCCAGCGGGCAGGGCAGGCTAAAAACGTGGCGACACGCGGCGGTGAGGTGATGGGGCAGGTAGACACGGCGATGAAGCAGATTGTCAGCCAGTCTTCACAGATGAGTGAAATTGTCTCGATGATCGATAACGTGGCGTTTCAGACCAATATTCTGGCGCTGAACGCCGCAATTGAAGCGGCGCACACCGGGCAGCACGGGCGCGGGTTTGCGGTGGTGGCGAAAGAAATTGGCCTGCTGGCGCAGAAAAGCAGCCATTCAACACGCGGCATTCATCAGCTGATTGATGACTCCGTGCAGCAAATCGGGCGCGGTTCGGCCTCGGTGACGGTGCTGGGGAAAAGCCTGGAAGAAATTATCGCCATCTTTAATGGCCTGAGCGCGCTGGTGGAAGAGATCTCAGCCGCCACCCTGTATCAGGGGCAAAGTGTTCACGATGTCTCCGAACGCATTTCCGCGCTCAATCAGGTCACTTTGCAAAACGGTAAGCTGGCGGATCACGCCGCGGCCTCTTCGCGGCAACTGCTGAGTCAGTCGCAACGGCTGGAAAAAGCGGTGGCGCGCTTTGCGCTGGCGGCAGGCGGATAAGCCTCTGCCGCGCGCACATTCCGCTTATTTCGTGTGCCAGGTAATCATGCTGCCTTCACTGTGCCCGGTCACCGGATCGGTGGCAGGCAGCGGTACGGCGCTGACCGCTTTGGTGCGCGCCGTCAGCTGTGACGGCTCATCATGGCAGAGATCGGCTTTCACCTGGGGCGGATAGGCGCCCACCAGCATAAAATCCTCGTCGGCGGAAATCTGTTTATGACCGATACCCGCCGGTAGCAGCAACACATCGCCGGTTTTCACCTCAATCAGTTTTCCCTTTTCCCCGCCAAGTTGCAGCGTGGCGGAACCGGCGAACACGCCCAGCGCTTCGTGGGTATTCGAATGGAAGTGAGTGAAGGTGTAGACCGGGTAGCGCCACTGCGGTGGCCAGCCGTTGGAACGGAACAGGTGCTCGAGATAGTCGGCATTATCGGCAACGTTGGGCGGAATAACGCGATGATAAATCATCACCGGCAGCCGGTTGTTAGGCACGCCGCCTGACGGCTTATCAATCAGCAAAGTCTCCATCGCAACCTCCCGTGGGGTGGCAAATCCAATACGCGGCAGTGGCATCAGAGCGATGACACCCAGCAACGTGACAAACCGACGTCGATCCACAGGCATCAGGCCGGGCTCCTTTTCTCTCAATGGCTTACCTCTTTCATGTATAGAACATAACTGTCTGAAAATCATCTTCGTCAGACAGATTTAAGAGGGGAAACCCGCAGGCGGCTTATCAGATAAAACTTAAAAACTGTAGCTTTCAACAAATAGAAGTCATATTCAGTGGATAAATGCCTTATCTCTTCTATGCTTAACTTGCTTATACAAAAATAGAAAAAGTACTCAGGAGGAGATGTTATGAATAAGAAAATGTTACTTGTGGTGGCGACAGCCGTTTCTGTACTGGCAGGGTGTCAGACTTACGACCGCGCAGCGAGCTACGTTAAAGAGCCTGTGGTCAGCGATGTGAAAGTCGGTATGACGAAAACGCAGGTTCGCGCTATTGCAGGGCCACCATCAACAGAAGCGACGCTTATCCATGCGAAAGGCACTTGCCAGACGTATGCAGTGGCTCCGCGTGATGGTAAAGCACAGACTTACTTCGTCAGCTATAACGACACCGGTCATGTCATGAACAAAGGCTACCAGTCTTGTTCTGACTACGACAAAGACCCGCAAGCTGCTCAGTAATCTGCTTTGAATTATCTGGGAAGGCTCACCGGCCATCCCGGCTTTCCCCTCGCAAGAGGGGAAAGAATCAGACCTCAGGCTTTCTCCGTCACAATCCTCACACCAACCTTACTCACCTGATGACCGTCCATTTCGGCAATCGTCCACGTCAGACCATCCCATTCAATATGGTCACCGATCACCGGCTCACCGCCCAGTAACCTGATCACGAAATGCCCCAGCGACTGCGACTGATCCACCGTTTCTTCCAGATTCAGTCCGTAAAGCTGTGAAATCGCGTCCAGAGGGGCATCGGCCTGCAAGATAAAATCACCGAAGAACCGGTCGTCGAGCACCACTTTATTGCTGTCACTGAACAATTTACCCAGCTCCGGCAGGTGTTTTTCCTGACCAATGACACAGAGAATATCGCCCTCTTTGAGCCGCGTACTGCCGGTGGGGTGCAACATCTCTTTGCCACGGAACAGGGCGGCAATTCGGGTTTCCTTCGGCATTTGCAGATCACGCAGCGCTGCGCCGACGCACCACTTCTCCGAGCCCAGCTGATAAATAAACTGTTCCCAGTCGTTATACACATCGATATCCAGCCCGAGGCGGGAAATCGGCGTCGGCTGCGGCGGAACCAGTACCTTCGCTTTTTTCGCCGCAAACCCCAGCGACGTCCCCTGTACCAGCAGGGAAACCAGCACGATGAAAAAGGCGACGTTGAAGAACAGCGTGGCGTTCGGTAATCCGGCCATCATCGGGAACACCGCCAGAATGATCGGCACCGCGCCGCGCAGGCCAACCCACGAGATAAAGAACCGTTCGCGCAGGGTGAAGTTTTTGAACGGGATCAGACTGACGAAAACCGACAGCGGCCGCGCGAGCAGGATCATCCACAGCGAGAGCGCCAGGGCAGCGACAGCGATGGGCAACAGATCGCTTGGCGTCAGCAGTAATCCCAGCACCAGGAACATGCCAATCTGGCTCAGCCACGCCAGCCCGTCGAAGGTTTGCATAATCCCGTGGCGGTTGCGGATCGGCATATTGCCCAGCATCAGCCCGCACAGGTAAACCGCCAGAATGCCGCTGCCTTCCAGCGCCATGGTGGCGGCGTATACCAGCAGGCCACCGCTGAAGGCCAGCAGCGGGTATAAACCGGCGGCCAGGGTGATTTTGTTGATGAGTTTGTGCAGCAGCCAGCCGCCGCCGAGGCCAAACACAATGCCGAGGCCAAACTGGCGCACCACATCCACGATAAACATCAGGCTCAGCCCGTGTTCACCTTTGGAAATCATGTCGATCAGGGTGATGGTCAGGAACACCGCCATCGGGTCATTACTGCCGGATTCTATCTCCAGCGTGGCGCTGACACGCTCGTTGAGGCCTTTACCGCCAATCAGTGAGAACACGGCGGCGGCATCGGTCGAGCCGATAATCGCGCCAATCAGCAGGCCCTGCATCAGATCGATGTGGAATAACCACGCCGCCGCCATGCCGGTCAGCCCGGCGGTGATCAGCACGCCGACGGTGGCCAGTGACAGGGCAGGCCACAGCGCGACACGAAACGACGAAGCCCGTGTGCGCATCCCGCCGTCGAGCAGGATCACCGCCAGCGCCAGGTTACTGACCAGATACGCTGCCGGATAATTATCGAATGCGATCCCGCCGATGCCGTCGACTCCCGCCAGCATACCGATGGCGAGGAAAATGACTAAAATAGGGATGCCAAGCTTAGAAGAGAACGAACTGAGCAAAATGCTCGCTGCGACTAACAGGGCGCCAATAAAGAAAAGTGTGTTGATCGTGCTGGCGTCCAAGAGTGTTCTCCTTGTAAAGCATGAGTGGCGCGGGGGAAGTGCGGTTTCATCATCAGTGACGAGGTGACTAATTTATCAGGAAAATGAGCCCCTTGCTGGGGTCATTTCGGATTTTTATTAGTTGCACTTAAGAATAAAAAACTATGCTTAATGATGAGAGAAGTCTATCTGCAATCAGTCAACAGGAGCAGCAAATGAGTGAATTTACCGGCGTACACCGTGAAGTGCTGGAAGATGGCAGCATCAAACATGTGGTTATCCGTGATGCAGCGGGCAATGAGCAGGCAATGGCCGCAAAAGATTACATTTCGCAAGGGATCCAGCCGGAACTCGATGAGTTGCCCGAAGTGGGCACCTCTGAGGAATTTCCGGTGTCCGGCAAAGGCTGAATCCCCGCCCCGCGCACGCGCGGGGAACGCTTTTTTTACACGCCTAAACGGTCACGCAGTGAATAGTAAGCGGCACCGAGCATGGTGAACGGCACCTGGAAGTTGCGGCCACCGAAGAAGGGCATGTGCGGCAGACGGGCGAACGCGTCAAACCGTTCGGCGTCGCCGCGCAACATCTCGGTGATGAGCTTTCCGGCCAGATGCGTGAGCGTCACCCCGTGCCCGCTGTCTCCCTGCATATAGTAGATATTATTTTCCAGCCGTCCGAACTGCGGCAGGCGCGAGAGCGTCAGCAGGAAATTGCCGCCCCAGCGGTAATCAATCTTCACGCCCTTAAGCTGCGGGAAGGTGCGGTTGAGCTTGGGCAGGATCACTGAATCAATATTCGGCGGATTTTTGCCGCCATAGGTCACGCCCCCGCCGTACAACAGGCGGTTGTCGGCAGTGAGGCGGAAATAATCCAGCAGATAATTGCAGTCCTCCACGCAATAATTATTGGGCAGCAGGGAGAGCGCCATATCGTCCGACAGGGGTTCGGTGGCAACAATTTGCGAACCGCACGGCATACTGAGGCGCGTAAGGCGCGGAGCCAGTTGCTGGCTCAGATACGCATTGCCCGCCAGGATCACATATTTGGCTTTGACCTGACCTTTCGCCGTGTGGATCAACGCCGGGTCACCGTGATCGATGCGCGTTACCGCCGAGCCTTCATAAATACGCCCGCCGTGACGGCGCACCGCTTCGGCTTCGCCCAGCACCAGATTGAGCGGGTGAATATGGCCGCCATTTTTATCCAGCAGCCCGCCGACGTAACGGTCGGTGGCGATCTCGCGGCGGATGGCACTTTCATCCAGCAGGGTTAATTCGGTATGCCCGTAACGGTTCCACAGCTTTTGCTGGTCACGCAGTTTTGACAGCTGGCGTGAACTCAGCGCGGCAAACACGCAACCGGGGCGATAGTCGCAGTCAATAGCGTACTGGTCGATGCGCTGACGGATAATGTTCGCGCCTTCAAACATCATGCTGCCGAGCATATCTGCGGTCTGCCGCCCGTAACGATCTTCAATCACATCAATATCACGGCTGTAGGAATTGACCACCTGGCCGCCGTTGCGCCCGCTGGCGCCCCAGCCGACGCGGGCGGCTTCTAACACCACCACGTCATAACCGGCTTCACAAAGGTATAAGGCGGAAGAGATGCCGGTGTAACCGGCGCCGACAATACAGACATCGCACTCAATATTGTCAGTCAGCTCCGGCCAGGGCGCATGCGCATTGACGGAGCTGGCGTAGTAGCTGTCGGTGTGAGGCGCGCCGACGGCGCGGGGACTTCCTGTTTGAGCACTCATAATGACATCCTTCTTTGGGTTCCCGTTGCCACGCCCGGAGCCGGTGACAACTAGAAGGTATTAGGGGTATGTGCACTGACTATCCTGCAAATCCGCGTAGAAATATTACTGAAGCTGTGGGGGTTAGCGGTGTTAATGGCATAGCTTTGCCCCGCACGCAGCGGATAACGTTGACCGTTGACGGTTAAAATGATTTCTCCTTCTAATAACGTACCGACTTCTTCTCCCTGATGTTTGATTTTGTCGCCAGTGGTGCTGCCGGGCTGATAGGTTTCCAGCAGCATGGCGACCGCGTGGTTTGGCGTGCCGTTGTGCACCATTTTCATGGACACTCCCCGGCTGCCGATTTCAATCAATTGCGCCGAATCAATGACAATTCTCGGTTTGTCACTTTCCCGCGTTTCAGCAAAAAATTCCGATAACGACAGCCCATATACCCGTAATAACTTTTGCAGCGTACTCACGGCGGGGCTGACTTTATCCTGCTCGATGGTGCTGATGGCGCTGTGTGTCAGGCCAGACAACTCGGCGGCTTTGCGTTGGGACATGCCGAGTTGCTGACGAATTTCAGAAAGCCGGCGACCAGGCGCCAGACTGACTTCGCTCATCCGTCTATTCCTCGCGAGCGCTCCGGGCCTGATGGCCTTTGCGGCAGGCATTGATAAATGCGTTGAACAACTGACGGGACACCGGGTCCGTCAGGCTGTGCCATTCAGGGTGCCATTGCACACCCAGAGCAAAGGGATGGTCGCGCACACTCACGGCTTCCACCAGATTATCCGGCGCACGGGCTTCCACATTCAGTTCTGCGCCCAGACTTTTCGCCCCCTGACCGTGCAGGGAATTCACCTGAAACTGCTGATAATCAGGTAACAATTCCGAAAGTAATCCCCCCGGTGCAATGTGAACCGGATGCACAACGTTGTATTGATCATCATGCGGCAGGGTGGTGTCTTCGCGGTGATCCATATATCCCGGCACCTCCTGTACCTTGCGATGCAGCGTGCCGCCGGTGGCCACCACTAACTCCTGCAAACCGCGGCAGGCCGCGAACAGCGGGATCTTCTTATCCAGTGTGGCGCGGATAAGTTGCAGACTCAGGCGATCCCGACCCGGATCGGCAAGCTCCTCGACACCTTCTTCACCGTACTGATGAGGCTCAATATTACTGGGGCTGCCGGTGAGGAAGATGCCGTCAAGGCCTTGCAGGATCTGGTCTATCGCGCCTTCGCGCGCTGCCAGCTCATGCGGCAGGCAGACGGGCAGGGCGTCGGCGTTGAAAATGGCGTCCAGATACTTTTCGTGAACGGTGAGTGCAGGGTTTTCATCAACAGAATTCTCACACATGACTACCCCAATGATCGGTCTGTAGCTGGTCTGTTTCCCCGCTGATGCCGTGGAAAATATATTGCCCATAGTCCCGCCTCGTTGAGTAAGTGAATGGAATAACAGGTCGTGCCTCCCCGCACGCTGTTTTAACGCATTTGATCAGTGATGATGGCCTTCTTCTGTCCAATTTAGCAGCGCCATGATGGCTTTTCAAACAGAGTTGTTACTGAATTGTATGTGTTGCAAAAAATTTATGTTAAGGCTAGGGTTAATCATATGGCCTATATTTTGAGCATGGCCGGGCGGGTAACAGACACACCAGAAGAAGATGACAAATGAGAAAACTGCGTTGAACAGAGCAACCAAACGGTAAGGCTTAACCGGCAGGCATCATGGTGGTGCCGTTGACGCCGGAATCCAGCAAATGGCGGAAAACCTATGCAAGCGACTGAACTGATGAATGAAATTAAGAAAGAGATTAGCGAGAACACCTCTCTTGCTAAGCACATTGAAGAGCGAAGTAGCGCGTTCCAGGATGAAGTAACCCAGTACCTGGAGCGTCACCCGCAAACCCTTCACGTCGACGTCCTGCTCACTGATCTCAATGGTTCCTTCCGCGGCAAACGCGTTCCCATCTCCGCCCTGCGCAAACTTGAAAAAGGCTGTTATTTCCCGGCATCGGTTTTTGCCATGGACATTCTCGGGAATGTTGTGGAAGAAGCGGGTCTTGGGCAGGAGCTTGGCGAACCCGATCGTAACTGTATTCCCGTCCCCGGCACCTTAACGCCGTCAGCGTCTGACCCCGAACACACCGGCCAGCTGTTGCTGACCATGCTTGACGAAGATGGCACTCCCTTTGACGTTGAACCCCGCAATGTGCTGAATCATATCTGGCAAACATTGCGCCAGCGGGGATTATTCCCGGTGGTAGCGGTAGAGCTGGAGTTTTATCTGCTCGACAGGCAGCGCGATGCGGAAGGCTATATCCAGCCGCCGTGCACGCCCGGTACGCAAGAGCGCAGCATGCATACGCAGGTCTATTCCGTGGATAATCTCGATCACTTCGCCGATGTGCTGAGTGACATTGACCGTCTGGCACACATTCAGGGCTTACCGGCCTCGGGTGCCGTGGCGGAGTCCTCACCGGGACAGTTTGAAATCAATTTGCAGCACAGCGAAAATATTCTGCGCGCCTGTGATTACGCCCTGATGCTTAAGCGTCTGGTGCGCCTGGTGGCGGAAAATCATGAGATGGACGCCACCTTTATGGCGAAACCTTACGACGACTACGCGGGCAGCGGGATGCACATCCACCTCAGCGTGCTCGATGACAATGGCAAAAACCTGTTTGCCAATACAGATGGTCAGGATTCAGAACTGATGAAACGCTCACTGGCCGGGATGATCGCACTGATGCCCGCGTCGATGGCGATTTTAGCGCCGAACGTCAACGCGTTCCGCCGCTTCCAGCCGGGCATGTATGTGCCGACGCAGGCCTCATGGGGGCACAACAACCGCACCGTCGCGCTGCGCGTACCTTGCGGCGGCGTGGCCGATCATCGCGTTGAGTACCGCGTTGCCGGTGCGGATGCCAACCCTTATTTAGTGGTCGCCACCGTGCTGGCGGGCATGTTGTTCGGGCTTGATAACGTTCTGCCGTTGCCGGAACCGGTCACCGGGAACGGTCTGGAGCAGGAGGGTATTCCGCTGCCCATCCGCCAGAGCGATGCCCTGTATGATTTTGATGAACAACCGGCGCTGAAAAAGTACCTCGGCGAACGTTTTTCGCAGGTCTATCACGCCTGTAAATCCGATGAGCTGTTGCAGTTTGAACGCCGTGTGACGGAAACCGAAATCGACTGGATGCTGCGTAACGCCTGATTTCCTTCGCAACGGGCGCCATTTTTACGTTATCAGCGCCCGCACTTTGAGGAAATCCATGCACGAATGTTTAAATCTGGAAAAGAATTTGTAACTGAAAGCCTATGAATCTTGTCATTCATGCGTGATTTGTGCAAAATACGCCGCACTGCAGATAACCGACGCTTAAAGGCGCCGGTTATTTTTTTTGTATGTGCAGTACCCAAACTAATTCAACAGAGGCCGGACCCAGATCCGGATAGATAACAAGGTTCGTGTGCGATCCCAAATTAACAACGGTCGCCACTATGAGGAAATGTAACATGGGGCAATATTTCAAACCTGTACCGGTGCCTGCCGGTGCTTCTTTCCGCTGCGGCCACATTCGCTCAGCCTTCACTTGCGTATCCAGCGATGTGAAGATCTATCCCCCGTTTACTGGTAATAACTCACGAAGTTTTCCCTGTACGTTGCGTTCAGAGGCGTTTAAGCGCCCGGTGTCTGCAATTCAGGGAGGACTGAGCCATGTCTGCTAATACATCTGCCGCTCCGGCCACTCAGCGCGTTCAACTGCGTAAAACCCTGACGCTGGTTCAGGTTGTGATGATGGGTCTTGCCTATCTGCAACCGATGACCATTTTCGATACCTTCGGCATCGTTTCCGGCCTGACTGATGGTCACGTCGCGACCGCGTACATCTTCGCGCTGATCGCCGTTCTGTTTACCGCCGTGAGCTACGGCAAACTGGTGCAGCGTTTCCCGTCTGCCGGTTCTGCTTATACTTACGCGCAAAAAGCCATCAGCCCGCACGTCGGCTTTATGGTGGGCTGGTCATCACTGCTGGACTACCTGTTCATGCCGATGATCAACATCCTGCTGGCGAAAATTTACCTGGAAGCGATCTTCCCCGGCGTGCCGTCGTGGATATTCGTTACCGCGCTGGTGGCGATGATGACTGCGTTCAACCTGCGCGGCATCAAAGTGGTGGCTAACCTCAACAGCATTATTGTGGTGGTGCAGGTGGCGATCATGGTGGTGTTCCTGGGGCTGTTGGTCCGTGGTGTTTACATGGGCGAGGGCATGGGGACGCTGGCGACCACCAAGCCGTTCTTCAGTGAAAACGCGCACGTGGTGCCGATGATCACCGGTGCGACCATTTTGTGCTTCTCGTTCCTCGGCTTTGACGGCATCAGCTCGTTGTCAGAAGAAACGCCGAACGCGGGCAAGGTCATCCCGAAAGCGATTTTCCTGACCGCGCTTATCGGCGGGATCATCTTTGTTGTGGTGTCTTACTTCCTGCAACTGTACTTCCCGGACATTTCACGCTTTAAAGATCCGGACGCTTCACAGCCTGAAATCATGTTGTACGTGGCCGGTAAGTTCTTCCAGTCCGTCATTCTGTGCTTTAGCTGCGTAACCGTTCTGGCTTCCGGCATGGCGGCGCACGCCGGTGTTTCCCGTCTGCTGTACGTGATGGGCCGTGACGGCGTATTCCCGGAAAAACTGTTTGGCTATGTGCATCCGAAATGGCGTACCCCGACCTTCAACGTCTTGCTGGTTGGCGTGGTGGCGATGTCTGCGGTGACCTTTGATCTGGTCACGGCGACGGCGCTGATCAACTTCGGCGCGCTGGTGGCATTCACCTTCGTAAACCTGTCGGTGATTTCCCAGTTCTACATCCGTGAAAAACGTAACCGCACGCTGAAAGATCACATCAACTATCTGATCCTGCCGGTGATTGGTGCGCTGACCGTGGGTGCGTTGTGGCTGAACCTGGAATCCAGCTCCATGACGCTGGGTCTGGTGTGGGGCGCTATCGGGTTGGGTTATCTGGCGTTTATTACCAATGCTTTCAGGAAGCAGCCACCGCAGATGAGCGGGGAAATCGCCCCCGAGGCGTAATGGCAGAGGGCCGCTGCAATGGCGGCTTTTTACTGCTGACGCAGATTGAGGATATTTCGGTTTCTCACTGTCTGCGATTACCTGAATTTTTGCGACGAAACCGAGCAGAGGGGAAAGACTTTTCCCCTCTGCACTCCCCTCGCTTTTTCAAACCCGTGCCATGCAGACAGGCTATGTTTCAGGTATTCCTGCTATTGCCGCAAAATCCCGTCGCTGCGCGATTCCCTCCGGTCGGGTTACAACCCGCGCAAAAAAACGCGGTTTTTCACCTCTCCCTCCGGCGTGATTTTTGAACGCGGCTACTGGCTCCCGGGTCACAACTTCACCCGTTCGGATCATTTTAAAAGCAAAACGCGTTGCTCAACATTCATCTGATATTGATTTTGAAATCATCATTCATCTGGTTTTGATTTTGAAAAAAGGTGAGAGGGCGCGATCAAAAAATCCTGCCGAACGGAGCGGCTTCGAGACCTTAGGCTCGAAGACCGGGAGAGGGCACCGCGCAGCGGCAGGGTTTTGCGCCACTCACTGTTGCCACAGGATATGTCCGCCGTGCCAGCGATAGCGCGCAGTAAAAAGCGGGGAGGAATCCAAAGGAGGGAAAGCACTTCCCTCCTTTGGGCGGTTTCGGCGCAGTGTATGAATTGATCACTGCACGTAAGAAACCGAAATTATCTCGATACGCAGTGAAAAGGGGGATTTGGGGCAGCCCCGAACTAAATCACCCGACCAGTTTCTTGCCGTATTCAAACAGTGCCCCGAGAAGCGCCATCTTCTCCCCATCTCCCTCATGCAAGTTATAGAGCGCTTCAAGCTCTAATGCATAATTCTGAAAACGCTCGTCAGTGAGCTTGGTCTGACGATGTAACATCCAGCGCTTTTGTTCGGCATCCGTCAGTGTCTCGGGGTAGTTGCGTGCGCGGAAACGGAACAACAGCGGTTCGATGCGGGAATCATTAAACGTCAGATCCAGCGCAGGAAGATTCTCCGGGCGGGTTTCCAGAATGATGCGCATGGCGGCGCGATCGGCATCGCTGAAGAAACCGTCGTAAAGGCGGGCATCAACGTCGTCTGATGGCGTAAACGGCTCGGCTTCGGCGAACATCGTCACCACTTTCTCGCGCACCTGCGGGTTCTGGCGCAGCAGTTGCAGGTTTTCCAGACAGCGCTGACGATCAATCCCCAGCCGCTCGGCGTTTTCCGGCAGCAGCGTTTTGGCCGGCGCCAGCACCGGGCATTTATTGACGTGCACCAGTTTAATTGGCAAAGGCGATTGCCCCGCCTGCAACGCGTCGCGGCGGCTGTAGAGGCGCTCGCGCATTTCATCAGGAGTGAGATCCAGCAACGTCGACATATCACCGGCCAGATCGCACATGATCACGGCGTTCTTATTCTCAGGATGCCACGCCAGCGGCGCAACCCACGCGGTGTTGCCGCGCGCGGCACCGAACATGCCGGAGACGTGCACCAGCGGCGCCATCGAGGGTATGTCGATCAGCGTATTGAGTTTATGTTTGCTGCGATGCTCGAGCAGGAAGCTGAACAGGCGAGGTTGTGCCTGCCTGACCAGCTTCGCCATGGCGATAGTGGCGTAGACATCGGCCATCGCGTCGTGGGCATTTTCGTGTTCGATGCCGTTGGCTTTGGTCAGATGTTCGAGGCGGAAACTGGGGAAGCCTTCGTCGTTTTCCGGCCAGTTGATGCCTTCCGGGCGCAGCGCATAGCAGGCGCGCATCACGTCGAGGAGATCCCAGCGCGAATTGCCGTTCTGCCAGCTGTAGGCATAGGGGTCGTAAAAGTTGCGGTAAAGAATGTTGCGGCTGACTTCATCGTCGAAACGAATATTGTTATAGCCGACGATGCAGGTGGCCGGCACGCTGAACGCCTGGTGAATTTGCGCGGTAAACTCCGCTTCGCTCAGGCCGCGTTCCAGCGCAATCTGTGGCGTTATGCCGGTGATCATCACCGCTTCCGGTTCCGGCAGGTAATCATCAGAAGGGCGGCAATAAATCACTAACGGCTCTTCGATGATATTGAACTCTTCGTCAGTCCTCACCCCGGCAAATTGCGCAGGGCGATCCAGCGCCGGATTTTTACCGAATGTCTCGTAATCGTGGAAGTAAAACGTTTTTTGAGGCTTGTCTGACATGACGAAGATAACCTTATCAGTGCGGAATTGGGGGTGAATCGCCGGATAGGATACCATCCGACGCAACGATGTCATGACAAAATCCTCAGTCGCGCAACAGACCCCGCAAATCGCCGGAATTTCCCGCACGCATCCCGCAAAACCCTGACCAAACCGGGGTGATCCCCTTTACTAACTCGGCTAAACTAACGCTCTCATTGAATAATCGCCGATGGCAGGCCAAACGTGCGTCTCGACAAGAAAATTTCCCCGCTGGATAACGTCATCTATCGCCACTACCGCATCACCCATGCGCTGCGTATTGCACTGGCGTTTATCCTGACATTCCTGATCGTCCGCCTGACTCACATCCCTGAGGGCACCTGGCCGCTGATCACGCTGGTGGTGGTGATGGGGCCGATTTCATTTTGGGGTAACGTGGTTCAGCGGGTGATGGAGCGCGTCAGCGGGACGGTACTGGGATCGGCGTCGGGCCTCATCGCCTTGTGGCTGGAACTCTATTCGCTGCCGCTGATGCTGGTCTGGTGTGCCATCGTGATGTTCGTCAGCGGTTATCTGACGCTTGGAAAACGCCCCTACATGGCGCTGCTGATCGGCATTACGCTGGCCGTGGTGTGCGGGGCAGGGCCGGGAGATATGGAAATGGCGCTGTGGCGTTCCGGTGATGTGATATTTGGCTCATTTCTGGCGCTGTTTTTTGCCAGCATTTATCCGCAGCGCGCCTTTATTCACTGGCGCATGCAGATGGCCGACTATCTGATGTCCCTCAACAAAATCTACAGCGCCTGGCTTTCGCCCAATCTGCTTGAACGCCCGCACCTGCATGGCAAGCTGAAATCAGCGATGAGTCAGATGGTGAAAATGCGTTCACTGTTTGCGCCCGCCAGCAAAGAATCGCACATTCCCCGCGAGGTGTTTGACGCTGTCCAGACCCTCAGCCGAAATCTGTTGTGTACGCTCGAACTGCTGGCCGATGCCTACTGGAGTTCGCGCGAAAGCCATTTCCTGATGCTCAACGCGCGCACCTTGCGCAGTGCGCAGTTGCTGATACTGGATACGCTGGAAAAACTGAGCCTGATGTTGCTTAACGGCACGCGGGGCGATGAACTGAAAATCAGCCATCAGCTGAATGAATCCGCAGAAGAGCTGAAAGCGCTGATGGCAGAAATGAATGCCGCCCACCATCTGGAAGCGCAAGTCTATGGTTACGTCTGGCTGAGCGCGCAGGTGGCGGAACAACTGAAGTCAATGGGAGATCTGATCACCCTGACCATGCAAAAAGAAGAAGCTCAAATAAGCAGCGGTAAAACGCCGAAAGCATGAAGGGATTTTTTTCTGCCGCCTAAAACGGGTAAGATGGCGGTATTGGACGATTATCTGAGCGCGCAGCACGCACTTTGCTCCTCTTTTTGCTAAGTTGTTATTCACTGTCAGTCACATGTGAATAAGCGGTTGCGACAAGTCAGTCACTGAATCTGTGTAACTTAATCGAAGGTGTTAAAATGGACAATATCAATAAGCCGAGTTTCCAGGACGTTCTGGAGTTTGTGCGCATTTTCCGTCGTAAAAACAAATTACAGCGTGAAATTGCAGACAACGAAAAGAAAATCCGCGACAACCAGAAGCGCGTTCTGCTCCTCGACAACCTGAGCGATTACATCAAACCAGGCATGAGCATCGACGAAATTCAGGCGATCATTGCCAGCATGCGCGGCGACTATGAAGATCGCGTTGATGATTACATCATCCGCAATGCAGACCTGTCGAAAGAACGTCGTGAAATGTCCAAAAAGCTGAAAGCGATGGGCGAAATCAAAGCCAACGAAACCAAGTAATTTCGTTGTCGCCAAAAGCAAAAACCGGGCTTAAGCCCGGTTTTTTTATGTCCAGAATGCGTGAGTGACGATTAATGCAGATGAGACAGGCTGGCCGCGCTTATCCGCAAACCCTGATCGTTGAAGACCATGCACCGTTCGGCCTCAAACCAGGTGGTCAGGCTCTGGTACGGGTTGAACGCCATATCGCCCGGCAGCAGCATTTTGAATCCGTCGGTGCCATAACACTGGCCGAACAGATAGGTGCTGTTGCCCAGCCGCTCAACCACTTCGCAGTTAAATTCCAGCGCATTCTCTGTTTCTTTTGACAGCAAATGCTCGGGGCGAATGCCCAGGGTAATGCGGTCGCCGCTCGCCAGTTCGGGGGTGCGCAATGCCAGCGTCAGGGTTTTCTCCGGCGTAAGGCGCACTTCCAGCCGCTCAGGCTGCCAGCTCAGCACCTCGGCGGGCAGGAAATTCATTTTCGGTGAACCAATAAAACCGGCAACAAATTTATTCACCGGATTGTAGTAAAGGTCCATCGGCGCGCCCATCTGCTCTATTTTGCCGTAATTCATCACCACGATTTTATCCGCCAGCGTCATGGCTTCGGTCTGATCGTGCGTCACGTACACCATGGTGGTTTTCAGTTCCTGATGCAGTTTGGAAATGTGTAAACGCATATCAACGCGCAGTTCGGCATCCAGGTTAGAAAGCGGTTCATCGAACATAAACACCTGCGGATTGCGCACAATCGCACGGCCAATGGCGGTGCGCTGGCGCTGACCGCCGGAGAGTTGCTTCGGTTTTCTGTCCAGCAGATGGGAAAGTTGTAACGTCTTGGCGACCATCTCCACCTGATGGCGGATTTCCTCTTTCGGCACGCCGTTCACTTTCAGTCCGTAGCCCATGTTTTCGGCAATGGTCATGTGCGGGTAGAGCGCGTAAGACTGAAACACCATCGCCACGCCGCGGCGTGAAGGGTCAACGTCGTTCACCCGCTGCTCGCCAATGTAAACGTCACCTTCGGTAATGTCTTCCAGCCCGGCAATCATGCGCAGCAATGTGGATTTTCCGCAGCCGGACGGCCCGACAAACACCGTAAATTCTCCGTCTTCAATATCAATATTGATGTCATGCAGCGTGACCGTTTTATCGAAACGCTTCACCACATTCTTAAGTCTGATGCTGGACATGTTTGGCCTCTTAAAGATTCATACCGCTGATATTTCGGACTATAACCACCTTGTGTAAACGTTTGCACAGGTCGGTTCGAATTTTGGAGAGGAGATCACACAATACACATCTTTTGGTAGTGATTTTAAGATTCAAAGTTTAACGTATAACACGAATTCGGAAGCGACATTAATCACTGTGTTGTCAGGTGTTAAAGGGTTTTAAACACGGGTTATTGATTGGGTGTCGTCAGGTTCTACACAAAAATGTTATACCTTCACATCCAGGAGCAACAATGAAAATTACACACCTTACTGCCTTGGTACTGATGTCGTTAAGCCTGAGCAGCCAGGCTGTCCGGGCAGCCGAGGGACAGCTACTTATCTGGGAAGATATTAAGAAATCTTCCGGTATTTCCGACGCGGTGAAAGATTTTGAAAAAGAGAACAACGTCAAAGTCGTTGTGCAGGAAACGCCTTATGCACAACAAACGGAGAAATTACGTCTGGATGGTCCGGCAGGCATTGGCCCCGACGTCGTCGTGATCCCCAATGATCAGCTCGGTACGGCGGTTGTGCAGGGGTTACTGGCCCCGCTGACCCTCGACAAAGCCTTCACCGACAGCTTTACGCCTTCGGCGATCAACGCGTTCCAGCTGAAAGGCCAGACCTACGGCGTGCCCAAAGCGGTGGAAACGCTGGTGCTGATTTACAACAAAGACTTACTGCCGAAAGCACCGGCGACGCTCGACGAGTATTACACCTTCTCCAAAGAAGAGCGGGCGAAAGGCAAATACGGCCTGTTAGCCAAGTTTGACGAAGTCTATTACGCCTATGGCGCGATGGCATCGATGGGGGGGTACATTTTCGGTAAAGATGCGAAGGGCGAAATCAACGTCGAAGACATCGGCCTGAACAAGCCGGGCAGCATTGAAGCGGTGACCTATCTGAAAAAATTCTATGCCGACGGGTTATTCCCGGCAGGGATCACCGGCGAAAACGGACTGAATGCCATTGATTCCCTGTTCACGGAGAAGAAAGCCGCCGCCGTCATCACCGGCCCGTGGGCGTTCCAGCCGTATGAAGCGGCGGGCATTCACTACGGCGTGATGCCGTTGCCGCTGTTACCTAATGGCAAACCGATGAGCTCTTTCCTCGGCGTGAAAGGCTACGCGGTATCCACTTACAGCAAGCAAAAACCGCTGGCAGAGAAATTCATCACCTTCATCAATCAGCCTAAATACGCCAAGGTGCGCTATGAAGTGACCAAAGAAATCCCGGCACTGACGGCGCTGGTTAACGATCCGATGATTAAAAATGATGAACGCGCCAACGCCGTGGCGCTGCAATCCACCCATGCCACGGCGATGCCGGGCGTGCCGGAAATGCAGGAAGTGTGGGGACCGGCCAACAACGGTATTCAGCTGGGCGTGACCGGCAAGCAACCGGTGCAGGCCGCCATGAATGACGCGGTGAAAAATATCCAGATGCAAATCGAGGCGGCGAAAGCCAGCAACGAGTGATCCGGTAACACACTTTGTACGTCTGACAGGAGGGCGTGAATTCACGCCCTCACCAGTGAAAGGAACATCTTTGTGTCTATGCGTCTCCACGAGGAAAACCATGCGCCACACGCAGCCAGCCACCATGCACCGGTGGCTCTGGCGGCGGCGCTTATTCCCGGTTTTGGTCAGTTTTATAACCGACAATGGGCCAAGGGAAGTCTGTTTTTTGTCATTTTGTTTTGTTTCGCCGGTGTCTTTTATGATTTCCTGCAACAGGGATTTTGGGGCTTATATACGCTGGGCGAAGAAGTGCCGCGTGATAACTCCATCTTCTTATTAGCCAAAGGCATTATCAGCGTCCTGATTGCCGCCTTTGGTATCGGCTTTTATTATCTGAGCCTGCGCGATGCCTGGGTTAACGGCAAACGACGCGATCAGGGCGTGGAATTACCCGGCGTCAGAAAGCAGTATCATTTATTGCTGCGCGAGGGTTTCCCTTATTTAATGATCACGCCGGGCTTTATATTGCTGGTGTTTGTGGTGGTGTTCCCGATTATTTTCGGTTTCTCCATCGCGTTCACCAATTACAACTTATACCACACGCCACCGGCTAAATTAGTTGACTGGGTGGGGTTCAAAAACTTTATTAATATCTTCACGCTCAATATCTGGCGCTCCACATTGCTGGACGTATTGCAATGGACGGTGGTCTGGACAGTGCTGGCGACCACGCTGCAATGCAGCGTCGGCGTTATGCTGGCCATCCTGGTCAATCAGAAAGATTTACGTTTCAAAGCGCTTATCCGCACCGTTCTGATTTTGCCGTGGGCGGTACCGGGCTTCGTGACTATTCTGGTGTTTGCCGGGATGTTCAACGACTCTTTCGGCGTGATCAACAACGGCATTCTGGCGGCGTTAGGCATTGAACCCAAGGCGTGGATGACGGATCCGTTCTGGACCAAAACGGCGCTTATCATGATGCAGACCTGGCTGGGTTTCCCGTTTGTATTTGCGATGACCACCGGCGTATTGCAGGCCATTCCGAATGATTTGTATGAGGCCGCCACCATGGACGGTGCCAGCACCTGGAAGAAATTAAAAACCATTACGCTGCCGCTGGTCTTATATTCCATTGCGCCGATCATTATCACGCAATACACCTTCAACTTTAATAACTTCAATATTATCTATCTGTTTAATAACGGTGGCCCGGCGGTAGCCGGATCGAATGCAGGCGGTACGGATATTCTGGTGTCATGGATATATAAACTCACCATGTCATCCTCGCAATATGCCATTGCCGCGACCATTACGATTTTGCTGTCGATATTTGTTGTCGGTATTGCGCTGTGGCAATTCCGTTCAACCAATTCATTTAAACAAGATGATATGGCGTAAGCGGGAGCAGGGTGATGAGTAAGAACAGCAGTATTAAAAGAAACCGGTTTATCCGCCTTTCGCTGAGTTATGTCCTGTTACTGATCGTGGCGGTCATTATTATTTATCCGCTGATCTGGACCGTCGGCGCGTCGCTGAATGCCGGTAACAGCCTGCTCAGTACCTCGATTATTCCGGAGAACGTGTCGTTCCAGCACTACAAAGACCTGTTTAGCGGCGACGTGAATTACGTCGGCTGGTACTGGAACTCGATGAAAATCAGCTTCCTGACCATGGTGCTGACCCTGATCTGCGTCAGTTTCACCGCCTATTCCTTCTCGCGTTTTCGCTTCAAGGGCCGCAAAGACGGGCTGATGCTGTTCCTGTTATTGCAGATGATCCCGCAGTTTTCGGCGCTGATCGCCATCTTTGTGCTGGCGCAGTTACTGGGGTTAATCAACAGCCATCTGGCGCTGGTGCTGATTTACGTCGGCGGCATGATCCCGATGAACACCTATCTGATGAAAGGCTATCTCGACGCCATTCCGAAAGATCTGGACGAATCAGCGCGAATGGACGGGGCGGGGAATTTCCGTATTTTCATCGAAATCATCATGCCGCTCTCCAAACCGATACTGGCGGTGATCGCGCTGTTCTCCTTCACCGGCCCTCTGGGGGATTTCATTCTCTCCAGCACCATTTTGCGCACGCCCGATAAGTACACCTTGCCGATCGGCCTGTACAACCTGGTGGCGCAGAAAATGGGCGCGAATTACACCATGTACGCCGCAGGCGCGGTGCTGATCGCCGTGCCGGTCGCCATTTTCTATCTCGCCTTACAAAAATACTTCGTTTCCGGCCTGACGGCTGGCAGTACCAAAGGATAATCCGATGACTCTCTTTTCTAAAAAGATGTTCAATAAAAGCGCAATGGCCTGCGTGCTGCTGGCGATGTCATTTTCCGGCATGGCGCAGGACGTGGTGATCAAAAAAGTCGCCAACGTTCCGGCGGATTTCATCAAAGGCGCAGACATTTCGACGCTGATTGATGTGGAAAAGCACGGCGGCAAGTTCTTCGATCAAAACCATAAGCAAACCGATGCGATGGTGATCCTTAAACAGAACGGTTTCAACTATGTGCGCCTGCGCCTGTGGGTGGATCCGAAAGATGCGGATGGCAAACCTTACGGCGGCGGCAATAACGATCTGGCCACCACGCTGGAACTGGCGAAACGCGCCAAAGCGCAGGGTTTTAAAATCCTGCTCGATTTCCATTACAGCGATTTCTGGACCGACCCCGGTAAACAGTTCAAGCCGAAAAGCTGGGCGAAAATGGATTATCCGCAGCTGAAAACGGCCATTCATGATTACAGCCGCGAAGTGATCGCCAAATTCCGTGAACAGGGCACGGTGCCGGACATGGTGCAGGTCGGCAATGAAATGAACGGCGGGATTTTGTGGCCGGAAGGCAAAAGCTGGGGCGAGGGCGGCGGTGAGTTTGACCGTCTGGCCGGGCTGCTGAATGCGGCGATTGCCGGTGTGCGCGCCGATGAAAAAAATCCGTCGGACATCAAAATCATGCTGCATCTGGCCGAAGGCACCAAGAACGATACCTTCCGCTGGTGGTTCGATGAAATCAATCAGCGCAAGGTGCCTTACGACGTTATCGGCCTGTCGTTTTACACCTACTGGAACGGCCCGATCTCTGCGCTGCAAGCCAACATGGACGACATCAGCAAGCGCTACAACAAAGACGTGATCGTGGTGGAAGTGGCGTATGGCTACAGTACCCAAAACTGTGACGCGGCTGAAAACAGCTTCACGGAAAAAGAAGCCAAAGACGGCGGCTATCCGGGCACGGTGCAGGGGCAGGCAGACTTCCTCAGCGACATGATCAAAAGTCTGGTGGCCGTGCCGGATCACCGTGGCAAAGGCCTGTTCTACTGGGAACCGACGTGGATCCCGGTCAGCGGTGCAGGCTGGGCCACGCCGGCGGGCATGACCTACATCAACGACCACTGGAAAGAGGGCAATGCCCGCGAAAATCAGGCGTTGTTCAGCTGTGACGGTCAGGTTCTGCCTTCCATTCAGGTATTCAAGTAATTTCCTTTTCCCCGGTCACATTGGCCGGGGAGCACTGACTTTTTCTTAAGGATTTAAAGGATTAAGCATGACGAAATTCCCTCTTCTGAGCAGTAAGATTTCCGGCCTGTTACACGGCGCGGACTACAACCCCGAGCAATGGCTGGACACGCCTGACGTGCTGATCCGCGACGTCGAAATGATGAAAGAAGCGCGCTGCAACGTGATGTCAGTGGGAATTTTCAGCTGGTCGGCGCTGGAGCCTGAAGAAGGGCGCTATACGTTTGACTGGATGGATCAGGTGCTCGACCGCCTGCATGAGAACGGCATTTTTGTCTATCTCGCCACGCCAAGTGGCGCACGTCCGGCGTGGATGTCGCAGAAATACCCGCAAGTGTTGCGCGTCGGGCGCGACCGCGTCAAAGCGCTGCACGGCGGGCGTCACAACCACTGTCTGAGCTCACCGGTTTATCGCGAAAAAGTCCAACTGATGAACGGCCAGCTGGCAAAACGTTATGCCCACCATCCGGCGGTGATCGGCTGGCACATCTCCAATGAGTACGGCGGCGAATGTCATTGTGACACCTGTCAGGAGCAGTTCCGTGACTGGCTGAAAGCGCGCTACGTCACCCTTGATGCACTGAACCAGGCCTGGTGGAGCACGTTCTGGAGCCACACTTACACGGACTGGTCACAGCTGGAATCGCCGTCGCCGCAGGGTGAAAGTGGCGTTCACGGCCTGAATCTCGACTGGCGCCGTTTTAATACCGACCAGGTCACGCGTTTTTGCAGCGACGAGATCCGCCCGCTGAAAGCTGAAAACCCGGCGCTGCCGGCGACCACCAATTTCATGGAATATTTCTACGATTACGATTACTGGAAGCTCGCCGGGGTGCTGGATTTCATCTCCTGGGACAGCTACCCGATGTGGCACACCCGTCAGGATGATATCGGCCTCGCGGCGTACACCGCGATGTACCACGATCTGATGCGCACCCTCAAGCAGGGCAAACCCTTTGTGCTGATGGAATCCACGCCAAGCTTCACCAACTGGCAGCCGACCAGCAAACTGAAAAAGCCGGGGATGCACATTCTTTCCTCGCTGCAGGCGGTCGCGCACGGTGCGGATTCCGTACAGTATTTCCAGTGGCGTAAAAGCCGCGGCTCGTCTGAGAAATTCCACGGCGCCGTGGTCGATCACGTCGGGCATATTGATACCCGCGTGGGGCGCGAAGTGGCCGAGCTCGGCACGATTTTATCCGCCT
The DNA here is from genome assembly GCF_019049655.1 of Rahnella rivi. GTDB lineage: Bacteria > Pseudomonadota > Gammaproteobacteria > Enterobacterales > Enterobacteriaceae > Rahnella > Rahnella rivi. The sequence continues at coordinate 214,951 of NZ_JAFMOX010000060.1, forward strand.
TAGCGCCGGTGGCGGGCAGCCGCGTGGAAGCCAAAGTGGCGATCATTTTTGACTGGGAAAGCCGCTGGGCGATGGACGATGCCATGGGGCCGCGCAACGCCGGGCTGCATTATGAAAACACCGTTGCCGATCATTACCGGGCGCTATGGTCACAAGGCATTGCCGTCGATGTGATCAACGCCGACTGCGATTTACAGGGCTACGATCTGGTGATCGCGCCGATGCTGTACATGGTGCGCGAAGGGGTCAGCGAGCGGATAAGTCATTTCGTGCAGAGCGGCGGGCGCTTTGTCGCCACCTACTGGAGCGGCATCGTCAACGAAACCGACCTGTGTTTCCTCGACGGATTCCCCGGGCCGTTACGCCCTGTGCTCGGGATCTGGGCGGAAGAGATCGACAGCCTGACCGACGAGCAGCACAACAGCGTCGCCGGTGTCGAAGGTAATGCGCTGGGGTTGAGCGGGCCGTACCGTGCATCGCAGCTGTGTGAGGTGATCCATCTGGAAGGCGCGGCGGCGCTCGCCACCTATGGCGATGATTTCTATGCCGGTGCTCCGGCCGTAACCGTCAATTTGTACGGTAAAGGGCAGGCGTACTACGTGGCATCGCGCAACGACGCCCAGTTCCATGCCGATTTCTTCACCGCGCTGGCGAAAGAAATGCATCTGCCGCGCGCCATTAACACGCCGCTGCCGGAAGGCATGACCGCCGCAAGGCGTACCGACGGTGAAAGCGAGTTTATCTTCCTGCAAAACTACAGTGCGCAAAGTCAGAGTGTCACATTGCCGCTGGATTATCAGGATATCGTTCACGGCGGCAATTTACCGCGCAAACTGACGTTACCGGCATTTGGTTATCAGATCCTGACACGTAAAATCGCGCAATAAGAAGTATTACCGGCGTGCAACGGGGGAATATTCCCTGTTGCACGTTTTTTCATTTCTGCAAGAGAGGATTAATGATGGTCAATATTAAAGACTTTATGCATGTGTTCTCGGCGAAGAATAAAAACCTGAAAGATGACGTACCACCGTCCACGGATGTGGCGTTATTAATTGAGGCGCTCGGTGGCCGCGATAATATTATTAATGTCGATGCCTGTATCACCAGGCTGCGCGTCAAGGTGAAAGCGCTTAAACCGGTTAACTCCGGTGCCATCCAGCAGGCGGGGGCGATAGGGGTGGTCATTATTGGTCAGGAAGTTCATGCCATATTTGGTAAGCAGTCCGACAGCCTGAAGAAATTGATGACAGAGAAATTTGGTTTAAACAGTAATTAAGTCTTTTTAAATAACGCTAAAAATAAAGGCAGCCCGACACCAGGCTGCCTTTATTGTTTCTTATTTTAAATCAATAATAATGATGCTGCTGTGCGGAGAAAAAACGTAACGATCCCCTACAAGAGAAATTAAGTTTTATCTGTCGCTTTATAACAATGAGGATATGACTTTTTTGTACAACATGACTTCAACTTTCCAAAATCAGTGAAGTTGTGGCAAGTCGGCAAGCCAACGCAGCGACAGCTTCAGAAATAAAGGAAATTTACCACCAGGCTTCAACCTGAACCCCAAAGTTCCAGGTATCGGATTTCGTGTGATCTTCAAAGGTATCGCCGTGTTCGGAATCATTCAGATACGATGCAAACACACGCAGTTCAGGGCGCGACATAAACTCAGGACCGGCTGCCAGGCCCATCGCCAGGGTGTATTTCTGGCCACCTTGTTTATAGTTCGAGCCGTTCTTGTAATCATCTTTCTGATAGAACGTACCCACTTCACCGATGGTACGCACGTAATCCGTCCACTGGTACTGCGCACGGCCCACCAGAGAAACCAGTTCAGTGGTGTCGGTGTACGCGGTGATGTTGTCGGCGTGGCCGTAGGTCAGCACGTGGTTGAGGCTGAATTTGCTGGTGATCGGGAACAGCCCGGTGATGATGCCGCGATAACCGGTGGCGTCATTGGTGTAATTCCACATGTCATACCAGCCGCCGCCCTGGGAAATCATGTTCTGCGCCAGGCCTTTGTCTGCGTACTGTAAAACCAGTTTGTTATAGCCGCCCCACATATCCTGGCTGATTTCACCGGTCAGCATCACGCCGTTATCCGCGTCATACAGGCCACCGTACTCTTTCTGATCGTGCGTCAGGTTTGGCATGGCGTAGTCGGCACCGATCTCCATCCACGCGCCGCTCCACGGTTTGATCCCGGCGTAACGCACGTCAATGTAGTTGATGTTGACGTCGTTATCGCCGTCAACGCGGTAATCCACGTCATTGGCATCGCCACGGATCCAGGCCACCGACAGCGCGCCTTCGCCCAACTTCAGGTTTTCCACCCCGGCACCGGCACCGGAAATGTTCCAGTATTTGGTGTCGATGATGTGTAAATCATGGCGCTGGTAGTAACGCTTACCGCCCCAGATCACCGCATCTTTATCCCACGGCACCAGCCCTTTAATTTGCAAATTCAGCTGACGCAGCCCGAATTGCGCGTCGTCATTGAGGGTACTTTCATCATCATTTGAGCCGTCGGACACCATGCTGACCATCGAGTCGACATAAAAACTCACATCGTCTTTTTTGTAGACTTCACTGCCCAGTTCCACTTCTCCGTAAGTATCGTTTTCGTTGCCCAGACGACCGACTTTGTTTTTCTGGAATTGCTCTAAGCTGCCGCTGCCGGAAACACCCAGCCCGGAGCGCAGATAACCATGAAAATCAATATCATTTGCCACTGCAGGGCCTGCCGTGAGGGCGAGGGAAACCGCCACAGCCAGAGTGCGTAAGTTGTGTTTCATTATTTTTCCTTATGATTGTATGACGTTCACATTTACGGAATCTATAAGATACCCAGAAACAACAATGATCAATTTTACACATTCTGAATTGTGAGTTAGATCCAGAACTTGTGTGTTATAAATAAACCGTTAGTGATTCAAATCACAAGATTATGCAATGTTAACGTATAACTTATGCAGTGCGGCGCGCCTCAGATTGAACTTTTATCTGAGATCCCGTAGTTTGACCCGAGGATTGTGGAGGTAAGCTACGTTCACAGGTTGCAGGCAGAGAAAAAGAATGAAATCGAAAAGTTCGACACTGGAAGATGTCGCCCGCTACGCCGGTGTCTCTTATCAGACCGTTTCACGGGTGTTAAACAAGTCAGCCAACGTTTCCGAAGCCACCCGCCTGAAGGTAGAACAGGCGATAGACGTGCTGCGCTATGTGCCTAACCGTCTGGCACAGCAGCTGGTGGGTAAACAGAGTTTCACGCTGGGGCTGGTGACCACGTCGCTGGCCTTACACGCGCCTTCGCAAATTGCAGCGTCAGTGAAAAAGTATGCTCATCAGGCCGGTTATCAGGTGCTGATCTCGATGATTGATGAAGATGTAAACCAGAGCATTCAGGACTCGATCAACGAACTGAAATCTCAGCGGGTCGACCGCGTCATCATCAACATTCCGCTGGAAAGCGCTGAAGCAGAGCACATCTACGAAAATAACCGCGATATTCTGTGTCTGTTCCTCGACGTGGATCCGGGCAGCCCGGTGTTTAACGTCTGCTTCAATCCCGCCGACGGCTCACGCGCCAGCGTGGAATATCTGCTGGAATTAGGGCATCGCGATTTCGCGCTGCTGGCAGGGCCGGAGGAGTCGGTGTCATCGCGCCTGCGCCTGCAAAGCTGGCAGGACACGCTCAGGGAGAAGGGGCTGGCACCGGTCACGGTGATCCACGGTGACTGGAGCGCCAAAAGCGGCTATTACAATGCGCTGCATATCCTGCGTGAGACGCCGCAGTTTACCGCCATGCTGGTGGGCAACGATCAGATGGCGCTGGGCGTTATCAGCGCGCTGCATCAGCATAACGTCGCCATTCCCGAACAGGTGTCGATCATCGGTTACGATGATACTTACGACAGCGCGTTTTTCCATCCGGCGCTGACCACGGTGTCGCTGGATTTGGATCTGCAAAGTAAAGAGGCGGTGGAACGCCTGCTGGCGACGAAAAATGACGTCACCGAGTCCACCCTGTTACCGGCGAAGCTGGTGGTGCGTAACTCCACCCGTGCGCCGGGAGAGCAGGACAAAGATCTGAACCAGATTGCCGATCAGCTGGATAAACTCGCTTCGCGGTTGCGCGGCCAGTAAGAAACGGTTTAAATCCCCGGACTCTTTGGGAAAGTAAAAGGAAGTGACGTAATGACCTTATGGCAGTGTTATTTGCAGGGCTGGAAAGGCTATGTGAGATTTTCGGGCAGGGCGACCCGAAAGGCGTTTTGGGTTTTCACCCTCGGCAATGTTTTGTTGATGATCCTGCTGGTCATGGGCGTGATTTCGTTCTTTTCCATGTCGGGCGACCCTTATATCGGCGTGCTGTATGCCGGAATGGCGTACAGCCTGTTTGCCCTGGTTCTGGCGTTGCCGCTGCTGGCCGTTGGCATCCGCCGCATGCATGATATCAACCGTTCAGGCTGGTGGTTTGGCGGTGTCTATCTGGCGGGCGTCGTCTCGCGGTTGCTGAATATGATCCTGATCCAGTACGCTTCGCCGGAGACTTACGCCGTGCTGAATGTGGTGCTGGGCATTTTGCTCGGCTGGATCCCGCTGCTGGGGATCATCTACCTCTGCTGCCAGAAGTCGAAAACGCCGGTGGATTTACAAAAGCCGGCCGCTGCCGGATAAGACGTACTAGGAGAGTCAGGAGTTTGCCGGGCGGCAAACTCCTCGGCGCCCATGATGTAAAGAATTTAAATAATTAATTCATCTCAGTTTAAAACAAGAAACATCACATTTATCAAAATTCGGGTAACGGTCAACTATAAAGGTCAACAAGAAAAGTGCCATTAAATCCCCCTGACCATTCATAGTCGGAAAAATAAATTCACCATGGTTGGGGTCAAAAAATTTTAAAACGTTTACTCCTGCTCTTATTGCGAACGCATGAAGTCCTGCCTGGCCACCTATGATAATAATATACCCGTTTTGGGAGGGCATATTTTGAAGTATATCCGTTCTTATTGATTCTAATAGTTTGTTTGTCATCATATTGCCCCCTTTGATATAAGAAATTCCTTTATTTCTCAGGACGGTTGTCATGACCTCTTTGGAATTAATATTTCCCTGGCATTTATATGTTGACAGGTTTTTTGGCCGCGAGAGAGTAAGCTCCTTCAGTAAATTCTGCACGCCGCGAATCTGAACTTTACCCAGCGGACTCGAAATATAGTTCATAAAATCAGGCCATGTCGTACCAGAAATTAAGTAAGCACTCGACAGCCCAAGGCAAACTCCGGCTCCAAGGCCGTGGTATTGAATATTTCCCTGCGAGTCATAATTATTGTTTGTCCATGCACCTTGACGTTGCATAGGATTAATATTATCCCATTGGTTTCCTGAAATATAATCATCCTGCAGGAATTTATTTCTTTTTCCGTTAAGCATAGTCACAAGATTGTCGATATCTGCTGGCATTTAAACCTTCTTATTTTAATGGAAAGGTATTATAAAAAACGCGACACGGAATATAATTTATTCGCCAGGTGGAAGCAATTTATAAAGATGACTACAAATCTTATTCTAATTTTATTTATAAAATACAGAGGGTTGCCGGATGGCGATGAGTTAAGTTGTTTTGTTTTTTTGTATGAAAAGAATGTTATTCACTGTGTTGATATATTAATTTCATATGCATTTGATTAATGCATATGAAATAATTATTTATATAGACCGTTTTCCGCCCAGGTTCAGACTTACGCCCGCCGGAGGCCTGAACTTACCTCTTAACGTTGGCCGTTATTCCGTTCTCTTCGATTTCGGGTATTTCCACAGCCAGCGGCCGCTGGCCATGCGCCAGTAGAAGAAAATACCGCGCACGATCCAGTCCAGGAACATGCCAAGCCAGATACCCACCACGCCAAAACCAAGCACGATACCGAGGAAATACCCCACCACAATACGACAACCCCACATGCCCACCATCGAGACATACATGGTGAAACGGGCGTCGCGTGCGCCTTTTAATCCGGCGGGCAGCACCCATGACGCCGCCCAGAAGGGCATAAACGCGGCGTTCAGCCAGATCAGTATTTTGACGACGTCGATGACGTCTTCTTCATTGGTGTAAAAGCGCGCCAGCACGCCGGCGAAGGGCACCGAAATGAACGCCAGAACGCACAGGCCAAATGTCGAGAGCCAGAAGATATGGCGCAGCTGGCGCTCAGACTGTGCGATTTGCCCTTTGCCCAGCCGCGTGCCGACAATAATGGTGGACGCGGAGCCCAGCGCGTTGCCCGGCAGGTTAATCAATGCGGCAATGGAGAAGGCAATAAAGTTACCGGCGATAACGTTAGTGCCCATACCGGCGACGAAAACCTGCGTCAGCAGTTTACCGCCGTTAAACAGCACCGATTCAATGCTGGCCGGAATACCAATGCCCAGCACTTCGCGCAGAATATTGGTATTGAGCGGCAGGAAATAACTTTTAAGGGAGATTTTCAGCGACGGATTAAAGCCGACCATCAGCACCGCAATGACGGCGATGGCACCGATATAGCGCGCGATGGTCAGCCCGAGCCCCGCACCGATAAAGCCCAGACCATTCCAGCCAAAGCAGCCGTAAATCAGCACGCTGCTGATCACCAGATTGAGAATGTTCATGCCGCCGTTGAGCAGCATCGGAATTTTGGTATTCCCGGCACCGCGCAGCGCGCCGGAACCGATCAACGCAATAGCCGCCGCCGGATAGCTCCAGCTGCTCATTTGCAGGTAGGAGAGCGCCATCTCTTTGACTTCCGGCTCGGCATTCCCGGCGATCATGTCGATGATCACATGCCCGGAAAATTGCAGAAGTATTGCCAGCAGTACGGCAAAAACGGTCATGATCGCCAGCGATTGTCGCGCAGCGGCACGCGCCCGTTCGTGATCGAGCTTACCCAGGCTGAAGGCCACCACCACCGTCGTGCCGAGATCGACCGCGGCAAAGAAGGAAATGATCACCATGTTGAAGCTGTCTGCCAGACCCACGCCCGCCATGGCTTCCTTGCCCAGCCAGCTGACCAGAAACGTGCTCAGCACGCCCATCAGCAGGACGCAGGCATTCTCGAAGAAGATGGGCACAGCGAGGGGCGTGATTTCACGCCAGAACAGGGTGCGGTAAGAACGCCGTTTCGGATACCAGGGCGTGCGCTCGATGGCTTTGCGCAAAGAGACGATGACGTTTTGCAAGAGAATTCCAGTGTGGCAGAAAGTAGAACAGCGTTTTAAATTATGATGGTAAAAGACTTCGCATTATGCAAAGTCTTTTTTAAGAAGGGGCTGAATTAAAGTGTTAAAAAACAATTATCGGAAAGGAGGCTCGTTAAAGGTACGTAATTTTCGCGAATGCAGATGATCCCCTTCGGCACGCAGCAGATCGATGGCGCAGATGCCGATTTGCAAATGCTCTGAAATCGCCCCTTCATAAAACTTGTTTGCCTGACCGGGCAGTTTGATTTCACCGTGCAGCGGTTTATCGGAGACGCACAGTAACGTGCCGTACGGGACGCGGAAGCGGTAACCCTGTGCGGCAATGGTCGCACTTTCCATATCGACGGCCACGGCACGGCTGAGGTTAAAGCGCAGCGCCGAGGCGGCATAACGCAGTTCCCAGTTACGATCGTCCGTCGTGACCACCGTGCCGGTGCGCAGGCGCTGTTTCACTTCCTCGCCGGGCATTCCGCTCATCTTTTTGGTGGCGTCGTACAGCGCGCGCTGCACTTCGGCAATGCTTGGAATAGGGATATCCGGCGGTAACACCGCGTCCAGCACGTGATCGTCACGCAGATACGCGTGCGCCAGTACGTAATCGCCAATGGACTGCGTTTCACGCAATCCGCCGCAGTGACCAATCATCAGCCAGACGTGCGGGCGCAGTACCGCGAGGTGATCGCAAATCGTTTTGGCATTGGCCGGACCGACGCCGATGTTCACCAGCGTGATCCCCGCGCCGTCGCGGGCGATCAGGTGATAGGCCGGCATCTGGTGTTTTTTCCACGCCAGATCTGACACCGCCTGTTCCGGATAAAGTGTATCGGCAGTGATAAACACGCTGCCCGCGCAGGCCAGCGCTTCGTACGGGCTGTCCGGATCGGCAATCTGCGCGCACGCCCAGCTGACAAATTCATCGACATAGCGCGTGTAGTTGGTGAACAACACGTAAGGCTGGAAATGTTCAATCAACGTGCCGGTGTAATGGCGCAGGCGCGCGAGGGAAAAATCAGCCCGCAGCGCATTGAAATGAGAAAGCGGGAAGGTATCGCCGGGGTAATACAGGCCGTCTGCCGTTTCATCGCCAATTTGCGACAGTTCCGTGGTGGGAAAATGTTTCGCCAGCCCGGCGCTCATTGAGCGGTCGAGCATCAGATCCGATCCGTCGATCACGTAAGAGTAAGGAATTTCCTGTTGCGACGGCACGACTTCAATCACCGCATTGTACTCTTCCTCCAGCAATGACAGCTGCTCGGTCAGATAATGACGGAAAAGTTCAGGATGGGTGATGGTGGTGGAATAGCGTCCGGGGTGCGAGAAGCGGCCATAGGCGCGGGTCGGATTTTTGGCAGGCGTCACGCCATCCCAGCTGACACGCAGTTCAGGGTAAACAAATAATCCCGCCGCGCGGTCAGCCACGTCCGGCAGCGTGCCCTGAACAATGAAATCTTTAATCGCATCCCGCAGTGCGGCGACCGAGTTGTTGTACATTTCTTCGAGCTTCTCAATCGCCTGTACCGCGGTGAGGGACGTGTTATCCATACGCTTTTCCTTTGTGCTTTGTTCATCATCATTCAGTCTAAATATGGCTTGTCTGAAGAGCGCCGCCAATGTTTTATTAGGCTATGAAAACCGGATGACGCTTTTATGAACGAACAGGGGACAGTGAATGATTCGGGTATGGGGCAGAAAAACGTCGTCTAATGTGCAGGCGCTGATGTGGTGTATCGGGGAATTGGGCCTGCAGTATGAAAGAACTGACATCGGCCATAAATACGGCGGCAATGACACGCCGGAATTTCTGGCGATGAACCCGAATGGCACCGTTCCGGTGATCCGCGATGGCGAAGGGGAGGCCCTGTGGGAAACCGGCGCCATTCTGCGCTATCTGGCCGGAAAATACGGTGCTGAGACATTCTGGCCGAAGGATGCTGAACGGCGTGCGCACATCGATAAATGGACCGAATGGGCAAAAATCGGGGTGGCGATGAATTTCACCGCGCCGGTATTCTGGATGGTAGTGAGAACGGCGGCGAAAGATCAGGATCATCAGGCACTGAAAAAATCATTGCAGAACCTGAACAGGAAACTGGCGATTGCTGAGGCGCAGATTGCCCGATATGGCTACCTTGCCGGGAGTGAATTCACGCTGGCCGATATTCAGTTTGGACACAGTTTGTATCGCTATTTTGATATCGCCATTGATCGACCACCTTACCCGGCCATCGAACAATATTATGAAAAACTTAAACAGCGTCCGGCGTTTGCGGAGCATGTGATGGTGTCCTACGAAGAGTTGCGGGTGGTTTAACGCCGCCCCGGACGCAAAAAGCCCGCTTAACTTTCATTAAGCGGGCTTTTTTAATGGCTTACTTTTCAGTCCGGCTGAGGCGTTTTCATCACTATCGCTGTCAGGGCCGAGAGCAAACAGCCCGCCATCAGATAAATGGCGACGGAATGCCATTCACCGCCGGAGAAATTCAGTAACGCGGCGGCAATAAACGGCGTAAATCCGCCACCCACCACGCTGGCGACCTGATAACCCACACCGGCACCACTGTAGCGGTAGCCTGCGCCGAACATTTCCGTGAACATCGGTTGCTGCACGCACACCACCATATCGTGAGCGATATTAGCCAGCAGTAACGAGAAGATCACCACGCCGACAAGGGAACGTGCTTCCAGCGCCATAAAGAACGGGAACGCACTCAGGGCACCGACGAATGCGCCGGTAATGTAGATGCGGCGACGTCCGAAGCGATCTGCCAGCCAGGCGAACAGCGGGATCGTCAGGCAGCTTATCCCGCCGACCAGCAATCCGATATTGAGAAACAGCTCACGCGACATCCCCAGGTTGTGCGTCGAATAGTTCAGTGCGAACGCGGTGACAATGTACATCGTCAGCAATTCGCAAAGGCGCAGGAGGATGATTTTCAAAAATGCGCCGGGGTGGCGGTTCAGTGCTTCGAAGACCGGCAGGCGTTTTTTCGCTTCTTTGGGCTGCGCTTCCTGAGCACGTTCGAACTCGACCGACTCTTCCATGCCGTTGCGGACCCACAGCGCGCCCAGCACCAGCACAACACTGAACAGAAACGGCAAACGCCAGCCCCAGCTGAGGAACTGGGCGTCGGTGGTCAGGTGGCTTATCAGCGACACCAGACCGGTAGCCAGCAGCAGACCGACGCCGTATCCCATCTGGATGCCGCTGCTGTAGAACGCCTTTTTGCCCGAAGGTGCACTTTCAACGGCCAGCAGCGCAGCGCCACCCCATTCGCCGCCGACGGCAAAACCCTGAATGGCGCGCAGGGTGACCAGCAGAGCCGGGGCCCACCAGCCAATGGTTGCGAAAGAGGGGAGGATACCGATGCATGCGGTGGCGATGCCCATGATCCAGACGGTCATCATCAGCATCCGTTTGCGACCCAGACGATCGCCAAAATGGCCGAAGACAATGCCGCCGAGCGGGCGGAAGAGGAAGCCTACGCCGAAGGTGGCAAACGCCGCGAGCGTGCCCATTGCCGGGTCAATTTGCGGAAAAAATTCACTGTTAAACACCAGCGCGGCGGTGATGCCGTAGAGTAAAAAATCAAACCAGTCGACGACTGCGCCGACGAAGCTCCCCCAGGCAGCCCGGCGGGCACGGTGATATGAAGGTATTTCCTCATCGGGGCGGGGGGCAGTGAGCATGGCGTCCATAATTGTCCTGTCTGTTCCTCAGATTTCTAAACTTTTTCGTTATTAAAATAGGCAAAAGGTTATTGAGTTATCAAAAAGCTTAACAAAAACCGCTACTGAGACTACAGCGTCAACCGCCAGGTTAAAATGCTTTTGCAAAATGAAAGGGGAGTTTTATGCAGAAAAGGGGCAAAGCAGGCAAGGATATCCAAAACACCAAAGCAAAACGCCCGCTTAAGTTTCCTTAAGCGGGCGTTTCTAATTTGGCTCCTCTGACTGGACTCGAACCAGTGACATACGGATTAACAGTCCGCCGTTCTACCGACTGAACTACAGAGGAATCGTTGGAACGGGGCGAATAATAGCGACTGCCCCTGTGCATGTCAAAGGGGAAACTGCATAAATGTGTGCGTTTGCTGATACTTTGGTCAAGTTGTTGAGAATAGAGTCAAAAAGGCCGGTTTGAGGGGTTGGGGCTGCAATCATAGAGCGTCTGATGCCCATAAAAGCCGCCAGTTATTCATCCTGCTAATTGATAAGGCTGAACCATAAGAATGCATTATGTTGGTGCGCTCCCGATGAAATTATTGCGCGATCACACTGCATTTTTTTCTGCGCAGCCGTTTATTGTGCGGGCCATCCGACCATTTTCTCTTATGTTCCGGGGGACTGGCGGGGATGCGCCCGTTTTTTCATCTGGCAGCCGGAGATTGGCGCAGATCTTGCTTTTATCAGAGCTGCTTATAAATACGCTGTTCGTGCATTACGTCAGTTCAGGGTACCCCTTACCGCGCAAGATGGAGGTAGAGATGAATCTCAGGCGTTTAAAGTACTTCGTGAAAATCGTCGATATCGGCAGCCTGACGCAGGCCGCTGAGGTTCTGCATATCGCTCAACCGGCGCTGAGCCAGCAGCTGGCGACGCTGGAAGGTGAATTGCAGCAACAATTGCTGATTCGCACCAAGCGCGGCGTCACGCCCACGGAAGCCGGTCACATTCTTTATTCCCATGCGCAGGCCATTTTGCGTCAGTGTGAGCAGGCGCAGTGCGCCGTAAGCAGCGCCGGGCAATCGCTCAGCGGGCAGGTGTCGGTCGGCCTTGCGCCGGGCACGGCGGCTTCACAGCTGGCGCTGCCGCTGTTGCAGGCAGTGCGCGAGCAGCATCCCGGCATTCTGCTGTATCTCAATGAAAACTTTGGCACGGCGCTGGGTGAATGGGTGCTGGATGGCCGCATGGACATGGCAGTGCTGTACGGCGCGCGCCCGGAAGCCGGGCTGTGCAGTCAGCCGCTGATGAGGGAAGATCTGTATCTGGTGGGCACGCATGCTGTGCCGAATCCGGGAAAATACGTTGAGCTGAGCGAGGTGGCCAGGCTGAATCTGTTTATGCCGCGTGCTTATAACGTCATGCGCCGTCTGGTGGACGATGCCATGTCTTTGCGTCGTCTGAGCGCTAACATCATTGGTGAAATTGAATCTTCCGCCACGCTGACTGCCGCGGTGGCCAGCGGGCTGGGTGCGACGATTCTGCCGGAGTCCGCCGCCCGTGCCATGATCGGCCCGGCGAAAGCCTGGATGTCATGCATCAGCAGCCCGGCCATTCAGGTGCCGCTTTCATTATGTATCTCAGAAACGCGGGCACTGTCGCCGGAGGCGATGGCGGTGAAGAAAATCCTGCTGGGACTGGTTGCGGAGCAGAGCACGCCGGTTCCTGAACCGATGCTGGTGGCAAGCTGAACCATGAAAAAATGGGCGATCGTCGATCGCCCATTTGATTTTCCCCGGTCAGGAGTGACCATTAAAACAAGGTTTACTTACAGGCTTTAATTTCCTTCCATTGTGACCATTCGCCAGTGAACTCCGGGTTACCAGGTTCATTGTTCTGTGTCCAATAGTTAGCCAGATACTCCTTGCCTTTCCACACAACGCTTTCGCCTCCGTAGTAGATTTTTTGTGCGTCCCAGTTGTTCGCGCAGGTTTTACCCGTGCCGGTATCCGGCAATGGTTGCACCTGCGGCGTCACCGTCAGCGTATAAGAAGCCACATCGCTTTTCTTGCCGTCAGAAACGGTCAGTGTGAAGGTGTACTGTTTTTTCACCGTCACCGTCGGGGCAACAAAACTGATGCTGTCACGGTCGGTACCCTCCAGCGTGTTACCGTTTGGCAGCAGCCAGGAGTAAGACAGTTTGTCACCGTTCGCATCGCTGGACGCGGCTGCGTTAAGTGTCACATTCGCCTGACTTTCCACATCACCAATCGGCCCGCTCAGTTTTGCCACTGGCGCCACGTTAGTGTCCGCCGGGGTTGGATCCGGGGTTGGTGTTGGCGCTGGCGTCGGATCCGGTGCTGGCGTGACCGGCTCGACCTTGCCGGAGTCATCAACAATCGACACATTAAAGAAGTGCTGAACGCAGCGTTTGTAGTCGCCTTCTTTAAACGCAGAGAATGGCGTCTGATAGCCGACTAACTGACAGGAATACGTCGAGCCTGTCGGGGTACTCGGATCCCATCCCCAGTCCTGTTCCCAGTACTGTGGCAGTGCGCCTGAGCCACCTTCATCGAACTGTTTCATGTTTTTACAGCCGAGCACTTCATTGGCAGGCACCGGCACTTTCAGGTATTCCGCTTCACTTTTGTAGTAGGAGATACGGTTTTCACCCTGAGCAATTTCGGTCGGCCCGCCGCACTCCACGCCGCCGTTAATGATCTGGATGGTCACGCCGAACCCCGGTACCAGGCCGTTTTCTTTATCATGGGCGTTAGGCTGCCAGGTTCCGTCGATCACGTGCAGCATGCTGGGTTTCGGTGCCTGCGGTGTGACGAAGAAGAACACGGCGCTGGCGAGGTTCAGCCAGGTGTCCGCGACCAGTTCCGGTTTATCGAGCAGCGTTCTGACCGTGCCAAACATCGCGTCTGAGAACGGACCGTAGTTGTAGTTATAGGAAAGTTGTTTTGCCCCGCGACCAAAATAGCTGACGAAATCACCCTGCGCGTCTTTACCGCAAGGCCAGGTTTGCCCCTGCCAGACGTCCGGATTACATTCGCCGTTATAGCCGCCTTTCTGGCCTTCGGCCCAGCCCATTTCACGCAGCCACACCAGCCCCTGTCGCCATTCCGCCTCAGGGCGCCAGTTTTCATGTCCGCCGGTTTCCTGCGCGAAGTGCGCAAACATCGTTGCCAGGCCTTTACGGCAAATCGCGTCGGAATCACGTCCGTCAGTGTAAGTACCGCAAACTGCCGGGAATTTACCTATCGCCTTAATGAAGTTTTCATAACTGTATTCCGGCGCGCGGAGCGGGAAAATATAATCCCACTGCTCTTTGCTGAGGATTTTCTCAACGCGTTTTACGTTATCCGGGTTTGCCGCACGGCCCGGCGCAATTTTTTCAACGGAATCATTATCCAGCGTGCGGATGGAAGCTTTCACTTCCTGCATCAGCGGGTTTTGCGTTAATGAATTTTCTTTTTTGATCAAATCACTTTCTTTAATAACGTACGGTTCTGAAGGGGCAGGGGTTTCCTCCGCCAGCGCGGCAGAACTTGCAGCCAGCAAACAGGATGCGGTAATAAGATTTAAATAAAACTGAGGCTTTAATCGATGCATAGTGAATACCCTTCATTCGTTGCAATAAGTACAAGAATAAAAACTCTGAGGAGTTTGTGTTTTCAATGTCAGTCTCAGACCAACATTGAAAGGGTAATCTTCACCGGGTTACTTCACTATTAAAATAAGAACATTGCCCATCATTAATTACGTGTGATTTTGCTTTGTGCCGTTGAGATAATCATTTATTTTCAGGAGCAGGTTTCAACGGCCTTGAGTGAAGAAATGATATTATTAACACCTCGGACTTTGGTCGTTCTGGTGACAAAGTTTGCATATGTTTTTAAAGTTTCATGATGAATGTCATCGGGTAATGTAAATGTCACTAATTTGCTGTGACGTTTTTCAATAAAATACTCTGCCACTTTTCTCGGAAAGATGGCGATCATATCACTGCGCTCAACGGCAGCAATGATGCCATTCATAGACGATGAGTTATAAATGACTTTGCGCATATTGGTTTTTTCATTCTGGATATGACGATTATTGACCGACACCAGTTTCATGGTCTGGCCTTCGCTGTGACAATACACGGCATGGGGTAACGTGTAATAGTGTGAAAGCGTAAAGGCGGGTTGTGACGCCAGTAAACTGCCGGAACTGCACACCACCACGAAATCATCCACGGAATCAATTTCAACAGAGGTGATGCTGTGGTGGTGAAGGGCAAAATTACTTAGCACGATGTCATTGCCAGATTGCAGCAGATTTCTCACACATTCATCATGGTTAAATATGGTGGAGTTAGTGAAGGCGAGAAGGGTTTCCTGTAAATCATCTTGCTGATGTAAACGTTGAAAGTAAAAACTTTCGATTAAGTCAGAACACATGACTTTAACTGAAGAGACGGTTTTTTCCTGATTTTTAGCTTTATGAACCACGTCATCAATTATACACATGGCATGTGAAAAAGATTCATGAATGTCCAGGGCTATTTGTGTTGGTTTCATGCCCTGAGCGGTTCTGATAAAAAGTTCGACGGCTAAGAAACGTTGTAATTTATTAATGGAAAGACTGACCGCAGAAACGGAGAGTTCAAGTTTTTCAGCTGCGCGCGAAAGGCTACCAGAGACTATCACTTCATTCATGATCTTGATCAGATTATAATCAAACTCATTTATTTTATCGTAAATCATTACTTTTCTCCGTCATCAAGATATGGAGCCTGCATCATTCACATTGTGATGCTACAAATAAAGTAAAAAAATCTCAAAATATCATGATATTTGTATGCATTAATGAGTGGTTTGAATTAATTCCTAATAGCTAAACGATGTTGTGCATCACAAGTGAAGTTATTGCAGCTCATTTATTTGTATAAGAAACACTTATGTTTAAAGCGTTATCAGGCGCACCCGGTTTCTCATCCAGCCGTAAATGAAGGATTCATTACTGGCCTTACTTTCGGCTAAATCAAGATACCGTTGTCCCTGGCTGCAATTGAGCGAAGTGACCAGAACAGCGTCTCCTTCCTGCCCGCGCAGTCTCAGGAACCCGGCCAGCGCATTCAGCGTGGCAGGCCCAATTTTTCCGTCAACGGTGATATCGGGATAAACCTGGCCTTGCTGATTATATGCATTGAGCCAGCGTTGTAGCCACTTAATACCCACGGAAGGCCCCATATTTGTCCCGGTATCACACAGCTCTAACGCCAGAGCCGGCGACAAGGCGTGGATTTTGTCAAACCCTGGCTGATACCAGTAGTTTTTCTCCAGAATGATATATGCCTGTTCACGGGTAAATGCTTTCATATCGCCGGTATAGCCATAATCACGTGCGGTCTTTTCGGTGATGCCCCAATGTGTCGCGCCGCCCGGATCGTCGGGATGGTTTATATAAGCCCCTTCATTTTCCAGCACGGCATCAATAATAGGATTGCTTGGCATAGTGGAACCCTCTGTGAGTAAAGAGATCTCAGATAACTAAGGTAAGATATACACCTACTCCGATTAACAGCACTAATACAATCAGACTCAGTAAAATAGGGTTATATGATATTTTTGTTTTGGGTTTTTTTTCCTGAATTATATCGATTGTTATTGAAGTATTCACCCGAATGCCTGATTTAGGTACGGTGATAAACAATTCATCCAACCCTAAGGTTTTAAGATCGCGGCGAATTAAATAGAGTGTTTGGGTAAGGCTGGCGTCGCTGGTAAAGGTACTTCTGGCACCCCATAAAGCATAAGATATCGCTGACTTCTCTATCACTTCGTCTTTTGCGTGTTCAATGATAAAACTGAGGCATCGGGCTCGCATCGTGGTCAGTTTAATATTCATTCCATTATTCAGCGTCTTTAACTCTTTCGTTCCTTCGTTGAAAACATACAACCCATTAATAAGATAAACGCTCATCTTTCAACACTCTCCAGTCCGGTGGTAGAAAATTGCTGGCATTCATTTTTTGATAGGATTTATCGTATCTTCTTTTTTGAAATTCACCACATTCAATCAGAATATTGTGATTAATTTTAGATAAGTTGTGATCTGTTATAAAAGTTGACGGGTTTTTTGAG
>NZ_JAFMOX010000059.1 GCF_019049655.1 Rahnella rivi
CATTACTGCTGCAGCATATTTACTTAGCTTATTGCCGATAATTTCATCATCAAACTTGGCATTTTTTGGTTCGTTTTACCAAGAACAAGTTTTGATGATTTTCATTCCACTATTTATATTATCTACTTTTAAAGATAACATTCTCAATATTCTAATAGCATTTATTAGCATTACCGTCATTGCTTGTAGTAAGAGCCAGTTTTTCTACATCCCAATAATTGCTATCGCCTATTATTGCTTATTCAATAGAGGTCAGATTTTTATTAAGCTTCCACTAATGATTATATCTTTAGTTATGGCTATCTTCTGCATTATTGCAGCGACTTCTACCGTAACTTACAATAAATATCATTCTGAATATTTCGGCATTTACGAATATGAAAGATTAAATGGCATAGTTTTACCTGACGGCGTTGATGAATCCTGCGTAGGGATTGATGCGTGGGGAAATCGGTTTGATACAAGTAAAGGAGTAACTCAAACCGATATAGGTGAAAAATGCTTTAACCAACACGTTGATGCCAACTTTAAAAATAGTCTGTCTGAATTCATTAAGCACCCTTCAATAATATTCATGCTCCCATTTGATTCTGGAGTAAAAAGCCAATTAACTGAAAATTATTTTCATGTATACAAAGCCATGGATTTAATAATTAACAACAAAGGCTTTTACTATCAGTTAACATTGATGAAGGATTACTTATTCAAAGATTATAGGTTTTTAATTTTATTAGCCTCGCTCATACTTTCACTTTCATTCAGAAAAAATGAACTCTCTGGTTTACTTTTCATTGTCTCAACTATTGGGTGCTCTCAATTTTATATGGCTTTCTTTGGTGAAGGGTATAGAGACATGTCAAAGCATCTTTTCGGGATGAACTTCAGCTTTGACCTACTTTTATTCGTTTCAATAATATATATATTCAGATTTTCATGTAAGTCAAAATGAAGTGTTGCCACTCTTTTTGAGTGGCATTACCAATCAGAACATACAATTAAATCTCGAAGAAATTTCCTGTAATATGGGTATTAATCACCCATATTTACTATGCCCAATATCAAGTAATCTTCTGATGAATTAGGAGACGCATCAAAAATTAATCACTTTATTACCATCCGTAATGTTGTTGTGTTACCACCATCATTCGTCGTAAAAAAGCTGAATACCCCTGATACTCATCCAATTATGTTGACGTATTCCAGATTACATCGAACGTGCTGTCTGACTTTTAAAATTATTAGCTGACGAGGAAATGGCCCTCGAAAGACAATGCCACTGCAATCAGATTATGTGATTGTGGTAATTCGGTCTGAGTTGCTCGTAACTATAATAATACGAACAGGGTATGCTTTCGAAGCAATATAAGGAGCTCATGTACTCTTATATTTGATTGGTATCTTCTCAACCAAAAAATGTTGGCGGCCAATTTCCATCAGTATGAGTTCCACTAAAGATATAATTTTCTGTCACTTTAAAGCCTGAGCTATTGCGACTTCTGTCAAATGTACACTCTTCAATTGGATCTTGGCCTTTAGATTACGTAATTAAACATTTCAACACTGTACTTAACTGCGGTGATAGCTGTAGTTCCTGAAGATCTTGCTAACACACCTACACCGACATATTCATCACATCCTGATACGCCGCCACCAGTTTATTTCTGACCTGCACGCCCAGCTGTAATGAAATAGAGGATTTTTGCAGATCGACCATCACATCGTTGAGGCTGACGCCCGGCACGCCCATCTCGAGTTTTTCAGCCTGCAGTTTGGCGCTGTTTTGCGTCTCACTGATCTTGCCTAATGCCGCTTTCAGTTCGCTGGCAAAACCGGCTTCTGACGTGGTGTCGGTCTGCTTAACCGCGCCTGCCTGCACTGCAGTGGCCTGCATTTGCTGTAAAACACTCTCAATGCCTTGAATTGACATGCTTTCTCCGCTTAACGCTCTGTCGGTGACCAATGGGGTTCTTTCATGGAATGACACCCTATCACATCAGTTTTTTCCTAAACGCCATAATTGACCGCAAAAACCATGGCTTATCGGGCCATTAACTTTGCCCTGCGCGACAAATAATGGCTCACCTAGAAAATAGGCCTGCCTGTGTGGGGGTTTGAAAAATGTCACGCTTCACCGATTGCGCACCTGGGAGTCTGTTTTGTTAAGAGACAACATGAACACCACCGTCCAACAGCTAAATAGGGATCTTGTATGAGTTCCGCAATAGCCGGCGCAGAAAACCCTGGAAGCGGTTTCACTGCTCTGCTTAATCGCCTGCGCGCCAACCCAAAAGTTCCTATCGCCATTGCTGCTGCGGCAGCCGTGGCTATTGTTGTTGTTATGATGTTGTGGGCTAAGCAGCCTACTTATAAGGTGCTGTTTAGCAACCTCAACGACAAAGATGGTGGCGCGGTCGTCACCCAACTGACGCAAATGAATATCCCTTATCAGTTTTCTGATAACGGTGGCGCAGTCCTTATTCCCGCTGACAAAGTGTATGAAACACGTCTGAAACTGGCTGCGGCCGGTTTGCCGAAAGGCGGCGCCGTAGGTTTTGAACTGATGGATCAGGAGAAGTTTGGGATCAGCCAGTTCAGCGAGCAGATCAACTATCAGCGCGCACTGGAAGGTGAACTCTCCCGCACCATCGAAACGCTGGGCCCGGTCTCGAGCGCCCGCGTGCATTTAGCCATTCCGAAACCTTCTTTATTCGTACGCGAACAGAAAAACCCTTCCGCTTCCGTCACCCTGAATCTGCAACCGGGCCGCGCCCTTGATGATGGCCAGATCAACGCCATCGTTTATATGGTGTCGAGCAGCGTTTCCGGTTTGCCTCCGGCCAACGTCACCGTGGTCGATCAGAGCGGGCATTTACTGACGCAGTCAGACAGCAATGGCCGCGACCTCAATGCGTCACAGCTGAAATACGCCAACGAAGTGGAAGGCCGCCTGCAGCGCCGCATCGAAGCGATTCTGCAACCGGTGGTCGGCAACGGCAACGTGCACGCACAAATCACCGCGCAGATTGATTACGCCACCCGCGAACAAACTGACGAAAATTACCAGCCGAACGGTGCTGCGGATAAAGCCGCCGTACGTTCCCGCCAGCTCAGCACCAGCGATCAGATTGGCGGCTCTTCAGTGGGCGGCGTACCGGGTGCGCTGAGCAATCAGCCCGCACCGGCAGCGACTGCACCGGTGACCACACCGCCTGCGGCCAACACGGCTCAGAATCAGAATCAGAATCAGGCGGGCAACGCTCAGAACGGCGCACAAAACAGCACGGCGAACCGTTCAACGGTGCCATCGAACAGCCGTCGTGATGAAACCACTAACTATGAAGTGGATCGCACCATCACCCACACCCAGCACAGCGCCGGTGCGGTACAGCGCCTGTCTGCGGCAGTGGTCGTCAACTATCAGGTGGGAACGGATGGCAAATCCAAACCGCTGACCGATGAACAGTTGAAGAAGATCGACGATCTGGTTCGCGAAGCGATGGGCTTCTCTACCGAACGTGGCGATACGCTGAACGTGGTGAATACACCGTTCAACGAAGCCGCGGATGACACCGCAGAGTTGCCGTTCTGGAAACAACAGGCGTTCTTCGACCAACTGATCGATGCCGGTCGCTGGTTACTGGTGCTGATTGTGGCCTGGATACTGTGGCGCAAGATTGTTCGTCCGATGCTGCGCAAACAGCAGGCCGAGAAAGAAGCCATTGCCGCCGCTGCCCTTGCCGCTTCCATGCCACAACCTGAAGGCAGCAAACCGGTCAAACTCAGCACCGACGAGCTGGAGAAACGTAAACGTTCACAGCAGCGCGTCAGCGTCGAAGTACAGACTCAACGAGTACAGGAGCTGGCCGATAAAGATCCGCGTATCGTCGCCCTGGTTATCCGCCAATGGATGAGTACCGAACAACCATGACTATGACCGGAACTGAAAAAAGCGCCATTTTGATGATAACCCTGGGCGAAGACCGTGCGGTGGAGGTGTTCAAACACCTCTCCCCGCGTGAAGTTCAGCAAATCAGTGGCGCGATGGCGAATATCCATCAGATCTCCAACAAGCAGCTGGCCGAGGTCCTGAATGAATTCGAGGACGAATCCGAGCAGTATGCTGCGCTGAGTGTGAACACCAGCGAATACCTGCGTTCAGTGCTGACCAAGGCGCTGGGCGAAGAGCGTGCCTCGAGCTTGCTGGAAGACATTCTCGAATCGCGCGAAACCACCAGCGGTATGGAAACGCTCAACTTCATGGAGCCGGTGATTGCCGCCGATCTGATCCGCGACGAACATCCGCAGATCATCGCCACTATCCTGGTGCACCTGAAACGGGGCCAGGCGGCCGATATTCTGGCGCTGTTCGACGAGCGTCTGCGCAACGACGTCATGCTGCGTATCGCCACCTTCGGCGGTGTCCAGCCAGCGGCGCTGGCCGAGCTGACCGAAGTGCTGAACAACCTGCTCGACGGCCAGAACCTCAAACGTTCGAAGATGGGCGGTGTTCGTACGGCGGCAGAAATCATCAACCTGATGAAAACCCAGCAGGAAGAAGCGGTTATCGAAGCGGTGCGTGGTTACGACGGCGAACTGGCACAAAAAATTATCGACGAGATGTTCCTGTTCGAAAACCTGGTGGACGTGGACGACCGCAGTATCCAGCGCCTGTTGCAGGAAATCGAAGGCGAATCGTTACTGGTGGCATTGAAAGGTGCCGAGCAGCCACTGCGCGAGAAGTTCCTGCGCAACATGTCGCAGCGTGCTGCCGACATCCTGCGCGACGATCTGGCCAACCGTGGCCCGATGCGTATGTCTCTGGTCGAGAACGAACAGAAAGCCATCCTGCAAACGGTTCGCCGTCTGGCAGAGTCTGGCGAAATGGTAGTCGGCGGCGGCGAGGATTCTTATGTCTGATCCAATGAATGACCAGCCGGTGCCGGAAAAGAAAACCGCTGAAGAGCGGCAGACCGAGCGTCTTAACGCCCTGCCGTGGCAGCCGTGGCGGCCGGGCGATCTGGCGATGCCCTCTTTCGCCAGCCCGCTTGAGCCCTTGTTTCAGGAAGGTGAAGAAGAGCAGGACGACGGCCAGCCCAAGGTGCAGGTCGATCAGAATGAGCTGCTGAACCTGCAACGCCGCGCCGAACAGCAGGGTTTTCAGCAAGGTCTTGAAGCCGGTCAGAAACAGGGTTATGCCGCCGGATTTCAGTCCGGTCAGGAAGCCGGGCAACAGCAGGGTTTACTGGAAGGTCAGCAACAGCAGGCCGTTCTCACTGAACACTGGCAGCTTCTGGTGGCCGATTTCCAGCAAACGCTCGACGCGCTGGACAGCGTGATCGCCTCGCGCCTGATGCAAATGGCGCTGACCGCTGCCAAACAGATTTTAGGTCAGGCCCCGATTTGTGACGGTTCCGCCCTGCTCACGCAGATCCAGCAGCTGATCCAGCTGGAGCCGATGTTTAAAGGCAAACCGCAGCTGCGCGTTAACCCGGCTGATTTCGAGCGGGTCGAAGTGCAACTCGGCGCCAGCCTCAGTATGCACGGCTGGCGTTTGCTGGCAGATAATCAGATCCACAGCGGTGGCTGTAAAGTCAGTGCGGAAGATGGCGATATGGATGCCTCGATTGCCACGCGCTGGCATGAACTGTGCCGCCTCGCCGCGCCGGGAGATCTCGGATGACCGCCCGCCTGAGCCGCCTGCTGAAATCCCTCGACGATGCGGAAAAACGCATGAGCCGCACGCCTACCGTGCGCCGTTATGGCCGTCTGACCCGCGCGACGGGGCTGATCCTCGAAGCCACCGGCCTGCAGATGCCGCTCGGCTCCACCTGTCTGATTGAACGTCATGACGGCAAAGTGGTGCAGGAAGTAGAAAGCGAAGTGGTGGGTTTTAACGGCCAGAATCTGTTTCTGATGCCACTGGAAGAAGTCGAAGGTATTTTGCCGGGCGCCCGCGTTTACGCGCGTATTTCTCCCGACGGCCACATGGCCGGCAAGCAGCTTCCGCTCGGCCCGCAACTGCTGGGCCGCGTGCTTGACGGCAGCGCCAAACCGCTGGATGGCTTACCGCCACCGGACACCGGCTATCGCGCCGCGCTTATCACCCCGCCGTTTAACCCGTTGCAACGTACGCCGATCACCGACGTACTGGACGTGGGCGTGCGGGCCATCAACGCACTGCTGACCGTCGGTCGCGGCCAGCGTATGGGGCTGTTTGCCGGTTCCGGCGTGGGTAAATCCGTTCTGCTCGGCATGATGGCCCGCTACACCCAGGCCGATGTGATCGTGGTCGGGCTGATTGGTGAACGTGGACGTGAAGTCAAAGACTTCATCGAGAACATTTTAGGTGACGAAGGCCGCGCCCGTTCCGTGGTCATCGCAGCACCGGCCGACGTTTCGCCGCTCCTGCGTATGCAGGGAGCCGCCTACGCCACGCGCATTGCAGAAGATTTCCGTGACCGTGGGCAGCACGTACTGCTGATCATGGATTCCCTGACCCGCTACGCCATGGCCCAGCGTGAAATCGCCCTTGCCATCGGTGAGCCACCGGCAACCAAAGGTTATCCGCCTTCCGTTTTCGCCAAACTGCCTGCGCTGGTTGAACGCGCAGGGAACGGCATCAGCGGCGGCGGTTCGATTACCGCCTTCTATACCGTGCTGACCGAAGGGGATGACCAACAGGATCCGATCGCCGACGCCGCCCGCGCCATTCTTGATGGTCACGTGGTGTTATCGCGCCGTCTGGCGGAGTCCGGCCACTATCCGGCCATTGATATAGAAGCGTCGATCAGCCGTGCCATGACATCGCTTATCGACGACAACCAGTATTCCCGTGTACGAAATTTCAAACAACTGTTGTCCAGCTACCAGCGTAACCGTGATCTGGTCAGCGTCGGTGCCTACGCGGCAGGCAGCGATCCGATGCTCGATCGCGCCATCCGCTTGTACCCGCAAATGGAGAACTTTCTCCAGCAGGACATCATGGAACGCAGCACGTATGAAGACGCCTGTCTGGAACTGAACATGTTGTTCCCTGGCTAAGACATTACACACAGAACTATATCCATCAGCGTGCGCGCCGTATCAGGGCAAACAATGAAGGGTATGAGGAATATCGAATGGAAAGTTCATCACCATTGATCACCCTTTGTTCTCTGGCGCAAAAAGCGCTGGATCAGGCGACCAATCATTTGGGGCAAATCCGGCAATCGCATTCTCAGGCTCAGGAACAGCTCACCATGCTGCTCAACTATCAGCGTGAGTACCGCGAAAAACTGAACACCACCATGACCGGCGGAATTGCGGCCAATACCTGGCAGAACTACCAGCAGTTTATCGGCACGCTGGAAGTGGCGATTGAACAGCATCGCAAGCAGTTGCAGCAATGGGATCAGCGGCTCAATGCCGCCGTCAATCAGTGGCAGGATAAACAACAGCGACTGAATGCGTATCAGACCCTGCAAACCCGTGCCAGTGAACAGCAGCGTTCGCATGAGAACAAGATGGATCAAAAGCAGAACGATGAATTTGCCCAACGCAGCGCTTACAGGAAAAAAACGCTATGAATCTGAATATCTTGCCTGCGGCCGTCACCTCGGCGAAAACCACCGTTTCCGCCGCCTCCGCCAGCACGGCGTCGGATGCTGTCGCCACCGGTGATGTTTCCACGACCGGCGCCACCGCAGATTTTGCCAGCCAGTTGCAGGCGCAGCTGGGCGAAAAACTCGATCCTAAACTCGCCAGCCAGTTATCTCAGCTCGGCCAGAAAATCAGTGCCAAAGGCCAGATTCTGGACAAAGCCACGCTGACTCAGGCCGTGACCACCGGCGAAGAAGACGGCAGCCTGGCGCTGGACGACAGCGACCTGAGCAAAATGATTGCGGCGATCCAGTTGTTGCCCAACGGCAGCCTGAAAGGCACCGACCCTTCTGCGGTCAAAAATATCGCGCTCACCGATAAAGACAAAGACACTCAGGCTGACGACGCCACCTCCCTGCCGGTGCAGGCGCTGTTTGCCCAGCTCGCCGCGCAACAACAACCGGCGCAGCCACTGACCACCGCGACGGCGGCTTCGGCGCAGTCCGCCTTGTCCTCAGACACCGCCGATGCCGATAAAAAGAGTGCATTACTTGCCGGGCTGACCACCACCGCCTCTTCACTGCTGGCCGATGACGGTAAAACCGCCGTGACCGACAGCAGTGCACCGGCCACGGCCAGTACCGCCACCGCGCACGCGACAGGCAAAAATACCTCCGCCGCCAGCCCTGATTTTTCCAGCGCGCTTGCCGCGATGACCGCGGCTAACGGCAATGTCGCCGTGGCGGCACAGACCGACAGCCGCACGCCGGACAGCGCCCTGAACCTGGTGAACAACGCCGCGGTGGCCGTCTCTTCAGCGCCGGTGTCAACCACGCCGACCACCACCAGCGCCGTGACCGCGCCGTCCACGCCGTTGCTCAACGCGCAGCTGGGGACGCCGGAGTGGCAACAGCAACTCGGTCAGCAGGTGATGATGTTCAACCGTCAGGGGCAGCAGACCGCCGAGTTGCGCCTGCATCCGCAGGATCTGGGTTCCATCCAGATCAGCATGAAGATTGAAAACAACCAGGCGCAGTTGCACTTTGTCTCAGGCCACAGTGCGGTGCGTTCCGCCATTGAAGCCGCGATGCCTGATCTGAAAACGGCGCTGGCGGATAATGGCATCAGCCTCGGTCAGAGCAGCGTCGGCAGCGACAGCTCGCAGTGGCAACAGGCGCAACAGCAAAGTTCACAATCCGGTTCGCAGCAGGGGAACGCCTCAAGCTGGGCGGCCTTTAATGCCGGTGGCGTGAATGCCGCGGCAGACGCCCTGCCGGTGCCGGTGTCGCTCGCGCAGCGTCTTGGCGGTAACAACAGCGTCGATATCTTTGCGTAATTGTTCGCAAAATTGTTTCAGGTAGTTGCTGACGGTCAGTGTTCACTTAATTCAAACGGCAGAGCTGACCTTATTTTTCCCGCCTATTCTGACTATTGAACAACAGGATAAGCGGGATAATCATTTTCAGAATTGATCCGGCAGGTTGGGCTTCCCTCAGCTTATCTGCCCATACTTACAGGAAATCGCCTCATCCATGTCTGACTCCGCTCTCTCGGCCTCGCGCAAAAAAAAGCGACCGCTTTTAATGATTCTGCTTTTACTGGTGGCCCTTGGTGCTTGTGGTGCGGCGGGTTACGCCTGGTGGATGTTGCACAAACAGCAGTCAGCACCGGGTTCGCAGACCGCTGAAGTGAAAAAGAATGAGCCGCCGGTGCCGCCGATTTTCCTGGCGCTGGACACCTTCACCGTCAACCTGCAAACACCGGATAACGATCCTGACCGTGTGCTTTACATCGGCCTGACCCTGCGTCTGCCGGATGAAAAAAACCGCGCCATCCTGAATGAGTATCTGCCTGAAGTCCGCAGCCGCTTGCTGCTGTTACTTTCACGCCAGAAAACGTCGGATTTAGTCAGTGAAACCGGCAAGCAGCAACTGGTGCAGGAAATCAAACAAGTTCTGGACGTGCCACTGGTCAAAGGTCAGCCCCCACAGGCGATCAACGACGTGCTTTTCACTGCTTTCATACTGCGATAAACAAATTATGGGCGACAGCATTCTTTCACAGGCCGAGATCGACGCACTGCTCAACGGTGACAGCAGCGACAGCGCGGCTGAAACCACAAAAGCGAAAACGCTGGCGTCCGACGACGGCGTTAAACCTTTTGACCCCACGACTCAGCGCCGCGTTGTCCGCGAGCGTCTGCAGGCGCTGGAAATCATTAACGAGCGTTTTGCCCGTCATTTCCGTATGGGGCTATTTAACCTGTTGCGCCGCAGCCCGGACATCACCGTCGGGCCGATCAAAATTCAGCCTTATCACGATTTTGCCCGCAACCTGCCGGTACCGACCAACCTCAACCTGATCCACCTCAAACCCTTGCGCGGCACGGCCTTATTTGTGTTCGCCCCGAGCCTGGTGTTTATCGCGGTGGATAACCTGTTTGGCGGCGATGGCCGTTTCCCGACCAAAGTAGAAGGTCGTGAATTCACCCACACCGAACAGCGCGTGATTAAACGCATGCTGACGCTGGCGCTGGATGCTTATGAAGATGCCTGGAGCGGCGTTTACAAACTGAGCGTCGAGTACGTCCGTGCGGAATTGCAGATCAAATTCACCAACATCACCTCTTCCCCGAACGATATCGTGATCACCACGCCGTTCCACGTGGAAATCGGTGCGCTGAGCGGTGATTTCAACATCTGTATTCCCTTTAGCATGATTGAACCGATCCGTGAGTTGCTGACCAATCCGCCGGTCGAGAACTCCCGTCATGAAGAAAGCCAGTGGCGCGAAAATCTGGTGACCCAGGTTCAGCAATCCGAACTGGAGCTGGTGGCAAACTTCGTCGAAATTCCGCTGCGTTTATCTCAGATCCTGAAACTGCAACCGGGCGATGTGCTGCCGATTGAAAAGCCGGATCGCCTGATTGCCCACGTCGACGGCGTGCCGGTCCTGACCAGCAAATACGGCACCTTAAACGAACAATACGCTCTGCGCGTTGAACATTTGATCAACCCAATTTTAAATTCTCTAGATGAGGAACAGCCCCATGAGTGACACCAATAAACCGTCTGACGCCGGATCGGATAACGTTGACGATTTATGGGCTGATGCGTTTAACGAACAACAATCTGCGGGCAGCGCCAAAGCGTCAACCGAGGGTGTTTTCGCCGCGCTGGGCGCCCAGGAAGGAGCAGGCAGCTTGCAGGATATCGATATGATCCTCGATATTCCGGTCAAGCTGACCGTGGAGTTAGGCCGCACCAAGATGACCATTAAAGAGCTGCTGCGCCTGTCGCAGGGTTCCGTGGTTTCCCTTGACGGTCTGGCCGGTGAGCCGCTGGATATTCTGATCAACGGTTATCTGATTGCTCAGGGTGAAGTGGTGGTCGTGGCCGATAAATACGGCGTGCGCATCACCGATATCATCACGCCATCAGAACGTATGCGTCGTCTGAGCCGCTGATGAGCCAGACTGCCGCGACGGATTCCCCGTACCTTTCCGGGGCGGTGACGCCCGCCACTGCCCATGCCTCCGCGCCGGTAGTACCCGCCAGTTCCGTGCTGACGCAAGTCAGCTCCGTGCTCGGCGGTATTCTGCTGCTGATTCTGTTTATCGGCTGGGTGGCGAAACGGACCGGTCTGGCACCGCAGGCAAAAAATAACAGGCTGCTGAAAATCACGTCCAGCTGTCAGGTCGGGCGCAGTGAAAAAGTGGTGATTGTGGAAGTGGACAATACCTGGCTGGTGCTGGGCGTGACTGCCCACAACATCACACCGCTGCATACCCTGAGCGCGCCACCGGCCGATATCACGCCGGGCGCTGCTGCCGACAAGCCCGCTGATTTTCGTCAGCTGATGCAAAAAATGTTGAAACGTCCGGGAAAGCAGGCATGACCTTCTTGAGTTCCGTAGTTAACGCTGTCCGTCAGCGTCCTGTTCGCTTGCTTACCCGTTGTCTGCCGCTGCTGCTGCTCGCCAGCCCCGCCGCGTTTGCGCAATTACCGGGCATCATCAGCCAGCAAATGGCGAACGGTGCGCAAAACTGGTCATTGCCGATCCAGACGCTGGTCTTCATCACCACGCTGACCCTGCTGCCCGCGATGCTGCTGATGTGTACCAGCTTTACCCGCATTATCATCGTGCTGGGTTTACTGCGAAACGCCCTCGGCACGCCGTCTGCACCGCCGAACCAGGTTCTGCTCGGCCTCGGGCTGTTTCTGACCTTCTTCGTCATGGCGCCGGTTTTCGACAAGATTTACACCGACGCTTATCAGCCGTTCACTGAAAACAAAATCAGCATGCAGGATGCCATGGACAAAGGCGCTCAGCCGTTGCGTGAATTCATGCTGCGCCAGACCCGTGAAAGTGACCTCGCGCTGTACGCCCGCCTCGCCAACCTGCCGCCGCTGGCAGGCCCGGAAGCAGTGCCGATGCGTATTTTGTTACCGGCTTACGTCACCAGCGAACTGAAAACGGCTTTCCAGATTGGCTTCACGGTCTTTATCCCGTTCATGATTATCGATCTGGTGGTGGCCAGCGTGCTGATGGCGCTGGGAATGATGATGGTGCCGCCTGCCACTATCTCACTGCCCTTCAAACTGATGCTGTTCGTGCTGGTGGATGGCTGGCAGTTGCTGCTCGGATCGCTGGCGCAGAGTTTCTACAGTTAATTCATGCCGTTGCCTGATTTTATGGGCGTCAGCGTCGCCGCCAGTGCGGGCACTGCCGGCGGACAAAATGACACGTAAGCCCGCCCACGCAGGTTCACATTTAAAGAGAGATTTATGACTCCTGAATCGGTAATGGCGATTGGCAATGAAGCGATGAAAGTCGCACTTGCGGTCGCTGCCCCGCTGCTGCTGGCTGCGCTGGTCACCGGTCTTATCGTCAGCCTGTTGCAGGCGGCGACGCAAATCAACGAACAAACGCTGTCCTTCATTCCGAAGATCCTGGCGGTGGTAGCGACCATCGTCATCGCGGGTCCGTGGATGCTCAATCTGCTGCTTGATTACATGCGCACGCTGTTTTCCAGCCTGCCGTACATCATCGGTTAACCTATGGTTTCTTTCGACAGCACCCAGTTAGCCGGATGGCTGAGCATGTATTTCTGGCCGATGCTGCGCATTCTGGCGCTGATCAGCACCGCGCCGATCACCAGCGAAAAACAGGTGCCAAAAAAGGTTAAAATTGGCCTCGCGGCGATGATCACCTTTCTGATCGCCCCGGCACTGCCGGTTGTCGACACCCCGATTTTCTCCACCCCTGCGCTGTGGCTGACCATGCAGCAAATTATGATTGGTACCGCGCTCGGCCTGACCATGCAGCTGGCGTTCGCCGCGATCCGCATGGCCGGTGAAATCATGGGCCTGCAAATGGGCATCTCCTTCGCCACGTTCTACGACCCCAGCAACCGCCTGAACTCTCCGCTGCTGGCACAATTTCTCAACCTGCTGGCGGTGCTGCTGTTTCTGAGTTTCAACGGTCATCTGTGGCTGATTTCCCTGCTCGCCGACAGTTTCCACACCTTGCCGATAAGCCCCAATCCGGTGAATGCTCAGGGATTCATGGCCGTTGCTCAGGCGGGCAGCATCGTGTTCAGCGGCGGCCTGATGCTCGCCCTGCCAATTGTCACCCTGCTGCTGACCCTCAACATGGCGCTCGGCATACTCAACCGCGTGGCACCGCAGCTTTCCGTTTTCGTCATCGGTTTCCCGCTGACACTCAGCATCGGTATTCTCTCCATCGGTATGATGATGCCGCTGCTTGCGCCATTCAGTGAGCATTTGTTCAGTGAAGTGTTCGATAAACTGGTGTTAGTCATGAACCAGCTGGCGACCGGACGTTAATATGTATTTCGCGATGTCCGCGGGTGCTGAGGGTGTATTTATAAAGATTTGCAGCGTATATTCATGTGCCGGGTCATTTCGTGCCCATGGCTTACTTATTTAATTAAGATAAAAAGAAAATACAGGGATCAATTTTCTATGACGACTGAAATGGAAAATGACTTCACCTCAACGAATAAAGCCCTGCATTTTTACCGTGATGATGAGATGGACACGCTTAAGCTCCGTAAATTTTTAACGTCTCTGAATGCCAGTATTAAAATGCCGCTCCTCAGAGCAGAAGACGTATTATTTTACTTTGATGATACGGTGTTTGGCAGTGGCGATCGCGGCGTTGTTATTACCCGGAATGAAATGATTTGTGACTTAGGAAAAGCATACAAATGTTTCCGTCTTGAATTAAGCGATATAAAAGCCCTGTCGATAAGCGGCAGCCTGAATAAGACCATTAAAATTTTGACGCATCATTCAGCACAGCATAAGTTTACCCTGACTCAGTCCAATAAAGGCGCTGAAAAACTTTTCTATGTGTTGAACACGCTGA
The DNA here is from genome assembly GCF_019049655.1 of Rahnella rivi. Lineage (GTDB taxonomy): Bacteria > Pseudomonadota > Gammaproteobacteria > Enterobacterales > Enterobacteriaceae > Rahnella > Rahnella rivi. The sequence goes on from NZ_JAFMOX010000059.1 coordinate 13,972, forward strand.
TACCATAATCGAAATAAACGCAACAGAGTCCTCCCTGTTGCGCTTATTTTATCTGACGTTACATCATGCAAACTGTTTCAACCTAATTCCCTTTCCCTTTCTCCACATAATGCATGTCCCCGATTTTACCGACCGTAAACTTACCGTCTTTATACGTGATCACCGTGACGCTGGCGTTCTGTAATGGCGCACGCAGGTTTTCTTCAGGCGTCATCCCTTCGAGCATCGCCAGAATGGCCATGCCGTGAGAGACGATCAGCACATTGCCGCCGCCCTGTGCGCTGACTTTGCGGGCGATATCTGTCAGTGCGGCCTGCATACGCTGATGGACCTGCGCCGCGTTTTCGGTGGTGTGCGACAGATCAACCTCAGCCAGCGTATTCATCATGGTTTTCAGCGTCACCTGACCGTTATTCAGCGCCTGCGTCAGGGCAGCGAAATCTTTATAGCCGAGTTTTTTCGCCACCGGCTCCCACATCAGTAATTCATGTTCCCCTTCAAACGGGCCGAAGAAGGTTTCGCGCAGGCGCTGATCTTCGCTGACCGGCAGGGGTTGCCCGGCTGAGGCTAAGGCAATTTTTGCCGTCTGGCGCGCACGGCCAGCATCACTGGAAAAGGCAGCGGCAAAGTGAATGTCTTTCAGGCCACGGCCAAGTTGCTCTGCCACTTCCACCCCGGCGGAGGTCAGCGGCGTGTCTGACCAGCCCTGCGCCCGGTGCGCGGCGTTGAACAAGGTTTTACCATGACGGGTAACGTAAAAAGTCACTTCTCCCTTTTCACCGGCGGCCTGAACCTCAGGCGTCGCCGCCGACACCGTTACGCTGCTCAGGAACAGCGGCAGGCTGAAAGCCAGTAAAGAGAACAGCGTTTTCGTTAAGCTATTTTTCATAACAGCATCCTTATCGTTGAGGTTAATTAAAAGATTTTAAATTTGTAGTCCAGACGGAATTCCGCCGCAAAACTGTCAGTATTTTTAATATTGCCGTGGTGATCGACAATCGGGGCGGTGCCTTTATGTTCATACGTCCGGCCAGGGCCAATCAGGACGAAGAGAGACAAATCTTTCAGCTTTTTCGATGCCGGTTTCCAGACGGAATACAGGTTGAATTCCCCCTCCTGCACCGATTGCCCCTGATAATCGAAGAAACCGTAGTGGGTATTAATGCCGACTAACACCTCCCGAGTGAGCTTGTAACCGACGTCCAGCGACAGCACTTTTTCTTCGTCACGCATGTAATCGAGCCCCGCAGTGGTCATCGAGTTAAAGGTGCCGCGTGAATTTTTGCTCATGTGCCTCGGATACATGCCGATACCGCCGTCTTTGTTGGCGTCGGTATACGCCAGCCCGCCTTTGGTGACCCAGCCGTTGTGTTTCCAGGTCACATCGGTGGCGTAGTGATTCGCACGGGTGTCGAAATCTTTTTTGCTGTTCGCCATGCTGTTCCATTTATCCAGCCCTTCGGTCATGTATATCTGCACGCCATAAGACAGCGCTTTATTTTGTGTTATTTTCAGCTCGAGGCCATTTCTGCGCAGATAATCTTCACTCTCGCCATAGAAATACAGCGCGGTCAGATTGTCGGTTTTGACCTGAATATCACCGGTATAAATGGCGTTTATCGACTTTGAATCGCTGGTCTGAAAATCCACTTTATCCGGTGAGTCACGGTTTGATGACCGGGTGACGTAACCCAGACGTAACCGGTAGGCGTCGTAGGTAATATCCCCGCTCCAGCCCTGATACGTATTAGGCGCGGCACGCATCGATGTGGTTAATACGCCAAGTTTAAGCAGTTTCCAGCCGCCGTAGAGATTGGCATCCACTCCGCCTTCAGATAATTTTGCCTTGCCATAAATCTGACCGAGTTTATTGAAACCTTTCGCCTTACCTTCGTCGTTATACAAAATACCTCTCGACGCGAAATTATCGGCGGCGGCGAGTTTGATTACGCCATAATAAGACGCATCGACACCGATAATGTCGGAGAGATATCCCGACGTGTAATCCAGTGACAGCCCCTGCCCCCATGCCGAGTGAACGTAGCGTTTATCCGTTTCGCCTTCATTCAGGTATTTCCAGATATTGTGCGTACCGAATTCCAGCGAACTTTTTTTGATAAAATCCGTTTCTGCAATATCGTCGATCCCGGCACATGCCAGTGCGGGAACACAGAGAAGCCCCAATGCCAGTGCCCGTGCGTGCTTTTCCATAGCCTGTTTTTCCATTGCGTCATAACCCGAGGTAGAGTGATTTTTCTGGGTGCATTTATGACAGGCAAAAAAAAACCTGAACAGAAATCCCCCGAGGCGCGCGAGATTTCAGTTCAGGTTTTGCCTGCTGATGCAGTAACAATCCGGAGGCAAACATAGCGGGTTTACGAATCTAAAAACATGAAGACAATCCGCTTTTACGGATTAAAAAAAGGATTTGTGAACTCAGTCATGATTATTCCCCCCGCGTTAAATCAATAACCTCTCTGCCGGTAGCACGGAAGTAACCGATATATTTACACGTTTTTTTACCAGGGGCCGGGAATAACACCTGACGCTGTCAGGTTAATTACCGCGAAGCGTCATGACGAATTAATAACGCCATCACTTCATAGTGCGCGGTGTGCGGGAACATGTCGAAAAGCTGGACGCGCGCGATGCGGTATTCCGGCAGCAGCGCCAGATCTTTCGCCATCGTCTGCGCGTTGCAGCTGGAGTAAAGCACGGTGGAGGGCGCCATGCGGCTCAGATAATCACACAAGGTTTTACCGATACCGCGACGCGGCGGGTTCACCAGCACCAGATCGGGCACCTCGCCCTTTCCGGTGGCGAAACCGGTGGAATCGAGCGCCTGAAACTCAACGTTTTGCAGCCCCAGCCGCGCCGCCGATTCTTTCGCGCAGGAAATGGCTTCAGCACTGATTTCAATACCGGTCAGTTTCATCTGCGGCGTCGCGCAGTGCAGACCGAAACCGCCCACACCGCAGAATAAATCCCACATGCTGGCGATGTTACCGCACTCGCGCACCCAGTCGCGTGCCGTGGCATAGAGTTTTTCAGCCACCTGCGGATTGGTCTGGAAGAAACTTTGCGGGCGGATAAACAGCGGCACCTGGTTGAAATCCTCTTCCAGCCGCTGAACGTCGGTCAGCGCAATTTCCGTGTCGCCTTCGAGAATAGCCATGTGCACCGGCTGAAGATTGGCAGATATCACTTTCAGCTGCGGCAATTGCTGTTGCAGCCACGGCAGTGCGGCCCGCAGTTGCGCCAGTTTGGTGTCCGAGCGCAGAACAAAACGCAGCATCATGCCGCCGTCTTTCTGGCTTTCTGTCAGTAACAGGAATTTCAGTTCGCCGCGCTTAAGGGCGACGTTATACGGCGTCAGCCCGGCGCGGGCGATAAAGGTTTTGAGAACGGAAAATACCGCCGGAAAACTGGCCGGATAGAGGGGGCAATCGCATAAATCGACCGGCGTGCCGTCGCGGTGCAGCATGCCAAGCAACGGGCGTTCAACGCTGCCGCTGACCACCATTTTGGCTTTATTTCGAAAAGCGCGCTCTTCTCCGGTCACCGGTTCACACCATTCGCCCACCGGCAGCCCGCTCAGCAGATCGTGCAGATCTTGCTGTTTATCAGCCAGCTGGCGGGAATAGGGTTTGTCGAGCCACTGGCAGGAACGGCAGGTTCCTGCGGTGTAGAGTGCGCAATGCATGAAAGAAGTCCGGTCATCAGATGCTGAAAAAAACTGGCGCGCAGTGTACCACCACGCGGCCCGAAAGGCTCACTGGCAGCCGGACTTATTTATTTTCAGCCTTACGTCTGGAAAAGTAGCGCCGGCTGCTGGCAGGCAGAAAGAGCAACAACAGGATCGCCATATCGGGGATTTTTTGCTCCAGCAGCGCTAACAAGAATTCGCCCTGCGTTTCAACGTTAAAACGAAAGATACGTGGCCCGAACCAGTCAAATGACGCCAGCAACATATAGCTGACCACGATGGCCTGACAGCCGATAAACGCCCAGCGCCCCCAGCGGCGTGCACGCATCATGGCGTAAGCGGCACGGCATTCCACCAGAATAATCACCAGGCTGGCGAGCATGATGAAGCAATTGAGCCAGGATTCGGCGCTGACTTCGATAAAACTCATCAGCCCTGAAAAACCCATGGCATCGAGTAACAGAATGAATTCCAGGCAGCGCGTCGCCACAATGGCCGACGCGCCTATCATTACCGGAACGGGGATAAAAGAGAGTCTCATACTTCCTTGTTGTTTCCTTTTCTTATGGTATTCAACTGCTAATCCCCTGAATCATGGGTGTTGCGTCAAGGCGTTAACCTCGCGCAGCGCGCTGGATCTCCTTCACTCTTTGCTTTTCAGCCCGCGACATAAACCACCAGGCAACCATGCCGATGATGCCAACCACCAGCAGGATCAGCGTCGCCAGTGCGTTGATTTCAGGGTTGACGCCCATGCGCACGCTGGCAAAGACCAGCATCGGCAAGGTGGTCGCGCCCGGCCCGGCGACGAAACTGGCGATCACCAGATCGTCGAGCGACAGCGTAAACGCCAGCAGCCAGCCGGAAATCAGCGCCGGAAGGATCATCGGCAAGGTGATGATGAAAAACACCTTCAGCGGCGTTGCTCCTAAATCCATCGCGGCCTCTTCGATTGAGCGGTCCAGCTCGCGCAAGCGCGCAGACACCACCACGGCGACGTAAGCGCTACAAAACGTCACGTGCGCCAGCCAGATGGTGAACATGCCGCGCTCGGCGGGCCAGCCAAAGGCGTGCCCCATCGCCACAAACAGCAGCAGCAGCGCCAGCCCGGTGATCACATCCGGCATAACCAGCGGTGCGGTCAGCATAAAAGCAAAGCCGGTCGAACCGCGAAAACGCCTGAAACGCACCATCACCACCGCCGCCAGTGTGCCGACAATCACCGCCATGGTGGCCGCTGCCGTGGCAATCGTCAGGCTCATGCCCACGGCGTTGATCATCGCGGTGTCATGGAAAAGCTGAGTATACCAGCGGGTAGACCAGCCCGCCCAGACCGTCACGAGCTTGGAGCTGTTGAACGAGTAAATAACCAGCATCAGCATCGGTGCGTACAAAAACGTAAAGCCGATGATCAGAATAAGAATTCGCCACGGCGAACGGACAACCGGTAACTTATTCATTCTTTGTCTCCCAGCTCTTTGTTTTGATATTTGTGGAACCACAGGATCGGCATGATCAGCAGTAACAGCATGATCACCGCCACCGCAGAGGCCACCGGCCAGTCGCGGTTATTAAAGAATTCCTGCCACAAAATGCGGCCGATCATGATGCTGTCCGGCCCGCCAAGCAGTTCAGGGATCACGTACTCACCGACCGCCGGGATAAACACCAACATCGAACCGGCAATAATCCCGCCTTTGGTCAGCGGCATGATCACTTTAAAGAAGGTTTTCAGCGGACGCGCCCCCAGATCCAGCGACGCTTCCACCAGCGAATAATCCATGCGGGTCAGCGCCGTGTAAATCGGCAACACCATAAACGGCAGATAGGAATACACAATGCCGATGTACACCGCCAGATTGGTGTGCAGGATCACCAGCGGCTGATCGATAACGTGCAGCCACATCAGCACATTGTTCAGCACGCCGTTGTCTTTCAGAATGCCCATCCAGGCATACACGCGGATCAGGAACGACGTCCATGAGGGCAGGATCACCAGCAACAGCAGAATGTTGCGCGTCGAGACTTTACTGTGCGCCACCGCCCACGCCAGCGGGTAGCCAATCACCAGACATAGCGCCGTGGACACCGCCGCGACCTGAATGGATTGCAGATAAGCTTCGATATACAGCGGATCGTCGGTAAGCGAAATGTAATTGCCGATGTTGAGCGCGATATCCAGCATACCGTCCGAAAAGGTCACCAGATCGGTATAAGGCGGAATGGCGCGCGCCATTTCGGCAAAACTGATTTTAAAGACAATCAGAAACGGCAGTAAAAACAGCAGCAGGAACCACACCAGCGGCAGCAGGATCACCAGCTTGCGGCCATGACGTTGTTGCAGACGGCCCATCAGCGCGTTAAAGCCACCCGGAGGTTTACTGACCGGTTGTTCAGAGATTAAAGACATATTCAGCCCCTCTTAAACGGTCAGCACGACGCAGCTGTCGGCTTCCCAGCACAGGCGCACTTCATCGCCCCAGGTTGGCATGCCTTTGCGGAAACGGTGGCCGTTCTGCAACTGCGCGGTAATCATCTGTCCGCTGTGTAATCTGACGTGATAAATCGACAGATCCCCCAGATACGCGATGTTCACCACTTCACCGACCGCAAAGTTGCTGCCATCTTCCGGCACCTCTTCACAGAGCATGATTTTTTCAGGACGCAGCGCCACATACACTGGCACGCCGTCGGTCACCGACACATCCACGTCCACTTTCAGCGGATGCACCAGCCCCGGAGAGGTCAGGATCAACGCATCGTCCAGACGCTCTTTGAGTACGCCTTCGAACACGTTGACCGAGCCGATAAACTCCGCGCTGAAACGGCTGGTCGGATGCTCATAAATCTCTTCCGGCTCGCCGATTTGCACGAACTTACCGCGGTTCATGATGGCGATTCGCCCGGCCATGGTCATGGCTTCTTCCTGATCGTGCGTCACCATGACGCAGGTCGCACCCACGCGCTCAAGAATATCCACCACTTCCAGCTGCATCCGGTCGCGCAATTTTTTATCCAGCGCGCCCATCGGTTCATCGAGCAGCAATAATTTCGGACGTTTCGCCAGGCTGCGGGCCAGTGCCACGCGCTGACGCTGACCGCCGGAAAGCTGATGCGGCTTACGTTTGGCGAATTCCTGCATGTGCACCAGCGTCAGCATTTCTGCCACACGGCTTTTGATTTCCGCCGAGGGTAATTTGTCCTGCTTGAGCCCGAACGCAATGTTTTGTTCCACGGTCATGTGCGGGAACAATGCGTACGACTGGAACATCATGTTGATCGGTCGCTGATAAGGCGGCACCTGCGAGAGATCCACGCCATCCAGGACAATCTGCCCCTGCGTCGGCTGCTCGAAACCGGCCAGCATGCGCAGCAGCGTCGATTTGCCACAGCCGGATGCGCCCAGCAGAGCAAAAATCTCGCCTTTGTAGATGGTCAGACTGACATCATCCACAGCGGCCTGGCCGTCAAAAGACTTGGTTAAATTGCGGATCTCCAGTAAAGGCGTGAAACCTTTCTGGGACTTAGGCTGCGGGCGGGGAATAGCGTCGTTCACTCAGAGAAATCTCCGGTATCAGGTTAAAGCAGATTCAAATAAGCATAACAGTCAGGGGAAAAAGTGCCTGACCGCTACGCTCAAAATAGGGCCGGAAGCAAAACGTCAGCGGCCCCGCCATGAACAGGCGGAGCCGCTGAGAAGTCTTCCTGACTTTTAAACGGTATTATTTGCCCGTCTTAACCTTTGTCCATGATCTTGTGATCACGCGGTCAATCTTCGGATCCTGAACTTTCAGGCTGAAGAGTTTGGCCTGCACATCCGCTGGCGGATAAATGCCTGGGTTATTACGCACATCTTCGTTGACCAGCGGCGTGGCTGCTTTGTTGCCACTCGCGTAATACACGGTGTTACTGATTTGCGCGATGACTTTCGGCTCCATCAGGTAGTTGAGGAACTGATAGGCTTCGTCGAGATTTTTCGCATCCGCAGGGATTGCAAACACGTCGAAGAAGGCCAGCGCCCCCTCTTTCGGAATGCTGTACGCCACGTTCACGCCATTTTTAGCCTCTTTCGCGCGGTTAGACGCCTGCATCACATCGCCAGCCCAGCCAATCGCCACACAAATGTCGCCGTTCGCCAGATCGTTAATGTATTGAGAAGAGTGGAAATAACGGATGTTAGGACGCAATTTCAGCAACAGATCGTTCGCCGCACCGGTGTAATCAGAGGCTTTGGTGCTGTTCGGATCCAGATGCAGGTAATTGAGCACCGTGGCATAAATTTCTGCCGGGGCGTCTAAGAAGGAGACACCGCAGCTTTTCAGCTTCTCTAAGTTTTCTGGTTTGAGCACCAGATCCCAGCTGTCCACCGGCGCATCTTTACCCAGCACCGCTTTCACTTTTTCGACGTTATAACCGATACCGGTGGTCGCCCACAGGTAAGGAATCGCGTACTTGTTACCCGGATCGTGTTGCGCGACCATTTTCAACAAGTCTGGATCGAGGTTTTTATAGTTAGGCAGTTTGCTTTTATCCAGCGGCTGGAACACGCCCGCGGTCAGCTGGCGCTCAAGGAAACTGGCTGAAGGCACCACTAAATCAAAACCGGTGCTGCCTGCCATCAGTTTGCCTTCCAGCACTTCGTTGGAATCAAAGACGTCGTAAACCACTTTGATGCCGGTTTCCTTCTGGAAATCAGGCACGGTGTTTGGCGCGATATAATCGGACCAGTTATAGATATGCAGCGTTTTCTCTTCCGCAGACGCTGTGACGGACGCGGCCATTACCAGACCGGCGACAACACCCGATAACCACTTTTTACGCAGGGTGAACATCCGTTACTACCTCCAAGCCAGGGGAATATGTCATTGAATTTGCATCACTGAAATGGATACAAAACCCTTCACTACCAAGCCAACTGCCGGGCACGAAAATATGCATAGGCATTCAATGTTGGCGAATACGCTGCCTGCGAATTAACCGTTTGGTTTTACGACGTAATCACGCTTGATGCAGAGTCAGAAGCATAGCGCCTGCAACCCGCGTGTACCAGCCTCCTGAGACAAAACCGGCGTTTATCGATTAATTATGCAAATTTGATGTACAGCGTCTGGCATTTTAGCCATTAACAAAGTGAAATATAGGGCAACATCGGGTAAACAGCAGCATAACTTATCGCGAAAGCGAATAAAGGCAGCGGAGCCGTGGTTGTTACGGCTCGCAGGAAAGGATCTTTAAAGGAGAGAAAAAATTAAAAAAGGGATCAGTGCAGTAACGGCAGATTGACCGACGTGGCAGGTGCGCCGTCTTCTTCTTCATCACCGATAAACAGCAAGTCATTGGCATGAGCTTCGAGAATGATCATCGACATTTGCTCTTCTGCCTGTTGCAGGAAGAAGGAGAACTGCTCATGGGTCACGCCTACTGCTATTGTCAGCGACTGACAAACAATCAGCTTCGGTAAATTATCGTCCTGAATATCCACGAAGGCTTTGATGGTCAGCGAGCTGGCATTGATCGAGCTTAAATCAGCCACCAACGGGATCAGCGCCGTCGGCTTCACTTCGGCCAGCGCCGAGAACAAAATCACGTTGTCCACAATGTCGAGCTTGGCATCAAAAATGCCATCGAAATTCTGCATATGCGGCAGATGGAGAGCCTGACAGGAATCACACTCGAAAAAAGAAATGCCCAGCTGATCAAGCCAGCGCCGCAACAGCGCTAAATCAGGGACGATGAGCGAATCCATAGAATGCCTCACGAGTTCAACAACGAAAATAACCCCTTCCGTAATGCGCAGGGCCTTACGAAGGGGCGATAGCTTACGGAATTATGCCGGCCAGCGCTACGATCAAAACCGCCTTGATCAACATTAGGCCGATCAATTGAGAATTAGCCGCCGGATTTTAAGCGAAAACCCGGTTTCGCACGCTGTTCGATGTAATCGATCATCATCCCGGCGATGTCCAGACCGGTGGTCGTCTCGATACCTTCAAGCCCCGGTGATGCGTTGACTTCCATCACCAGCGGCCCGCGATGTGCCCGCAGAATATCTACCCCGGCGATATCCAGCCCCAGCGTCTGCGCGGCTTTCACCGCAATGTCTTTCTCCTGCGGGGTAATTTTGACTTTTTTCGCCGTGCCGCCGCGATGAAGATTAGAACGGAAATCACCCGATTTGGCCTGACGCTCAATGGCCGCGACCACGCGCTTTCCCACGACCAGACAACGAATGTCCCGCCCTTCTGCTTCGCGAATATATTCTTGCACCAGAATATGCGCATTCAGCCCGCGAAACGCGTCAATCACGCTTTCTGCTGCCTGACGGGTTTCCGCCAGCACCACGCCGATCCCCTGCGTGCCTTCCACCAGTTTCACCACCAGCGGCGCACCGCCGACCAGCGCGATGAGATCTGAGGTGTCGTCCGGCGCATTGGCAAAGCCGGTGATCGGCAGATCAATGCCTTCGCGCGCGAGGATCTGCATTGATCGCAATTTGTCGCGCGCGCGGGTGATCGCCACCGATTCATTGAGCGGAAAACTGCCGAGCATTTCAAACTGACGCAGCACGGCGGTGCCGTAGAAGGTGATCGCCGAGCCGATGCGCGGGATCACGGCCTGGTAAATATCGAGCTGCCGTCCGCGATAATGCACGCTGGGCGCGGCGGGATTAATGTTCATATAACAAGACAAAGGATCGATGATGTCGATCTCATGCCCCCTGCTCTGCGCCGCTTCCCGCAGACGTTTGCACGAATACAAAGACCCGTCACGGGAAAGAATAGCAATCTTCATCCGACACTCCGTCGCCGTTTAGCGCGTTGCCCAACCTTGCTTATGCAATGCGTCCAGCATAAACGGACGCTGTTCCTTTTTCAGGGTACGAACGATCAAATCACTCCAGGTATCACGGCGTGCATTGCTGTCACGCTGCAAATAATACTGACTCAGCGCTTCGTCATATTCCGCCAGCACCTCTTTGTCCAGCGGCTGATAGCTGTTTTCATGCACCAGCATTGACTGCGGCATACGTGGCTTCACCTGATGATCCTGCGCCGGTGTACCGATGCAAAAACCAAACAGCGGCATGACAAATTTAGGCAGTTTCAGCAGCGCCACAACATCTTCAACCTGATTACGAATGCCGCCGATAAACACGCCGCCCAGCCCAAGTGACTCAGCCGCCGTCATCGCATTTTGCGCCATCAGCGCGGTATCCACACACCCCAGCAGCAGTTGCTCGGCAAGGCCCAGCTCAGCCTGCGGATTGATTTGCTGGTTACGGTTGAAATCAGCGCAGAACACCCAAAATTCAGCGGCGCTGGCAACGTATTTCTGACCTCCGGTATAGCCCACCAGCTTTTCACGCAGTACCGGATCGGTGATACGAATAATTGAAGAGCACTGCAAAAAGCTGGATGTCGATGCGCCCTGTGCCGCCGCAATGATGGCTTTACGCTGTTCATCTGACACAGGCTGATCGGTAAAAGCACGGATGGAACGGTGGGAACGCAGGAGATCGATAGTCGGTGTCATGAAAAATCCTTGGACTAAAAAATAAAATACATCAGCGCTCAATGATTGATGCTGCGCACGCCCTTTGCAAGTCTGGCGGCATCAATTGCTTTAACAATGTGCTGTCGTAAAAAATGGCTTTCTGTTCATTTGGATAGGTCAAAGGTATCGGACTGACAGGTAATTCCTGCTTTTTTTTATGGTTTGCAACAGGCATAGTAGCGACATCAAAAAGGTGATGTAGTTAACAAAACGAATCGTTTCCTTTTCATTCATTTTTAAAATCAAACAAAGGAGTCTCCATGTTTGCAGTAATTTTCGGGCGTCCTGGCTGTCCTTATTGTGTCCGTGCAAAAGAGTTGGCTGAAAAACTGACTGAAGAACGTGATGATTTCAACTTCCGCTACATCGATATCCATGCAGAAGGCATCACCAAAGCCGATCTGGAAAAAACTGTCGGCAAACCGGTTGAAACGGTTCCACAGATCTTCCTCGACCAGCAACACATTGGCGGCTTCACTGATTTTGAAGCTTATGCGAAAGAGCATCTGGCATTGTTCAGCAACTGATCCGGCGTTATCAGACGATCAGTCAAAAAAAATAAGATGACACACAGCATAAAGGCGCTCACTGAGCGCCTTTTCTTTTGGCTTTTACTTACCGCCAGCTCAGGAATGTCTGAACTGGCGGTAAGCCGTCATCAGCAAATGGATCAGCATCGCACCCAGCACGCACCAGAAAATGGCGCTGGTGGCATAAGCCAGCTCCTGCACCGGCGGGCGTATGCGGGGGAAGAACGCCCAGCGCAGCAGAAAACATAAAGGTATAGAAGTCAGTCCGCCGACAAAAGACGAGAATATCGGCGACTCCCTGGCGATCATTGCCGTTAACATGCCGGGCAGCAAAAATAAAAGCAGGCCGTATTCAGGACCAGGCCCGGTGTTTCTGACCACGACCCAGCTATTTTTTAAAGAAATAAAAATCACGATAAAACAGAGACAACACAGAACCGGGGCTCTGACCTTGCGCCAAAGTGCCATTTTACTTCCTCCATAAAGTTGGCGAGTTTTCACAGGCTTTGATGAATTGCATTTGATGCGGTTTTTTACCTGACAGAGCCTTCTGGCTCACTTCCCTGACGCGCCACGCAATCCCGCGTAACACAAATTAGGCGTTTACATCATTTTATCCGGGCTTTTCTCTGGCTGAAGAGACGTTCTATGATTAAAATGACGCCCGAACCCTGCTTTTCCCCGTCGTCTGCACTGTGCACACGCGGAGTAAACACGCAGGAATGTTCTCTTTCTGAATTTATCCTTTACATTCTCCCATATCAAGAATTTGTTGGTAAACAATAAGTTATCCTTGTGAATATAAACGTCGCTAGTTTGTTAAACGGGAATTACATCCTGTTATTATTTGTAGTTTTGGCGCTCGGTCTGTGCCTCGGAAAAGTGCGTCTGGGCTCCGTTCAGCTGGGAAATTCTATTGGCGTATTAGTGGTTTCCCTGCTTTTAGGCCAGCAGCATTTCAGCATTAATACCGAAGCGCTCAATCTTGGTTTTATGCTGTTTATTTTCTGCGTGGGCGTCGAAGCCGGACCCAACTTTTTTTCGATTTTCTTTCGCGACGGCAAAAATTATTTCATGCTGGCGCTGGTAATGGTCGGCACCGCGATGCTGCTTGCGCTCGGCCTTGGACGGCTGTTTGGCTGGGACATCGGCCTTACCGCCGGTATGCTCGCCGGCTCCATGACCTCCACGCCGGTGCTGGTGGGTGCGGGAGACACGCTGCGCAATACCATGGGCGGCAACAAAATGCTCGGCCCGGAACTCGACAATCTGAGCCTCGGCTATGCACTGACTTATCTGATCGGGCTGGTCAGCCTGATTTTCGGCGCACGCTATCTGCCAAAACTGCAACATCAGGATTTACCGACCAGTGCGCAGCAAATCGCCCGCGAACGCGGTCTGGATACTGACAGCAAACGCAAAGTGTATTTACCGGTAATCCGTGCCTATCGCGTCGGGCAGGAGCTGGTGGCCTGGGCGGATGGCAAAAATCTGCGTGAACTGGGGATCTACCGCCAGACCGGTTGCTATATCGAGCGTATCCGTCGTAACGGGATTTTAGCGACACCTGACGGCGACGCGGTATTGCAGGTCGGCGATGAAATCTCACTGGTCGGCTACCCTGACGCGCATTCCCGGCTCGATCCGAGTTTCAGAAACGGCAAAGAAGTCTTCGACCGCGATCTGCTGGATATGCGCATCGTGACTGAAGAAGTGGTGGTGAAAAATAACCACGCGGTGGGTAAACGCCTCAGTCAGCTCAATCTGACCGATCAGGGCTGTTTCCTGAACCGCGTCATCCGCAGCCAGATAGAAATGCCGATAGACGACAGCATTGTGCTTAACAAGGGTGACGTGTTGCAGGTCAGCGGCGATGCGCGCCGTGTCAAGAGCGTGGCAGACCGCATCGGGTTTATCTCGGTACACAGTCAGGTCACGGATTTGCTGGCCTTTTGTGCATTCTTTATTGTCGGCCTGATGATTGGCCTGATCACATTCCAGTTTAAGAACTTCACCTTCGGTATCGGTAACGCGGCAGGTCTGTTGTTCGCCGGTATCCTGCTCGGCTTCCTGCGCGCCAACCACCCTACTTTCGGCTACATCCCGCAGGGGGCGCTGAACATGGTGAAAGAGTTTGGCCTGATGGTGTTTATGGCAGGCGTCGGCCTGAGCGCAGGCGCGGGCATCAACAACGGTCTGGGGGCTATCGGCGGGCAGATGCTGATTTCGGGGCTGATCGTCAGCCTGGTACCGGTGATTATCTGCTTTATCTTTGGTGCGTATGTTCTGCGCATGAACCGCGCCTTGCTGTTCGGCGCAATCATGGGGGCGCGAACCTGCGCGCCTGCGATGGAAATCATCAGCGACACCGCCCGCAGCAACATTCCTGCACTGGGTTACGCCGGAACCTATGCTATCGCTAACGTATTACTGACGCTGGCCGGGACACTGATTGTTATCATCTGGCCGGGGGCGTGACGTAAGTTATTGATGCGTAATGTGGAAAAAGAAAATCAATAATTTTTTTAAAATTTTGCCACATGAAACGAACTTTTATAGTGGGAAGCAGTCTTAATTAGTGCCACTGCTTTTCTTTGAAGTCCCCAAATTTGGAGAGCCCGTCAATCCCGCCTCGTTAGGTTCAAGATTGATGGGTTTTTTCTTTTCTGCTTTAAAATCAATTATTTACCATCAGATAACGCCCTGCTTCGTTGCCTTGGAGACAGGTAAACTTCGCCTTTCAGGCGTTTCTATGACGGCCCGTCGCTCAGTCATACCCCTCTTTTCCCATTGAGATAAGCCACACCCCTTTCCTCCCTACCGGCCAGATTGGAGACACTGGAATACCCTGCTGTACAAAATCCTTTTTCATGTTGAGGCTTACAACTCTCGTCATGAGATAGATCACCGCACTGCAAATTTTCAACGAACGAATAAAAAACGTCTTTGGCAGCTTTTGCTCTGCCATCAATAAATCTACACAGCGCTGCGTGCGACTAACGCGGGTTAGTGTAGGCAAAAAAAACGGCTTCCAGTCGAGGAAACCGTACGTTGTTAAGCTCTAAGTAGGGCTATACGCAAACAATTCGATAGAGGGGATATATTCGATCCCATCAGAGGTATATAAGACTGAATTTGTAAAGTCGTAAATTCTTCCAGTGATTCTTACTGTTACCAGACGGCCAATTTTAGTCACTTTTGCTTCGCTGCTATCTGATGTAAGAAACGGAGACATTTCCCCCAAGGCTTTTAAGGGATTCTCAGCTATCTTTCCCGACAAATAGTAGCGATAGACTTCGGAAACGGTAGCACCTCCACCCTGATATTTCGTTACGTAGAGCCACGTATTTTCGTTTAATTTCTGCGATTTAAATAGTGCATCGTCATAGGGCGGACCAGTGTAATGCTGATAAGCCACATAGCTTGCCACTAGCAGTAATAAAACAACGGTTACTACACGATGAACCCATTTAATAACCATGCTGTTTGGCATAATCAATACCTTGTTTAATCCATCTTTGATCAACCGGATCATCTCCATATGGCGCTACGCCATGCCAACTGCTCCATTCTTTTCTAGAGGTACCCGCCATACTTTGTGCAAATCCACCGCCCATTAGTAAAATATCTGGTGGGATACCTGCAACATATCCTGTAGCGCCATAATTAAAATTACCAAAATCAGACAGTTTTCTGTTCTGTTGCTTATAGTCCCATGGACCTCGGTTTCTTACCTTTTGATAAAACCAGTAATAAGTTGCCGGGGTTGCCATTCCCTTGCTCATGCCACGCGCTTTTGCTTCCATAATATTTTTATTCAGAAGACTAAACCCAGCATTTGGCATTATAGGAATAATAGCCATAAAGAGTTTCCCTACGCTGTTTTACGCTCATTCCATGAGTCAGAAAAAATGAGATTTCCGTCGCAGTGTTTCCATGTGATTTTTTCGTAACGGAATTCTATCTGCTCCAAGTGATTTTGATGGAGGGCAGCAGGGTCTTTACAATCGTGCATCACGGGCGCAACTGATACCACACGTACATTTTCTAACAGCATGTTGAAGTATTCGACCTCCTGTCCTGCATCATTGATGTTGTACCATTTGAGTTCCGCAGATTTAAGCGTCTGACCGGTAGCAACAGCCTTATACAAATATGTTGAGGAACTATCAAATCCCTTTTTAAGAATAAATGCACCATGAATACGATTGCCTGTTATTTTTCCCGTATTATTATCAGTCGGGGTATATAGCCGATGACTGAATGCAATCACCTCTACGCTACCTTCTCGCCCAACTACATCTACAGACCCTTTAATACGTGCTCCGCCATCATCTTTCAAAAACAAATAAGCTGGAATAGCCATTATAGAACATCCTTTTTCATTTAAAAAACTGCGGTTATTGTAAATCCAATTTAATCAGTTTTAAAACTTTCTAGGGAAAAATAAACTGCCGCGCGCCAATTAGCAGAGCACTCACTGAACAGAGAGTCGCACAGAAGGGAGAGCTGTTATGAGTGAAGGGTTTTTATTTTTCTGT
Source organism: Rahnella rivi (assembly GCF_019049655.1). Taxonomy (GTDB): domain Bacteria; phylum Pseudomonadota; class Gammaproteobacteria; order Enterobacterales; family Enterobacteriaceae; genus Rahnella; species Rahnella rivi. Next base: position 30,303 of record NZ_JAFMOX010000059.1, read on the forward strand.
TCTGAATCACCCGAAATCAATTTCTTAATACCTGGCAGCCGGTTAAATGGCGGCAGAAAAATGCCGCATTTCATCTCTTTCCGTCAGCCGTTCTTTGGCTCACCATGTCGCCGCGTCCATTCATCCGCCACGTCACCCAGGCTTTTGGGTGTGTCATTACGGATCCACGCCATGAAATCCCGATCAAAGGTAAAATCCTCACCGCATTCCTTTTTTAGAAAGCGTCTGACATTTTGGGTGTTCTTATAGCTCTCATTCACGCGAGTCTGACGTGTTAATGGCTCACTGTGCCAGTCAAATACCATGCTTGTCTCCTGCGGGAGTTGCTCCCTTTCAATTCTCGATCACCCTGATAAGCGAACCGTCGATATCAATCATTACGCCCATTTTCATGCCCCATGACTGGGTTTCTGGCAGATGAACGCACGGGCGTGAATGGGGATCTTCGCCAATACCGGCAGCCTTGAAGGCAGCAAACATTTCATCGACATTATCCACACGCAGGCAACAACTGAACCAGCTGGTTTGCGGATCAAGATCGGTATGCAGGAAAAACTCCAGCGTGATGCCGCCGCGAACCATGATAAGCCAGCTGTCATCGACGTAGGTCGTCGTAAAACCCACACTGCCGTAGAATTGTTGGGTGTGTTCGAAGTTACGGGAAGGAAGATTGGGTGTCGCGTGATCGGTCATGGCGGCCTCGGCTAATGACAGGTTTATCAAAGGATAAGCCATGATGCCTCAGGTCGCGCGGGAATTAAACGCTTAAGAGAAACGCTGAATGCCATAAAACAAAAAACCCTTCCCGACCGGGAAGGGAATCAGACACAGCAGACTAACAGGCCCGAATTAAATCTGGGCAAAAGGGTTTATCAGAACTGATAAACCAAACCTACCGCCACAATGTCATCGGTGTTGATGCCAGCGTTGCGGGTAAAGCGGGTGTCATCCATCAGGTTGATTTTGTAATCAACGTAAGTGAGCATATTTTTGTTGAAGAAGTAAGACGCGCCGACATCAACATATTTGGTCAGGTTCTGGTTGCCATAACCCTGGATGTCTTTGGCGTGAGACTGCACGTATGCCAGGGATGGACGCAGACCGAAATCAAACTGGTACTGTGCAACGGCTTCGAAGTTCTGCGCTTTGTCTGCATAACCGTAAGCGGTGCTGCCTGCTTTACCGAAACGGTTGGCGTTGTAGCTCTGGGTGTACATCGCTGCCAGGTAAACGTTGTTGGCATCGTATTTCAGGCCGCCGCTGTAAGCCGTTGCTTTATCGCCGTCACCGAGGATCGCCGGGTTGTTACGGCCATTTTGTTCGTTAGTACGGTCTGACGCCATCATTGCTGCAGCAGCACTGAAGCCTTCGCCCAGATCATAGGTCACGGACATGCCGTAGCCGTCGCCGTTTTGTGCCAGTACATCACGGCCATTGTTGGTTTCAGTCGCGCTGCCGTTTTTACCCTGATATTGCACTGCAACATCCAGGCCATCGACCAGGCCGAAGAAGTTCTGGTTACGGTAAGTCAGCACACCGTTCGCACGCTGGAACATGAAGTTGTCTGCGCCGTAGGTATCGCCACCGAATTCTGGCAGAACGTCAGTCCATGCTGCGACGTCATACATCACGCCGTAGTTGCGGCCATAATCCAGTGAACCAAACTCGGCGAATTTCAGACCCGCGAAGCCGACACGTGTGTAGTTATTAGCATCTTCGCTTTCTGCTTTGTTCAGTGCAGCCTGATATTCCCACTGGCCGTAACCGGTCAGTTCGTTGTTAATTTGTGTCTCACCACGCAGACCAAAACGCATATAAGACTGGTCACCGTCTGAGCCATTATCGCTGGAGAAATAGTGGAGGCCATCAATTTTGCCGTAAAGGTCAAGTTTGTTGCCGTCTTTATTATAAATCTCTGCAGCGCCTGCAGTGCCGGCCATCATCAGAGCGGGAACAACCAGAGAAAGTACGCGTAATTTCATCATCAATATCCTTGATTAATTTATAAACTATAATTTTTGCCATCGGGCAGTATTAATTACTCGCTACTGTGAAGCTTTATATCTTCTTCAGGTCCTGAGCAGATGGACGTCAAATTAAACGAGGATAAGTTCCGTTGCAACCAGAAAATATTTGAAATAAATTCCGTTTAGGAATGATTTAAAAATATAACGACTGACCTCAATGTTATTAACATCGGCTGTTATATGAGTGGATAATTTATATAAGACTTTTCCAAACCACCCATTAAAACACTTTACTATCAGTAAGATAAAACCAAATAAGTCCCTCTTTTTTATTATTACATTTTGCAAACACCTGGCGAAATAAATGCTAATTATCTTAATCAGATTATTATTACCTGCCACAAGTATTGTCAGGCAACTTATTAGAAGTGTAAGTTTTTGTATAGATCCGGGGCTGACCTTAACGTTATTATTGCGATTCAAACTAAAATAATTTACCAAAATGAATACAGTGATCCGGTGAAATAATCATTATTCACTTTCAACGCCAGGGTTACGGAATTAAAAAAACCACCTTGCCGGTGGTTTTTTAGACTCTTTCTGCCCTGTCAGAGATTACATAATACGAACGAGGTGCTTATCTTTGCCCCCTAAACGTCCGTCAGTCTGATTCCATTCTTTTTCATACGCCTGATAGGCAAATACAAAAGCCTGATGTCCGTCTTCAAAATTCTGATCGGGACGTTTGTGCCAGCCAGAATAAGCGTCGTAGCGTAAAATTTCATACACGCCTTCCACCGGACGAATAAGGTAGGTGTAATGCTCACAAAACTCCGGCGCATAGGGAATATCTTCCCCTGCTTCCAGAGTGATGAACAGACCGCCGAGACGTAACTTAATCATTGATTTCCTTTTTCATGATCCACAACCGGGTGGTTTGCGTGGCGGTCACATAGGTATTCTCCGTCACCTGATGCATCCCCTGACGCTGATAAAACCCGATAGCGGGCAGATTGCTTTGCAATACATCCAGCCACAATACCGGCTGCCGGTGCGCTCTGGCAGCGGCTTCTGCCGCGGCAAAAAGCTGGCTACCGAGTCCCCGCGAACGGCTGTCCGGCGTGAAATAAAGTTTGCAGAGTTTCGCTCCCCGGCCTTCTGCCTGATCCAGCGGTTGATCGAAATGCAGTTTCGCAAAACCTGCAACGGCGCCCTTTTCCACCGCCATAAGCCAGCAGTGGCCGGGGTCGTCTAAACTGCCCAGCATCTCTTCATCGCCAAAATCCTGCGCCAGAAAGGCTTCCAGCTCGTCGCTATTGTGCCACAAACTGCCGAAATAGTGGCGGTACGTCTCCCTGCCCAGCGTCTGCAGGGTGATCAAATCCTCAATACCCGCCTGGCGGATCTCCATCAGGTTGCTCTCCCTTATCTGCTTGTCTGTATGCGGTTCACGCCAAAATTGACGGGCAATAAGGCGTATTTTTATAGGAGTCATTCCCATGACGCAAAACATTTACGTTGGTCAGGGTTTCTGACCTGCTTAAGGTTTCATTAAGTTCCCGCTCATAGAATCACCGGCATCGGGAAACTATACGGCACGTCAATGAGTTTGATATTCAGACGATCCCCCCTATATCTTCACGGCAGCATAAACTATCGTGGAACCCACTTTTAGATGTGTTGTCAGTGATTTACTGGCACATTTTTAGGGCTTTTTTGGCCTTTTTTTGATGAGGGTATGTTTATGGAGCAGTTGAACCATCTGCTTTTTTTATGGATTAACGCCACACCGGCTTCGCCGGAAGCACTGATTAAACTGGCAATATTTCTGGCGGATGATCTGATTATGATCGTCCCTCTGTTGATTATAGGTTTGTGGCTGTGGGGGCATCGCGAGCATATCGGTCAGCAACGTCAGCTGGTCAGCAAAACCGCCATTGCGCTGTTGTTCGCTATGTCGACGGCCAAGGCGCTGTCTGAACTCTTCCCGCACGCGCGCCCGTTTGTGGAAGGGTTTGGCTATAACTTCCTGCATCACTCACCTGACGACTCTTTCCCGAGCGATCACGGGACGGCGATCTTCACCTTCGCGCTGGCCTTCCTGTTCTGGCATCGTCTCTGGTCCGGCGCGTTGCTGATGGTCACGGCGGTCAGCATCGCCTGGTCACGGGTGTATCTGGGCGTGCACTGGCCGCTGGATATGCTCGGTGGATTCCTGGTCGGCATGCTCGGCTGCCTGTTCTCACAGCTGGTCTGGAATCTGTTCGGCGAACAGATTAACGCGCTGATGTGTAAAATTTACCGTTTCGGCTTTGCCTTCCCGATCCGCAAAGGCTGGGTACGCGGCTGAAAGAAAAATCCTGTTCGACGGACAAAAAAAAGCGAGGCCACGTGAGCCTCGCTTTTTTATTGCGCTACGGTCATTACTTACCGAAAACGCTGCTGTACAGTCCGCTGATTTTCATCATCACGAAGTCCCAGATGCGGCTGAAGAAACCGCCTTCTTTCACTTCCTGCAAGGCAACCAGCGGGTGCTGATCGATGACTTTTCCGTCCAGACTGAAATCAACCGTACCGACCACCTGGTTTTTCGCCAGCGGCGCTTCGAGCTGAGGCGTGGTCAGGTGGAAGCTGGCTTTCAGGTTTTTCAGCTGGCCCTTCGGCATGGTCAGTGACGCATTTTCCGCGACGCCCAGCGGCACCATTTTTTCATCACCGAACCAGACGCGCTGGCTGGTAAAGGCATCGCCGGCTTTGATCGGCGTCAGCGTTTCATAAAAACGGAAGCCCCAGGTCAGCAGGCTTTCACTTTCATTGAAGCGGATACGGTCGCTCGGCGCGCCCATCACCACGGCAATCAGGCGCATCCCGTTAGCGTCACTCGCCGAAGACACCAGATTATAGCCCGCGCCGGAGGTGTAACCGGTTTTGATACCGTCCACGTTCAGGTTGGTGCTCCACAGCAGGCGGTTACGGTTAATCTGCTTGATGTGATTGAAGGTGAATTCTTTTTCTTTATGCAGCGCATATTCTTCCGGCGTATCCCGGATCAGCGCCTGCGAGAGCAGCGCCATGTCGGTGGCCGACGTGTATTGCCCGTCAGCATCCAGCCCGTGCACCGTTTTGAAATGGGTATTTTGCAGTTTCAGCTGCTCAGCGTACCGGTTCATCAGGTTAACGAAGGAATCCTGACTGCCCGCCACGTAATCCGCCAGCGCGATGCTGGCGTCGTTACCGGACTGGATCACAATGCCTTTATTCAGTTCTGAAACCGGCACGCGGTCGCCCGGTTTCAGGAACATCAGGGAAGAGCCGCGCAGCACCGGATTACCGGTCGCCCAGGCATCGTTACCGACGGAAACCAGATCGTCTGATTTGATTTTTCCGGATTTAATCGCCTGCCCGACCACATAACTGACCATGATTTTACTCAGGCTTGCCGGGTCGAGACGTGCGTCAGGATTAGACTGTGCGAGGATCTTCCCGCTGTTGTAATCCATCAGCACCCAGGATTTTGCATTGACCTGAGGGGCTACCGGGGCGGTGTCCGCCTGAGCGGCGGGAAGCGCCAGCAGCATTACTCCACCGCCCAGCGCGTAAATGAAAGTCCGTTTGAATTGGGAAGAAATTGTCATAGGTATCAGGGCTTTTGTCCGGGTAACTGAAATTTATCTTATCTTTCAATCAGATTGTGCAAGTCTGCAGGTGTAAAAACTACTGCTTTCCGGGGCTGGAATAAACCTAAATAGTGTAAAGATCTTAAGATTAGATGAGATTTCCGGCACCCGCCTCTCCGTTTCTGGCCGGTTCAGGCGCCTCCTGGCATGCGCTGGCGCATTATCTGAGGCTATTTGTAAACATACTAATATATAAAATATCTATAACTATAAACGCCTTACTGCCAGCAGGGCGCCAGGGTTTTGCGCGCAGCCTCGCAAATCAGACATTAAAATCACGAATAAACGCCTCGCTCTCACGTGCCACTTCATCCCGGATAAAATCGATAAACTGACCCACAGCGGCAGAGTGTTTTTTCCCTGCCGGCGTTTGCAGCTGCAATGTCCGCTGGCTGAGTTGTTCGATGTTGACGGATTTAACCCGCAGGTTGTCGCGCCGGGCTTTGTACATGATGGAAAAATGGCTGCACGCCACGATCGCGCCCGGCGTTTGCACCATAAAATCGTACAGCGTCGAAAACCGGTTACAGCTGACCGCGGGCTCAAGGAAAATGCCGCTCATCCGGCAGGACAGATCAAACAGCTGGCGGATGGTGCTGCCCTGCTCGTTCATGGCCAGCGGGTAAGGATGCAGATCGGTCAGTTGCAGGTCGCCTCCGGCCAGTGGGTGGTTCTGGCGCATCACCATGCGCACCGGTGCGGGAAAGGACGCCATGATATCCACACCCCGCTCCGCCACCAGGCTGAACTGTAATGCCAGATCCACGTCACCGCTATGGATCATCTCCGAGACGTCCCCCGCCGTTCCCACATTCAGATAAAACATCACGCCCGGATTAATAACGCGAAAACGTGAAAAAAGCTGCGGCAGCAAATCAAACGCCAGACCGTCGGTACAGGCCATGCGGATCACCGTGCGCCGCACCGCATTCAGCCCCTGAATTTCGGCAATGGCGTGTTCCATATCCATCATGCTTTTGCGCACATGGTTTTCCAGGATCTGGCCGGCGTCGTTAAGCACCATTCCGCGCGCGTGCCGCTCAAACAGCGGCGCACCGATCCGCTCCTCAAGGCGCTGGATCTGGCGGCTGATGGCCGACACCGCCACAAAAAGTTGTTTGCTGGCGCCACTCAGCGAACCGGTATTGGCGACGGCGAGAAAATAGCGGATCTCAGCGCTTTGCATGGTGGGGTTGCCTCATAAGTGTGCAGACGAGCATTACAATAAAAGCAACGCTAACTTGCAATTATTATTATTGTGGCAACGCTTACGCAGCGCTTAGAGTGAAACTGCTAAAAAAACCAACAATAAGATCACAAACACACAATAAGCAGGTTCCTCATGACAGCGGAAAATATCGTTGAACAGGCGTTAGCCTGGTTTGATCAGGGTGAATACCAGCGCATTCTGGCGCGCAGAGTGGCGATAGCCACGGAAAGCCAGAGTAATCAGCGGGATGATGAACTGGCCCGTTACCTCGATGAAGAGATTAAACCGGCGTTATCTGCGATGGGCTTCACGCTGCTCAGCGTTGATAATCCTCACGCCGCCAACCGGCCTTTTCTTATCGCAACCCGTATTGAAGACAGCGCGCTGCCCACCGTCCTCAGCTACGGTCATGGCGATGTGGTGTTCGGGGACGATGAAAACTGGCGCAGCGATCTTTCGCCCTGGGCACTGAAAGAAGAAGGCGACCGCTGGTACGGGCGCGGCACAGCCGACAACAAAGGCCAGCACAGCATTAATATCGCGGCGCTGGAGCAAATCTTCAAAGCACGCGGCGGCCGTCTGGGCTTTAACTGCAAGCTGCTGTTCGAAATGGGCGAAGAAATCAGTTCGCCGGGTCTGGCAGAACTTTGCCGCAACTATAAAGAACCACTGAGCGCAGATATCTTCCTCGCCTCAGACGGGCCGCGTCTCAACGCCGTCCGTCCGACCCTGTTCCTCGGCTCACGCGGCGCCGTCAATTTCCGTCTGACCATCAATGCGCGCGACAACGCCTATCACTCCGGCAACTGGGGCGGCCTGCTGACCAATCCGGGAACGCAGCTGGCCAACGCGCTGGCGTGTCTGGTGAACCAGCACGGTCAGTTACAGGTCGCGGCGCTGAAACCGCCTGCGGTCAGCGAAGCCATTCGCGACATCCTCAGCGACGTTGAGGCCGGTGGCGGCGAAAACGATCCGCAGATCGACCCTGACTGGGGCGAAGAAGGGCTGACGCCTACCGAACGCCTCTACGCATGGAATCAGCTGGAAGTGTTGTCATTCCTGACCGGCAATCCACAGCGCCCGATGAATGCCATTCCCGGCCATGCCACCGCGGTGTGTCAGCTGCGTTTTGTGGTCGGTACCGACTGGCAGCATCTGGCAGAACACGTTCGTGCGCATCTGGACGCCAGGGGCTTTTCACAGGTAGAGGTGGAATTCATGCGCGGCTCCCCGGCAACGCGCTTTGATCCGACTGACCCGCTGGTGGACTGGGCGCTGGACATCATGCAGCAGACAACCGGCAAAAAACCGGCGCTGTTACCGAATCTGGGCGGCTCGCTGCCCAACGATGTGTTCGCCGATATCCTCGGCCTGCCGACCTTGTGGGTACCGCACTCCTATCCGGCCTGCGGGCAGCACGGCGTCAACGAACACATGCTGATTTCGGTTGCCCGTGAAGGGCTGGCGATCATGACCCACCTGTTATGGGATCTGGGCGAAAGGGGCACAGCCCTGCTCAGTCAACATCACGCACATCACAACGCGCAAGCCGGAGTTGTTCAATGAGCCAGATAACTGCATCTTCAACCCCGCTTAAGGGAACGGCAGAAAAACCGAACCTGATGAAAACGTTGTTTGCCACCTGTATCGGCAATGCGCTGGAGTGGTTCGATATCGCGATTTACGGCTTCTTCGCCAGCTATATCGCCCACGCCTATTTTCCGACCTCAGATCCGACCGTCTCGCTGCTGCTGACCTTTGGCAGCTTCGGCGTTTCCTTCCTGATCCGCCCGCTGGGTGCGATTGTGCTGGGGGCTTACGCTGATAAACACGGGCGAAAAGCATCGTTACTGATGTCCATCAGCCTGATGATGATCGGCGGTCTGATCATTGTGGTCACACCGTCTTACGGCACCATCGGCATGGCGGCACCGCTGCTGATCCTGGCCGCACGCCTGATTCAGGGCTTCTCTGCAGGCGGTGAGTTCGGCAGCTCCACGGCATTTCTGGTGGAACACTTCCCCGAGCGTAAAGCCTTCATCGCCAGCTGGCAGTTTGCCACCCAGGGCGCGAGTACCTTACTGGCGTCGGCGTTTGGCCTGGGATTGTCTGCCATCCTGACCGAAACTCAGTTGCAGGACTGGGGATGGCGTATTCCGTTTATCTTCGGCCTGCTGATTGGACCGGTCGGGTTGTACATCCGCCGTCACATCAAAGAGTCGGAAAGCTTCCGCACTGCCGAGAAATCCGCGTCTCCGCTGAAAGAGATCGTCCGGGCGCAGAAAGGCCTGTTTTTCATCGCCATCGGGCTGATGGTCGTGTCAACGGCCATTAACTACATGCTGAACTATGTGCCGACGTATGCCACGAAAACGCTGCATCTGCCCGCGTCGGCCGGGTTTACCGCGACGCTGTCTGCCGGGATAATTCTGACGGTGGTGACACCGCTGATGGGATTATGGGCTGAAAAAGTGGGGCGTCTGCCGCTGATGTGGGGCTCACTGGTGCTGTTGCTGATCACCATCTACCCGGCATTCTGGCTGATGCTGGAATACACTTCCGCGCTGTCACTGCTGTTGCTTATCAGCTGGCTGGCGCTGCTGAAATCAGTGTATTTCTCCGCCGTCCCGTCGATGATGGCGGATCTGTTCCCGATCACCACCCGCGCAAGCGGTATGGCTATCAGCTACAACGTTGCCGTGACCGTGTTTGGTGGCTTCGCACCGTTCATCTGTACGCTGCTGATTTCCGCCACCGGCAGCAGCCTGGCACCGGGTTATTACCTGATGGTCGTCGCACTGCTCAGCGTCATTTCCCTGTTTAAAGCGCAGAAGTTACAACGCTAATCTGCCCTTCCCGCACTCAGCGGCGGCTACACCCTGTCGCTGAGTGTTACTTTTTTCCCTTCGCATAATTCTTCGCCGTGGCCTATAGTTTTAGCCAGTCATCATCAAAAAAAGTCCGTATTTTCATATTGAAAACAAGGGGTTCTGAATGATTACCGTATGGGGACGTGAAAACTCGACCAACGTCAAAAAAGTGCTGTGGATGCTGGATGAACTGGAGCTGGCGTATAACATCGTCAACGCAGGCGGCGCCTTTGGCAAGAATACTGACCCGGCTTATCTCGCTTTAAACCCGAATGGTCTGGTGCCCTGCTTTCAGGAAGATGATTTTGTCTTGTGGGAATCGAATGCCATTCTTCGCTACCTTGCCGAATGTTCCGGCAAACCGGAATTCTGGCCTGCCGATGCGCGGCATCGCGCCAGTATCGACAAATGGCTGGACTGGGCGAGCAGCTCGCTGATCGCCCCTTATCGTCAGGTCTATCAGACACTGGTGCGCATTCCGGAACCGGAGCGCGATATGGCGCTGGTTGCCTCGGGCATGAAGGTGTTTGAGAAATACTGGGCAATTGCCGATGCCGTACTGGCAAAGCAAAAATGGCTCTCCGGCGAAACGTTCGGGATCGGAGATATTCCGCTGGGGATTTATGCCTATTCCTGGTACTCGCTGAACATTGAGCGTCAGTCGCATCCGAACGTTGAGCGCTGGTATCAGCAACTGACGCAGCGCCCGGCCTTTATCAAACGCGTGATGATCCCGCTGAGTTAAGGCCGTTTCTTCGGGTTACCGGCGGGTCATCCGACCCGCCTTTTTCATGTTAAGCACCCGGCGCAATCTTCAGTAATTTGCCGTCACTCTCATCCGTCAGTACATACACAAAGCCGTCCGGCCCGGTCTGCACTTCCCGGATGCGTTCCTTGCGGTCTGTCAGCAACCGCTCTTCACCGGTGACTTTATCGCCGTCTACGGTCAGACGGATCAGTGATTCCCCCGCCAGCGCGCCGATAAACAGCGAATGTTTCCACTGCGGGAAACGCTCTGCGTTATAAAACGCCATCCCGCTCAGCGCAGGAGAGACTTCCCAGTAATAAATCGGATCAACAGCACCGTCGATTCGGGTGCCTTTCGCTTCCGGAATAGGCTGCCCGGAATAATTGATGCCAAACGTCGCCAGCGGCCAGCCATAGTTTTTACCGGGCTGCGGCAGATTCACTTCGTCCCCGCCGCGCGGGCCGTGCTCCGATTCCCATAAGGCGCCGGTCCACGGATTGACGGCCAGACTCTGCGGATTACGGTTGCCATAAGTCCAGATCTCCGGCCTGGCATTCTTGTCGTTAACAAACGGGTTGTCCTGCGGCACGCCCCCTTCCGGGGTCAGACGCAAAATCTTGCCCTGCAACTGGCTGAGATGCTGGGCGTTAATTCGCTGATTGTTGTCGCCGGTGGACATGAAGATATTGCCCTTCGCATCGAAGGCAATCCTTCCGCCGAGATTGATGCCGCTGCTGAGCGCAGGCTGCTGGACGAAGATCACTTTAAAGTCGTCGAGACTTTTGTTGTCAGACGACAAGGTGCCATATCCCAGCGCCGCATGGGGTTCGCCCTTCTCGCCGGGCTGAGTGAAGGTCAGATAGACACGCCGGTTTTTGGCAAAGTCAGGAGATAAGCGCACGTCCCATAACCCGGCTTGCCCGCTGACCCACACGCGCGGCACCCCCTTGAGCGGGGCCGACATTGCGCCGTCAGGCTGCCACAGGCGCATCTGCCCGCTGCGCTCGGTGATCAGCGCGCCCTGATTATCGGGCAGAAAAGCCAGCGACCACGGGTGATCCAGTCCGCTGGCAAGTTCAGTGACCTCTGCTCGCGCAGACGCCGGTGAGATGGGGGCTTTCGGTGCCGCGTTAACGTGGGTGGCCAGCAGGGCCAGTGCGAAAACGGGCAGTAAGGTGTCGCGGAAAGGATAAGTCATCAGGCTTCCTCCGGGGGCATCTTTCAGGTGTGTGCTTTTAGTCTAGGCCATGTCTCTGATTTTGCTCAAAGACTGCCCTCCTCCTATAACTAACAGGAATAACGCCGCGATGAAATATAATAACAACAAAGCATTCCCTCCTTCTTAACATATCGGTAGACTGCTCCGACAGAATAGACGTCTGGACAGACAGACTTCTGTACATCCTCATTCCGGAACGCCCATTTGGCGCGCCGAAACTATCCCAGGGTCATGCTGACATCGCTGCGATCATCTGCCGCACCGACGGAGTTGTTAAATAATGAAAAAAATATCCGCCTCTTTACTGGCACTGAGCCTGTTCTCCGCCCTCCCGGCATTCGCCGCGGATGCCACGCCAGCCCCTGTTCCGGCGGCGATTGCACAACATAATGGCCCGGTGCGTATCGCCATTGTGCGTAACCTCGGTTCTGACGATAACACCACTCAGTTTCTGGCCGGTGCCATCAAACAAGGCCGCGCGCTCGGCTTCAAGGTCGATACTTTTCTGAGTAACGGCGACGACGCCAAATTCCAGGATTTCGTCAATCAGGCCATCAGCCAGAAATATGACGGCATCATTCTCTCGCAGGGGCGCGGCCCGTATTCCGAGGCGCTGGTCAAGCGTATCGCGGCGGCGGGTATTGCCGTTTCGGCATTTGATACCGAAGTACCGGAAAATATTCCCGGCGTCACGGTAACCCGTCAGGACGACGCATCCCTGGCGAAAGCCTCCGTCGGCCAGTTGGTGAAAGATTTCAACGGCAAAGCCAACATCGTCAAACTGTGGGTGGCCGGTTTCCCGCCGATGGAACGCCGTCAGAAAACCTATGAAGCGATTCTGAAAGAAAATCCGGGGATTCATCAGCTGGAATCTATCGGCGCCGTGTCCTCAGACGTACAAGGCGACACCGCCAACAAAGTCGGGGCTATTTTAGCGAAATACCCGAAAGGCCAGATTGATGCCATCTGGGGTGCGTGGGATGCATTCAGCCAGGGTGCCTATAAAGCGCTGAAAGAAAATGGCCGTACTGAAATCAAACTCTACAGTATTGATGTCTCGAATCAGGACCTGCAACTGATGCGCGAAAAAGGCAGCCCGTGGCAGATGACCGCTGCGGTGGATACGCAGCTGATTGGCGCGGTGAACCTGCGCATCGTGGCGCTGAAAATTGCCGGTGAGAAAACGCCAGCCACCTATGAATTCCCGGCGCAGACCATTCCGCAGTCTCTGCTGCTGAGCCAGCCTGACGGCATCAACGTGACCGGATTGAGCAAAATTATTCCAGGCTGGGGAAAATCAGAAGATTTTACCGCGCCGTGGTTTGCCACGCTGGAAGCAAAGTACAAAAAATAACCCTCTGAAACCTCCCGAAACGGGAGGTTTTTTCACCCGTTCTCCGCTCAACTTTCCGCCTTTTGCCCCCTGCGATCACAGAAATAAAGAAACATAATTTCAGAAGCAAAAATCTCAATAGCCCTAGCCCCCGCCAACCGTTAAAACCTTACTCTCCCTTTTCATATGGACGTTGAAGCAATGAGTACAGAAATCCTTTCAGTCAAGGAAAAGATTGGTTATGGATTAGGCGATGCTGCCAGTCATATCATTTTTGATAATGTCATGTTGTACATGATGTTTTTCTACACCGATATTTTCGGGATCCCGGCCGGTTATGTCGGCACCATGTTCCTGCTGGCACGCGCACTGGATGCGATCTCTGACCCCTGCATGGGATTACTGGCCGACCGTACCCGCACACGCTGGGGTAAATTCCGCCCATACGTGCTGTTTGGCGCAATCCCGTTTGGCATCGTCTGCGTGTTTACGTACACCACGCCAGAACTGAGCATGACTGGCAAAATGATTTACGCGGCCATCACTTACACTCTGCTGACCCTGATGTACACCGTGGTCAATATCCCGTATTGCGCACTGGGCGGGGTGATCACCAACAATCCTGAACAACGCATCTCGCTGCAATCCTACCGCTTTGTACTGGCTACCGCAGGCGGCATGCTGAGTACCGTACTGATGATGCCGCTGGTGAATTACATCGGCGGGGAAAATCAGGCCGTGGGTTATCAGGGCGGCATCGCCGTGCTGGCGATTGTGGCGGCAGTGATGCTGGCAATCTGCTTTGCCACCACGAAAGAACGTATCGATCCGGGTAAACCTACCGGCACCATGCGCGAAGATTTGCGTGATATCTGGCACAACGACCAGTGGCGTATTGTCGGCCTGCTGACCATTTTGAACATCATGGCGGTTGCCGTGCGCGGCGGGGCAATGATGTATTACGTGACTTACATTCTGGGCAATCCGGTGCTGTTCGCCTGGTTCCTTGGCGTTTACTCCGTCGGCAACCTGTTCGGCAGCGCGCTGGCAAAACCGCTTACCGACTGGAAATGCAAAGTCAGCGTCTTCTGGTGGACCAATGCCATTCTGGCCGTTCTCAGCCTGTGCATGTTCTTCCTGCCGGTTAACGGCAGCGTCCTGATGTTTATCTTCATCTTTGTTATCGGCGTTTTGCATCAACTCGTGACGCCAATTCAATGGGTAATGATGTCCGACACCGTCGATTACGGTGAATGGAACGATGGCAAACGCCTGACCGGCATCAGCTTCGCAGGCACCCTGTTCGTCCTGAAATTGGGCCTGGCACTGGCCGGCGCCATGATCGGCTGGATGCTGGCAGGCTCGGGTTATCAGTCCGGCGCTGCCATCCAAAACAGCGCCACCATGACCAGCATTGTCGCGCTGTTCACGCTGGTTCCGGCAATCTGCTACCTGCTGAGCGCCATCATCTGTAAACGCTATTACATTCTGCGCACCCCGCTGTTGCGTCGCATCATCGACGAAGTCGCGCAGGGCATCCGCCGCAATCAGCAAGAATTTATGAAATGAATTGGAAGCAGTGTAAAAGGAGGGTTTTACCTTGAAAATTAGTGACGGTAACTGGTTAATCCAGGACGGACTCACACTCACGCACCCGTTACAGGTGTTTGAAGTGCAGAGAACGGGTAACGAGATGGTGATTTACGCCGCGCCGAAAGACGCGTCTGAACGCGCCAGCCAGCTTGATTCGCCAATGTTTACGCTGCGATTTTTCTCGCCGCAGACCGGCGTGATTGGCGTGCGCATCACTCACTTTGACGGCGAAGCAGACAAAGGCCCGCACTATCCGCTGATTCAGTCGGATACGCCGGAATTGCGCTTTGAAGACAACGACGAGTTTGCCGCGTTACACAGCGGTTCGCTGTCGGTGCGTGTGACCAAAGGCAACAACTGGACGCTGGATTTCCTGCGCAATGGCCGTCGTATTACCGGCAGCGTGGCAAAATCTAATGGTTACGTTCAGGACGGCAACAGCCAGAAAACCTACATGATGGAGCGGCTGGATCTCGGCGTTGGCGAAACCGTGTACGGGTTGGGCGAGCGCTTCACCGCGCTGGTCAAAAATGGTCAAACCGTTGAAACCTGGAACCGCGATGGCGGCACCAGCACTGAGCAATCCTACAAAAACATTCCGTTTTATCTGACCAACCGTGGCTACGGCGTGTTAGTGAATCATCCGGAATGTGTATCTTTTGAAGTCGGTTCAGAAAAAGTCTCTAAAGTTCAGTTCAGCGTGGAAGGCGAATACCTGGAGTATTTCGTCATCGACGGCCCGACGCCGAAAAACGTTCTCGACCGCTATACCCGTCTGACCGGCCGCCCTGCGCTGCCGCCTGCCTGGTCGTTCGGTCTGTGGCTGACCACCTCGTTTACCACCAACTATGATGAAGCCACGGTTAACAGCTTCATCGACGGCATGGCAGAGCGTGAACTGCCGCTGCATGTCTTCCACTTCGACTGCTTCTGGATGAAAGCCTTCCAGTGGTGTGATTTCGAATGGGATCCTCAAACCTTCCCTGACCCGCAGGGCATGTTGCAACGCCTTAAGGCGCGCGGGCTGAAAATCTGCGTGTGGATTAACCCGTACATCGGCCAGAAATCCCCGCTGTTCCATGAAAGCAAAGAGAAAGGTTATCTGCTCAAACGTCCTGATGGCCGCGTCTGGCAGTGGGACAAATGGCAAGCCGGCATGGGCATTGTCGATTTCACCAATCCGCAGGCCTGTGAATGGTACGCCGGGCACCTGAAACGCCTGGTGGATATGGGCGTCGATTGCTTCAAAACCGATTTCGGCGAACGTATCCCGACCGACGTCGTCTGGCATGACGGCTGCGATCCGCAGAAAATGCACAACCACTATGCGTTTGTGTACAACAAACTGGTGTACGAAACGCTGCAGGAAAAACTCGGCGAATCCGAGGCCGTGTTGTTTGCACGCTCCGCTTCTGTCGGCGCGCAGCAATTCCCGGTGCACTGGGGCGGCGACTGCTACGCCACCTACGAATCAATGGCGGAAAGCCTGCGCGGAGGTCTGTCGATCGGCCTGTCCGGTTTTGGTTTCTGGAGTCATGACATAGGCGGTTTCGAAAACACTGCGCCGGCGCATATCTACAAACGCTGGTGCGCGTTCGGATTACTGTCGAGCCACAGCCGCCTGCACGGCAGCAAATCCTATCGGGTACCCTGGGTCTACGATGATGAAGCCTGCGATGTGGTACGTCAGTTCACGCAGCTCAAATGCCGCCTGATGCCGTATCTCTACCCTGCGTCAGCGCAGGCCGCCAGCCACGGTACGCCGGTTATGCGCGCCATGATGCTGGAGTTCCCGGACGATCCGGCGTGTGACTATCTGGACAGGCAATACATGCTGGGCGATAACGTTCTGGTTGCGCCGGTCTTCAGCGAAGAAGGCGATGTGGATTTCTATCTTCCGCAAGGCCGCTGGACGCACCTGCTGAACAACGACGTCGCGGAAGGTTCGCGCTGGCATCGTCAGCAGCATGGTTTCGACAGTCTGCCGCTGTATGTGCGTCCCAACACGCTGCTCGCTCTGGGGAGCAATGATCAGAAACCGGATTACGATTACAGCGAGAAGCCGCAATTCCATCTGTTCGAGCTGGAAGACGGTGTGATTGCTGAAAGTCAGATTACGGATCTGCAAGGGAATGTGGTCTTTACCCTGAAAGTTCAGCGCACGGGCAACACGCTGACGCTGAACAGCGAAGGTAAGGCCACTGGCTGGACGCTGTGCCTGCGCAATATTCATCAGGTAGAGCATTGCGATCTCGCCAGCGCCTCTGACACCGCGCAAGGGATGATGATCACCCCTGAACACGGTAACCGCCAGTTCGTGATTACCCTATAAAACACTTCTACCCTGCCCCGGCGCTGATTAAGCACCGGGGCAGTTTATGCAAACCTTCTGTTTCAGCTCTCCTGATAAACGCCTTCACCATGAATGCTGCGGTATTCTTTTGGCGTCATTTCATAGCCTTTTCTGAACACCGAATAAAAATATTGCAGTGAAGGATAACCACACATTTGCGAGATTTCGTTAATGGAGATCGACGTCGCCGCCAGCAGATTACGGGCGCGGTCGAGTTTCTCTTCGTGGATAACACCGTGGATCGTCTGCCCCGTTTCATCTTTGAAACGCTTTTCAAGGTTTGAGCGAGACATGCCAATGGCATCCAGCACCTGTTCCACTTTGATCCCTTTACAGGCGTGGTAACGGATGTAATGCATCGCCTGGATCACCGCCGGATCACGCAGTGATCGGAAATCGGTAGAGCGGCGTTCAACCACCTTTACAGGCGGCACTAAAATGCGCTGCAACGGCAAATCGCGCTGATCAAGCAGCTGATGCAGTAACTTCGCTGCGCGGTACCCCATCTGGCGGGTGCCCTGCACCACCGAAGACAACGCGACCCGCGAGAGGTAGCGCGTCAGCTCTTCGTTATCAATCCCGATCACACTGAGTTTTTCCGGCACCGGGATGTTGAGGTGCTCACAGACCTGCAATAAGTGGCGGGCGCGGGCATCGGTGACCGCAATAATGCCGGTTTGCTGCGGCAAGGTTTGCACCCAGTCAGCCAGCCTGTTCTGCGCGTGTTGCCAGTTTTCCGGCGCGGTTTCCATCCCCTGATACACCACACCCTGATACTGCTCGGAGGCCACCAGGGCTCTGAACGCGTACTCGCGCTCCTGCGCCCAGCGTTTCCCGCCGGTATCGGGCAGACCATAAAATGCAAAACGATTAATGCCCTTTTCTTTCAGGTGCATAAACGCGGCTTCCACCAGCGCAAAGTTGTCGGTGGCGATGTAATGCACCGGCGGATAATCCTCTTCCCGGTGATACGAACCGCCGACGCCGACGATGGGCACCTTCAGATCTTCAAGCAGCGTCTCTATTTCGCGATCGTCGAAATCGGCAATAACGCCGTCGCCCAGCCAGTCTTTGATGTTATCTATACGACAGCGAAAATCTTCTTCGATGAAGATATCCCAGTCGCTTTGTGAGGCCTGCAAATATTCGCCCACACCTTCCACAACCTGACGGTCGTAAACTTTATTGGCGTTAAAGAGCAGCGTAATCCTGTAGCGTTTTTCAAACATGCCTGTTTCTCACCGATGATTACATTGACTAAAGCCTTGTTCCCCCACGCGGAGGAACAAGGCTAATTGCGTTGCTGAATAACACAACGGCAGAAGATCTGTGGATTCTGGATTGTGATTATGTGAGGTAAACCAGATTTCCCTTAGTCAGTGCCGGAAAATTCTGCATATCTCGCCGTATTTATGCCCGACGCTTGGTCGCGGAATCCATCCATACCGCCAGCAGCAAAATCGCGCCTTTGACGATGTACTGCCAGAATGTCGGAACATCGAGCATGCTCATCCCATTATCCAGCGACGCCATGATGAATGCGCCCATCACCGCACCGGCCACGCTGCCGACACCGCCCGCCAGGCTGGTACCGCCGATGACACACGCGGCGATCGCATCCAGCTCCGCGATATTACCCGCCGACGGTGAACCGGCACCCAGACGCGAACTGAGGATAAGACCGGCGATGGCCACCATCAGCCCGTTGATGGCAAACACCGCCAGCTTGCTGCGTTCGACGTTCACGCCCGACAGCCGCGCCGCCTCAATGTTGCCGCCAATAGCATAAATACGACGCCCGAACGACGTGCGTGACGCCATAAACATGCCGCCAAGCATCAGCGCGACCAGGATCAGCACCGGCGTAGGTACGCCACGGTAATCGTTGAGCAGATAAATCGCCCCCAGTGCCACAATGGCGGTCAGTGCCTGACGGGTCACGTCCGTTCTGGCGGCCGCCACCGGCAGCCCTAGCGCGCTGCGTTGTTTGCGTCTGCGCCACTGCCAGCCGATAAACAGCGCCAGCGCCACCGCACCGATCCCAAACCCAAAAGAACCCGGCAGATAACTCTGACCGATTAAAGACATCGCGGGCGTGGTCGGGGACACCGTAGTGCCGCTGGTAATGCCAATCAGAATGCCGCGAAATGCCAGCATGCCGGCCAGTGTGACGATAAATGACGGCACTTTGCGATAGGCCACCCACCAGCCGTTCCATGCGCCCAGTAACAGGCCAAGCACCAGTGTGACCGCAATGGTCAGCGGAAGCGGCCAGCCGAGCCAGACGTCAAATATGGCCGCCACGCCGCCCAGCAGCCCCATCATTGAGCCGACGGAAAGGTCGATTTCTGCGGAGATAATCACGAAAACCATGCCGACGGCCAAAATGCCGGTGATCGCCGTCTGGCGCAGCAGGTTTGAAATGTTTCGCGCGCTGATGTACGCGCCGTCTGTCGTCAGGCTGAAAAAAACAATAATCACCGCAATGGCGGCCAGCATCACAAAGACCTGCAAGTTAATATTTTTTAGCTTTTGCAGGGAAAAGACGGCATCCGGCTTATCCACCGGCGTGGCAGCCGCGGGGGTTCCTGGCTGGGGAAATTTAGACATGCGTTTCACTCCTCAATGCGGCTTCCATGACCTGTTCCTGACTTAAATTGTTGTTGTCCAGACAGGCTTTAACCTGTCCCAGATGCATCACCACCACCCGGTCGCTGAGCCCCAGCACCTCGGGTAACTCCGAGGAAATCACGATGATCGCCATTCCCTGCGCCGCCAGCTGACCAATCAGCTTGTAGATTTCATGCTTTGCCCCGACGTCGATACCGCGCGTGGGTTCATCGAGGATCAGGATTTTGGGTTTCAGTAACAGGCAGCGCGCCAGAATGGCTTTTTGCTGGTTACCGCCGCTCAGGCGTCCGATCGCCAGTTCGGATGAAGACGTTTTAATTTTTAGCTGTTTCACCGATTCGCTGATGGTGAATTGCTCCTGTGCCTCGCGCAAAACACCGCCGCTGCTGAACTGACTGAGCGCTGCCAGCGTAATATTGCTGCCCACGGCCATGACCGGCACAATGCCATCACGTTTGCGATCTTCAGGCACCATCGCCAGCCCGCGACGCATAGCATCACGACAGTCCGTGATCTGCACCTGATGACCTTCCAGCCAGACATCCCCCGACCAGCGCCCCGGATAGACACCGTACAGACACTCCATCATTTCGGTTCTGCCTGCCCCAACCAGCCCGGCAACGCCCAGCACTTCGCCCTGACGCAACGTGAATCCGGCGTTATCGACTCTTTTGATGTGACGGTTAACCGGATGCCACGCGTTCAGGTTTTCAACACGCAAAATCTCTGCACCGATCTGCCGGTGACGTGGCGGGAACAGCTCCGTTAATTCGCGGCCGACCATCATGGAAATGATCTCCTTTTCTGACGTACCGTCCGCGTTGCAGGTGGCAATGTGCCTGCCGTCGCGGATCACACAGAGCTTGTCAGAAATGGCTTTCACTTCAGTCAGTTTGTGGGAGATATAAATACAGGCAATATCGTGATGACGCAGATCCCGGATGATATCCAGCAGAATGGCCGTTTCACTTTCGGTCAGCGATGCGGTGGGTTCATCAAGCACCAGCAGGCGCACCTGTTTATTCAGCGCTTTGGCAATTTCCACCAACTGACGTTGCCCTAATCCGAGATTGCCCACCAGCTGATGAGGGTCGATATCCAGCTTCACCTGCGCAAGCATACGCTGGCAGCGAAGATACATTTTATCGGTGTCCAGCAGGCCATAACGGCCCCACTCGTTGCCGAGAAACATGTTTTCCAGCACGCTCAGTTGTTTCACCAGCGCCAGTTCCTGATGAATAATCGCAATACCTTTTTGTTCAGTGTCGCGGATGCCTTTCGCGCTCAGACGTTCACCGGCGAAATAAATTTCGCCCTCATAAGTGCCCTGGGGATAAATACCGCATAACACTTTCATTAATGTGGATTTCCCCGAGCCATTTTCGCCACACAGCGATAACACTTCCCCGGCAGACAGAGTAAGACTAATATTATCGACCGCTTTTACCGCGCCGAATTTTTTAGTGATATTACGCATTTCCAGCAACGGTGATTTTTCAAATTGTTCTGGCATAGTCAGTATCCTGATAAAAACAACACCACCGAATGAGAGGTGTTGTTTTCATAGATAATATTGAGAAATTAAAGATCTGATTTTTTATGGAAACCGTCAGCCACTACCGTGCTTTCAATATTATTTTTATCCACCGGAATAGGCGTTAATAAAAATGAAGGCACTTCTTTTTTACCGTTATTTAAAGTGGCGTTAGATTTAGGTGCTTCACCCTTACCTAACTGCACGGCAATTTCTGCCGCATCATTGGCCAGTTTGGTGATCGGTTTGTAGACCGTCATGGTTTGAGTTCCGGCTTCGATACGTTTGATGGCCGCCAGATCGGCGTCCTGACCGGAAATCGCCACTTTGCCCGCCAGCCCTTGCGCAGACAAGGCCTGTACCGCACCGCCGGCAGTGGCATCGCTGGACGCCACCACCGCATCAATTTTGTTGTTGTTGGCGGTCAGCGCATTTTCCATGATCTTCAGCGCATTTTCCGGCAACCACCCGTCAGCCCACTGGTCACCGACGATTTTGATTTTTCCGTCTTTGATCAGCGGATTTAACACTTTCATCTGCCCGGCGCGGAACAGCTTGGCGTTATTGTCCACCGGCGAGCCGCCCATCAGGAAGTAATTGCCCTGAGGAACGCGTTCCACCAGGCTTTGAGCCTGCAACTCCCCGACTTTTTCGTTATCAAAGGAGATGTAAAAATCGATATCAGCGTTGTTGATCATGCGATCGTACGCCAGCACTTTGATGCCTTCGCGCTTGGCTTCGGCGATAACATTACTCAGCACTTCGCCGTTATAAGGAATGATGACCAGCACATCGACGCCGCGGTTGATCATATTTTCGATCTGCGCCATCTGCGTTTCTTCGTTACCGTTTGCCGACTGAACAAAAACATCGGCGCCCAGCGTTTTGGCTTTAGCCACAAAAATATCACGGTCTTTTTGCCAGCGTTCTAAACGTAAGTCATCAATCGCCATACCTATTTTTATTTCTTTCGCCATGCCTGTCTGGCTGAACAATATCAACGCAGCACAGGCAGAAAGAATCATTTTATTCATTTTCATTTTTCAGACCTTTTATAAGAATAAGAAGAGGCAGATACAGAGAAACCGTACAGAAATGACACAGGGATTGTTGTCGCTGAATAATTAATCGGCAATTGCAGATTTTAATCACCGCGTTATGATTTTTTGTTTATTTCCGGAAGTTTGATGAAGATCATGGTTTGATTGTAATTCGACACTGATTAGTAATTTTATTATCGAGGCATCACGCGAAAGTCAGAGAAAAGCAAGATGAATGGGGTTAATTATGCGATCTACTGCACATTTAATAATTCTATTAAATTGAGTGTGAAATAACGTAATTGTTAGAAGAAGTCACAACTCCGAAGATAGGGCCTCAGCCTCCCAGTCCCGCTGGGCCCGTTTTCAAGGAGTTTTTCAATGCACGCATATTTCGACAAGCTGGATGCAGTTCGCTACGAAGGTGCTAACAGCACTAACCCGCTGGCATTTCGTCACTACAATCCTGAAGAAGTGATCCTCGGCAAAACCATGGCTGAGCATCTGCGTTTCGCAGCCTGTTACTGGCACACATTCTGCTGGAACGGCAACGACATGTTTGGCCCGGGCTCATTTGTTCGCCCATGGCAGCAGCCGGGTAACGAACTGGAACTGGCCAAGGCCAAAGCCGATGTGGCGTTCGAATTCTTCAAAAAACTGAACGTGCCTTATTACTGCTTCCATGACGTGGACGTGTCGCCGGAAGGCGCATCCCTGAAAGAATACGTTAATAACCTGGCGGTAATGACTGACGTTCTGGCACAGAAACAAGAAGCTACCGGCGTGAAACTGCTGTGGGGCACGGCGAACTGCTTCTCTAACCCGCGCTTTGGTGCCGGTGCAGCGACCAACCCGAACCCGGAAATCTACAGCTGGGCCGCGACGCAGGTGGTCAATGCAATGAATGCCACCCAGAAACTGGGCGGCGAAAACTATGTGTTGTGGGGCGGCCGTGAAGGTTACGAAACCCTGCTCAATACCGATCTGCGTCAGGAGCGCGAACAACTGGGTCGCTTCATGCAGATGGTGGTTGAGCACAAACACAAAATCGGCTTCCAGGGCACGCTGCTCATCGAACCAAAACCGCAGGAGCCAACCAAACATCAGTACGATTATGATGTGGCGACGGTGTACGGCTTCCTTAAACAATTCGGTCTGGAAAAAGAGATCAAAGTTAACATCGAAGCAAACCACGCAACGCTTGCCGGTCACTCATTCCATCATGAAATTGCGAATGCCATTGCGCTGGGGATCTTTGGTTCTGTTGATGCTAACCGTGGTGATCCCCAATGTGGCTGGGATACCGATCAGTTCCCAAACAGCGTTGAAGAAAATGCGCTGGTCATGTATGAAATCATCAAAGCGGGCGGATTCACGACCGGCGGCCTGAACTTTGACTCTAAGGTCCGTCGTCAAAGCACCGATAAATATGATCTGTTCTACGGCCATATTGGCGGCATGGACACCATGGCGCTGGCGCTGAAAGTGGCAGCACGAATGATTGAAAGCCGTGAACTGGATAAACACGTTGCGCAGCGTTACGCCGGCTGGAATACCGAACTGGGCCAGCAAATTCTGCAAGGTAAGATGTCCCTGGAATCCCTCAGCAGCATGGCGCAGCAAAATGAGATCAATCCTCAGCACCAGAGCGGCCAGCAGGAACGTCTGGAAAATCTGGTTAACCGTTATCTGTTTGGTTAATGCATAAGCAATGATTTACGCCCTGCCTGCCTCCGGTTCGCAGGGCGTTATTTATTTATGCAGGCATGAATGGGTTACCCCCTACTGACATAAAAAGGAATCTGGTATGTATCTCGGTATAGATCTCGGCACCTCTGGCGTTAAAGTGATTTTACTCAGTGAAGAGGGTCAGGTGGTTGCCAGCCACAGTGAGGCGTTAACCCTTTCCCGCCCGCACCCGTTATGGTCAGAACAAGATCCCGCCGACTGGTGGATAGCCACCGGCAACGCCATTTCAGCACTCTCGACGCGTCACCCGTTAAAACAGGTTAAAGCGATCGGGATCACCGGGCAGATGCATGGCGCAACCGTGCTGGATGCCGGGCAAAACGTCCTGCGTCCGGCCATTCTCTGGAATGATGGCCGCAGTTTCAGCCAGTGCCAGCAACTGGAAGCCGCCGTTCCTGATTCGCGCCGTATTACCGGCAACCTGATGATGCCGGGCTTCACCGCACCAAAACTGCTTTGGCTGCGTGAAAACGAACCGGCCTTGTTTGCCAAAATCGACAAAGTATTACTGCCAAAAGATTACCTGCGTCTGTTAATGACCGGCGTTTTTGCCAGCGACATGTCTGATGCCGCTGGCACAATGTGGCTTGACGTTGCCAACCGTGACTGGAGCGACAGTATGCTCGCCGCCACCGGCCTGACGCGTCAGCATATGCCTGCACTGTTTGAAGGCAATGAGATCACCGGCCAGCTGCTGCCTGAACTGGCCGCTCGCTGGGGCATGGATTGCGTGCCCGTCATCGCAGGCGGTGGGGATAATGCCGCAGGTGCCGTCGGCGTCGGTTTATATAAAACCGGACAAGCGATGTTGTCACTCGGTACATCCGGCGTCTATTTCGCGGTCAGCGACGGGTTCCTGAGTAATCCGCAGCAGGCCGTTCACAGTTTCTGTCATGCATTACCCGACACCTGGCATCTGATGTCAGTGATGCTCAGCGCCGCCTCCTGTCTTGACTGGGCCGCAAACCTCACCGGCACGGCTTCTGTTGCAGAACTTATCGCGCTGGCAGAGAACACGCCACCGGCAGATTCCCCGGTCTGGTTCCTGCCGTATCTTTCCGGCGAACGCACCCCGCACAATAACCCGAATGCCAAAGGCACCCTCTTCGGCCTGACCCACCAGCACGGTCCGGCGGATATCGCCCGCGCGGTTCTGGAAGGCGTCGGTTTCGCGCTCGCCGACGGCATGGATGTGTTACATGCCACCGGCCTGAAGCCGAAAAGCATAACGCTTATCGGCGGCGGCGCACGCAGCCCTTACTGGCGGCAAATGCTGGCGGATATCAGCGGTCAGACGCTGGAATACCGCACGGGTGGCGACGTCGGGCCAGCGCTGGGCGCGGCAAGACTGGCACAAATCGCCGAAAATCCGGGCAAACCGGTGGAGCAGTTCCTGCCGGAACTGCCGCTTGAACAGGTGCATCAACCCGACGCGCAGAGACATACCGCGTATGGCGCCCGCCGAGAGGTATTCAGGGAGTTGTATAAGCGGCTTGAAGACTTGATGTGATAGTGGCTTCAGCCAACTCTTCAACGTTAAAACCTTGGGCTTGCCGCCCAAACCGCCCTAAAGGGGCCAGGACGGGCCCCTCTCCCACGTCTTTTTAACTGTGCGCTGCTGCTTGCTGGCTTGTTTCAGTGGCTCCGGCTATTGCCGCAAAATCCGGCCGCTGCGCGCTGCATCAAGGTCAAGGTCGTGGGCGCCGGCCCACACCGGGTTAAGGGGCGTAAACGCGCCCCTTAACAATCCTGCGTTTTTTTAACTGCGCGCTGCCGCTCGCGGGCTATGTTTCAGGGGCTTGCGTTATTGCCGCAAAATCCCGCCGCTACGCGGTGCCCTCCGGTCGGGTTACAACCCGCGCAAACAGACGCGCGGTTTTCCACCTCTCCCTTCGGCGTGATTTTTGAGCGCGGCCAATGGCATTTCAAAGTCAAAGGAAATGTATTTGGTTTTGCTTTATTTTTCTCATCCCACTTCGCAGGTGGAGGGGAAAACCTCCGTTTTACATAGCCTCTGGCCGCACTCAAAACGACGTCGAATGAACGGTGAGAAACCGCGAGGGTGTTTTTTTCGAGCGGGTCCGAACCTGAAATGAGAGGACCGCGCAGCGGCGGCGTTTGCGGCAATAGGAGGAGCCCCTGAAACACAGCCAGCAAGCGACAGCGCGCAGTGAAAAGAGCCCGGGGTTCTTAGGGGTGGCGGCGATAAGCCACCCCTAAGGCCGGTGTGGGTGGCAACCCACGGTCTTGACCTTGAAGTTGAAGTTGAAGTTGAAGTTGAATTTAAACACCCCTCCCCCTGCTTAACACTTTCCCCGCGCCAAGACGCCCCCATTTGGAATACACTTCATTCCTAAATTTCATACTGAGTTATGTGGCACAGATCACATCTTAATTGTATGATGAATGCATCATTCAACTGGGTGAAACACCATGAGCAACGCAGTCTCTCTGGCATTTCAATATATTCGGGCGTTTATTCTGATTTACCTGTGTTTATTCGCCGGTAACGCCATTTCCTCTCTTTTGCCTCTCACTATCCCCGGCAGCATTATCGGGATGCTGATTTTGTTTTGCCTGCTCTCAACACAAATTCTGCCGTTTAAATGGGTCAAACCCGGCTGCAACGTGCTGATTCGCTATATGGCGTTGTTGTTCGTTCCTATCGGCGTCGGGGTGATGAATTATTACGAGCAGTTGCGTACGCAGTTCGGTCCGCTGGTGGTGTCTTGCCTGGTGAGTACGCTGGTGGTGCTGCTGGTGGTGGCCTATTGCTCCCACTATATTCACGGCGATCGCGGGACAATTAAGGAAAGCGCGGAGGAAAAAAATGATTGATATTCTGTGGTCTTTGCCGCTGACGCTGCTGGTCTTTTTCGCCACCCGCAAACTGGCGATCAGGCTCAAAATGCCGCTGCTTAACCCGTTGCTGATGTCGATGGTGGTGATTATTCCTTTGCTGCTGGTGACCAACATCCCTTACGCACGCTATTTTGCGGGCAGCAAGATCCTTAATGATTTGCTGCAACCCGCCGTGGTGGCACTGGCGTTTCCGTTGTACGAACAGCTCCACCAGATCCGCGCGCGCTGGAAATCCATTATCAGCATCTGCTTTATCGGCAGCGTGGTGGCGATGGTTACCGGTACCGCCATTGCCTTGTGGATGGGGGCAACACCGCAGATCGCCGCATCGGTATTACCGAAATCCGTCACCACGCCGATTGCGATGGCGACAGCGCAATCCATCAACGGTATTCCTGCTATCAGCGCCGTGTGTGTGATATTCGTCGGGATCCTCGGCGCCGTTTTCGGCCACAGTATTTTGAATCTGCTGAAGATCACCACTAAAGCGTCACGCGGCCTGGCGATGGGTACTGCGTCGCATGCACTCGGCACTGCACGCTGTGCGGAAATGGATTATCAGGAAGGCGCATTCAGCTCACTGGCACTGGTGATTTGCGGGATTATTACTTCCCTGCTCGCCCCGTTCCTGTTCCCGGTACTGTTAGCGTTGTTTGGATGAGCTGACCAGAAGCACGACGAGGAAAAAGAGTATGTCACTTCAACCTTAGAAAAAGTGACATACAAAACTGAAAGTACCCGGTTTAAGTACAGTCAGAAAAGAGCCTGCCTGCCCGCGTTAAAACGGGCAGGCAGTCGATAACGAAGAGGAGATATCTTGCGCGAAGCCGCGCAGGAGGGATTACGAATTCATCTGAAACAGTGACATGCCCTGCATGGTGCTGTACGTCTTATAAGACGCCTGAAGCGCAACCTGCTGCAGCGTATAAGTCGAAATTGCTGACGTCCAGTCAGTGTCCACCAAATCACTCAGCTTGCTGGCGTTGGTCACTTCACGGTTATCACCGAGCGTATCCAGCGTGTCCAGCTCACTCATCTGCGTACCCAGCTCTGAACGCACAGACAACACGTTGTTCAGCGAGTTGCTCAGGCCACGGTTGGCTTTACCAATCGCGTCCGTGTACTCGGTGTCGGTGGTGTAATCCGCAGACGGCGTTTTCAGGGCTTTCAGCGCACCATCAATGGTTTTGAAGATATCGGGTTCGCTGGGGTCGCCGTTAGGTTCCGCTTTCGCATCACCGGTCAGGGTCTGGAAAACTTCATTACCGGTGTGGTTGATGGTCATGGTACGGCTGGCATCCACCTGCTGGGTGATGGCCGTTGTGCCGCCCGAATAAGACACTGCACCCGTGGTCGCATCTTGCGTAAACGGCGGTGTATCACTCTTATAACCGGCAAAAATATAGCGGCCATTACCGTCGGTGCTGTTCGACATGTTGAGCAGCTGAGACTTCAGGCTTTCGAGTTTGGTCGCCAGAGAAGAACGGTCATCATCGCTTAACGAGCCGTCACCGGCCTGAACGATCAGCGTCTGTGCGTCCTGAATCGTGCTGGTCACGCTGGAGAGAATCGATTCTTCCTGACTCATGCTCTGATTAGCGAAAGTGCGCGCCACTGAAAACTGTTTGTTTTCAGCAGATGCCTGACGAACCAATACGGCCTGCGATGCCGCCAGCGGATCGTCCGAAGGCTTGCTCACTTTAGAACCGGTAGACAGCTGTAAACCGGTGGCCTGAAAACGGTTCTGACCATCCAGAACCGCATCCATGTTTTGTTGATAAATCATATTGGTACTAAGGCGCATGGCATCAGTTCCTTATCAGTTCAAATAATACGTTCTAAACACCAGCGGCCTGAAGGCGGCGGTATCAGCGAAGGTTGATGATCGCGTCGAAAATCGTCGAAGCCGTCTGCACGACCTGCGCGTTCGCCAGATAATATTGCTGGTAACGTTGCAGATCGCCGTATTCCTCATCGAGGTTAACCCCGGAGATAGACTGCTGCTGTGCGGTCAGCTGGGTCACAATGTTGGCCTGCGCGGTGTTGGTGGTAGTCAGTGTGCTGACCTGGTTACCCACGTTGCTGACCAGGCTGGCATACGCGCCGGACAAAGTTGATTTACCTTCCACCAGTTTGGCGGTTTGCAGATTCAGCATTTTCTGCGCGTTGGTGTTATCGCTGACGCCGGTGTCTGCTGAGCCCGCAGCGGCGATCAGTGAAGAATCGCTGATCGCGACATTCACACTGCCCGCCACATTACTCACCGTTTTGATGGTGAAACTGTCTTTGGTTGACGGGGTGCCGCTGACAGAAACGGACAGGCCGTCGAATTCCATCGTCGGGTTACCGTTGCTGTCATTCGGGCCAGTGGTCGGCGTGATTTTTGCCCCGTCGGAAACGCGGGTCACATCCCAGCTGCTGCCGTTATAAGCCATGGTGTAATCGCTGGCTTTAACCGCTGACGTGTCGGTGTAGGCCACGCTCACATCCGCCGTACCCTGGTTTTTGGTGTTGCCTACCGTGGTCGCGCCGGTGAAGGTGAAGAAATCCGTGCCCTGGGTGCCATTGAGGTCGAAACCGGCTTTGTTGGTGGTGTTGAAGCTGTCAGCCATCGTCAGCGCTAACTGACCTAACTGGTTGATGGCCGGTTCCAGGTTATCTTTGCGGAAAGACAACGCGCCACCGAGAGAACCGGTGGTCATGCGGCTTTCCTGGATCTGTGACACGGAGCCATCCGGCTGCGTCATGCCCACGGTCATTTTGGTCGGATCTGCACTGGAAGCGACGGCCACCACAGTTTTAGCATTTCCACCGCTCACCAGTGGCACGCCGTTGGCAAAGGAGACGTTGTAGGTATCGCCATCCTGCTGCGTGACGGTGACACCGGTAATGTCATTAAGCTTGCTGACCAGTTGATCGCGTTGATCGAGCAGCGCATTAGGCTCCTGCCCGGTGCTGCCGCGCGTGGTGGTGATCTGCGTGTTCAATTTGGCAATCTGCGAGGCGAACGTGTTGATCTGGTCAACGTTCTGCGAGATCTGCTGGTTAACGGCGGTGTTCATATCATTCAGGTATTTTGCTGAACTGTTGAACTGCGCGGTCAGCCCTTGCGCTTCGCCCAACACGGCCTGACGCGCGGAGCTGTCGCTGGCGTTGCTGGTCAGGGTTTGCAGGCCCTTGAAGAAGGTCGCCATGGTGGCATCAATGCCCGTTGAGCTGTCACCCAGCAAGTCATCGATGGAGCTTGCCTGGCCCAGTTGGGTCGATAACGCGCTGCTGGTGGCGCTGGAACCCAGTAACTGCGTCACCACAAAGGCGTTGTACTCGCGGTTGATGCCGGTGACTGTGACGCCGTTACCGATATAGCCTGCGCCCGTCGCGGTGCCGTTGCTTTGATTGATGATCGTTGTCTGGCGGTTATAACCGGCCACACTGACGTTAGCGATGTTATTACCGGTGGTGCTGAGCGCAGCCTGCGCTGCGTTCAGTCCGCTCATTGCGGTATTGATTAAGCTACTGGACATGAGTGACCTTTTGGCTGCCGGTGTAAAATTTTACCGCCGGATAATTAAAGGGTTCGGGTCGGGGGCTGGCCCTTTTCCCATATTGATCTGGTTATCGGCTTCGACTGCGAAAACTTGAGAAAAAAATGGCAACCGCTTTCAAACTTTTTCCAGGTCTGAGAGGAGGTTGCCATTTAGAACGTGCATATCAGAAAATATCTTTGAGATCATGGCTGTAGGCTTTGACTGCCTGCTCGCCCGCGCCTTTGATTTTCTGGATAACACTCACCAGTTTGTCGGCGTAATTCGGGTCTGTGGCATAGCCCGCTTTTTGCAGCGCATGTGCCGCCTGTTCAGGCGTGCTGGCCGAGGCGACCTGCGCATAGCGCGGGTTATTGGTCAGCAATTTAATGTAATCGCTGATGGCTTCCACATAAGAGCCGTAAACGCGGAAACTGGCCTGGACTTTTTTCGCCACACCGTTGGAATATTCGGTGGTGGTGATGTGGGTGGTCGGGCCGTCCCAGCTGCTGCCGGCTTTGATGCCGAACAGGTTAAAGCTGCGTTTGCCGTCGCTGGTGGGAATTTCACGTTGCCCCCAGCCGGACTCCAGCGCGGCCTGCGCCATGATCAGCTGATGCGGGATGCCGCTGTCTTTACTGGCCACCTGCGCCGGAATGCTCAGGTTTGAGACGAACTGGCCGCTGCCCTGAGACAGCGGCGCGCCGCTGGTGGTGCGGTCAGGTGCCGTCGGGATGGCTTTACGCAGGTACTGTTCCATCGCCTGAATCGGCAGGGTTTTCAGCACTTCGTTGTCCAGCGCCATCGGCACGGTGCCCGCCAGCTCTGAGGGTTGCTTGGTGCCGCCGCTCAGCTGTTCCACCATCATGTCTGCCATGCCCAACCCTTTGTTGGACATGTCCTGCGCAATTTGCTGATCGTACATCGATGTATAAAGCTTGGTTTGCTCACTGCTGAGCAATCCGCCTTCGGGCAGGGCCTGACGCATACTTTTCAGCATCATCTGCACGAACACCCCTTCAAACTGTTTCGCCACTTCCCGGATGTGCGCCTGAGGATCCTGCGCCACATCCCGCTTCAGTTTGTTCAGGGACTGCGCGTCATACGCGGCCCCGGACATCGACATCAGATCGCTCATCAGATAATTTCCAAATCAGCGCGCAGGCAACCGGCTGTTTTCATGGCCTGCAAAATAGACATCAGATCGATAGGCGTCGCGCCTAACGCGTTCAGGGTACGCACCACATTATTCAGGCTGGCGCTCGAACGCACCTGCTGGATTGAGCCGCCGGACTGACGCACCGAAATATTGGTGTTTGGCGTCACCACCGTCTGACCGCCACCGAATGGCGTATTCGGCTGGCTGACGTCGTTCTGGCGATCCACCACCACGGAAAGGTTGCCCTGCGCGACGGCACAGCTGTCCAGCGTCACGTCGCGGTTCATCACCACCGAGCCGGTACGGGAGTTGATGATCACTTTCGCATCCATCGGCCCGACGTTGACTTCAATGTTCTGAATCTGCGCCAGAATGCGTACCTGCGAGACATTGCCGCGCGGCACCACAATCTGAATATTGCGGGAATCCAGCGCAGAGGCCACGCCCATTCCCTGACGGTTGATGGCATCGCTGACTTGCTGCGCCAGATTAAAATCTTCGTCATTAAGTTGCAGACTGATCACGCCTTCGGTGCCGAAGGTGCTTGGCAGTTCGCGTTCAATGGTGGCGCCGCCGGTGATACGTCCGCCGGATACCTGGTTAACCGTCACGCTGCTGCCCCCGGCAGAAGCCCCGGCACCGCCGACCAGCACGTTACCCTGCGCCAGCGCGTAAACCTGATTATCCACCCCTTTCATCGGGGTCATCAGCAGGGTGCCGCCGCGAATGCTTTTGGCGTTACCCATGGAGGACACCACCACGTCGATGGCCTGACCGGCGCGGGAGAACGGTGGCATCTTGGCGGTTACCATCACCGCGGCAACGTTTTTCAGCTGCATGTTGGTGCCAGCGGGAACGGTTATCCCCAGCTGCGAGAGCATGTTGGTCAGCGTTTGGGTAGTGAAAGGCGTCTGCGTGGTCTGGTCACCGGTACCGTCGAGGCCGACAACTAAGCCGTAGCCGATCAGGGCGTTATCACGCACGCCCTGTACCGTGGTCAAATCACGAATACGATCGGCTGATGCGGGCAGTATCACCAGGGCGGACATCGCCAGACAGAAGATACCGGAAAGAATTTTTCGCATGATTGCCTCGTTATAACGGCGATAAGTTTAGGAAGAACCGCTGCAACCAGCCCATGTTCTGCGCTTCGTTGATGTAGCCATTGCCCACGTACTCGATACGCGCATCCGCCACCTGTGTGGAGATCACCGCATTCGCGCCGCTGATGGTGCGTGGGTTGACGACACCGGAGAACCGGATGAACTCGGTTCCCTGATTAATTTCGATTTGTTTCTCACCGACCACTTTCAGGTTGCCGTTTGCCAGCACTTCGCTGACGGTCACGGTCAATGTGCCGGTGAAGCTGTTATTGGCCGCTGCACCGCCTTTGCCTGCAAAGGTGTTATCGCCGGAGGTATCCACCGCCGCACGTGCGTTGCCGAACAGGCCTTCCAGATAACGCGGTGTGGTATCAAAGCCAAACTTGGTGGAGCCGTTGCGGCTGGCGTTGGCCGAGGAGCTTTTGCTCGCACTGACGTTTTCCTGCAACACAATGGTCAGGGTATCGCCGATATTGCGCGGACGACGGTCTTCGAACAAAGGCTGATAACCGTAGTTCATCGGCTGAACTGACTGGAAAATCGAACCGTTAGGAACCGGCGGTGCGGCTGGCGCAGGCTGAGCTGTGGTTGTGCCAGGGACCAGCGGGGTATGCGGAAAATACGCGCAACCGTTCGCCAGTAACGTCACTAACAGCGGCAGCGCCAGCTTGCCTGGTCGGTTTACAAGAGAAGTCTTTACCGACGTTATTTTTTTGGTCACCACAGTTATCGCCTTAAAAAAATCGACCTGACAGGAATCAGAAACCGTACAGGACAGGCACGTTTCCGCCCCTGTCCTCTTGTTTTTCCCGCCCTGACCGCAGAGTGCCGGTAAGGGCGGCAAAGATTACAGCTGCGAAAGTTTCTGCAGCATTTCGTCCGATGTGGACACCGCTTTACTGTTGATTTCGTACGCACGTTGCGTCTGGATCATGTTGACCAGTTCTTCCGCCACGTTAACGTTCGAGGTTTCAACATAGCCCTGATACAACAGGCCAGCGCCGTTCAGACCCGGCGTGCTTTCTGTCGGCGCGCCGGAGCTTTGGGTTTCCTGGTACAGGTTTTCACCCATAGATTCCAGGCCGCTGTTGTTGATAAAGGTGCTCAGCGTCAGCTGACCGACCTGCTGGGCCGCCGTCTGCCCCTGCTGGGTGACGCTGACGATCCCGTCACGGCCAACGGTCATGCTGAGCGCGTTGGTCGGGATGGTGATCGCAGGAATGACCTGATAGCCGCTGGATGTCACCAGCTGACCGTTCTGATCCACCTGGAAAGAGCCGTCACGGGTATAGGCGGTGGTGCCGTCAGGCAGCTGGACCTGGAAGAAGCCCTCACCTTTTACGGCGATATCTTTACTGTTGCTGGTCTGCGACAGGTTGCCCTGCGAGAACAGACGTTCAGTAGAGACAGGGCGAACACCGGTACCGATCTGCAAACCGGAAGGCAGGTTCGTCTGTTCAGACGACTGCGCGCCTGGCTGGCGGATTGTCTGGTACAGCAAATCTTCAAAAACCGCACGCTGGCGTTTAAAGCCGTTGGTGCTGACGTTCGCCAGGTTGTTGGCGATGACGTCCATATTGGTCTGCTGTGCATCCAGACCGGTTTTCGCGATATAAAGCGATGGGATCATGTCGTTACTCCTCTGCCATCATCAGGTCAGTGACAGCAGATTATTGGCGCGTTGTTCATTTTCATCGACGCTGTGGATGACTTTCATCTGCATCTCAAAGCGACGGGCGTTGGCGATCATGTCAACCATGGTTTCGACCGGTTTCACGTTGCTGCCTTCAAGGGTTCCCGGCATCACGTGAATGGTCGGGTCGGCGGCAAGCGCATTCCCACGGGCCTGTGCCGTTTCCGGCGTCAGACGGAACATGCCGTCATCGCCTCGCGTCACTTCGCTCCCGGTGGCTTTTACCAGTTTCAGTTTACCGAGCTGCCCCATGGTGTTGGGATCAGCGCCGGCTTCCAGCACGGCAATGGTGCCGTCCGCAGAGATGGTCAGCTGCGAGTTGGGCGGCACTTCAATCGGCCCGTTGTCGCCCATCACCGGATGACCCTGAACGGTCAGCTGGTTAGTGGGAGACACCTGCATGTCACCGTTACGGGTATAGGCTTCAGAGCCGTCAGGCATCTGCACCGCGAGGAAACCGTCCTGCTGTAAGGCAACATCCAGCGGACGGCCCGTGTAGTTAAGTTTCCCCTGCGACATGTCTGCGCCCGGCGTGGACGCGGTGACCAGTGTGCGGGTGTCCAGACTTTGGCCGTCCACCGGAACCGCGCGCATCGCTAAAAGCTGCGCACGAAATCCCGGCGTCGAGGCGTTTGCCAGGTTACTTGACGTGACCGACTGCTGAACCAGCGTCTGGCTGGCTGCGCCCATCGCGGTGTAGATAGCGTGATCCATAGTGCTGCCCTATCGAGTTTTATCGCGCGTTAGCGCAGGTTAACCAGCGTGTTCAGGATGGAGTCCTGAGTTTTGATGGTTTGCGCATTCGACTGATAGTTACGCTGAGCAACGATCATGTTCACCAGTTCGGCACTCAGATCGACGTTGGAAGATTCCAGCGCGCCACTGGTGATGCTGGCGAAACCGCCTTCGCTGGCGATGCCGTTTACGGGCTGACCGGAAGAGGAGGTGGCAGTCCAGACGTTATCGCCTTCAGATTTCAGACCTTCCGGGTTAGAGAAGGAGCTCAGCACGATCTGGCCGAGTAACTGCGTTTTCTGGTTGGAGTAAGTGCCGGTGATGGTGCCGTCGTTATTGATGGTGTAACCGGTCATCTGGCCTGCGGCATAACCATCCTGCGTCAGGGAACCGATGCTGTTGCTGCCGGTGCTCTGCTGGATACTGCCGGTGAAGTCCAGTGCAACGGTCTGCCCGGGGACCGCGCCGTTGGTGGCGGTATTCATCGGTAAGGTCAGGGTCAGACCGGTTTGCGCAGCGCCAGTGGCGGAGCTGGTGCTGGTCAGTGCGCCGCTGGTGGTGAAGTTCAGAGAGCCGATTTTGGCGGCGGTTGAACCGGCCACGCTGCCGTCCTGCGAGTAGACATCCCAGCTGTTCGCCAGGGTGGCCGACTTCACGAAGTAGACGTTATTATCGTGCGCGTTACCCAGTGAGTCATACGTCGTGATGCTGTTGACGTAGTTGTAGCTGGTGTCATCGCTGCTGTTGAATGTGGCGGTTTTCGGCGCGGTATCCGTTGAGTTCAGGTTGGCGACCATCGTGCCACCCACAGTCGATTTGGCGCTCATCATGGTGGTTGGCACGCTCAGGGCAACAGGTTGCGCACCGGCCGCGATAGTCGGCGGTGTGCCGGTGGCCGGATAACCGGTCACGCTCAGACCCTGCATGTTCACCAGATTACGGTTAGCGTCGAGAGACAGCTGGCCGTTACGCGAGTAATACACGGTGCCGCTGCTGTCGGCCAGACGGAAGAACCCGTTTCCGCTCAGTGCAACGTCCAGACCACGGGACGTTGTGGTGG
The DNA here is from genome assembly GCF_019049655.1 of Rahnella rivi. GTDB lineage: Bacteria > Pseudomonadota > Gammaproteobacteria > Enterobacterales > Enterobacteriaceae > Rahnella > Rahnella rivi. The sequence goes on from NZ_JAFMOX010000059.1 coordinate 66,363, forward strand.
TGGTACCGTCATTGAAATTCTGTGTGACTGCGGCGACTTTAACGCCCATCCCCGTTTGTGAACCGGCGAACATATCGGCAAAAGAAGCGGTCGCGGTTTTGAAACCCACGGTCGCGGAGTTGGCGATGTTGTTACCGATCACGTCCAGGTTGGACGATGCTGCGCTCAGGCCGCTGACTGCTTGTGAAAAGCTCATGTTAGCTCCAGTTTACTGTGTAGTGTTTATGCATCTTTAGCTCCTCCCCTGCGAAGAGGCGTCTTTGGCTCCCTCTCCGGCAACGGTGAGGGTTGGGGGGCGATATCACGGCTGCGCAGGCGCGACCCGTAATACACACTCCCCGCCTCCCCCTTTGCAGAGGGAGGAGCAAAACGATTACAAAATCTGTCTTACCTGATCGACTGTCGTCGTTCCGCGTACACCGAGATCCAGCGAGGTGCCGGTCTTGCTGTTGATCACGCCGTTGACCAGTGCATAGTTCAGCGGTGTTGCCACCATTTGCTGATTGTTATTCAGCGCATTGATGCTGAAGGAATAGCTGCCGTTCGGGGCTTTGGTGCCGTCGTCCTGCGTGCCATCCCAGGTGTAGCTGTGGACACCGGCAGTCTGGGAACCCAGGCTGATGGTCTTCACGGCTTTGCCCGTAGAATCGGTGATGGTAGCGGTCACGTTGTCTGATGCGCTTTCCAGCTCCAGGCCAAATGGCGTGGTGCTGACGGTGCCGTCTGTGTCGCTGCCGACCAAAATAGTGCTGCCGGAAACCATCACTCCGTGGCCGATCAGCGAACTTGCCTGAACTGAGGTGCCGTTGGTGATTTGCCCGGAAATGCTGCCCAGCGTCGTGTTCAGTTTTTCAATGCCGCTCACGGTGCTGATTTGCGCTAACTGGGTGGTCAGCTGGCTGTTATCCATCGGATTGGTAGGATCCTGGTTTTTCAGCTGAGCCACTAACAGGGTCAGAAAACTGCTGGAGAGGTCGTCAGCCGAGCTTCCCGTGGTGGACGTCGCAGCGGTAGCCGCGATGGTGTTATCCGTGGTGTCGTTAATCGACGTGGTAATTGCCATGGTGCGCTCCGCTATTGACCCAGAGTCAGAGTTTTCATCATCAACGACTTGGTGGTATTGAGCACCTCGACGTTGGCCTGATAACTGCGGGAAGCGGAGATGGTGTTGACCATTTCGCTGACCACATCTACGTTTGGCATCTGCACGTAACCCTTGGCATCCGCCATCGGATTACCCGGCTCGTACACCATGCGCATCGGCGCAGGATCATCAACGATCTGCGCCACTTTCACCCCACCGGTTTCCTGTCCAGGTGCAGCATCCACCTGAAAGACCACCTGTTTTGCCTTGTAAGGCTGACCATCAGGGCCGGTGACACTGTCGGCGTTGGCCATGTTACTGGCGCTGACGTTCAGACGCTGAGACTGCGCAGCCAGCGCAGAACCGGCGATATCAAAAATACCAAGCATCGACATGAGCAATTATCCTTGCAGCACCGACATCATTCCTTTGACCTGTCCGCCGAGGACGGTCAAATCGGTCTGATAGCGCACGCTGTTATCGGCGAAGTTGGTACGTTCACGGTCCATATCGACTGTGTTACCGTCCGCTGAAGGTTGATCCGGGATCCGGTACATCAAATCCATATCGGCTGCCTGGACGTTCGATGCCGGAATGTGGCGGTCAGAGGTCAGTGACAAAGACATACCGCTGCCACTGGCGCGGCCCTGCTCCATCACTTTCTGTAACTGACTGGCGAAATCGATATCGCGCGCCTGATAACCTGGGGTATCGGCGTTGGCGATATTGGCTGAAAGTATTTCTTGCCGCTGGGCGCGCAGGTTGAGCGCTTCCTGTTGGAACTGTAGTGCGGCGTTCAATTTGTCGAGCATGCGCCCTCCGCAAATGAGATTTTGGAGCGGACAGCATAATTGCGGGTGTCAATAACCTATCGTCTGAATAAGCATAAAATCGGGCGCTATTTGTCCCTTTAGGAATTGAAAAGTGCGGGTAGACTTGTCGCCAGTAGACTTTTTGCCATCAGGATGAATCGCGAATGAACAGGCTGACATTGCGTCATACGGGTATCACGCTGGGTTGCATCCTTCTCGGGGCACTGTCCGGTGAAATGAGCATTGCCCAGACGGCACCGGTGAGAAGCGCGCCTGTTTCAGCCAACAGCGACACCTTGCTGACGTCGCAAATCCAGCAGTTTTTCCGCCAGCAATACAGTGAAAGCGGAATGCAGGTGACGGTGGTGGTGACAACGCCCGCCGCGCGGCAGCCGCAGTGCCTCGCGCCGCAGTTTATGCTTTCGCCGAACAGCCGCACCTGGGGCAATGTGTCGGTGGCGGTGAACTGCAACGGCAAAAAAAGCTACGTACAGACCAAAGTGCAGGTGAGCGGAACCTATTGGGTGGCGGCCAAAAACGTGCCTGCCGGCGCGCACCTGGCAGAAGCAGATATGCAGCAAAAGACCGGACGACTGGATCTTCTGCCGCCGAAAGCAGTTTTAGACAGCAAACTGGCGCTGAACGGCGTAACCCTGCGTAACATCAACATCGGCCAGCCGCTGACGCTCTCGATGCTGCGCCGTCCGTGGATGGTGCACGCCGGGCAGGAGGTACAGGTTCAGGCAACGGGCAGCGGGTTTAACGTATCCAGCGCCGGTAAAGCGATGAACAATGCCGCAGCGAATGAATCAGTCCGGATCAGAATGCCGTCAGGCGTGATCGTCAATGGTACTGTGGGTTCAGACGGGTCTGTCACCGTGGAGATTTAGTGATAAATTGTCACTTTTTCGGCAATAAGGTTAAAGTTATTGCGCCACATGTCGATAACACACGTATCAGAGTCGTCACACGACGGCATTTTTAGGGTGAGACCCTACTGTTGCCCTGACCGCCTCGTGTTACACACAAGCCTGCCTCATCGGCCTGTGAAGTGAATAAACGTGGCAGAACAGGCAATTACCGGAGAAAAAATTATGGCTATTGATCGTACTCAAGGCGTTTCGCCTCTCAGCCCGATCCAGCAACGCGACCCTTCTGAAAACGCCGTGCAGAATACGCGTAAAGAAGAAACCGTTTCAGGCACCAAAACCAGCGGTACCGCAGTGACCCTCAGCGAAGCACAAACCTCGCTGACGCAGTCAAGCGCGCAAGATATCAATTCAGCCCGTGTAGACGAGCTTAAGCAGGCGATCCGTGATGGTAAACTGACAATGGACACAGGCAAAATTGCCGATGCGCTGTTGCAAGATACACAGGATTATCTCAAAGATTTTTAAGTTGAAAGGTAATTAGGCCCGATGAAGAACTTTATCAAGACCATGACTACCCTGGTTGAAACGTTGCAGGCGCTGGATCAAGTGATTAATCACGAACAAACGATACTGTGCTCAGGCCGCGTTAACGGAGCGGCCCTGCAACACATTACCGAGCAGAAAAGCTCATTACTGGCCACGGTAGACTATCTTGATAAACAACGTCGTCAGCACGACGAACGCCTGAAACAATCCGCCCCCTACTCACGTCAGCCAGAAATCGCTGCAATGTGGAAGCAGGTGGTGCAGATGACCACCAATCTGAGTCAGATCAACCGGCACAATGGATTATTGCTGGGTAAACAGATCGACTACAACACCGAAGCTCTGGCGATCCTCAACGCCAGCCAGTCGCAGAAATTCTACGGTGCAAACGGTTTGGAAACGGTGACAGGACAAAGTGTCCGTAAGATCTCCGTGTAGACCGAAACAGAGTCGGGGGGAACACTTTCCCCTCAACACTCACCCCGCCTTTCACTTCACCACACTCCCTGCCAGACATTGATAGCACGCGAAAAGCGCAACGCAACAACACCGCCCCCTGATGACGTTTAAACCGGCCCTCTGGCTGCGGCATTCTGCCGGTAACACATTTCCCCTAACGATTGACCTGATTTCATCGACGAATGACCTGTGGGCATGTCACAGCCAGCCCCTCCCTCCTCTTATAGTAAATCCCTCCGAAGCCCCGCAACGACGGTGGCTCAGCCTCAACGTCAGATGAATCACAGGAGCAATCAATGAAATTAACGCAAATCCGCAACGCCACTCTGGTACTGGAATATGCCGGTAAAAAATTCCTTATCGACCCGATGCTGGCAGAAAAAGAAGCCTGGGAGGGTTTTGCGGGGAATGCGCGCCCTCACCTGCGTAATCCTATGGTGTCTTTGCCCGTGGCCGTGGAGGATTTGCTGGCCGTTGATGCCGTTATCCTGACCCATACCCATACCGACCATTGGGATGAAGCGGCCCAGCAAGCGGTTCCAAATGACATGCTTATTTACACGCAGGATGAGCGCGACGCGGCGCTGGTCCGTTCTCAGGGCTTTCTTAACATCCGTGTTCTGAATGATGAAAATCATTTCGTTGATGGCCTGACGATTTATAAAACTGACGGTCAGCACGGCAGGAATGAACTGTACGCTGATGCTCAATGGGGTGAGTTTCTGGGGGATGCGTGCGGGTTGGTCTTCACCCACCACAAAGAGAAAACGCTTTATATCGCAGGGGATACCGTCTGGGTAAAACCTTATGCCAAAAGCCTGCAACGCTTCAGGCCGGAGATTGTGGTGCTCAACATCGGCTATGCGGTTAACGATCTATACGGCCCGATTATCATGGGCAAAGAGGATGCGCTGCGCACGCTTAACATGCTGCCGACGGCGACCATCGTCGCGTCTCACATGGAATCGATTAACCATTGTCTTCTGACCCGTGCAGAGCTGAGAGCGTTCTCCCTGGAGCACAATATTGGGGACAAGGTTCTTATTCCTGCTGACGGTGACACACTGGTTTTCTGACAGATCATTGCGCCTGACTGAGGGGAAAAACGCCATGGCGACCGTTCAGCTGTTATCCTTTGGTCAGCCAATATCAGCATTTTCGCCACCGGTCATCCGGTGGTTTTCATTTACGCAAAGGTTAACGCTATGTCTGCACTGACAGTTGCCGTGATTGCCACGGCCGGATTCAGCCCGTTTCACTTTTCAGTGCCCTGCATTATCTTCGGGCAGTCTATGCCGCAGCCGGATCTTTTCTGCCTCGAAATTTGTGCTGAACAACCGGGCATTGTCCTGTCTGATATTGGCCTGTCCATGAATGTAAAACATGGCCTTGAGCTATTGGACGTGGCAGACATTGTTATCGTGCCTTTCTGGCGTCACCCGGAAGAACGTCCTTCTCAGGCATTGCTCGATGCCCTGATAAAGGCATGGCAGCGCGGCGCTGAAGTGGTCGGGCTGTGTCTTGGCGCTTACGTACTGGCTTATTCCGGCCTGCTTGATAAACACCGTGCCGCCACGCACTGGGAGTATGAACAGGATTTCATCGGGCGTTTCCCTGCCGTTCATCTGGACTGCAACTCGCTGTACACCACGGATGATCGTCTTATTACCTCCGCCGGAACCGCCGCCGGTATTGACTGCTGCCTGAACATTATCCGTGAACATTATGGTTCCGCGGTGGCTAACCGGGTGGCACGAAGAATGGTTGTTCCTCCCTATCGCGAAGGCGGTCAGGCGCAGTTTATTGAACGTCCGGTCCCGGTTTCTACGCGGGACGGCAAAATGAACGAGCTGATAGAGTACCTGCGGCGCAATCTGAACAAGCCTCATGATCTCGATTCACTGGCAAGCTTTGTCAGCATGAGCAGGCGGACGCTGACCCGTCATTTTCTCAAAGCAACCGGCACCACGCTGGGAGAATGGCTGAACGCCGAGCGCCTTCAGAGAAGCCAGGAGCTGCTCGAAACCACGAACAGCAGTATTGAAAGCGTGGCCGACATGACCGGTTTTCAGTCGCCTGTCTCCTTCCGCCAGAGTTTCAAGGCCAGATTCGGCATCAGCCCAAGTGAATGGCGCCGGGCATTCCGAGGCCCGGCCCCCGTTGAACAGGAAAAAGCCTGAAAGACGGGCGGTTGAAACGCCGTCTTGCTCAGCACCTTTTCTGAATCGAACCCTCGTCCTCCCCTCAGCCCCCACAGAACCAGACCAGGGATATGTCGGTTTGTGCCGTCAGCCGCATTTCCTTTAACTGTAACGGCTCGGCCAGATGATTTCGGCTTTGACGCCGATGGCTTCCGCAATCAATCTTTCGCCTTTGGGCCACCTGCGCGTCAAAGCATTCGACAGCGTGGTGGAACTCAGCCCGGCGTGGCGGGAAACGGCGGACATGGTTGTGCCCGTCTTTTTAATCGCAGCGATGATGTCTGCCTGATGCCAGTCCTTTTTCATACAGCTCTCTCCTGAAAGTGGTAAAGCGAACCACACTGCACGTCGAAACTCCGTTTGCGGCACACGTTGCCCTTTTAGTTCCTACACTATTAAGAGGAACTCAGGCGGGAGCAGGACGCTTTACGTCTCCTCCGGCAAGCCCGACAGTGGCAACGGTGGCGGGTTTTACCGCCGCGACCAGACGTTAACGGGATATCCCTGCAGAATAAACAGGCAATTAACGAGAATGGGATACTGCTTCCAGAGAGTTTTTAGGGTTTGCAGTCCGTTGCAGCGAGAAGCGTTGACTGACTTGCGGCCCTTAAATCGTGTGTGCTTATGTACCCCAAAAGGGGCAAAACAGGTAATATATCCGCCACATCCTTCCGGGGTTATTTGCACTCACCACCGGCTAAAAATAATCGAAAATACATAAGGATATATGTGGATTCTTTAAGGAATTTACCTGCAGCGCCATCGCTGGTGCCGCTTAAAATCATTTCCTCGGGTGCGGCACTCCCGGCGCATAAAGTGACATCGGCTGAACTGGATGTCCGGCTCGGGAAATCCGCAGGGTATGTGCAACAGCGTTCAGGCGTGGAATACCGTTTCCACGGCGATGACCGCGCCTCGCAGGTTCAGCTTGCGGTGGCCGCCATCACTGATGCGCTTGAGCGCGGAAATATTGCGGCACACTCCGTCGATTTGCTGATTTTCGCTTCCGCGATCCCGGTGCAGGCGCTGCCTTACAGCGCGGCGCACGTCTTGAAAGCCTCGCCGTTGCGTGAAGGCATCAGCACCTTTGATGTCAACGCCAGCTGCGTCAGCTTCATTTCAGCGTTGCAGGTCGCCGCCGGTTTGCTCAATACCGGTGCTTACCAGCGGATAGCGATTGTCAGTGCGGAACTGGCGTCGCGGGGCATCAACTGGGCACATGAAGAATCGTCGATTATTCTGGGCGACGGCGCAGCCTGCGCCATTGTCGAACGGGGCGATGGTCGCAGCGGCATTCTCTCCTGCCTGATGGAAACCTATCCGGCCGGTGTGGATCTGTGCCATATCCGCGCAGGCGGTACCCGACGCAATCCCCGTGCGGGGATCGCCGACAGTGACTTTTTATTTCATATGGACGGCAAGCGCCTGTTCCGCCTCGCCGCTGCACTGATCGAAGAGTATTGGGCGCGGTTATTGTCTGCCGCGCAGTGCGCGCAGGGCGATCTGGCGGCCGTGGTGCCGCATCAGGCCAGCCATGTTTCACTCGAACACATGCGCCGCCGGCTGAACATTCCGGCAGACGTGCTGATTGATATCTACCGTCACCACGGCAATCAGGTGTCGGCGTCTATCCCGACCGCGCTGCATTATGCCCTCACCCACGATCGCTTTTCGCCGGGAAAACCGGTGGCGCTGGTGGGCACCGCGGCCGGTCTGACGCTCGGCGGCATGGTGCTGATCCCATGAAAATTTTAGTGACAGGCTCCACCAGCGGGCTCGGGCGCAATGCCACGGAGTGGTTACTGGCTGCCGGGCATCAGGCGGTGGCGGCGGGCCGTGATCTTGTGGTCGGGAAAATGCTCACCGACGCAGGGGCGGATTTCCGCTTTGTCGATCTCGACTCTGTGACTCCGGCGCAGCTGACCTCGCTGGTGCAGGGCTGTGACGCCGTCTGGCACTGTGCGGCTAAATCGTCGCCTTGGGGCAAAGCGTCTGACTTTATGCGCACCAACATGGATCTCACCGACAGGCTGGCGCTGGCCGCCGGGCAGGCCGGTGTGCCGCGGTTCGTGCATATTTCCACGCCCGCCATCTATTTTGATTTCCGGCACCACGCCGATATCGATGAAAGTTATCGCGCGAAACGCTTCGCTAACCATTACGCCCGCAGCAAATTTCTGGCGGAGGGTTGCATCACGCAGCGCCAGCAGCAATTTCCGGCAACACGTTTTACCGTGCTTCGCCCGCGCGGATTGTTCGGCGCACATGACCGGGTGATCGTTCCGCGCATTCTTGAGCAAATCCGCCTGAATAAAGGCGTGCTGCGCTTGCCGCGCGGCGGTGAAACGCTGCTGGACCTGACTTTTTCGCTCAACGTCGTCGAAGCCATGTGGCAGGCCACTGCTCAGCCACATCTTCCCCCGGCGGCGGTCTATAACATTACCAATCAGCAACCTGAGCGCCTGGGTGACATGTTGCATCAGTTGTTGAATGAACAGCTCGGGATCCGTTTCACCCTCCGGCCTGTGCCTTACCGGCTGCTTTATGGCGTGGCGAGCGGCATGGAGCTGCTGGCTCAGGCGCGCGGGCGTGAACCGCTGCTGACCCGCTACAGCGTCGGCGCAGTGAATTTTGATATGACGCTGAGCCAGGCCCGTGCGATTAGCGAGCTGCACTACCGGCCGGTGTATTCCATGCAACAGGCCATCGGGCTGACGGCGCAGGCGATGCGGGAAAATAAAGGAGTGCACCTTGGCTAATCTCACCGCTTTTGACGTGGGCTATTGCCTGCACCCCGGATGTATGGCCCTCAAAGGCGCGGGCTGGCGGGTGTGTAAATTCCCCGCGCGGGCATGGCTGTTAGAGGCGCAGGGCAAGCGCTGGCTGTGGGATACCGGCTACGCCGACCATTTTGAACATTACACGTCCAAAGGCATTTACCGCCTGTACCGGGCGACCACGCCGGTGCATTTCGACTCACGGGATGCGCTGTTCCGTCAGCTGGCGGATCGGGGAATTTCTCCCGCCGATATCACGACCCTTATCATTTCGCATTTTCACGGTGACCATATCGCCGGGCTGCGGGATTTCAGCGGCGTGCCTGCCATCAGCAGCATGGACGGCTGGATCCGCACCCGTAAACTTCGTGGCCTGGCCGCCCTGAAAAACGCGTTCGTTCCGGGGCTTATCCCGGACGATTTCGAAACCGGGCTGCAATGGATGGAAGCCATGGAGGAAACGCCCCTGCCCGCCGCACTCGCCCCCTTTGAGGGCGGATACAGCCTGCCTGGCAGCGACAATGAAATTATTCTGGTGCCGCTGCCGGGACATGCTGCCGGACATATCGGCGCATTTGTTCTCACTGATTCCGGCTGGGAGTTGCTCGCCAGCGACGCAGCCTGGTCGCCGAAAAGTTACGAAAGCCTGCGCGGGCCGTCGCGTATGGCGCATCTGGTGATGGACAACAGCGCCGCGTATTACGAAACGCTGCGCCGCCTGAACCGGCTTTATCTGAGCGGCAATGTAAAGATCCACTTGTGCCACGAGGGGGATTTATGATCCCGCTGAAAACCCTGTGGCACTACCTGCGCACCCGCCGCCTGGTATTTGACAACCGCGAAGCGTTGCTGGCGTGGCAACAGAAAAAACTGCGTCAGTTTGCCCGCAAAACGCTGGCAAAGAGCCCGTGGTTTAAGGCCTGCGCGACCCTGCCGCAAAATCAGTGGCCGCTGATGGATAAGGCCCTGATGATGGCGAATTTCGATCAGATGAACACGGCCGGTCTGAAGAAAGAGGCGCTGCTGGCCTGTGCGCAGCGTGCGGAACGCGACCGCCATTTCACGCCGCAAATTGAGGGGTTCAGCGTCGGGCTCTCGTCTGGCACCTCCGGTCAGCGCGGGATTTTCGTCGTCAGCCCGCATGAGCAGCAGGTCTGGGCGGGCGGAATGCTGGCAAAAATGCTGCCGCAAGGGTTACGCCGCGGTGAGCGCGTCGCGATGTTTTTGCGGGCAGACAATAACCTCTACCACAGCGTGAATAACCGCTGGCTGACCCTTGAGTTTTTCGATCTGTTCGCGCCTTTTCACCCGCAATTGCTGCGGCTGGAAAATGTCGCGCCGACCATTATTGTCGCACCGGCACAGGTACTGCGGCAGCTGGCGCTGGCGGTGCAGAACCGCGAACTGACGCTCAACGTCAGCAAAGTCATTTCCGTTGCCGAAGTGCTGACCGCTCAGGATCGTCAACTGCTGGAGCAGGTTTTCCCGCAGGTGGGTGAAGTCTATCAGGCAACCGAAGGTTTTCTCGCCGCCACCTGCGAGCGGGGAACGCTGCACCTTAATGAAGAGTTTATTCACGTGGAACCGGAGTGGATAGACGACCGCCGCTTCGTGCCGGTGATTACCGATTTCACCCGCCATACCCAGCCGATTGTGCGTTACCGGCTGGACGATGTGCTGGTGAAAAGTGAGCAGCCGTGCGGCTGCGGGCGCGTGACCCTGTCCATCGAGCGCATCGAAGGCCGCTGCGACGACTGGCTGGCATTGCCGGGCAAAGACAGGCAGCCGCAGGTGATGTTTGCTGATGCCTGCAACCGGGTGATCGCCAACGCCCTGCCGCTGACGGCAGACTACCGGCTGACGCAGCAAAATGACGTCGCGTTGTTGCTGGAAGCCGAATGCAGCGAAAGCGAACTGACCCTGTGTAAAACCCGGCTGGAGCAGCATTTCGCTGTACAGGGCGTGGACCTTTCTCAGTTACAGTGGACGCTGAGGGCGGGAAACATTCCCGCCAACTTCATGCTTAAAAAACGTCGGATCACCCGCTTAAAGGACACCGTTCATGGTTAATCGTTTATGGCAGATGTTGCTGGGCTGGGGCGCAGTCGGCGTGGTTTATCATCTGACGGATACCTTTCAGACCGCGGGCACCGTGCTGAAGCCCTCGGTGATTGACCGGATGATCCCGTTCAGCCCCGGCGGCATCTGGCTGTATCTGTCGTTTTTCATCATCATCCCGCTGGCTTACCTGACCTGCCCGGCACACCGGCTACGCTGGTTGCGTAATGCGATGATGCTCACGGCGCTGCTCTCGGGGATGGTTTATCTCCTCTGGCCGACCACCATGGTGTACCCCGCATTCCCAGAAGACTCACTCAGTGCGCGGATGCTCTCGGCGTTAGCCGCCGTTGACTCGCGCCAGAACTGCCTGCCCTCGCTGCACATGGCGCTGACCGTGCTCTCTGTCTGGGCGCTGAGCAGCCGCCATCTCTGGAAAACCGGCCTGTATATGCTGTGGTGCCTGGCTATCGGATTCTCAATTTTACAGTTACGTCGCCATCTGTTTGTCGATCTGCTAAGCGGTGCCGGTCTGGCACTTGGCGTCGGCGCGCTGCTGTGGCGGTTCATGTTGATTACGCCGTCTGGTCACAAGGAAAGTGCTCATGGTTGATTTAATTATTCCGATCATCTTTATGCTGGTGGTGGTGTTAGGCGAAGCCTGCCTGTTGCAGTATTTGCGCAAAGAGCCGGTTAACTGGCGCGATGTGATGTTTAACCTCAACTCCGGTCATGTGATGTTATGGCTGTTTCGCGGGCTGGAGATTTTCTGTTACGGGCTGGTTGTCACGCATTTCAGCCTGAACTGGGTCAGCGGCTGGCCTGCGCCGCTGATGTGGCTTTTCGCGTTGCTGGCATGGGATTTCGGTTTCTACTGGCTGCACCGGTTGCATCATAAATTCGGCCCGCTGTGGGCGGTGCACGTGGTGCATCATCAGGGGGAGCACTTCAATCTGTCGCTCGGCGTGCGTAATTCCTGGTATTCGTCGCTGACCTCGATCCCGTTCTTTATGCTGCTGGCGATTGCCGGTGTGCCGCTGTCGGTGTTTATCGCCGTGTCGCTGCTGCACTACAGCGTGCAGCTGTTTAATCACAACGCGCTGACGCCCAATCTCGGGTTCCTCGAGAAAATTTTCGTCACGCCTTCCCATCACCGCGTGCATCACGTCAATGACCGTTTCTACGCGGATAAAAACTGCGGCGGCACGTTCATTTTCTGGGACAAAATGTTCGGCACCTACTGGCCGGGTTTGCCGGAGGGCGAATTTACCTACGGTTCAGGTAAACAGCCGCACCCACAAAATCCGTTCTGGGCGAGCAATCAGCCGTTCTTTCAGTATCTGAAACTGCCCCTGCGCTATCGTCATAAACCGCCGCAGTTCCGCTGTACCACGGCCAGCCTGCTTACCGGTGCGCTGTTGCTGTTCTCACTGGTGATTGGCTATGTCTGGCAATACGGTTACGGCTATCAGGGCACCACGCTGGCGCAGGTCACGCTTTTCCTGTTGCTGATGGCCGGTACGCTGGCGCTGGGCGCAATTGCCGAAGGCCGTAAAGGGGGCGTCATCGCGTGGCTGCTGATCACCGTCGCTCTCCCGCTGATTTTCCTCCTCGGTCTGGGCTGGCATGACAGGTTCTGGATCTGGCTGATGCCGTTAATCAGCCTGCACGGCGTCAGTCTGGCGCTGGGCGTGGGCCGACGTCAGACTGAGGTGGCCGCCTGTGAATAAATTACCGGATCTGCCGCTATTTATGCCCGATGGCGAACAGGCGTTTCACCGCGCCCTGAACCAGCAGGCGCTGGCGTATTTGCAGGCGCGGGGCGACCACCGCTACGCCGATGGCGTCAGTTTGCTGAAAGCCGTGGCGCTGACCTTGCTGTGCGTGGCGGGTTATGCGATTTGCCTGACCCAGTACAACGGCTGGGGATTTTTCGGCGGCTACCTGCTGTTTGTGCTGGCGGGCATGTTGCTGAACGTCAACGTCAATCACGACGCGTCGCACAACGTTTTCTTACGCAGCACGCGCGCCAACCGGATCATCAGCCGTCTGGTGACGCTGCCGCTGGGTGTCGACCCTGATTACTGGCGCATCCGCCACGTCGGGTTTCATCACCGCTATGCCAACGTTGAGCATTACGATCTGGACACCCAGGAAAATGGCATCTTCCGCCAAAGTCCGTATCAGAAACATCGCCCGCACATGCGCTATCAGCATCTTTACTGGCCGCTGATCGCCGCGCTGTCCCTGCCCTATATTGCGTGGATTTTTGACTGGTCAGACAGACTGGGCAAGACACCGCTGAAACTGACCGGCGCGCTGCCCGGCAAACGCGGCTGGGCTATTTTCACCGGTTTTAAGCTGCTGCATTTACTGCTGGTGCTGGTGATCCCGTTGTTCATCGCGCATGCCCACCACATCAACGCGGGCGTGGTGATAGCCAGTTACCTGATAAGCCAGATGATCGCATCGACGTTCGTGGTGTTTCTGCTGCTCGGCACCCACTGGGCGCAGGCGGAATTCTATGACGCGCCCTCGCAGGGCAAAATGCCGCAGGGCTGGTATAAACACAATTTTGCCACCGCCTGCGACTGGCACCCGACGCCGCTGTGGCTGGAGAAATGGTTTGGCATGCTCAATCTGCATCTGACCCACCATCTTTTTCCCGGCTGGCATCACCGGCACTACCCGGCACTGGCGAAAATCATTGCCGGACTGGCCGCAGAACACGGGATGCCGTATCGCTGTCTGAGTTACCGGCAGCTGATGCGCGAACAGCAGACGTTTTTGCGCGCAATGGGCAACGGTGACGATCCGCGCACGGCTGAAGGCGGCAACCCCTGGAGCCAGCCATGACGGCGCCAGGGTATCAGCAGCGTGAGGATCTGGCGCTTCACCGCGACCTGACCAAAGCCGCGAACCAGTATCTGTTGCAGCATCAGGATCATCGCTTTGCCGACGGGCGGATGATCGCCAAATTACTGTGCCTGCTTGCCCTGTGCGCGCTGTTTTACACCACGGCGCTGCTCAGTGATAACCGGCTTATATTTGCCTGTGGTTATTTCGCGTTTATTTTTACGGCAATGTTACTGGCGATCAATGCGGTACACGACGCCTCGCACAATGCGTTTTTCCGCCAGGCATGGGCGAACCGTGCGCTGAACCTGGTGATTTGTATTCCGCTCGGGCTGGATGCCGATTGCTGGCGGGTGCGGCATGTGGAATGCCACCACGCCCACCTGAACGTGCAGGGCTATGATCTGGATATTGAGGAAAACGGCGTGCTGCGTCAGACCCCGTTCCAGCGCATCAAAGGCTTTATGCAGATGCAGCATTATTACTGGCCGTTTGTCGCGGCACTGACCTTCCCCTGCATCATCTGGTTTTTCGACTGGATCGACCGCGCGGGCAAAACCCGCGTGCAGCCTAAAATGCGCCATCAGGGCATCCGCGGCTGGGCCGTGTTCCTCACCGCAAAAATGTTGCATCTGCTGCTGGCGCTGGCGCTGCCGTATTGGGTTTTACATCAGCAGGGCATGGGCGGCGGCATTCTGCTGTGGTGCTATTTAGGCGGGCAGATGCTCTCTTCGCTGATTTTTGTGGTGCTGATATTAGGGTCGCACTGGGCGATGGGCACGTTTTATCAGGTGCCGGAAGACGGGCGTTTTAAGCATGGCCGTTATCGCCACGTGTTTGCCACCACCATCGACTGGGTGCCTTATCCGCGCTGGCTCTCTTACTGGCTGGGTGAGCTGAACCGCCATCTGACGCACCACATTTTTCCTGCCTGGAACCACCGCCATTATCCGGCGCTGTCGGCGATCATTGCGCAGGTGACGCAGCGTCACGGCGTGACGTACCACTGTGTTTCACTGAAAGATATTCTGGTGGCCCAGCAGCGTTTTTTGCGGGCCATGGGGAAAGGAGAAACAGCGCAGGGGCTGATGGACAAACCTACTGATAATTCACAATAACCTGATTACTGAGCACGCGTAACGGCGGATTCATCGCCCCTTTACCGGGTACGAAGTACACCAGCCTCATGGGCGAAATGGCCGCCTGACCGTAAAAAGATCGGGTCTGACCGCTGTCTGCATCGAGCGCCACGCAGCGGTTGGTCGTATTGCATAACGACACCTGAAGCCCCGCCGGACGCGGCCCTGTCAGCCGGTAATTCCAGCTGACCGTGGTGATGGTCGCCGACGCCCGCTGCTGCAAAGGGGAACTCTGCGGTGCCGCGAGCGGTGCAGACGAGGCCATCACGCCCCGGTTTTGCAACGTCACGCCGCGCTGGGTGTCCGACCAGGAGCCGGACGTCGCCAGCACCGGCGCGCTGATCAGCATCAGTGACCCCATCGCCACGCGCAACAGCTTGTGCATGTTCTTATTCACCGCCGATAGTCGCGGTCATGCGGATCTGGCGGCTGTCGCTCATTTCCAGATTCGACATCACCACAATCTGCGGCAGGGAACGGCGCAGGAAGCGCGAAAGCAACGGACGCAGCGCGTGGTTCACCAGCAGAACCGGCGGCGCACCGAGCATATCCTGACGCTGCAACGCCGCTTCAGACTGCGTCAGCAGACGGTCAGCCAGACCCGGCTCCAGCCCGCCGCCGCTCTGCAAGGCCTGCAACAGCAGACGCTCCAGCGCGGTATCCAGCCCGATAACCTGCACTTCACCGGTGCCAGGGAACCACTGCTGGGTGATCGCCCTGCCCAGCGCCACGCGCACCACCGAAGTGAGCTCATTTGGATCGGGCTGGGTCGGTGCGTATTCCGCCAGGGTTTCAATAATGGTGCGCATATCGCGGATCGAGACGCGCTCGGACAGCAGGTTTTGCAGCACTTTGTGCATGTTGGTCAGCGAGATGACGCCCGGAATAAAATCTTCGGTCAGCTTCGGCATCTCTTTGCTGACCCTGTCCATCAGTTCCTGCGTTTCCTGGCGGCCAAACAGCTCTCTGGCATGCAGACTGATCAGGTGATTGAGGTGCGTGGCGACCACGGTGCTGGCTTCCACCACCGTAAAGCCCTGAATCTGCGCCTGTTCACGCATCGCCGGTTCAATCCACACTGCCGAGAGCCCGAAGGCCGGATCAACGGTCGCTTCACCCGGCAATTCGCCAATGGCACTGCCCGGATTGATTGCCATCCAGCGGCCAGGATGGGCAGTGCCGGTGCCAATTTCGACGCCTTTCATTAAAATGCGGTAGCCCGCAGGCGGTAATTCGAGGTTATCGCGGATGTGAACAACCGGCGGCAGATAGCCCATTTCCTGCGCGAATTTCTTACGAATACTGCGGATACGCCCCAGCAGTTCGCCATTTTGCGCGAAGTCCACCATCGGTATCAGACGGTAACCGACTTCCATGCCCAGCGGATCTTCCAGCTGAACGTCCTGCCAGCTCGCTTCCACCAGCTGTTTGTTTTCACCTTCGACCGGCGCGGCTTCTTTTACCACCGGGGCTTTTTGCTCCTGACCACGGATCCACCAGGCCAGCGCTAACAGGCCGGTCGTGAACAGCAGGAAGACCAGATTCGGCATGCCCGGCACCATGCCGAGTAAACCCAGCACGCCGGCACTCAGCATCATAACGCGCGGGTTACGGAACAGCTGGGTCACCATCTGCTCGCCGACGTCCTGATTGGTACCGACGCGGGTCACGATGACACCGGCCGCCGTGGAGATCACAAGTGCTGGGATCTGCGCCACCAGACCATCACCGATGGTCAGCAGGGTGTAGCTTTCCGCCGCGTGGCCGAAATCCATATCATGTTGCAGTACGCCGACCAGCAGGCCGCCGACCACGTTAATGATCATGATCATCAGACCGGCAACGGCGTCACCGCGCACGAATTTACTCGCACCGTCCATAGAACCGTAGAAGTCCGCTTCCTGCGTGACGTCGCTGCGGCGCTGTTTGGCTTCATCTTCACCAATCAGACCGGCGTTGAGATCGGCGTCGATAGCCATCTGTTTGCCGGGCATGCCGTCGAGCACGAAACGCGCGCCGACTTCGGCGATACGCCCGGCACCTTTGGTTATGACCATAAAGTTGATCAGCACCAGAATGATAAACACAACGATACCGATGGCGAAGTTACCGCCCACCAGGAAGTGGCCGAAAGCTTCGATCACCCGCCCTGCCGCCGCGCCGCCGGTGTGACCTTCGAGTAAGATCACACGGGTCGAGGCCACGTTGAGCGATAAACGCAGCAAGGTGGAAAACAGCAGAATGGTCGGGAACGCGGCAAAATCCAGCGTGCGCTGGGTGAACATCGCCACCAGCAGCACCATGATGGAAAGCGCGATGTTAAAGGTAAACAGTAAGTCGAGCAGGAACGGCGGCAGCGGCAGCACCATCATCGACAGGATCATCAGAATCAGGATAGGGCCAGCCAGCACCTGCCATTGTCCGGACTTAAAGTTGGCGGGTAAACGCAGCATCGCGGCCAGATTAGCCATGGGTATCACTCTCTCCTGCAAAATCCAATGCGTCAGGCACCGGTAAATGTTGAGGTTTTTTAGGGATCAGTCCGCCTTCACGCTTCCAGCGTTTGAGCTGATAAACCCAGGCCAGAACTTCCGCGACCGCGGCATACAGCGCGGCCGGGATTTGCTGACCAATATCACTGTGCCGGTAAAGCGCACGTGCCAGAGGCGGCGCTTCCAGCATCGGAATTTTGTGTTCGGCACCCAGTTCTTTGATGCGCAGCGCCACGTTGCCCGCACCTTTCGCCAGAACTTTTGGCGCACTCATTTTGTCTTCGCTGTACTGCAACGCCACGGCGTAGTGCGTCGGGTTGGTGACAATCACGTCGGCCTTCGGCACATCGGCCATCATCCGGCGGCGGGCCATCGCACGTTGCTGCTGGCGGATACGCCCTTTGACGTGCGGGTCACCTTCCTGACTTTTATGTTCGTCGCGGATGTCCTGCTTGCTCATGCGCAGTTTCTTCAGGTTGCTCCAGATTTGCCAGAACACATCGAACGCCACCATCGGCGTCAGCCCGAAGACCACCATCAGCCCGCAAAATGCCACCATGCTCAGCGCTTCACCGAGCGCGGGAATGGTCGGCTGGGCGATCAGTCGCAGCATTTCCGGCCACTTATGCCACAGGTATAAACCGGCGACGCTGCCCACCAGCGACGCTTTCAATATCGCTTTCAGCAGTTCCGCCAGCACCTGACCGGAAAACAGCCGCTTGAATCCGGCAATCGGATCCATACGGCTGAACTTAAATTCAAAGGATTTGGCACTGAACAGCAGGCCGCCCAGCAACAAGGGCGCGGCGAGCGCAATCAGGATCAGCCCGCCAATCACCGGCAACAACGCCATCACCGCTCGACCGAGCAGTGAGGCCATTTGCTGCAACATCTCCCGGTCGTTGCCGATGATGTTGTGATCGAAATTCAGCCCCTGGGCGATCATCACGCCAAGCTGGCGCGCCATGGATTCGCCGGACATCCACAACAGCGTTAATCCGCCGCCGAGCATCAGCATCGAGGTCAGTTCACGCGAGCGCGGGATCTGCCCTTCTTCACGGGCTTTTTCCAGCCTGTGGGCTGTGGGGGCCTCACTTTTTTCGAGATCGCTTTCTTCAGCCACCGGCGGTTCCTGTCAGCATTTACCCGCTGCTCAAAGGACAACGGGCACAATTTCACGCATAGCATGACAAAAGCGGCTAAGTCTTATGGATGGAACAAGGGGGATAAATGCGGGTTATTCCACAGATGGCGGCAGAGGGGGAAAATAATTAAAAATTTTGGATAAGAGAAACACCTCTTTGCATAGCACAAAGAGGTGTTCTTTTGAGGCAGGCAGACGCATCAGAAACCTAATGAATCCAGCAGGTCATCGACCTGTTCCTGCGAGGCCACCACGCCGACACCGTTGGTATCGAGCTGCGGGCCGTTGAGCAGGCTGTCATTTTCACGTTTCGCTCTGACCTGTTGCTCAGGAATGTTTTCCATCAGCACCATCAGCAGCTGATTTTCAATTTCCTGCACCACGGTCATCATGCGTTTGATCACCTGACCGGTCAGATCCTGGAAATCCTGCGCCATCATGATTTCCATCAACTGTGCGTTGGTGAAACCGGTGTGCTCAGGCACTTCTTTCAGGTAGCCGCGGGTATCAGAAACCAGTTCGCGGGCGTCAGACAGTTCGATTGGATTCTCAAACCATTCCTCCCAGCGCTTGTCGAGCTTTTTGGCACCGGATTCCAGTTTGTTCTGACGAGGCTGCGCCGCTTCCACGCAGTTCAGGGCGCGTTCTGCGGCCTGCGCCGTCATGGTGACGACGTAGTCGAGACGGTCACGCGCGTCAGGGATCGCTTCCGCGGCCTGAGCAATGGCCTGATCCAGGCCAAGTTCACGCATACTGTCGCGTAACATACGGGTCAGTTGCCCAATGCGGGCGATAATATCGCCCGCGGTTGCTGCATCATTTGCAGGCATTGGTATCTCTGCCATAACTGCTCCTACATGCCCAGTTTTTCGAAGATTTTGCCCAGCTTTTCTTCCAGCGTGGCGGCGGTAAATGGCTTGACGACGTAACCACTGGCACCGGCTTGCGCGGCGGCCACAATGTTCTCTTTTTTCGCTTCGGCGGTGACCATCAGTACCGGCAGTTTTGCCAGTGCGGCATCCGCGCGGATGGTTTTGAGTAAATCCAGACCGTCCATGTTTGGCATGTTCCAGTCAGATACCACGAAGTCAAAACCCCCGGCGCGCAGTTTGTTCAGCGCATCAACGCCATCTTCCGCTTCTTCCACGTTCTGGAAGCCCAGCTCTTTCAGCAGGTTGCGAACAATACGACGCATGGTAGAGAAATCGTCTACTACCAGGAATCTCAGATTTGGATCGGCCATGTTTTATCTACTCCTAAGGTTTGCTACCCAGCGCAAGGCTGAAAAATTAAATACGTAATGCCTGACCGGCTGATATTTGTGCCAGCATGCGCTGGCTGATTTGGCTGAGATCCACCACTTCATTGACGCCACCGGTGGCGATAGCCTCACGAGGCATACCGAAAACCACACAACTGGCTTCGTTTTGTGCCAGGGTATACGCCCCTGCGCGGTGCATCTCCAGCATGCCGGCGGCGCCGTCATTGCCCATTCCCGTCAGGATCACCCCGACGGCATTGCGTCCGGCGAACTGCGCCACCGAACGAAATAACACGTCAACCGACGGACGATGGCGGTTCACCGCCGGGCCGTCGTTCAACTTAACCTGATAGTTGGCCCCGCTGCGTGCCAGTTCCATATGTCTGTCGCCCGGCGCAATGTACGCATGCCCCGGTAAAACGCGCTCGCCGTCTTCGGCCTCTTTTACGGTGATCTGGCACAGTTTGTTCAGACGTTCGGCAAAAGAGCGCGTGAAGCCTGGCGGCATGTGCTGCGTGATCATCAGCGCCGGACAGGTCGGTGGCAGCGGTTGCAGAACGTGGCGAATTGCTTCGGTTCCGCCGGTGGAAGAGCCAATGGCGATCAGCTTTTCACTGCTGAGCAGCGGCGTATGGCTGAGAATGCGCGGCTGTTCCAGATTTACGCTTTTGTTCAGGCGCGCTTTTGACGCGGTGCGGATCTTGTCAGCAATCATTTCGCTGTAAGCCAGCATGCCTTCGCGGATCCCGAGCTGCGGTTTGGTGACAAAATCAATCGCCCCCAGTTCCAGCGCGCGCAGAGTGATTTCCGAGCCTTTACCGGTCAGCGATGACACCATCACCACCGGCATCGGGCGCAGACGCATCAGTTTTTCCAGAAAATCCAGCCCGTCCATGCGCGGCATTTCCACATCCAGCGTCAGCACGTCCGGGTTGAATTTCTTGATCAGATCCCGTGCGACCAGCGGATCGGGCGCGGTCGCCACCATTTCCATGTCGGGATGGCTGTTAATGATTTCAGTCATCAGCTGACGCATTAACGCCGAGTCATCGACGCTCAATACTCTGATTTTATTCATTACCTCTCCTTGGCGAGGCCATAGACGGTCTGGCCGCGCAAATAAAATTCCCGGCTGATCTGGCTGAAGTTTTCGGAGTGGCCGGCAAACATCAGGCCACCCGGCTTAAGTAACGGAACAAATCGGCGTAAAATTTTCTCCTGCGTTTCTTTATCGAAATAAATCATCACATTACGGCAGAAAATTGCATCAAAGGGTCCGTTCAGCTGCCACTGGTTTGCCAGTAAATTCAGTTGCTGGAAGGCCACCATTTGCGTCAGTTCCGGACGGGCGCGCACCAGACCACTGTGCGGGCCGGTGCCCTTGAGGAAGAACTTCTGCAACTGCTGCGGGCTGAGCGTGCGCAACTCTTCCTGGCGATAGACGCCCGCCGTGGCTTTTTCCAGCACCTGAGTATCGATGTCGCTGGCCTGAATACGGCAGTTCGCCATACGCGGCCCCAGCGCTTCGCTCAGGGTCATGGCGATGGAGTACGGCTCTTCGCCCGTTGAGGCGGCGGTGCTCCAGACGCTGTAATTATTCGGCCTTGAACGCGCATGTTCCGCGAGGATCGGGAAGTGATGCGCTTCGCGGAAAAATGCCGTCAGGTTAGTGGTCAGCGCATTAATAAACGCCTGCCATTCCGCGCTGCTGGTGTCACTTTCCAGCATCGCCAGATAACTGCCGAAATCGTTCAGCCCGAGGAGCCGCAACCGCCGTACCAGGCGGTTGTAGACCATCTCCCGTTTGTGATCCGCCAGCACGATACCTGCGCGCTGATAAATCAGCTCACTGATCCGGCGGAAATGGATATCTGACAGCGGTAACCGCTGGATCATCTGTGCCATGATCGAAGTGTTATCAGCACTCAGTGGCGAGCCTGGTTGATTCATGGTGCAGCTCCAGTAACGAACAGGTGGTATTTCTAAACCTTTTTTGACGCTTCATGGCCGTCCGGTCTGTCAGAAGGTTTCCCAGTTATCCGCCGATCCCGCACGCGCGGTCGCAGGGAGTAACGCGGTTGGCGTCAGCGAACGTGGCGCAAAACCAGACGCCGGTGTGTTGCGCGGTGCATGCCCGCTTTCTGACGTCGAGAGACGGAAGACAGAGACAGCACGGGTCAGGTTCTCAGACTCCACTTCCAGCGCATGGGTGGAAGACGCGGCCTGCTGAACCAGCGTGGCGTTTTGCTGCGTCACCTGATCCATCTGCGTCACGGCAATCGATACCTGCTCGATGCCACGGCTTTGCTCATCCGACGCCGAGGCGATTTCGCCCATGATGTCGGTGACGCGGGTCACGGCACGCACAATGTCATCCATGGTGTTGCCGGCAGATTCCACCAGTTCAGAACCCTGACTGACGCGGCTGACGGATTCGTCGATCAGCGCTTTGATCTCTTTTGCGGCCTGCGCACTGCGTTGTGCCAGACTGCGCACCTCGCCGGCCACCACGGCAAACCCGCGCCCTTGCTCGCCCGCACGGGCGGCTTCGACGGCGGCGTTCAGCGCAAGAATGTTGGTCTGGAAAGCAATGCCGTCAATCACGCTGGTGATGGCACTGATTTTCTTCGAGCTGCCTGCAATGTCATTCATGGTTTTCACCACGTTGCCGGTCAGTGCGCCGCCTTTTTCTGCGGTATTTGAAGCATCGCGCGCCAGCTGTGTCGCCTGACGGGCGTTCTCGGCGTTCTGTTTCACCGTCGCGGTGAGCTGCTCCATGCTGGCAGCCGTTTCTTCCAGAGCGGAAGCCTGCTGTTCAGTACGCGCCGATAAATCAGTGTTTCCCGCAGCAATGCCTTTCAGGCCGGAGAACATGGTGTCTGCGCCGTGACGTACGGTGCGCACGGTATTGGCCAGCGACTGCTGCATCTGTTGCAGGCTGTCGAGCATCACTTTAATTTCGTAACGGCCTTCGACGGTGATCGGTGCCGAGATATCTCCCGCACCGATGCGGTCAAAATGACCCCGCATCACGGTCAGCGGCTGGAACAGAATACGGCGGGTGATCACCAGCGCCAGGGCGGTCAGCAGCACCAGCAGAACCACAATCACCGAGGTGTTGATCATCACGTTCTGGTAAGACGCCACGGTCTGCTCTTTAGCCTGGTTAAAACGGCCACCGACATACGCGGTGTAATTCCCCACGTCTTTCTGGAACTGATCCTGGTATTTCTGTGCCGGGCCGTTAAGGAAGCCCTGCATATCACCGGCGGACAGCATGTCGTTCAGTGACTGCAACATATCGTGCAACTGCTGATAGCTGGCCTTGTTCACCGCCGTCAGTTCAGCCGCTTTTTCGGTTCTGCGGGGCAGCGCCAGAAACGCGGCGTAAGCATTTTCGGCATTTTTCAGGCTGGCTTTGGCATCTGCCATCAGCTGCGTGATGTTTTCCTGCGGCTGTTTCAGCGCCAGACGCGTGGCCGCGCGGTTCAGGGTATTACGGGTTTGCAGCAGATAAGACCAGGTCTGGTTGAGCGCATCCCGCTGCTCAGTGGTATTGGCAATCTGCTCGAAATTAGTTTTATCCGTGTGGGCGGCGTACAGCGATAAACCGCTGTTGACCAGTTGCATCACAAAAAACACTAACAACAGTAAAAACATGCAGGTGGACACACGGATGTGCTTAAACATGGATAACCTCTTTATGTGCCGGCCCTGACCGGCACAGTATTTCTTATAATTATTGCGATGTACGTGGCTTAAAAAGTTTCCCAGTTTTCAGACAACTTGCTCTGTGCCGCTCCACCTGTACCGGCCTGAGAACCTGACAGGTTCGGGGTCAACAAAGGCAGTCTCGTCGAAGACGAAGTCACCGGGCGCACGCTGTTATTGACGGATTGACTCAGTGTGAATACCGCCACAGATTGCGTCAGCAGGCTCGCCTGCTCTTCCAGCGCCGCCGAGGCGGACGCGGATTCTTCAACCAGTGAGGCGTTCTGCTGCGTCACCCGATCCATTTCGGTAATCGCCTGCGCGACCTGCTCAATCCCGCGGCTCTGCTCGTCAGAGGCCGAGGTAATTTCGCCCATGATGTCGGTGACGCGGGTGACCGCATTCACCATGTCATTCATGGTTTCACCGGCACTTTCTGCCAGTACCGAGCCGGTATTAATGCGGCTGACAGAATCATCAATCAGCCCTTTAATCTCTTTGGCAGCCTGCGCGCTGCGCTGTGCCAGGCTGCGAACTTCTCCCGCCACCACCGCAAAACCGCGCCCTTGCTCACCGGCACGCGCTGCTTCAACCGCGGCGTTCAGTGCCAGAATGTTGGTCTGGAAGGCAATCCCGTCGATCACACCGGTAATATCAGTGATTTTCTTCGAGCTGCTGGCGATGTCGTTCATGGTATCGACGACGTTGGCCACCACTTTGCCGCCCTTCAGCGCCGTTTCCGATGCGCTCAGCGCCAGCTGGCTGGCCTGACGGGCGTTTTCGGCGTTCTGTTTCACGGTCGCGGTCAACTGCTCCATGCTGGCTGCGGTTTCTTCCAGTGCTGATGCCTGCTCTTCCGTACGGGAAGAGAGATCGCTGTTACCGGCAGAAATTTCGCTCGCGCCGCTGTAAATCGCATCGGCACCGTGGCGCACGCCGGAGACAGTTCGAATCAGTTCTTCCTGCATGTACTTGAGACTATCGGCAAGCTGGCCGATTTCATTACGGCTTTTCACCACTATTTCGTGCGTCAGATCGCCGGTGGCGATTTTACGGATGGTGACGACGATATTTTTCAGCGGATGGATCAGGATGCGCTGAACGCCGACCCAGGCCAGAATGATGAAAATCGCCAGTACAATCAGTACGGTACCCAGCATCCACATCGCATGCGTGAAGGAACTTTCGCTGACGTGAACCGCCTGGTCATACAAATGGTCGTTCTGATCGATATAGGTCACGAACGCTTTTTCGAAATTGTCCTGATACTGCTGCGTCGGCTGTTCGAAGAAATCGTTGATACGGCCAAGGCCGATAAGCTCGATAAGTTCTGAAAGCGCGTCGTGAAGCACCTGATATTGTTTTTTAGCATCTTCAGCAAACGCCGGGTTCTGGCTGGCATCCGCAGGAATTTTTTGATAATTAGCAAAATGCTGATCAGCAATTTTCAGATCTTTGGTCGCCGTGTCGATCAGTTCTTTGACCGTCGCGCCGCTGCCCATCTGGTTCGCATCGAGCATGAAACGGATCCCGGCACGGTTGAGCGTGTTACGGGTTTGCAGAAGGTAAATCCAGCTGGCGTTGAATTCCGCCTGCTGTAAACGAATCTGCTGAGAGGTGGTGAAATTGTCTTTGTCCGTCTTTAAGGATTTAAAGAACAGGCCGCCGGATACCAACTGTAAAGCACCGAAGACCATCAGTAAGATCACGATGCCCGTGACCACTTTCATACGGTTAAACATGTTGTTCCTTTTTAAATGAGAATTATCTGGAAGGGTTATCGGCAGAAATGAGGGGAACTTTATGTGAAGGGGATCAGATTTTTTGGCTAACGCAGGGCACCCTCCCCGGCAGGCTTCAGAGGCCCGGCATCGCGAGCGATAAGATCAGAAAGGACGTCATGGCACAGAGTGTGATTCGGTGGTCTGAGGAAATTACGCCACCGTGGCGACAAAACTTTTTAACAGGGCAATGCGATGCGCATCAGGGCTGACCATCAGGTCATGGTGGATCATCAGCACCACGGCTTTTAATAACTCAGTGGTGGTGTCGATGTGTGACAGCGATTTTAACTTATCGATGTCATTGCCGATTTCACGCCCTTTCAGGGACAGGCGTTTATTGGCCGGACCGCTCGCCAGTTCTGACGTCAGTAAGGTGACCAGCTGCACTGCGGCTTCCGGGTTGGACGCCAGCTGATGAATGTAATATTTCAGCAGTAACGGCACGAAATCGGGGGTGGCCCCTAATTCCGCACTGGCAAGATTTAACAAATCAATCATGTGCGCCGGAACACGGCTTTCCACGGCTTTGCGCTGCAACTGCAGTTGCTTTTTAATAGCAGGCACCGACTGATAAGGGATCACCGCGACGCTGTCGCAGGTCTTACAGACACCCGCGATAATGTTTTTCACGATGCCGCTGCCGTCATCAAACGGCACATCGCGCAACTGATAGCTGACCAGCCTGAAAGCCTCACACACTCCGCATTCGGCTCTTTCTTCATCCCCTACTTTAACAATAATCATATTTTCCCTTAATGATGAACGCTGATGAAAACACTGTTGGGTTCTGCAAAATACCATTTGATGTACCAGTTAACCCCGGCATACCAGAGGGTAATAATGTGGACATCAAGACTGCTGTCCAGATGGTGGCGGCGACTCTGGTAGTGTTGCCCGGTAGCCAGACCGATCACCCTCTCCAGTTCCTGTGACGTCACCTCCCCCGTGCTTAAAAGATTTTTGAGATGAATTTCACGTCTTACCGCAAACCTGACTTGCCCATTCTTTAAACACGCGATCACCTTCCCTTTGATCTCTTTGAAACTCATGCCGCCTCAATGTACGCCACGTGTCGTACTTAATCAAATTATCATTTTGCCCACGTATATTTGCGTGAAGCCCCGTCCCACCGGGCTATCACGCCATAACTCGCAAAAAGATGCTCAGATAAAATGATGAATTTTCAGGCAACTGGAAGGTGTTACGCAAAAACGTGCTGCACGAGATGCAACACGGATGTTTAGGGTCAGTACGGCTCGCAGGATGCGCTTTTGCGCCGCCCCCTGACGTTAAACAGCAAATAACTCGCCACTGCCAGCACCCAGACCCCGGCTGCGCCATAGAGTAGAATGCCTGCAAACCCTTGCGTCAGGGCCTGTTCAACCTGCCCGCGGTGCAGGGTTTCTACGGCAGAACCTCCTGCGATACGCCCGGCCAGTGAAGAGATATCTGTTGCCGCTGGCATGGATCCTTTCAGGCTCGCCGCAATTCCCGCCACCAGCAGGCTGCCCATCAGGGCAATGTTGACGGAAAGCGTGATAAGCCGTGCGCTGATATCAATGCCCGAGGCCATTCCCGCCCGGTTTGCCGCAACGGAACCGGTGGTGGTGTTGGTTACCGGCGTATTAGTCAACCCGAGAGCGATACCTGCCAGCAGCGCACCTGGCATCAAACTCATGTGATGCACCACGGCGATTTGCATCAGAATAAAACCTGCGCCGATGGCGAATAATCCCAGCGGGATCAGACGTGACGCGCCAAAACGGGTGGTCAGCTTTTCACCCAACGGCGGCATCAGCAACGTGGGCAACGTGTAAGCCAGCAGTGCCAGGCCGGTGGCAACGCTGCCATACCCCAGCCCGGCCTGGTAGTACACCGGCAGGTAAATCATCAGCGGCCAGAAGCTGAAGTTCATCCCCACCGATCCCATCAGCGCACCGGAAAATGCCCGCACGCGGAAGACTGAAAAATCGAACATCGGATGCGCATGGCGTTTTTCAATCCAGATGAACAGGGCAGCGCTGACCGCGGTGATCAGCATCACGGCGCGCGCGATGACGCTGTGCCAGCCCAGGCTGCCGCCCTGCGTGATGAGATACGTCGCGCCCATCACCGTCAGCGATAACGTGACAAGCCCGCCGAGATCCAGTTTTTTAGCCTGCGTGTCGCGGGATTCCACCACGTTTTTCAGCGCCAGAATCAGCGTCAGTAATGCGATAAACCCGTGTACCAGAAACACCCATTGCCAGCTCAGCCACGCCACTAACATGCCGCCGACGATCGGCCCGAAGCCCAGCCCTAAACCGAAGGTGATCCCCCAGGCGGCAAAAGCGCGGCTGCGCGCTTTCCCTTGCGGAAACTGGGATGACAGTATCGCAATCAGGCAGGTCAGCATCGCGCCGCCGCTCAGCCCTTGTAAAAACCGCCCGACGATAAGCCACGGCGCAGTGGACGCCAGCCCGCACATCAGAGACGTGACCCCGAAGGCGAAAATGCTGAGGATGAAAACGCGCTTACGCCCGTATTTGTCCGCCAGTGTACCGGTGGCCATCAGCACCGTGGTGCAGGCCAGCGTGTAGGCATTCATGATCCACTGCAACTCCCTGAAGCTCGCGTGCATCTCCTTTTCGAGCACCGGCAAAATCACCGGCACGCTGGAGATTTCCAGCCCTGACATCAGCGCGGCAAGACAAACCGCCATCAGTGCCAACATGTTTTTCATATCTGGTCCCTGCAAAACGTTAAGAGAGTGCCAGCATGGAAGATTGGCGGCGTGCTGGAAATCCATCCGGATGCCATGTATCGTCAAGATCATGCCAAAATCACCGGTAACCCATCATGCGCATTACTTCCCCTTCTCCGCTCCCTGCCCGCTCGCCCGCGCCCCTGAACCGGCGTCTGGTGTTGCTGGCCTATGAGTGCCTGTGTACGTTCGAGTTCGGTATTGCGGTTGAAGCTTTCGGGCGGGCCGACGATGTTTTTGGCGAGCCTTTGTATGACCTGTGTGTCGCTTCGGTGGAAGAAGGCACTTTCGGCGCGCAGGGCGGCGTCCGGCTGGTGGTCGATGGCGGGCTGGAACTGCTGGAGGATGCAGGTACGATCGTGATCCCCGGCTGGCGAAGTGTTCACGAACCGGCGTCAGAGGCGCTCATCATCGCGTTGCAAAAAGCGCACCGCAACGGCACGCGCATTGTCTCGATCTGCGCAGGCAGCTTTGTGCTCGGCGCAGCGGGACTGCTCGATGGCAAACGCGCTACCGCGCACTGGAACAGTACGGAAATTCTGGCGCAGCGCTTTCCTGAGGTGCAGGTCGAACACGGGATGATTTACGTGGATGAAGGCAGCATTATTACGTCTGCCGGCGGCGCGGCGGGTGTCGATTTGTGTCTGCATCTGATCCGTCGTGATTACGGTATTGAAGTTGCCAACCGCACGGCGCGCCGCATGGTGACGCCGCCGCTGCGTGAAGGCAATCAGGCGCAGCTGATTCAGCAACCCGTTCCACGGCGTCAGACCAAAAATCTCGCCCCGCTGCTGGACGATTTACGCAGTCATCTCAATACGCCGCTGGTGATTGAACAGCTCGCCGCACAAGCCGGTATGAGCCGCCGGACTTTCCTGCGGCGTTTTCACGATGCAACAGGCACTACGCCCGGCGAATGGATGCTGAGCGTCCGGCTGGAAAAGGCCTGTGCGCTGCTGGAAAACGGTACATTAAGCATTGATCGCGTCGCCGAACAAGCCGGTTTTGGATCACCGGAAACCCTGCGCCATCACTTCCGCCAGCGTCTCGACACCACCCCGACGAAGTGGCGCAAAGCCTTCATTGAAAGGCGCATGGCGGGCTAACGTGGCAGGCGGTGCGGGAGTTTTTGAGCTGCTTGTGCGGCAGTGAACTGTTCAATTGTGAGGGTTGGGTATTGAACGGCAAAAGATTAACGCTGTTCGGTGGGAAATACCCTCTTTTTTAGGGGTGTTTGTGACACAAAATTTCAATGGGTTAGCGAAGGCACGGAAAAGAAGGTATCGCTGAGAAGCCCTTAATACCCTACCCCAATCCTTCGCAGGAGAGGCAAAAACGGGTGGGATTTTACAAACGGACTGCCATCAATCATCACCTGCATAAATGCACCGCGGTTATTATAAATTTGGGATCGGAATATTATTGATTCTCATTTATCTGAAAAATGCAACCTGCTAATAACCTTTACGCTCCGTTAATACAACATATAAAAATCTCAGTCCTCACATAGTTCAACGCCGGGTAAACCATCTGCTTTAATAACTAATAATAGTAAGTGGTCGGATTTGTAAAAAAACCGATAAGTCAGAAGATGTGATTTCACTTCCTTATTATCAATATGAGTTATTATGAAAAAATTAATTATTGCGGCTGTCGCTGCAACGGTATTATCAGGGTGTGCTCAACAGACATTTAACTTAAGAGATGATATTGCAGAACAACCTGCTCATGTCACCAAGCAAGCTTTCTTCGTCAATGGTATTGGGCAGGAACAGACCATAGATGCAGCGAAGATTTGTGGTGGCGCAAATAAAGTTGTTCGTACAGAAGTTCAGGAATCAGGTATGGATGTATTCCTGCATGTTGTAAGCTTAGGTATATATACACCTCGCGAAGCACGCGTTTATTGCGCGAAATAGTTATTAAAGATAATTTTCATTAAAGCCTGCTGTCATTCACATTGATTACCAGTAGGCTCTTTTTAACAATGCAACGAGATTATTGTAATAACTCCCTATTCTCCTCAAAAATTTCATTAATTCTCTTTTCATCCATTTTTAATTATCCGTTAATCTTCCACTGTCTATGGAATTCAGCAATCTTGCCCGGCGGGTATTGGATCATTCGGTCATTTCTGTGGAATTGTTTTGATTTTTAAATCGCGACTGGCGTACTCAAAAATCTTGCTTAACGGAGTGGCCTGAAGACCAGAGGTTTCAGGGCCGGGAGAAGGAACCGCGAAGCGGCAAGATTTTGCGCCACACGCGGTAGTTGCAGGACATGGCCCTCGTGCCTGCGACAGCGCGAAGAAGAAAAACGCAGGATTGTTAAGGGGCGCGTTTACGCCCCTTAACCCGGTGTGGGCCAGCGCCCACGACCTTGACGTTAATGAACGAAAATCAAATTTTCGTCACGCTATCCACTAACGCCATCTCTTCACTGCTCAGCAGCTTCTCAATATCCACCAGAATCAACATACGGTCACCCAGAGAACCTAACCCGGTCAGGTATTCGGTTGACATGGTCACTGCAAATTCTGGTGCGGGACGGATCTGATCTTGCGTTAACGACAGCACGTCGGATACGCCGTCAACCACAATACCCACCACGCGGTTTTCGAAGTTGAGGACGATCACTACGGTGTTTTCATTGTAGATCACGTCTTCCTGCGCGAACTTCACCCGCAGGTCGAGAATGGGTACGATGACGCCACGCAGGTTGGTGACACCTTTAATGAACGCCGGGGTGTTCGCAATACGGGTGACCTGATCGTAACCGCGGATTTCCTGCACTTTCAGGATATCGATGCCGTATTCTTCGTCGCCCAGGGTAAAGATCAGGAACTCCTGTCCTACCGTTTCGCCCGCAATTTTTGCCACAGTTGCAAGTCCTGCCATGTTGTTCACCTTAAATCAGCCTGAGTTTTTACGCCCGGTGGCCGTCACCTGACGGGCCAGCCACCGGCGGTTTTGCATGCTTTTATTGTTAATCACATCAGGCGGCAGATGCGCCAGTTGCACGCTTGTCACGGTTCAGTGCCTGCAATGCAGACACATCAACAATCAGCGCCACGCTGCCGTCACCCAAAATAGTGGCGGCGGAAATGCCCGGCACTTTGCGATAGTTGCTTTCCAGATTCTTCACCACCACCTGATGCTGACCGATCAGTTGATCAACCAGTAAAGCGTAGCGGCGGCCTGCACTTTGCAGGATCACGACAATGCCCTGAGTGGCTTCAGTTTTCGCGCCTTCAACGTCAAACACGTTGTAGAGCTCAACCAGCGGCAGATATTCTCCGCGCACCTGCAGAACGCGCTCGCCACCGGCCAGCGGGTGCAAATCTTCCGCCAGCGGTTGCAGCGATTCCATCACCGCATTCAGTGGCAGAATGAAGACTTCTTTGCCCACTTTCACCGACATGCCGTCGAGGATCGCCAGCGTCAGTGGCAGCAGGATACGGATGGTGGTGCCTTTGCCTTGCTGGGAATGGATTTCGACGTGACCGCCCATTTCCTGAATGTTTCGCTTCACCACGTCCATGCCTACGCCACGGCCTGAGACGTCGGTGACTTTTTCCGCCGTCGAGAAGCCTGGTGCGAAGATCAGCATGCCGACATCTTCGTCACTCATGCTTTCGCTGACGTTCATGCCTTGCGACAGGGCTTTCGCCAGAATACGTTCGCGGTTCAGACCAGCACCGTCATCCACCACTTCGATGCAGATGTTGCCGCCCTGATGCTCCGCAGACAGCGTCAGGTTGCCGGTTGGCGGTTTGCCGTTGGCAATACGCGTTTCCGGCGTTTCGACACCGTGATCGAGGCTGTTGCGCACCAGGTGCGTCAGCGGATCGATAATGCGTTCGATCAGACTCTTATCCAGTTCGGTAGAGCTGCCGAGCAGGGTCAGTTCGATTTGCTTATTCAGTTTGCTCGCCAGATCACGCACCAGACGCGGGAAGCGGCTAAAAACGTATTCCATCGGCATCATACGAATCGACATCACCGATTCCTGCAAATCACGGGCGTTACGCTCAAGCTGCCCCATGCTGTTGAGCAGGTCGCTGTGCGCCACCGGATCCAGCAGATCGGAACGCTGCGCCAGCATCGACTGGGTGATCACCAGTTCGCCGACCAGGTTGATCAGCTGATCCACTTTCTCGACTGCCACACGGATGCTGGTCGATTCCGGCGCTTTTGGCGCGCGGGCTTTCGGCGGTTCGCTGCTGGGTACCGCCGTCAGGACCGGGGCAGGACGCGCCACAACAGCGGTTGCGGCCGGTTCTGCTACCGCCACCGCTGCCGATGCCGCAACGGCAACCGGTGTGGCCGGAACAGAAGCCTGGGTGAAGCTGATTTGTTCGGGTTCGAGCACGAAACACAGCACCGCGATGATATCGTCTTCGGTCACCGTGGTGACAAGCGTGGCTTCCACGCTGTCTTCGGTCTGTACCGGATCGACGATGTCGCCCAGATTCCCCAGCTCTTCCAGCATCACCGGCACTTCCTGCGGCTTCAGACCGGACAGGCGAACGCGCATCCCGCCTTTGCCCGCCGCGGAGGTCGCAGGGGCTGCCGTTTGTGCAGGTTCGTCAGTGACGACGTGGAGATCCGCTGCCGGCTCCCGCGCTTGCTGGGCGTCGAGCGCCAGTTGTCTCAGGGCCGCACAGATGTATTCAAAACTGTCTGCATCGGGATCCCGGGAAGATTTATAGGCGTCCAGTTGCTCCTGCATAATGTCTTTCGTTTCCAAAAACAGGTTGATGATGTCGGTGCTCAGGCTCATTTCTGCGCGTCGCGCACCGTCGAGCAGGTTTTCCAGTAAATGGGTGGTTTCCTGCAGAACCGTAAAGCCAAAGGTCGCTGCTCCGCCTTTAATTGAGTGCGCTGCGCGGAAAATCGCGTTGAGCTGCTCAACGTCGGGCGCTTGCGGATCAAGCAACAACAGGTGTTGCTCCATATCCGCCAGCAGCTCGTCGGCTTCATCAAAAAACGTCTGATAAAAATCAGTTATATCCATGCTCACGTGATCACCTCTGCTGTGAATCGCGGCTTGTTGATGTGGTCGCAGGTGCCGGACCTGCGGCAGCAGCCGGAGCTGTCGTCGCAGGTTGAGCGTCTGCCGATGTGGTCACAGGCACCTGCGTCTCAATCCTGGTTGCAGGGACTTCTACTACTGTTGGTGCTGATAATTCTGGTGCGGCAACGGCCGGTGCCGGGCTCTGGGTCGGTGCCACGGAAGCTTGCGGTGCCTGAACTTTCGGTGCCAGCGCAGGTGCGGTACTGCGGCCAGGTACTTGTCTTTGCAGCTCGCCCGCGTCACTGATCGTAATCGCTTCGCCCTCGCTGTTTTCCCGCTCAATGGCTTCCTCAGCATGTCTGTTGAGGACCAAAATGCTGATGCGACGGTTGATCGCATCGCCTGCCGGATGATTTTTGAGTTGCATGGTTGACCCCATGCCCATCACCCGCAGAACTTTTCCTTCGCTCAGGCCGCCGACAATCATTTCACGGCGCGACGCGTTGGCGCGGTCGGTGGACAATTCCCAGTTGCTGTAGCCACGTTCACCCTGGGCATACGGCATATCATCGGTATGGCCCGCCAGGCTTATCTTGTTAGGGAAATCATCCAGTACCGGACCAATCGCCCGCAAAATATCGCGCATGTACGGCTCGACGATGGCGCTGCCGAGCTGAAACATCGGGCGATTTTTGCTGTCGATAATCTGAATGCGCAAACCCTGTTCGGTCAGGTTAATCATCAGATGCGGGCGCAAATCTTTTAAACGCGGATCCGATGCCAGCATCGCTTCCAGTTTGTCCTGCAACTTCATCAGATCGCCGGTTTCACGCAGTTCACGGGCATCGCCCTGTGACTGGATCATCTTATGCACTTCGCCGTCCTGCATGGTCGGGTCTGCCCCTCCGCCCGGGATCGGACTGGTGGCATCGCTGCTGCGCGGTCCGCCGGTAATGGCCACCGCCAGCGGCGTACGGAAGTATTCGGCAATCTGTACCAATTCTTTAGGGCTGGAGATCGAAATCAGCCACATCACCAGGAAGAAGGCCATCATCGCTGTCATAAAGTCAGCGTAAGCAATCTTCCATGAACCGCCGTGATGCCCGCCGCCGTGCTTACTCTTTTTCTTACGTACAACAACGATGGGATGGCTCTGATGCTTCATACTTTTTCTTCTTCAGTTTGTTGCTGGTTAGGCGATTTAACCTGACGAACGTGCTCCTCCAGTTCGATAAACGAAGGGCGTTCTGAGGTGTAGAGCGTCTTACGGCCAAACTCGACAGCAATCTGCGGGGCATAACCGTTGAGGCTCGACAGCAATGTCACTTTGATGCACTGCATCATTTTGGTGTTTTCAGCACTTTTCTGACGTAACACGCTGGCCAGTGGTGAAATAAAACCGTACGCCAGCAAGATGCCGAGGAAGGTACCGACCATCGCATGGGCAATCAGCGCCCCCAGCTCTGCGGCCGGACGGTCGGCGGCGGCGAGGGTATGAACAATCCCCATCACCGCAGCAACGATCCCGAATGCCGGAAGTGAATCCCCGACCAGCGCCAGGCTGTTGGCCGGCACTTCGCTTTCGTGTTCATAGGTTTCGATCTCTTCATCCATCAGCGCTTCGATTTCAAACGCATTCATGTTGCCGCTGACCATCAGACGTAAGTAGTCAGTCAGATATTCCACTAAATGTTTATCGGCAAGGATGCGCGGATAATTAGCAAAAATGTCGCTTTCAGCGGGATTGTCGATGTCATTTTCCAGCGACAGCATCCCCTGTTGGCGCGACTTGGCTAACAAGCGGTAAAGCAAGGCCATCAAATCCATATACAACGCTTTGTTGTATTTAGACGCGCGGAACAGCTGCGGCAGCGCGCGCAAGGTGGATTTAATCGCTTTACCGTTGTTACCGACAAAGAAGGCACCGATACCGGCACCGCCGATGATCAGCAATTCTGCTGGTTGGTATAACGCGCCCAGTTCCCCGCCGACGAGCATGAAACCGCCAAACACTGAGCCCAGCACCACGATGTAACCTATTATCACTAGCACGATGAATCCTTAATTCGATGTGGTTTTAGGGCGAGGAAAAGCGCACCGCCATGAGCCTGCCGTTTTCTATGCAACCCGGATGATTTGCATAAAAAAAGTGCCAGACAAAGGCTGAGAGATGAGGGGGAAAATAGGGAGCGGTGTTACCACCGCCCGGGCATTCTTACTGCGACCCTGAAATCTCAGACTGCGCGCTTGACCTTTTCGTCCAGCTCTTGAGATGTTATATCGGCAACCTGCGGGGAAAGTTTACGTTTTTTTACTGCGCGGGATGGGGGTTGGCAGAGACTGCAAACAAACCCGTGACGGGGCTGGTGTGCATGGGTAATAAATGATCCGTCACAGCAGTTACAGGCAGAAAGCTGCAACATACCGCTGTCCACGAACCGGACCAGCGTCCAGGCGCGGGTCAACGCTAAAATCGGCGCTTCTCCCGGCTGTTCAGGACACTGCTCAAGATATAAACGATAGGCGCTGATCACCGCTTCGACACCATTACAATGCCCGCTCTTCATCAGAAAAGAGTACGCGTTGTAAAACATCGAAGAGTGAATGTTTTGTTCCCAGGTCATGAACCAGTCTGTCGAGAATGGCAGCATGCCTTTCGGTGGCGGGCTGCCACGTAATTCTTTGTACAGTTTAATCAGACGGCCACGGCTTAACTGCGTCTCGCTTTCCAGCATCTGCAATCTTGCGCCCAAAGAAATCAGCTCCATGGCGAGCTGAATATCGCGGGCTTCCTGAACAATACTTTTTTCTGCCGGTTTGGCTGGCGTCTCTTTGATTAGCATGTTGCGCCCTTAATAGACATGGCTACGCCCTTTTCTTCATGGCGCCGCTGTCTCTCGCCGCCAGACCTTTAAGCAGGTGGCTCGACAGCAGGATACCGGTGTGGATTTGCTGCAAATCATCTACACGGGATTCCTGGGTCAGGCGTTCGATGGTCTTACTGTCATCAAAGCGGAACTGACAAAGAAGCTGATTCGTTTCAGCTAATTTAACCATTTGTGGCAACGTAAGTTGGCCTAAGGCGTCTGCCATAACGTCGTCAATCCCCAGCCGGAACATCGCGGAGGCTTTCTCGTCATTAATCAAACGCTGTGCCAAAAGTAAATATGACAGGTTGATATCATATATGTGCTTAAGCAATTCGGACATGCTGTTCTACCCCATTACCGATGCCACATTTTTAATGTGGCTGATTGATAGACATATTCCATGCAGCAAGAGTTTTACCCGGCCTGTCAGGGAGTATTTTTTCACTATCAAAACAATTAGTTCATTGGCTGATTAATAAATCTCACGATGACAAATGGATTTATCCCGCGGTATTTACTTCACCGCCAATACAAGTTTGTTCCTGATGTAAACTAAATTAAGTGTGACAATTGCAATGCTAAGTAATCTTCAAACATATCAGTTTTGTTGTACTGGCAGGGTCCGTTGCTGTGATGGCATCTCATTCAGTGAAACGCTTTTACATACATTATTAGGAATAATCTTACTACGACGCAACTCT
The DNA here is from genome assembly GCF_019049655.1 of Rahnella rivi. Lineage (GTDB taxonomy): Bacteria > Pseudomonadota > Gammaproteobacteria > Enterobacterales > Enterobacteriaceae > Rahnella > Rahnella rivi. The sequence goes on from NZ_JAFMOX010000059.1 coordinate 102,889, forward strand.
ACCCCTGTTCCCTTTATACATACAATCTAACTGATCACAAATTTTGAATAAAGTGTGACGCACATCACACTTTAGAAATTTATTTTATCCTAAAAAGCGCACTTTATCGTAAAAATTTGCGCAGTTTTAACGCAAAAGTAAAAAAGCATCTAAAAACCCTTCCCCAGACTGCCTTTTTTCGCCTTTTTGAGATCAATTTGTACAAAGACCAGCTAAAGCCAAATGATAAGAACATTCAGTGATTAAGCATAGCTTGCGTAGTGAAATGTGCTGGTAATTTCCGATAGTGTGATCAATGTGCTATCGCGATAAAACCCAGTCATTACGCGGTTTGCAGAGGAAGTGTGTTGCGGGATTTTGGTTAAATTTGATTCAAAAGGTTTTGAAAACGTGAACAACTACACGATTTGAAAAGTAAAAAGACAATGAGTGTAAGGGAATGTGTTCAGGGACGGGGAGTCATCCGGTCAGCAGACCAGATTGATAAGCAGATATGATGAAAAGAGGACAATGTCCCGTGCTTCTCTATCGGCAACTCTTCACGAAAACTTTAGTGATTGGGCTTAAAAAAGTGGTTTATTCCGGACAATCGCAAATAAAAAGAGAGTGATTAGGAATATTATTACCTAATCAGCAGCCTGCTCCTCGTAAACCTGCTAACAGAGCATAAAGAACATCTTTCATTACTCCATGAGCATGGGGATTTAATTAACCAGCGAAATAAAGGGTTATTTGCGGGGTTTTATAAATAAAGAAAGCACTGCTTTAACAAAAAACAGGGTTTTGGAGGCGGGAGACTTTCATTCAAAAGCAAAAACGAGGATGCGGGAGTTAAGGTTCACAAATTAAAACCTGCCGCAAAATCCGGCAGGTCATCACATATTATTATTACCCTCAGGGTAATGAAGGATTATCGATTAAAAAGGCATCGTCCGTGGATCGGGATACTGATACTCGAACCCCAGTTCCTTGCAGATGCGCTCACCGTCGACGATTTTTCCTTTGGTTGCTGAAGTTTCTTCAGCAAACGTCGGCGCCTCAAGCCCCATCTGGCGGGCCAGCGCCGGGTAAAACTCGGCTTTTGCCGGATGTTTAGGGGCGCACAGATTATAGGTGTGCCCACCTTTTGGCAGACTGAGCAATAAGGTGATGGCGGCGACAACGTCATCCTGATGCACCAGGTTGACGCCATTCTGCCCCCCTTTCACGTCCGTTTTTCCTGCCATGAAGCGCCCCGGATGACGATCGCCCCCCACCAGACCGGCCAGCCGTAACACATCCACCGAAGTATGTGGCAGGCTGTGCAACCAGCTTTCTAATTCTTTCAGAACTTTTCCACTGGAGGTCACCGGCTCAAGGGCGGAACCTTCGCGCACGATGTCGTCCCTTTCGCCGTAAACAGACGTGGAACTGGTGAAGATAATGCGTTTTACGTTGTGTGCCAGCGCGCTGTCTGTCAACTGCTGCACGGCCTGGAAGTAAAGCTCGCTGCCTTCGACGGTTCTGCGTGCCGGTAAGGTGATGATCAGCGCATCAACGTTCAGCAGTTTATCCAAATCTTCCGCTTCGCATTCCATCTCCGGGGTAAACACCAACGGATAGCAGTCAATGCCGACCATTCTGGCGGCATCTACACCGTCAGGCGTGGTTTTGCTGCCCACTACGTCGTAGCCTCTGCCCGCCAGCGCCATCGCCAGAGGCATTCCCAGCCAGCCCAATCCAATAATAGAAACCTTTTTCATCTGTTACTCCCTCTGCTCGGTGGCCGATGGTCACCACTGCGCCATCTGCCGTTCGCGTTCTCGCTTCTCTTTATACTAGCCTTTCTCTCCTTATAGATGCGTAAGCTTTTCCAGGAGACTGTGAACAGATCATTCATTTTTTCGATGAAACAGCCCCTGAAGATAAGAAAAACTCATCATCCGAAAAAAAGGTTGCGCACTTGCCGCCCGATAGTTTAGTTTTATTGGCAACCGAATTTGATTTGTGTGGCGCAGACTTCGTTATGAATAACGCCGCACCGAATGAACACTCAGAGAGACTGACATGACAAACGTTCTGATTAACCACCATCATCACCATCACCCTGACTAGTCTTGCAGGCGATTGGTGCTGGAAGACTGTCTAGATCTTCCAGTGGAGCAGAACGCAGAGAAAGCCCCCGGAAGAACACTTCCGGGGGCTTTTTTTTTGGCCTAACGAATTGAAGTAAAAGCATTTGTACAAAACTCTGCACACAACATTTACCAAAACATTAAAACTGAAAACAAAGAAATTGAGGTCATCATGCTGGATAAAACACGTTTACGGATAGCAATGCAGAAATCGGGTCGCCTGAGCGATGAGTCACGCGAATTGCTGGCACGCTGCGGGATTAAAATTAATCTGCAGGAACAACGCCTGATCGCCTTCGCAGAAAACATGCCGATCGACATTCTGCGTGTCCGTGATGACGACATTCCGGGGCTGGTAATGGACGGTGTGGTTGATCTGGGCATCATCGGTGAGAACGTGCTGGAAGAAGAGTTGCTGGCACGCCGCGCTCAGGGCGAGGATCCGCGTTATTTCACGCTGCGTCGCCTGGACTTCGGCGGTTGCCGTCTGTCGCTCGCGACCCCGCTTGACGCAGAATACACCGGCCCGCAAAGCCTGCAAAACTCCCGCATCGCCACCTCGTATCCGCACCTGCTCAAGCAATATCTCGACAAACAGGGCGTCGATTTCAAATCCTGTCTCCTGAACGGTTCTGTTGAAGTCGCGCCACGCGCCGGTCTTTCTGATGCAATTTGCGATCTGGTTTCCACCGGCGCCACGCTTGAAGCCAACGGCCTGCGCGAAGTGGAAGTGATTTACCGCTCTAAAGCCTGTCTGATCCAGCGCGACGGCGAAATGCCGGAAGCCAAGCAGCAACTCATCGACAAAATGATGACCCGTATTCAGGGCGTCATTCAGGCCCGTGAATCCAAGTACATTATGCTGCACGCGCCAAGTGAGCGTCTGGACGAAATCGTTGCCCTGCTGCCAGGCGCTGAACGCCCGACCATTCTGCCGCTGGCCGGCGATCAGCAACGTGTGGCGATGCACATGGTCAGCAGCGAAACGCTGTTCTGGGAAACCATGGAAAAACTGAAAGCGCTGGGCGCCAGCTCAATTCTGGTTCTGCCAATCGAAAAAATGATGGAGTAATGCCATGCAGCCTAACGCGTTCACTACCCCGATTGACTGGCAGCAATGCGACGAACAACAGCGTCGCGATTTACTGACCCGTCCGGCGATTTCGGCATCCGACCGTATTACCGAATCTGTCAGCGAAATCCTGCGCCGCGTGCGCAGTGAAGGCGACAGTGCGCTGCGCGAGTTTTGCGCCCGCTTTGATAAAACTGAAGTGCAAGAGCTGCGCGTCACTGCGGCACAAATCGAGGCAGCATCCGCGCGTTTAGGCGATGACGTTAAACAGGCAATGGCGCACGCCGTTCGCAATATCGATACGTTCCACCAGGCGCAAAAGCTGTCCATTGTGGATATCGAAACTCAGCCGGGCGTGCGTTGCCAGCAGCTGACCCGCCCGATCCAGTCTGTAGGTTTGTACATTCCGGGCGGATCTGCGCCGCTGGTATCCACGGTATTGATGTTAGCGACGCCCGCACGGATTGCCGGATGTCAGAAAGTGGTGTTGTGCTCGCCGCCACCTGTGGCTGACGAAATTCTGTATGCCGCGAAGCTCTGCGGCGTGGAAGAGGTGTATCAGCTCGGCGGCGCGCAGGCGATTGCCGCTCTGGCATTTGGCACAGAAAGCGTGCCACGCGTGGCGAAAATCTTCGGGCCGGGCAATGCCTATGTGACCGAAGCCAAACGTCAGGTCAGTCAGAGTCTGGACGGCGCGGCAATTGATATGCCAGCCGGGCCTTCCGAAGTGCTGGTGATTGCCGACAGCGGCGCGACACCTGACTTTGTCGCCTCTGATTTACTTTCTCAGGCAGAACACGGCCCGGATTCACAGGTCATTTTGCTGACACCGGACGTTAAGATGGCGCAGGCCGTTGGCGAAGCCGTTGAGCGCCAGCTGCAAACGCTGTCCCGCAGCGAGATTGCCCGTCAGGCACTGGCCAGCAGCCGTCTGATTGTCGCGAAAGACATCGCACAGTGTATTGAAATCAGCAACGCCTACGGCCCGGAACACTTGATTCTGCAAACCCGTGAACCGGAACAGCTGGTTGACAGCATCACCAGCGCAGGTTCGGTGTTCCTCGGCGACTGGTCACCGGAATCGGCGGGCGATTACGCTTCCGGCACCAACCACGTTTTGCCAACTTACGGATACACCGCCACCTGTTCCAGCCTCGGTCTGGCGGATTTCCAGAAACGGATGACCGTTCAGCAGTTAACGCCGGAAGGTTTACTCGGTCTGGCGACCACCATCGAAACCCTGGCGCAGGCGGAGCAACTGACTGCACATAAAAATGCTGTGACACTGCGGGTCAATGCCCTGAAGGAGAAAGGATTATGAGCGATGAAAACACGCTGAGCATTCAGTCTCTGGCACGCCAGAACGTGCGCGAACTGACACCCTATCAGTCCGCCCGACGTCTCGGCGGTAACGGCGATGTCTGGCTTAACGCCAACGAATACGCCATTGCACCGCAGTTCGAACTCACCGCGCAGACCTTCAACCGGTATCCGGAGTGTCAGCCTGCGCTGGTGATCAACCGCTATGCGGCTTACGCCGGTGTTGATCCGGAACAGGTGCTGGTCAGCCGTGGCGCTGACGAAGGCATCGAGCTTTTGATCCGCGCATTCTGTGAGCCGGGCAAAGATGCCATCCTTTATTGTCCGCCAACTTATGGCATGTACAGCGTCAGCGCGGAGACGATTGGCGTGGAAGGCCGTACCGTTGCGGCAAAAGCGGACTGGTCTTTGGATCTTCCGGCAATTGAAGCTGCTCTTGGCGGCGTAAAGCTGGTGTATATCTGTAGCCCGAATAACCCGACCGGCAATGTTATCAGCCCGGATGAACTTCGCGCTGTATTAGACATGACCCGTGGCCGCGCCATTGTGGCCATTGACGAAGCCTATATTGAGTTTTGCCCGCAGGCGACAGTCACCGGCTGGTTGCAGGAATATCCGCACCTCGCGGTTTTGCGCACCCTTTCCAAAGCCTTTGCGCTTGCCGGCCTGCGCTGCGGATTTACGATTGCCAACAGCGAACTGATTGCCTTATTAATGAAAGTGATCGCGCCCTATCCTTTATCTACGCCGGTGGCAGATATCGCGGCACAGGCGCTGAGCCCGGAAGGGCTGGCGATTATGCGTCAGCGCGTGACTGAAGTGACCCAAAATCGCGAATGGTTGCTGGCAGAGCTGAGAAAATGCGATTGCGTTGAACAGGTCTTCACCAGTGAGACGAACTATGTTCTCGCGCGTTTTACCGCATCAAGCGCAGTATTTAAAAACCTCTGGGATCAGGGCATTATCTTACGTGACCAGAACAAGCAACCGGGGCTTTCCGGCTGCTTACGTATCACTATCGGTACACGGCAGGAACTGCAGCGCGTCATTGATGCTTTGCAACCGCTACCGGGCGCCAATGCCCCTCTTATTCAACAGAACAGCCCCCGCAAGGAGCACATGTGAGCCAGAGTCCTTTACTACAAAAAACGCTCTTCATCGACCGTGACGGTACCCTGATTTCAGAGCCGCCAGAAGATTTCCAGGTCGATCGTCTGGACAAACTGGCACTGGAAGCGGGTGTGATCCCTGCCCTGCTGGCACTGCAAACCGCGGGATTTAAACTGGTGATGATCACCAATCAGGACGGGCTGGGTACCGACAGTTTCCCGCAGGAAACCTTCGATCCACCCCATGACCTGATGATGCAAATCCTGACCTCTCAGGGCATCGTTTTTGATGAGGTGCTGATTTGCCCTCACCTTCCGGCCGATCACTGCGATTGCCGTAAACCTAAAACCAAACTGGTGCAGGGCTACCTTGAAAGCGGGCTGCTCGATACGGCCAACAGTTATGTGATCGGCGATCGTGACACCGATATTCAGCTGGCGGCCAATATGGGCATCGCCGGGCTGCGTTATCAGCGCGATACGCTGAACTGGGCGGCCATCGCCGATCAGCTCACCAAACGCGACCGCCACGCCAGGGTGAACCGCGTGACCCGCGAAACGGCAATTGATGTGTATGTCTGGCTGGATCGCGAAGGCGAAAGCAAGATCCGCACCGGCGTGGGCTTCTTTGATCACATGTTGGATCAGATCGCCACGCACGGCGGTTTCCGTATGAACATCGAAGTGAAAGGCGATTTGTATATCGACGATCACCACACCGTGGAAGACACCGCTCTGGCGCTGGGCGAGGCCCTGAACAAAGCCCTCGGCGACAAGCGCGGCATTGGACGTTTCGGATTCGTGCTGCCAATGGATGAATGTCTGGCACGCTGCGCGCTGGATATCTCCGGGCGTCCGCACCTCGAATACAAAGCCGAGTTTAACTATCAGCGCGTCGGCGACCTGAGCACCGAAATGGTCGAGCACTTCTTCCGCTCACTGTCCTACGCTATGGCCTGTACCCTGCATCTGCGTACCAAAGGTAAAAACGATCATCACCGCGTCGAGAGTCTGTTCAAAGCCTTTGGCCGCACACTGCGCCAGGCAATTCGCGTTGATGGCAACACCCTGCCGAGTTCCAAAGGAGTGCTGTGATGAATGTCGTTATCCTCGATACCGGCTGTGCCAACCTCTCTTCGGTGAAATATGCGGTTCAGCGGCTGGGCTACGAGCCAACGGTGAGCCGGGAAGCCGAGATCGTGTTGCAGGCTGATAAGCTTTTTTTACCCGGCGTCGGGACTGCGCAGGCCGCGATGCAACAGCTGGAAGAACGTTCGTTAATCGAACTGATCAAAGCCTGTACCCAGCCTGTTCTCGGTATCTGTCTGGGTATGCAGTTGCTGGCATCCTCGAGTGAGGAAAACGGCGGCATTGATACTCTCGGCATCATTGAAACGCCGGTGCAGCGCATGCCAGATCTCGGGCTGCCTCTTCCGCACATGGGCTGGAACCAGGTTATCGCCAACGCCGACAGCCATTTATTCCGCGGCATTGATGAAAATGCTTACTTCTATTTCGTCCACGGATTTGCCATGCCGGTATGCGAAAACACAGTCGCTCAGACACTTTACGGCGAGCCCTTCAGCGCCGCCGTTCAAAAAGACAACTTCTTCGGCGTGCAGTTTCATCCCGAGCGTTCCGGTGCCGCGGGCGCGAAGTTGCTGAAAAACTTTCTGGAGATGTAAACAGCATGATTATTCCCGCTTTGGATTTGATCGAAGGCAGCGTGGTGCGCTTGCATCAGGGCGATTACGGTCAGCAACGTGACTACGGCAACGATCCGCTGCCGCGATTGCAGGATTATCAGCAGCAGGGTGCGCAGGTTTTACACCTTGTCGATTTAACCGGCGCAAAAGACCCGTCGGCACGACAGATCCCGCTACTGACGACATTACTGGCCGGTGTGTCCGTGCCGGTGCAGGTCGGCGGCGGCATCCGCAATGAGCAGGATGTCGAAGCGTTGCTGAATGCCGGTGCCACACGCGTGGTCGTCGGCTCAACGGCGGTCAAAGATCCGGCCACCGTTCAGGGCTGGTTCAGCCGTTTCGGCGCTGATGCGCTGGTGCTGGCGCTGGATGTTCGCATCGACAGCAACGGCACCAAAAACGTCGCCATCAGCGGCTGGCAGGAAAACTCAAACGCCACCCTGGAGCACATCGTCGAACAGTATTTGCCCTTTGGGCTGAAACATGTGCTGTGCACGGATATCTCCCGCGACGGTACACTGGCCGGTTCCAACGTCGAGCTTTATCGCGAAGTGACTGCACGCTATCCGCAGGTTGCATTTCAGGCCTCCGGCGGTATCGGCTCGCTGGATGATATTGCAGCGTTACGTGACAGCGGCGTTGAAGGCGTGATTGTCGGGCGCGCATTGCTCGACGGTAAATTTAATGTGACGGAGGCAATCTCATGCTGGCAAAACGGATAATCCCCTGCCTCGACGTAAAAGACGGTCAGGTAGTGAAAGGCGTGCAGTTCCGTAATCACGAAATCATTGGTGATATCGTGCCACTGGCGCAGCGTTATGCCCAGGAAGGCGCGGACGAGCTGGTGTTCTACGACATCACCGCATCCAGTGACGGGCGCGTCGTGGATAAAAGCTGGGTGTCACGCGTGGCAGAAGTGATCGATATTCCATTCTGCGTGGCTGGCGGCATTAAAAGCCTCGAAGATGCAGGACGTATTTTGCAGTTCGGGGCGGACAAAATCTCCATCAACTCCCCTGCTCTGGCCGACCCGACGTTGATTAGCCGTCTCGCCGACCGTTATGGTGTACAGTGCATCGTGGTGGGCATCGATACCTGGCACGACGCAGCGACCGGAACCTATCAGGTTCATCAGTTCACCGGTGATGAAGCGCGCACCAAAATCACTACCTGGCAAACCATCGACTGGGTGAAGGAAGTTCAGGAGCGCGGTGCGGGTGAAATTGTGCTGAACATGATGAATCAGGACGGCGTGCGTAACGGCTACGATCTGGAGCAGTTGAAGATGATCCGCGAAGTGTGTCACGTTCCGCTGATCGCCTCCGGTGGCGCGGGCACCATGCCGCACTTCCTCGATGCCTTTACAGAAGCACGCGTCGATGGCGCACTGGCAGCCTCAGTGTTCCACAAACAAATCATTAATATTGGCGAGCTGAAAAGCTTCTTGGCCGAAAATGGCGTGGAGATCCGCTTGTGAGTAATCAGGATGTAAAAACCGGTCTGCTGACCGGAGAACAAATCAGCCAGCTCGACTGGGAAAAAGTGGATAACCTGATGCCGGCTATCATCCAGCATGCCGTGTCGGGTGAAGTGCTGATGCTTGGCTATATGAATCAGGAAGCGCTGAGCGTTACACAGTCTTCCGGCAAAGTGACTTTTTATTCCCGCACGAAAGAACGTCTGTGGACCAAAGGGGAGACATCAGAAAACTATCTGAATGTTGTCAGCATCACCCCGGATTGCGACAACGACACCCTGCTGGTTCTGGCAAATCCCGTCGGCCCGACCTGCCACAAAGGCAATAACAGCTGCTTCCATCCGGCAGAAACCGACTGGGCATTCCTCTATCAGCTGGAAGAGTTGCTCGCCTCACGCAAAACAGCCGACCCGGACAGCTCTTACACCGCGAAACTTTACGCCAGCGGCACCAAGCGTATTGCACAGAAAGTCGGTGAAGAAGGCGTCGAAGTTGCGCTGGCGGCAACGGTCAACGATCGCTTTGAACTGAAAAATGAAGCATCGGATCTGGTTTATCATCTGCTGGTCTTACTGCAGGACCAGGATCTGAACCTCAGTGCTGTGATTGAGAATTTACGTCAGCGCCATAAGAAGTAACGCTGGATTTCGGACACAAAAAAGCCGCCTTTGCAGATGCATTGGCGGCTTTATTTTTGTATGGCAAACTGTCAGTTACGGGGGTTGTAACTCTTCACCATGTTTCGCCCCAGCACAATCACAGAACCCAGAATAATACCCAGAACGGCACCAAGCAGTAAAATTAACACTTTCTTAGGGCTGTCTCTATGTATTGGCAGATCAGGTTTCATAACGTAGCGAAGCGAATAAGTTGAATCAGGTTTAGATTTTAACGCAGCGATAGCTAACAATGTTTGACGAGCCTGAAAATAAGAAGCATCTAATGGCAATGGCCGTGTGGCTTCATTTTTAATGGTGGCAGACAATGCATCGCTACCAAGAACAAAAAGAGTGTCTTCGGAGAGTGTTTCAGCCTGCTGAACCAGAGTATCTTTAATATTGGCCTGTTGGGCAACCAGCAATGCCTGATTCAACATTTTCAAACGAAGATCTTTCTTCTCCAGAGCGACCTTTTCCTGAGTTGCTAAATCCTCTTTGAGGTCTTCAACTTTAGAATTGATGCTAATTTGCAAGTCATTATCAAGTTCAGTAACTACCCGCTTGTTAATCTGCTGTATGTAAGTCGTGAGGGTTTTTTGTGCCTCCCCAGCAGTTTTAGCGGTATAACTGATTTTGAGAGGGACAGGTTGATCTTTAACGGCCGGAGTTATTATAAGCTTTTCCGGATCCGCCTGATTATCAAGCTGTTCAGATAAAGCAGAAATTGAAGCATTGAACCGGCTGAAAAAACGTTGTTGAACATCAACTACTGTGGGAGCATTTGAAGGATTCTGGCTGTACAACACACTCATCGCATTGTTGTAGTTAGCTATTTGACCAGAATCTGGATAAGTTATAATTGCATCTGAAGTCCATTTTTGTTTGGCTACCAGCACATAAACTGTCGCTAAAATAATTGCAAGTACCATAACAGAGATTATGACAACTTTCCCACGCCACAACTGCATGAGAACATCGATCAGGTCAATCTCTTCATTTTGCTTCGAAGACAGGTTATTTGTCATTTTATTATCTTGATTCATGATTACCCTACAGAAAACAGTCACATTTGGTCAGTGATATGTGTCCATCGATTATAGACAGATTTATTTCGAAATTTTCCATTAAAAGTAATAATTTTCTTAAGAATCCCCCGAAAAAATAACTTAGGGTATTTATAGAGGGATATGCAAAAAAAACGCCCCTGATCTGGGGCGTAGTAGATTAAACAGCTTATATTAATCCAACCATTCAGTATGGAATACGCCGTCTTTATCAGTACGTTTGTAAGTATGTGCACCGAAGTAATCGCGCTGTGCCTGAATCAGGTTAGCTGGCAGAACCGCTGAACGGTAGCTGTCGTAGTAATTGATCGCAGCAGAGAACGTTGGCGTTGGAATGCCGTTCTGAACAGCATAAGACACCACATCACGCAGCGCTTGCTGGTATTCATCAGCGATATTTTTGAAGTACGGAGCGAGCAGCAGGTTAGCAATGGAAGCATTCTCAGTATACGCATCGGTAATTTTCTGCAGGAACTGGGCGCGGATAATGCAACCGGCACGGAAGATCTTAGCGATTTCGCCGTAGTTCAGATCCCAGTTGTTTTCATCAGAAGAGGCTTTCAACTGTGAGAAGCCCTGAGCGTAGGAAACAATTTTGCCCAGATACAACGCGCGACGCACTTTCTCGATGAACTCAGCTTTGTCACCCTCGAAAGGTTTAACCGCCGGGCCAGACAATACTTTTGACGCAGCTACACGCTGATCTTTCAATGAAGACAGGTAACGGGCAAAGACTGATTCAGTGATCAGAGTCAGTGGCTCGCCGAGATCCAGAGAGCTCTGGCTGGTCCATTTACCAGTGCCTTTGTTGGCCGCTTCATCAAGAATAACGTCAACCAGGTATTTACCTTCTTCATCTTTCTTAGTGAAGATATCTTTGGTGATGTCGATAAGGTAGCTGTTGAGCTCACCTTTATTCCAGTCAGCAAAAGTAGCAGCAAGTTCTTCATTGTTCAGGTTGAGAGACTGTTTCAGCAGAGAATAAGCTTCAGCAATCAGCTGCATGTCACCGTATTCAATCCCGTTGTGAACCATCTTGACGTAGTGGCCTGCACCATCTGCGCCAATGTAAGCGACACAAGCATCACCATCATCAGCACGTGCAGCGATTTTCTCGAGGATGGGAGCAACCAGTGCATACGCTTCTTTCTGACCACCAGGCATGATAGATGGGCCTTTCAGTGCGCCCTCTTCTCCGCCGGAAACGCCAGTACCGATAAAGTTGAAGCCCTGCTCGGACAGTTCACGGTTACGACGAATGGTGTCTTTATAGTAAGTGTTGCCGCCATCGATGAGGATGTCGCCTTTATCCAAATGCGGAGTCAGGGATGCGATGGTTTTGTCAGTTGCTTCACCGGCTTTCACCATCAGCAAGATACGACGTGGTTTTTCCAGCGAGTCAACAAACTCTTCGACGGTGTAGTGCGGGACCAGATTTTTACCCGGGTTTTCAGCGATGACTTCATCAGTCTTGTCGCCGGAACGGTTAAAAATGGAAACGGAATAACCACGGCTTTCGATGTTAAGCGCGAGGTTACGGCCCATGACCGCCATACCGACAACGCCGATCTGTTGTTTGGACATTACAAACTCCTGTCTTTAGGATGGGTGCTACGACTACGATGCCGTACTGAATGCATTTCTGATGTTAACTCAGGAGATGTGAAGTGGATAGAGTTAGATGCCGCATTGCATTCAGTTGGTGGACTATCATTCAGAAAGGTGAAACCTTATGAAGAAAGAAGTTTCATAATTTCTGCAGTCTTTTGCTTCATCAGCAACTCATCACCGCGGGATTCAACATTTAACCGCACAACAGGCTCAGTATTAGAACTTCTAAGATTAAATCGCCAATTCTCAAAGCTCATACTTATTCCATCAGTATGATCAATCTCCTGAGCCAAAGGAGCAAAATGTTGATAAACATGGTCTATAGAAACTTTAGGATTAGCTAATTTACTGTTTATTTCCCCACTCGCTGGCCATGCAGCCACTCTATCTTCAACCAGTTGACTAAGTGTCTGACCCTTTAAACATAAAAGCTCAGCCACTAACAGCCAAGGGATCATTCCACTATCACAATATGCAAAATCGCGGAAGTAATGGTGAGCACTCATTTCACCACCATAAATAGCATCTTCTTCGCGCATACGTTCTTTGATGAAAGCATGCCCCGTCTTCGACATAATCGGCGTACCACCGCCTTTAGTCACAATATCGATAGTATTCCATGATAGTCGAGGATCGTGAATGATCTTCGAACCTGGATTTTTTTCTAGAAATGCGGCTGCGAGTAATCCGACAATATAATACCCTTCGATAAACTCTCCTTTTTCATCGAACAAGAAACACCTATCAAAATCTCCATCAAAAGCAATACCCATATCGGCACCATGCTTGACTACAGCATTACTGGTATCAGAACGGCACTCGGGCAATAATGGATTTGGGATACCATTAGGGAAAGTTCCATCAGGTTTATGATGAACTTTGACTAATGTCAGTGGAATATTTAGCTTTTTGAAACGCTTCTCGATTGCATCAATAATTGGCCCTGCAGCACCGTTGCCAGAGTTAATAACAAACTTTTTCGGAGTAATATTATCAACATTTACATAAGAAAACAGGTGATCGATATATTGGTCGACTACAGATATTTTTTCGTAACGTCCCCTATTGGAATCATCTACTGGAGAGAAATTGTTTTCCTCTGCTAAACGTTGAATATCTCGAAGTCCTGAGTCACCGCTGATTGGTCGTGAATCGCGGCGAACCAATTTCATGCCGTTATAATCCATTGGGTTATGACTGGCGGTAACTTCTATGCCGCCATCAACGTTGAGATGAGAAGTAGCAAAGTAAATCTCTTCTGTTCCGGATAAACCAATGTCCAGAACATCTACTCCTGCATCCTGTAAACCTCGCGCTAGTGCCAACTTCAAAGATTCACTGCTAAGGCGCACATCACCACCCAAAACAATTGTTTTAGGTTTTAAATATTCACCAAAAGCACGGCCAATTCTCCATGCTATATCTTCATTGAGCTCTTCACCCAAACGGCCACGGATATCGTAGGCCTTAAAACATGTTAGAGGGGGCATAATATCACTTTATAAATTGAGGTAATTTAGATAAGTTTTTAAACAAAAGTGCAATTGGCCAAAAAAGGCCATTCATTTTGATTACGTTTACGTCTTCTCTAGACTTTTGAATTATGTTTTTCAATGAACGATTGCTTATACCGCCAACGCGCATTTTAGTGAGCACCCTTGGCAAATATACAGCTTTTGCTTTGTGAACCCATAGATATCTAAGCAGGGAATCGTAATCAGCAGAAATTTTATAGTTTAAATTAAAAACACCCCATTCAATATAACGAGAGCGCTTCATATAGAAACTGGGGTGAGGTGGCATCCACCCATATTTCAGTTTACTGACGTTATAATCCCCACTTTTCCATTTTCTGACCACAAGATTTGTATTGTCCTGCGAAACATATTCTAAATCCGCATAGACAGCATCGAAGTTACCTTCTGAAAATTTTGAAACAATATCAGTTATAGCATCAGGATAAGCTAGAATATCATCAGAATGTAAGAATCCTATTACATCACCAGTAGCAGCAGATATTCCCTTATTCAGAGCATCATAAATACCTTTATCGGGTTCACATATAACAGTTGACACACGAGTTGAGTACTCATTTATGATCTCAAGTGTATTATCTTTCGAATTCCCATCAACAATAATATACTCGATGTTATTATAAGTCTGACTTTCAAGTGATAAAATTGTATCTTGTATTGTTTTCGAACTGTTAAAGGTCGCCGTAATAATAGTAACTTTCATGGTCAATATCCCACACCTCGATCATCGACACGAACAACATCATCTTCAGATAAGTAGATCCCTGTCCTGACTTCAATAATTTCAAGGGGAATCTTACCTGGATTTTCAATTGAATGGGCGATTCCGATCGGTATATATGTAGACTCGTTTTCAGTCACTAAATATGTTTCATTACCTCTTCGAACTTTGGCTGTTCCGCTAACAACTATCCAATGTTCGGCACGGTGGTGATGTATTTGTGTGGCGGTGCGTTGTTCTGGATTAACAGTAACTTTTTTTACGTGAAATCTGGCACCCTCGGAAACTGCATCATGCGATCCCCATGGTCGGTAAACCTCACGATGCTGGAGATACTCTGTGCGATTGAGTGCTTTTAATTTATTAACAATTTCCTTTACATCTTGTACGTGGCTTTTATTCGCAACCAGAAGAGCATCTTTAGTTTCTACTATGACTAAATTATCTACGCCGACAGTCGCCACTAATTTATTTTGCGAGTAAATATAGCTGTCATGCGTGTTAAACGTAATCACATCGCCACGTACTGCATTATTTGAATCATCTTTGGCATTCACGTCCCAAAGGGCAGACCAAGAACCCACATCGCTCCACTCTGCATCCATCGGCACTAGTACAGCGTCTTCTGTCTGCTCCATTACCGCGTAATCGACAGACTCCTCAGGACAGAGAAGGAATTCATCATCGTCTAGTCTGATAAAATCTAAATCAGTATGTTGCCCCGATAATGCCTTTAAGCAAGCGTTGTAAATTTCAGGGCGAAACTTTTTGATTTCAGATAAGTATTTTGATGTTTTAAAAAGGAACATGCCACTGTTCCAATAATATTTTCCTGTGGATAAATATTCACACGCTTTATCCATATCTGGTTTTTCAACAAAAGCATCAACCTCATAGGCAGAATTACCCACTGGTTCGCCTTGCTTAATATAACCGTATCCCGTTTCAGGATATGATGGCACAATCCCAAAAGTAACTAGCTTTCCATTTTCAGCATGTGGCAAAGCAACTTCAACTGCCCTTAAAAAAGCATCCTCATCTTTAATGACATGGTCTGCTGCTAAGATAAGCAGAAGAGGATCATTTTGATTCTGTTGTGCCTGTAGTGCGGCAAGTGTAATTGCGGGAGCGGTATTACGACCAACAGGCTCTAAAAATATGCCACCGTATGATATATTTTTTGAACGAAGCTGTTCAGCAACTATAAAGCGGTGCTCTTCATTACAGATGAAATAGGCGGGTAGATGTGACACATTTTCCAATCTCGAAATAGTATTTTGCAACATAGTGCTTTCCGAGGTTAAAGCAAGAAATTGTTTGGGATAAAGTGCACGTGACAAAGGCCACAAACGACTACCAGCACCACCAGCCATAATTATTGGCAGCAATTTAGATGACATATCATTATTACCTATTCTGAAAATAGTTTTTTGTATACAAATGAACATCATCAGATTTCATGAGTTCATTTATGTCAAACCATTTATAACTATTATGTTGTTCTAAAGGCAAGCGTTCTAAATTAACATCTTCATTTACATCATATGCGAGCACAACATAATGAGTGGAGATGTTGTCACTAGCATAGCTATCTTCATAATGATGCTGATATACACCTCGGAGAGCAGCACCATTAAATTCAAGAGGTGTTTTTAACTCATCGAATGTCAACCGAAGAAATGCATCTTCAATTTTTTCATTTTTACGGATACGACCACCAGGGACAAACCAAAAATTCTTTGCTGGTTTATTAAGCCGTTTCCCCAAAAGAAACTCGCCGGAGCTATTTTGTATAATGAAGTCAATGGAAACGAGAGGTGTATTTTGAATAACTCTCAGAAAATCATCATCACTTAACAGATTCATAATACTATTTTCTTATCAGTTGCTGATTTTCCAAAAACCAGGCGTAGGTTTTTTCCAACCCTGTTTTCAAAGCGGTTGTGTAGGTCCAACCCATGTCGGCCAAGCGCTCAACATTCATCAATTTACGTGGTGTACCATCAGGTTTGGAGCTATCAAAGGATACTTTTCCTTTGAAATTAACAACATCTGCAATGGTCAAGGCCAGCTCTTTAATAGAGCAATCTTTTCCGGTTCCTACGTTAATATGAGATAACATTTCATGAGTATTTTCATTATAGGTAGACTGGGACAAATTCATTACAAAAATGCTGGCGTCAGCCATATCATCTACATACAAAAATTCTCTCATTGGCTGTCCGCTCCCCCAGACAACAACTTCTTCATCATCGTTAAGCATTGCCTCATGAAAGCGACGTAACAAAGCAGGAACGACGTGCGAGTTTTCAGAGTGAAAATTATCATTCTCCCCATACAAATTTGTAGGCATTACACTGCGGTAGTCTCTGCCATATTGCCTGCTGTATGACTCACACATTTTTATTCCGGCTATCTTTGCTATTGCATAGGGCTCGTTCGTCGGTTCAAGGACACCAGTAAGTAAAGCGTTCTCTGCCATTGGTTGATCAGCATTTTTAGGATAAATGCAACTTGACCCCAAAAATAATAATTTCTGAACTCCTGACAAGTGAGCAGCATTTATAACGTTGCATTCGATCATCATATTTTCATATATGAATTCAGCGGGAAAAGCATTGTTAGCATGTATCCCACCCACTTTGGCGGCTGCCAAATAGACCTCATCTATATTCTCAGTTGAAAAGAATTCACTTACATCTTTTTGTGAAAGAAGATCAAGTTCCTGATGAGTACGGGTAATTAATTCGACATTTGAGATGGATGACAACTTTTTATAGATAGCCGACCCTACCATGCCACGATGACCTGCAATAAATATTCTTTTTTTCATCTTTAACTTTCCACAGAAATTGAAACGTCATAACCATTTGCTTTCAGTAACGCATGCTGTTTTGCCTTGCTGAGATCATGTCTTATCATTTCTGTACACATCTCCTCAACAGTAATAAGAGGTTCCCATCCTAAGACATTCTTAGCTTTACTCGGGTCACCTAATAAGGTTTCAACTTCTGCAGGACGGAAATATCGAGGATTAACAGAAACAATAGTATCCCCAATTTTAACACCCGGTGCATCTTCTCCAACAACCGAAACTACTGTCGCAATTTCATCAATCCCGGTGCCACTAAATTGCAACTCGATACCGAGCTGAGCAGCTGACATACGGACAAATTCTCGGACAGAGATTTGTTTGCCTGTTGCGATTACAAAATCATCGGCTTCATTTTGCTGCAGCATCATCCACTGCATACGGACATAGTCTTTTGCATGCCCCCAATCCCTCAAAGAATCCATGTTGCCTAATTGGAGAGTAGTTTCTAAACCTTGAGCAATATTAGAAAGCGTACGGGTGATTTTTCGGGTGACAAATGTTTCTCCACGACGCGGAGACTCATGATTAAAGAGGATGCCATTGCAGGCATACATCCCATAAGATTCACGATAGTTCACAGTGATCCAATAAGCATACATTTTAGCGACAGCATAGGGTGAGCGTGGATGGAAAGGGGTTGTCTCTTTTTGAGGAATTTCTTGCACCAAGCCATATAACTCAGAAGTGGAAGCCTGGTAGAAGCGAGTTTTATTTTCTAATTTGCAAATACGGATCGCCTCTAAAAGTCTCAAAGTGCCAATCGCGTCGACGTCTGCGGTATATTCTGGCGACTCAAATGAGACGGCAACGTGGGACATAGCCCCCAGATTGTAAACTTCATCAGGTTCAATTTCTTGCATTAAACGGATCAAGTTAGATGAGTCTGTGAGGTCGCCATAATGCAGATGAACATTTTTACTATTGCTCAGCGCGCTATCAATACGTTCTGTGTTAAAAGACGAAGTCCTGCGAATGATACCATGAACCTCATAGCCCTTTTCTAATAAGAGTTCAGCTAAATAAGAACCGTCTTGACCAGTAATACCCGTGATTAATGCTTTTTTCATTTTGGATCTCTTATTTCATTATAGAAATTTAAAGTTTGCTCTGCCATCTTCGACCATGAATATTTTTGAGAATGCTCAAATCCGGTAGCGATCAAATTACTGCGATAAACATCATCTTTTAGTACCACCAATGCATCACTAATCTTATCACTTGTAATATCGTCTATTAAAATTGCAGCGCCTGAAGCTATCTCACTCACTGAAGAACTATTACTACCGATGACCGGACAACCAGATTTCATAGCCTCAATAACTGGAATACCAAATCCTTCATACAATGACGGATAGATTAAACAATAGGCTTGTGAATATAAATCATTAAGAAGGACTTCTGTTACATAACCGGCATGTCGATATCTTCCAGGAACATTCCCTTCCAAAAAGTTAATCTCGTCATTAGTAAACTGCCCGCCACCAACAACAACAAGATTTAAGTCAGAATGAGTCGACAATGACTGGACACAGGCGCTAAAGTTTTTATATCCATTTCGTGCACCGACGAAAAGCACATATTTCTCTGAAGATTTTTTGTTTGCTGCAGGCTTAAAATCACCCACACCGTTATATATTACTTTAATTGGTATATTGGCTGCTTCTGGAATGAATTTTAATAAATCTTTTTTTGTACATTCTGAAATGCAAATAATACCATCGCTCCCTAAGATAGCTCTCTTCTTTTGCCAATGATGTACATAACTTTTAGCGCCACGAGAAAAAATCTCTTCAGTGAAGTCATGAACTGTTGTGATTACAGTTAACTCGCTCCTGATTTTTTTATTCGGCAAGCGATAATAGCTTGAGTGGAAAATAGAACTTCCTTTTTCGAAAAAACCCAGATCAACATCAAGAAACCGTTCAATGTTCATATTTAATCGAGTCTTAGTATTTACAGGCAACCCTTCAACATAAGGATTATTATTATCGTAAACAATCAAACTATAGGAAATATCATTTTTTTTAATTTCTTTTATCAACTCATCGAAATAAACAGAAATCCCACCCGACTGTTGCAGGGAGAAAATAATACCGTCAATTATAATCACAAGCTCTCCAAGTAATTAGCCAGATATTCTTTAAATTGAACAAAGAAAAGTTAGCCCCATTTTATGCAGTACTTGACATTTTTGCTCTGCACGGGCGTAAAGACCACGGTCATCTAAATAGTTAACTTGCTGAAATATTGTTGTTTGATTTAAAATCCCGTATCTTGAATGGTCGTAAAGCAAAGGGCGTGCAATTTGAGATATTAAGAATAAGTACAACCATATTCTAATAAGTGGTATTTTTGCCCTATAATTTATCTTTTCAATAAATATTGAATTAGAAATATTTGCACTCAAAAAAATAACTAAAAATGGTACACCATACCAACCAATACGAGTCATTACTGGCATCATCTTTCCAATAATGATGCTAAAGCTAAAATACAAAACCACGCCAGGTATTATTATATTTAGAGAGGATTTTTGGAAATCATTATGCTTGTTAATATTGAGATATGTTTTTATGACTATAAATAATAACAAAAAGTCAAAAATAGTACCAATACCCGCCGAAAATTGTGGCTGGTATGCTTCAGAACTCAGATAGTAACTAAGTTTTTGCTGCGCAATACTACCTGGCTGCAAAAGCATATACACCATATTTAAAGTTACAACAGGCATTACCAAAAATATAATTGATACAATTAACACACCGAATGAACTCAGCTTAGATAATCTTACTGAAATCATTGGGATTAGAAAAATCAAACCAATTAAAGCAGTCGTATGAAATGTTGTTGCCAATATGATTAATAATGCGTACTTGTACTTTTCTTTACTAAACAAGTAAGGAATGGCAATTAATAATAATGAAATAGCTATCGATTGTCGTATAGCCTCAATATAAATAACCCAACTAAAAAAACTCATTAACGCGAAAAATATAAATGCTGGATTTTCGAATTTCTTTGAGAATCGATTGATTGCATAAACATTAAAGGCAACAATTAGCGCGTTATACCCAAGAAAACCAAGCCCACCAAATGCTGAAACAAATATATTAAAACCGAACTCGAAAGTCGGTGTATTTACAGTACAAATACTATTTTCAATACAGTCATAATTCAGAAAATATCCTATCCAATCACCTCCAGCTGGGTAGGTACATGCAAATGTTATAAAGGTGATGATTAAAGATAATATTCTTCCTTGTCTCTGAAAACCATAAGCCGCTATGAATAACAACAAAGTAAAATAGATAAAATAGATCATCGTTTTACCATGAAAATAATGAAAATTAAGATTGAATAAGCTTTTTTACTTTGAAAAAAAATCGCTGGAAATATTTCTTTAAAAGCAAAATCAACGCTTTTTTTACCTTTGATGTCTACTCCCTGCAGAATATCATTCGATGGTATATTTTTTGCTTCGTCAAGTAGAGTGTTTATACTTCCACGATACTTTATCATCTTAGTAATATTCTTATTTAATGATAAAAGTTTTTTAATAAAGCCTTTATTTCCACCACCAACGACGTTGTTGCTATGTTGCCTATACCGAATAGTTCTAACGTCGAGGTATTCGAGACCGTTTTCAGTGGCGGCGTTTAGTGCCAACCAATTATCATGCATTGTTATTCCTGCAGGTATTGGCAGGCATTTATCTAACAATCTTCTATTAAGTATAGTAGTACAACCATAAACGCTACATTTCCACAATAGTTGCACAGGGTTTAAATTCTTCAGAGGATCGATAGAATTACTTTTATAAAAGCTCTCAGATATCGTGACTAACTTGTCGTCTACAATTTCTAAGTCACTAAAAACCATCAGTGGTTTATCAAACGTATCTCTTGCAGAGATATAAGAAAACAGTTTCTCAACTCGATCATGATTCCAATAGTCATCTTGGTCGGCTAAAAGGACATAGTTTGCACGAGTCGCACTGAGTGCACAGTTGAAATTGTTAACAACCCCTCCCTGCCTTTCAGTATTAATCAGCTTTATTCGCGGATCTATTTTTTCGTATTTGTTAATAATGTCGAGTGTTTTGTCAGTTGATGCATCATCACTTATGTAGAGAGTCCATGAAGAGTATGTTTGATTAATAATAGAAAGTATTTGCTCTTCAATATAAGACTCTCCATTATAGGTTGCCATAGCTATATCAACGTGAGACATATTTCTTCCTAGACAAAATATATAATGCAAAAAAATCCAAACTAACTCTTAAGGTCCAGGCAATTGCCGTCCCAATAAGCGAAAAATGGTTCGTAAGATAATACAGCGCTATTAAATATGGGACCAACTCACACATGTGAAGGGTAGCAGTAATTTTGGCGTACCCTGCTGCCTGAATTTTTGAAAATGGTATTTGCGCTAATGCGTTGAATATAAAGCCGATTAAAAGGATTCTTAATATAGTAGCAGGTTCACCCGCATAAGCACTCCCCATCCAAACAGTCATAATAGTATTTGCGAAGACAAAACCTACAATGACTATAGGTAAACACGCCCCGAGCATAAGATAAAAGCTCAGCTTCTCAAGTTTGTTTTTATCAGCCGCCAGACTATTACTGCTCAACTTAGGAAACAATGCTCTCGACAAGGCCGCAGGTATGTTTAAGAGTCTTGCCACAGCCTCAGATGGTGCCGTATAAAATGCAACTTTACTCGCACCTAAAACGTGAGAAATTACAAAGCGATCGAAATAGACCATAATAGGACTAATAATATTACTGATAGTAATCCAACCACCAAACATAATTAGACGTCGCAATGTTTTATAATTGAAACGTATACCTGCACTGACAATGAATTTTTGCGCGAAAAAAAAGCTAATTGTTAGTGAGGCAATTCTACCGATTACCAAACCTAAAATTGCTGAATATAATGTATGATTATAGTATGCAAATATTGCAGGGAGTATTGCAAGGGCTGAACTGGTTATAGTTCTCTGAATGTTTATATTAGCAAAGCGTTCCATCCCTTCCAGGGAGGCAAGCCAAATCTGATTTACCAAAAATACAGGCACTGCTATTGATAGTAATTTAAAAGATTTTTCAAAATTGCTAGTGAGATCATTCGAAACGTTTAGAAAACCGGCTATTTTACCTACGGATAAAAATATTAATATAGCAGCAAATAGCCCAAGAATTGCTACGGTAATAGTTGCTGTCGATATTATATTTTTTCTTTCTTGCAAATCCTCTCTAAATATTGAGATTTCTCTAATCACTGCTCTTGTGAGACCAGCATCGAATATGCTTGCATATCCCACTACAGCAAACGCAAGGGTAAATAAACCAAAACTCTCTGTTCCCAGCGTTCGAGCCAATATACCTAGACTAGGAATTGCTACTAATGTAGGGATAACAAAACCAGCTAGATTGTATATACTATGTTTTATTAGGCTCATATCTGCCTTAAGAATTTACATTTTTTGTATTTATATCTGCAAATTTATTACCTAAGAGATCTTTTGAAGATAGCTCAGGTTTTGAATTTTCAATTGGCCATTCAATTGCTAGGGTTGAGTCATCCCAAGCGATGCATGATTCATCTTTTGGAGAATAGTAATCCGTCGTTTTATATAAAAATTCTGTATTATCTTTAAGTGCATAAAAACCATGTGCAAAACCTTCAGGTATCCAAAGCTGACGTTTATTTTCAGCGGATAAGTAAACACCTACCCACTTCCCAAATGTCGGAGATGATTCCCTGATATCAACGGCAACGTCATATACCTCACCTTGCGCGCACCGAACAAGTTTACCTTGTGCATGCGGTGTACGCTGGTAATGCAATCCTCTAAGCACACCCTTTGAAGATTTGGAATGGTTATCTTGGACAAAATTCACTTTACCACCAACGGCTTCTTCAAATATCTTCTGGTTAAAACTTTCAAAGAAGAACCCACGGTCATCACCAAATACTTTTGGCTCGAAAATTAATACATCTGGAATTTCAGTTTTTATAACATTCATAAATCAATGACCTTTGACCATTTTCAGCAAATATTGACCATAGTTATTTTTTGATAGTGGTTCGGCTAATACCCTAACCTGTTCAGCTGTTATGAAACCTTTGCGGAAAGCGATTTCTTCGGGGCAAGCAACTTTCAGTCCTTGGCGCATTTCAATTGTTTGAATAAAGTTACTTGCCTCAATGAGGCTCTGATGTGTACCTGTATCCAACCATGCATAGCCCCTGCCCATCATTGCAACCTGAAGTCGGCCTTCTTCCATATAGATACGATTGATATCGGTAATTTCATACTCACCACGCTTAGACGGTTTTAATCCTTTTGCCATTTTAACAACGCTATTGTCATAAAAATATAAACCCGTAACTGCATAATTACTTTTAGGCTCTACAGGTTTCTCTTCTAAAGAGATGGCTACTCCTGCTTTATCAAACTCAACAACACCGTAGCGCTCAGGATCATGAACATGGTATGCAAATACCGTTGCACCAGACTTTTTAGCCACCGCTGTTTCTAATTGTTTTTGAAGATCATTCCCGTAGAAAATATTGTCACCAAGCACCAGCGCACAATCATCTTCACCAATAAACTCTTCACCAATTACAAAAGCCTGAGCCAGGCCATCCGGAGTTTCTTGAACTTTATATTGCAGGTTCAACCCCCACTGGCTACCGTCTCCCAGTAATTGTTCAAAACGAGGTGTATCCTGCGGGGTACTAATAATTAATATATCTCGAATACCCGCCAGCATGAGTGTGCTGATCGGGTAATAAATCATAGGCTTGTCATAAATAGGTAAGAGTTGTTTACTCACTGCCATTGTTACAGGATATAAACGTGTGCCAGATCCGCCTGCGAGAATAATTCCTTTACGAGTGGTCATATTAAGCTCTCAATTTTTTAATCTGCCGCTTGAGGCAGTACAATCATTTTATAGGCCTGAAGGTGTGAATAACTCTGCAAGCATGCGTTCAACGCCGATATCCCAGGATGGCAAGGTTAAATTAAAGGTGTGCTGGAATTTACGGTTATCGAGCCTGGAGTTATTTGGGCGCCGTGCGGGTGTTGGATACGCGCTTGTGGCAACAGGTAGCGTTTTCTTTAAGGCCAGTTTAAAGTCGTTATTCTGAGCTTCAGCAAAAACCAAATTAGCGTAGTCAAACCAGGTAGTTGAACCTGAAGCTACCAGATGGTAAAGACCCGCGACTTCAGGCTTGCTAAGCGCTGTTCTGATTGCATGAGCGGTACAATCGGCAAGCAGTTCTGCACCTGTAGGCGCGCCAAACTGATCATTGATGATTGACAGTTCTTCTCTGTCTTTAGCAAGTCGAAGCATAGTCTTAGCAAAGTTGTTGCCTTTACCGGCATACACCCAACTTGTACGAAAAATCAGATGTTTCGGGCAATACTTCTGAACGGCCACTTCTCCGGCAAGTTTCGTCTCACCGTAAGTATTTAACGGCCCGGTTGCATCATCCTCAGTCCATGGGGTTACGCCATCACCAGGGAAAACGTAATCTGTGGAATAATGGACTAACCAAGCACCGATGGCAGCAGCCTCTTTTGCAATAGCTTCAACACTTGTTGCATTTAATAGCTGTGCGAAATCCCGTTCTGATTCCGCTTTATCAACAGCTGTATGGGCAGCTGCGTTGACTATCACATCAGGTTTAATTCGGCGAACTGTTTCTGCAACGCCTTCAGGATTACTGAAATCTCCGCAATATTCTTGCGTATGTACGTCAAGCGCAATAACCTTTCCCAACGGTGCGAGTGCTCGCTGTAATTCCCAACCTACCTGACCCGTTTTACCGAACAGAAGAATATTCATTATTTGCGCTCTCCATAATTCTGCTCAACCCAGGTCTTGTAGGCTCCGCTTTTTACGTTGTTCACCCACAACTTATTATCTAAGTACCACTGAACAGTTTTGCGGATACCGCTTTCAAAGGTTTCGACCGGTTTCCAGCCAAGTGCATGATTAATTTTCTCTGCATCAATCGCATAACGACGGTCATGACCCGGGCGGTCAGTCACATACGTGATCTGTTCGCGATAGGATTTTTCTTTAGGAACGAGTTCATCCAGCAGATCACAAATAGTCAGAACCACATCGAAGTTTTTCTTCTCATTATGTCCTCCGATATTGTATGTCTCGCCAACTTCGCCGTTAGTGACCACGGTATAAAGCGCGCGAGCATGATCCTCTACATATAACCAGTCGCGAATCTGATCGCCCTTACCGTAAATCGGCAAACTCTTTCCTTCTAATGCATTTAAAATCACTAAAGGAATGAGTTTCTCCGGGAAATGATACGGCCCGTAGTTGTTAGAACAGTTGGTGACAATACAAGGGAGGCCATACGTGCGCTGCCAGGAGCGAACCAGATGATCGCTTGATGCCTTCGATGCTGAATAAGGGCTGCTTGGTGCGTAAGGCGTTTTTTCAGTAAACAGAGGAAGTTTTTCCTCAGCATTCCACTCATCCGGATGAGGCAAGTCTCCATAAACTTCATCGGTGGAGATATGATGAAAACGAAATGCCTCTTTTTTATTGCCCGTCAGTTGTGACCAATAAGCACGCGTCGCTTCAAGTAAGGTATAAGTCCCTACAATATTGGTTTCAATAAATTCAGCCGGCCCCGTAATTGAACGGTCAACATGACTTTCGGCAGCCAGATGCATGACGGCATCAGGTTGGTGCACCGCAAAAATCTGATCAATTGCCTCTTTATTGCAGATATCAGCCTGGACGAAAGCATAACGGTCATTTTGAGCGATCATGGAAACAGACTCAAGATTACCTGCGTAGGTCAGCTTATCGACATTAATCACGCTATCTTGAGTATTATTTATAATATGGCGAACTACCGCAGATCCTATGAACCCAGCACCACCTGTCACTAATATCTTCATTTAACTTTCTCTTTTTATCCATCTTAAATCTGAATTTTAAGTTTTAAAATATCGCTATGATCTATTATTTTCTTTAAGCGACCCTATCTTAGCCAGCTTATTTATAAACAACACAAAAGCGCCAAAACAAGCAATAAACAAAATGAGAACACCAAGCTGGTTATAATTCATCATATCAGCGTAGATGCCTACTGCAGAGAATGATATTGCTATGGCCAATACAACACCTAACGCAGTTGAATGCGTAAAACCATATTTCAATAATATGTGGTGTAAATGCTCACGATCGGGTTTGAAGGGACTGTCACCTCGTCTGACCCTTGAAATCATAACGCGAATCATGTCCATCAAAGGAACAGCGATAATCCATAATGCTGTAACCGGATGCAATATGGCAGTTGTACCCTGCGTCGCAAGAATAATTAACCAGATTACGGTAAATCCAATTAATGTACTCCCGGCGTCTCCCATGAACACTTTAAATTTACGTCCCCACGGGATACCAAGATTGAGAAGAATATAGGGTAAACAGGCGATGGTTAAACAAATACACCACTGTGCAAGTTCATATTTTCCATGTAAAGTGAAGGCGATACCTAAAGAGGCAAAGCTTACGCATGATAATGCCCCCAAAAGTCCATCAATACCGTCCACCATATTGAATGCATTAATTGCACACATAACAGCAAAAATAGTAATCAGATATCCTAGTACGCCCAATCCAACAGCATATCCCAGGAATATATCGCCTAAAGAAGAAAGATGTAACCCACTGAACATCATAACAATAGCGACAAAAGCCTGGAGCAAAATTCGCGGCGTAACTGGCAAATCAAACCTGTCGTCCAATACACCAACAAATAACAGAAGACTCACACAGATAATGTAGTATTCAAAATTTGGAAACCAATTTGGTTGTAAAAAAAACAACACCCAAATAGATATATATATTGAAACTCCGCCCACAAGAGGAATATGCCCGTTATGATGTTTCCTTGCATTAGGTTTATCTACTAATCCTACGCGCCGGGCAACCCTACGGGCAACAAATAATGAAGCTAACGCACTAAAAAATATTATAATATATTCTTGCATGACCGCACCATGTTCAATAGATTAATGTTTTATACACCCTAAATATTATTAATATATGATAAATACTTATGAAACTTCATGAACGTAGTTTTTTAGCCATTTAATAAATTTTGCTTCCGGTAAACTTACGACCTGAACAACCCTGTCGGTCTTGGTAATGGAGACAAAAACGAAGTAAATTTGTACTGCGGGCAAACAGTGTACAGTAAAAATCCACGCTACCGCCCCTGGCTCTGAAGCTACCAATGTGCTTATTTTGATAACAAACTAAATATCAAACACTTATAAGAGTACCATCTTCCACTCTTACTAACCAGGGAACCTCCCCTGACTGACTTAATCGGTAATTTTTATCCTAAACGTATGCGATAGCAAGACCTAATCATCTTAAAAGACATCGCGATAATCTTCAGAACACATTGATTTTGTTTAAAAACGTAACCGGTTAGCGCTGTAGACAAATCGGTTAATAACAGTCACTCTACTTTTCCATCGCTAATTCAGTAATATATAAACTTCAGAGTTGCCATAATATGATTTTCAGCCACGGTTTAATGTTGATTTATGTTTGTGCACATAGCCTAGCTCAATACTCTGATTAACGCAGCCTAAACACACCTATTTTGTGAATAAATGCCTGTTTAAACAACAACATTGTACAGATAACGTACTGTAGGTAATCGATGCATAAATGCTTCGGTCATGATTACTTTATAATAGGATTTCGATTAATAAATAAGTGACTGCTTGCCTATTTTTCAGGCATAAAGAAGTAAATCACTCTTTCATAGAAGTCTTTTTAGCTGTGCGGTCATGTTCACAAGCAGGATCTCTTCGCTCATAAAAAAGCACCATAAAAATGGTGCTTTCAGAACCACAAAAGTCAGTAGATTACTCGCCAGCAAACTCTTTAAGCCAGGCTTTGAAAGCGTCACCTTGTGAGTTATGGCGCACGCCGTACTCCACAAAGGCTTTCATGTAACCCAGCTTATCGCCACAGTCATGTGAACGACCGGTCATAGTGAAAGCTTCAACGGTCTTTTTTTTCATCAACAGTGCAATAGCATCTGTCAGCTGAATTTCGTTACCTGCGCCGTAAGGTGTGATCGCCAGCAGCGGCCAGATATCTTCGGAGAAAACATAACGTCCTACTACTGCCAGGTTGGATGGCGCATCTTTACGCTCTGGCTTTTCAACGATTGCCGTCATTGGTGTGCTTTTACCTGGCTCACCCTCAACGCCGTTACAATCGACAACGCCATATTTAGAAACGTCTTCTTCCGGCACTTCTTCAACCATAACCTGACTGTTACCGGTTTCTTTAAAACGGGTCAGCATAGCGGCAAGGTTATCTTTGCGCAGATCGCTGGTGGAATCATCCATCAGAACGTCTGGCAGGATAACTGCGAAAGGTGAATTACCAATCAATGGCTTGGCGCACAGAACAGCATGACCCAGACCTTTGGATTGCCCCTGACGCACGTTCATGATGGTCACACCTTTAGGACAGATGGACTGCACCTCTTCCAGCAACTGACGCTTGACGCGTGTTTCCAGCATGCTTTCCAGTTCAAATGAGGTATCGAAGTGGTTTTCGATCGCATTTTTGGAGGAATGCGTAACCAAAATAATTTCTTTGATGCCCGCTGCAGCACATTCATTAACGATGTACTGGATTAAAGGCTTATCGACGATAGGCAGCATTTCTTTTGGAATGGCTTTCGTCGCTGGCAACATGCGTGTGCCCAGACCGGCAACAGGGATAACAGCTTTTAACATTGTAAAGGATACTCCTTGAAACCTATTGTGTGTAAATTCAGTCAGTTAGCACCAAAGTAAGTCAGGTAGTTCACCAGGCTGAAAATGTAAATGCAAACTTATTACCCAGCACGATATTTTCTTCCGTGAGTATAGACCCTGTGATGTCATTTAGGAGACCGTACTGCTCACCCGGAACATCAAATACATATTCTGTATATGTGATTACGATACCAGTAAGCAGCACCAAACGGTAAGCCTAAGACACAAAATTAGGAATGTTGAACCTGTTCGGCGGTTTTATCATCACAATTTGCTGCATTCCAAATCATTTGGTTTAACCACTCTAACTTAGCGGTCCCTGATGTGCCAATCCTCCCATCAGGCAGGGTACCCCACTGTTTTAGATTTGAATTTTCCTCCTCTGGCGCCCATTATTCAACGTGCGGCAACCGCCGTGTGACTAAAGGTGAAAAAAGTAATATGGAATGGATCGCCGATCCGTCGATTTGGGCCGGGCTGGCTACCCTGGTAGTACTCGAAATTGTTCTGGGCATAGACAATCTCATTTTTATCGCCATTCTTGCGGAAAAACTTCCTCGTCAGCAACGCGACAAGGCGCGTGTCACCGGGCTTTTACTGGCATTAGTGATGCGGTTACTGTTGCTGGCCTCGATCTCCTGGCTGTCTACACTCACCCGCCCTCTTCTGACGGTGCTGGGCCATGCATTCAGTGCCAGAGACATGATCATGCTGACCGGCGGTGTGTTCCTGCTGTTCAAAGCCACGATGGAGTTAAATGAGCGGCTTGAAGGGAAAGACGAAGAGCAAACTCAGCAACATAGTGGGGCAAAATTCTGGCCCGTTGTCGCGCAAATTGTTGTGCTCGATGCCGTCTTCTCGCTGGACTCGGTCATCACGGCCGTCGGGATGGTCGATCACCTCGCCGTGATGATGGTTGCGGTATGTATCGCCATGGGTCTGATGTTGCTGGCAAGCCGTCCGCTGACGCGCTTTGTTAATGCGCATCCGACTATTGTGATTTTGTGCCTTAGCTTCCTGCTGATGATCGGGTTCAGTCTGGTTGCGGAAGGCTTCGGCTATGCGATCCCTAAGGGCTATCTTTACGCTGCAATTGGTTTTTCGGTGATCATTGAAGGCCTGAACCAACTGGCACAGTTTAACCGTCGACGTTTTTTGTCCTCTCGCCGTTCATTGCGTGAACGCACTGCCGAGACGGTTCTGCGTGTTCTGCGCGGTAAGCATGAAGAAGCGGAACTGGATGCACATTCCTCGGGCATGATTGCCGACAGCGCAAATGAAGAGGATGCGATTTTCAATCAGCAGGAACGTCACATGATTGAACGCGTTCTGGGGCTCGGACAGCGCACCGTCAGCAGCGTGATGACCTCACGCCATGATGTTGATAACCTGGAGCTTAACGACCCGGTTGACGTGTTAACGCAGCAAATTGCCAACAATCAGCACACGCGTATTCTGGTGACAGAAGACAGCTCAACAGATGAACCGCTGGGCGTGGTTCACGTGGTTGATCTGCTGAAACAGCAATTGTTACAAAATGAACTCGACCTTAAAGCGCTGATTCGTCAACCGCTGATCTTCCCCGAACAACTTTCTTTGCTGATGGCCCTCGAACAGTTCCGTCAGGCCAAAACGCACTTTGCTTTCGTGGTCGATGAATTCGGTTCCGTTGAAGGCATTGTGACGCTGACGGATGTGATGGAAACTATCGCCGGGAACCTGCCGGAGTCGGATGAAACCCCTGACGCACGTCATGACATTCAGCAACTGGAAGACGGCACCTGGATCGCCAACGGCTATATGCCGCTTGAAGATTTGGTGATGTATATCGCCCTGCCGGTTGACGAGAAACGTGAATACCATACGCTGGCGGGGCTGCTGATGGAGCATACGCAAAGCATCCCGCAGGTGGGCGCACAGATCACAATCTATGATTATTTGTTCGAACCACTGGAAGTCAGCAGTCACCGGATCCTGAAAGTGAAAATCACATCACTGAAGCCGCAAAACGACAACGACTACGAAGTTTAATCATTGTTGAAAAAAAAACGGGTGCCCTGTTAAGGCACCCGTTTTTTATTCGTAAGACATTACTTATTCAGAAGCTTTTGCACTTCGTCATTTCCCTTGCTGTCTTTACGTTTATCAATCCAGTTCTGAATCGCGCTGCGCGCGCTCTGTTCCAGCGTCTGTCTCAGCACCTGGTCAACCTGCAACTGATAACCCATCTGAGCCCACGGCCCGTAAACCCGCAGGGGGATATCGGTGGTTTTCAGTGTATTAATCAGATTGCTGTCACCCTTCCAGCCACCGGTCACACGGATGAGCAAGTTCATGTCAACCTGCTGATCTGCCATGTTAATGGTGCCGTTACCTTTCGCTGTCACCATCGGCGACTGACCTTCAAGATTTTTCAGGGTTAAGGTACCCGTGGCAAGTTGTCCCTGAGCTCTCAGCGTATCGATCTGACTGTAATGATCATAGCGCTCAAGCCCCTGAACCTTATCGCTGCTGCGGGCGACGGCCTGCTGGATAAGCTGCTGAATATTAATGCCGTTCAGATGCGCATTATCCATTGAGAGTTGCCCTTCACCCTGCCAGCGTCGCGCGAAATCTGCGGCGGAAAGCCCTTTGCCATTTACGTCACCTTTGAGCGAGAAGCTCCCGGTCAGCGCTTTTGGCAGGCCATAGGCAGCCAGAACATCACCCAACTCAATCTTGTTCACGTCCGGCACCAGATGAACCTGAATCTGCTTCCCGGTGACATCCATATCGCCAGGCAAAGAGAAGGTACCTGTGCCCATGTTGCCGCTAAAGGTGGATAAACCGACCTGACCCTGCTGATTAACCGCATTCAGTACCAGATTTTGAATTTTCAAACCACGATAGGTCAACTCTGCCACCTTCAGCGCCAGACTGGCATCAAAGTTTTGCAGATTACTCAAACCATTGGGTTGATTGTCCACATCACGGGCAATGACCGGTGCTGAGGTAACAGCAGGCGTGCTTTCACCGGATGTCTCATCCGTTTTAGGCTGCCAGCCGCTAAGGGCATCGAGATCGAGCTTATTGGCGGTTAAATTCAGCTGATAATCTGGACTATCGCCCAGCGTGGCAGATGCGGTTCCGGCGATCTGATTATCGTTCGCCGTTAAGTTCAGCTGGTTCAGTTTGACGGTATCCATATCGCGCTGATAACTGGCCTGCATAGCACCGCTACCCTGAACGCCCTTCACCGGAATATCGGCACCGCTGAGCTGATAGGTAAATTTGCTGATATTCGCCGCGAAGGCCTGAGGATAATGCTGCATATCCAGTTCGGCGGTCATGGTGAATGCCAGATCGCGCTGATTGCGGCTGATGCGGCTGGAAACCTGAAGAGTGGCCTGGCGGTTATCGTTCTTGTCCATTTCCATGTTGATGTCACGGACATTAATTTGATCATCGTTGCCACGCTGCCAGATAAGCAAACTGTCGACGATGCTCAATTTATCGATATCAAATTTCCAGCCAGCCTCAAGATCGGGTGCTGCCGGCGCCACTGGCGTCGGGGTGGAAGGAGCCACCGGCGCGCCGGGCTGATTTTCTTCACTGTCAGGCGTTAACCGCACAACCGCATTTTTCAGCAGCACCTGTTTTACCGCAAGCTGATGAGAAAGCAGCGGCCAAAGTTTGACGTCCAGCCGCATGTTTTCCGCGCTGACCACCGGCGCTTTCGCACCCGGCGCAGTCAGGGAGGTTTGCCCTGCGATAATGCTCATCTGAGGCCAGACATGCCAGCGCAACGGACCGTTAATCGCGAGCTGATAACCGCTTTTCATCTCAACCCGCTCCACCATGTATTGGCGGAAGTCGTTTGGATTGATCAGAAATACCAGCGAAGTCATGCCGGCAATGATAACCACCAGTAAAATAACCAGTGTCGTCAGTAGTCTTCTCATGCCTTCCTCACGTTTTTATCCGACCTGCGGATAAAAAGCTGAATCAGTCTTCATCAATACGGCTGGCAACCGCGCTTTGCTGGTCGCGATATTTCGCATCCTGACGGCTGTTATAAGGGCGTGCCGCCGGTCCGGAAAGCGGCTCGAAGCTCAATGCACCAATCAACATGCCCGGGCGCAGCGCCAATGGCAATTTACCTGAATTATAGAACTCCAGCACGATGCGTCCCTGCCAGCCCGGATCGATACGGTGTGCCGTCACGTGAACCATCAACCCCAGACGTGCGAGGGAGGAACGCCCGTCCAGCCAGCCGACCAGATCGTCGGGAATAGAAACGGTTTCAAACGTCACGGCCAGCGCAAGTTCGCCCGGATGAAGGAAGAACGCCTCGCCTTCAGGCAGGACGATCTCATCACTCATCACTTTATCGAGAGAGGCACTGACTTCGTCCTTCGGGCCACTCAGATCGATAAAACCTGCGTTGTGCCCGAGGAAAACGCGAAATCCATTACCCAGACGTACATCTACTGTAGCACCGTTAATACGTTCAACAGGCGGACGCGGGGAAATTCCCAATTTGCCACTGTCTAGCCAGGCTTCTATATCTCGATCGCAAAGTCTCATCGTTTCTCCGGTATGGTTTTCTACGGCTGCATCCGCGATTAGTTAAAGAATTGGCTGATTTTCGCCTTGAGGATATCAATCGCAATCCGGTTCTTGCCGCCGCGCGGCACAATGATGTCTGCGTATTGTTTGGAGGGTTCGATAAATTGCAGGAACATTGGGCGGACGGTTTTCTGATACTGCGCCATCACTGAATCCATTGAACGGCCACGTTCGTTGACGTCACGCTTCATGCGGCGCATTAGGCAGATATCCAGCGGCGTATCCACGAAGATGGAGAAGTTCATTTCCTGGCGAAGACGCACATCCGTCAGCAGCAGGATCCCTTCCAGAATGATGACTTTCTTAGGTTTCAGCGTCACCGTTTCGGCAAGCCGTGTGTGCTCAATAAAGCTGTAGCTCGGCAATTCGATTGCCTGGCCTGATTTCAGCGCCTGTAAGTGCTGAAACAGCAAATTGTGGTCCATCGCACTTGGATGGTCGTAGTTGGTTTTGACCCGCTCTTCCATGGTCATGTGGCTTTGGTCTTTATAGTAGCAATCTTCAGGGATCACCCCGATGTGCTCATCGCCTACCTGATCACGAAGTTCACGGTATAACGTACTGGCGATAAGGCTTTTTCCCGAAGCAGATGCGCCAGCGATACCTACGATGACACACTGATGGAATTTGTCAGACATAAAATTAAAGACCTGATTTGGAAGTTGGAAGGCAAGCACAGACGTGTGCTTTGAACGCGCCAATTATAAGTTCAAGACAGCGCCTGATGCCAGCGTTAAGGCTGTGTAATCGCTGACATCAGGCAATAAATCGCAGAGTTGAGAGATTAAACTGCGCGGAAAGCGATTTCTGTAGGAATTGCATCGCCTTTCCAGAACAGCTGTGATGCGACTTTTGACGCCAGTTCACGGTAAATCGTTGTAAATTCACTCTCCGGGTTAGACACCACCGTCGGTTCACCGCGATCTAAATCCTCACGAAGCGAGATGTGTAACGGCAATTGTGCCAGCAATTCACAACGGTATTTTTCTGCCAGCCGTTGTGCCCCGCCGGTGCCAAAAATCGGTTCGTGGTGACCGCAATTGCTGCAAACGTGCATGCTCATATTTTCGATAATGCCTAACACCGGCACATGCACTTTCTCGAACATCACGATACCTTTCATCGCGTCGAGCAGCGCGATGTCCTGCGGCGTGGTGACAACCAACGCGCCGGTAACAGGAATATTTTGCGACAGCGTCAGCTGTATATCACCGGTACCCGGTGGCAGGTCGATGACCAGATAGTCCAGATCCGGCCACAGCGTATCCTGCAACATCTGCATCAATGCTTTGCTGGCCATCGGGCCACGCCAGACCATGGCGTTCTCATCGGTAACCAGATAACCAATTGAATTCGTTGCCAGCCCGTGCGCCATAATGGGCGACATATGCACACCATCCGGCGACGTCGGGCGCTCATCTTCTGTGCCCAGCATGTTTGGCACTGAGGGACCATAGATATCGGCATCCAGAATCCCGACCTTTCCACCCTCGGCCGCCAGCGCCAGCGCCAGATTGACTGCGGTGGTGGACTTCCCTACGCCGCCTTTCCCCGAACTGACCGCCAGAATATTACGCACACCTTTAATACCCGGCTGCTCGTTGGCCCGTTTCATGGTGGCGATGTCGTGGCGCAGGTTCCACTGAATGGCGGATGCACCCGTCACGCGCAGCAGTTCGCCGCTGGTTTCATCTTTCAATACTTCGAAACCGCTTTTCCAGGCGAAGGGAAGTGTCAGATCGATATGCAAAACCTCATCCATTAACACGCAGTGATGCAGTGCTTTAATGGCGTTGAGATCTTTTTGCAGAGTGGAATGGCGGAAGGTGGCCAGTACGCCGGTCACTAGTGCGCGCAGCCCCGCGGGGGTGGTCTGCTGTGGGGATTGAGATGTCATCCCGGCTCCTTGAAAGGGGTTGTCAGACTATTTATTAAACGACTTATTCTCTAAATAGCATAACAGAAGAGATGTAGAGATCCCCCGTTTGTTTACGCGGGGCGGCGCTTTCGGTTAACATCAATACCCCTGATTTCAACAACAGAAAGCAAGCTCTTACTATGGCTCAAGTCGCGAAAAAAATTTTGGTAACCTGTGCACTTCCGTACGCCAACGGATCCATCCATCTTGGTCACATGCTCGAACACATCCAGGCTGACGTCTGGGTTCGTTTCCAGCGAATGCGCGGCCATGAGGTGCACTTCATCTGTGCGGACGATGCGCACGGCACGCCGATCATGCTGAAAGCACAGCAACTCGGTATCAAGCCGGAAGAGATGATTGCCGAAATGAGCCAGGAGCATCAGAAAGATTTCGCCGGCTTTGGCATCAGCTACGACAACTATCACTCCACGCACAGCGATGAAAAC
This sequence comes from Rahnella rivi, assembly GCF_019049655.1. Lineage (GTDB taxonomy): Bacteria > Pseudomonadota > Gammaproteobacteria > Enterobacterales > Enterobacteriaceae > Rahnella > Rahnella rivi. The sequence continues at coordinate 138,972 of NZ_JAFMOX010000059.1, forward strand.
CGTGAGCTGTCCGAGCTGATTTATGGCCGTCTGAAAGAAAACGGCTTCATCAAGAATCGCACCATTTCTCAATTGTACGATCCGGAGAAAGGCATGTTCCTGCCTGACCGTTTTGTCAAAGGCACCTGCCCGAAATGTAAATCGCCCGACCAGTACGGCGATAACTGTGAAGTCTGCGGTGCGACCTACAGCCCGACCGAACTGATCGAACCGAAGTCCGTGGTGTCTGGCGCTACGCCGGTCATGCGTGACTCCGAGCACTACTTCTTCGATCTGCCAGAATTCAGCGCGATGTTACAGGCGTGGACCCGTTCAGGTGCATTGCAGGAGCAGGTCGCGAACAAAATGCAGGAATGGTTTGAGTCCGGTCTGCAACAATGGGATATCTCCCGTGATGCGCCATATTTCGGTTTCGAAATTCCGGATGCGCCGGGCAAATTCTTCTACGTCTGGCTGGATGCGCCTATCGGTTACATGGGTTCATTTAAGAATCTTTGCGACCGTCGCGGCGATCTGAACTTTGACGAATTCTGGATGAAAGATTCAACGACCGAGCTGTATCACTTCATCGGTAAAGATATCGTTTATTTCCACAGCCTGTTCTGGCCAGCCATGCTGGAAGGCAGCAACTTCCGCAAGCCTACCAATCTGTTTGTTCACGGTTACGTGACGGTGAACGGCGCGAAGATGTCCAAATCCCGCGGCACGTTCATCAAGGCCAGCACCTATCTGAACCATCTGGATGCCGATTGCCTGCGTTATTACTACACCGCCAAACTGTCTTCCCGTATTGATGATATCGATCTGAATCTGGAAGATTTCGTGCAGCGCGTGAACGCCGACATCGTCAATAAAGTGGTCAATCTGGCTTCCCGTAACGCTGGCTTCATCGCCAAACGTTTCGACGGAAAACTGTCGGATACACTGGCTGACGAAGCTCTGTTTAAAACCTTCGCCGATGCCGCTGAGAGCATTGCGCAGGCGTATGACAGCCGCGAATCTGGCCGTGCTATCCGTGAAATCATGGCGCTGGCCGATCTGGCAAACCGTTACGTGGATGAGCAGGCACCGTGGGTTGTGGCGAAACAGGAAGGCCGCGACGCCGACCTGCAGGCTATTTGCTCAATGGGTATCAACCTGTTCCGCGTACTGATGACGTATCTGAAACCTGTTCTGCCATCGCTGGCCGAGCGCAGTGAAGCCTTCCTTAACACCACGCTGAGCTGGGATTCCATTGCGCAGCCTTTACTGTCGCATCAGGTCAATCCGTTCAAAGCGCTGTTTAACCGTATCGAGCTGGATAAAGTGGCCGCGATGGTTGATGCGTCAAAAGAAGACATTGCGGCAGCGAAAGTGCCGGCAACAGGTCCGCTGGCGGATGACCCGATTCAGGACACCATCACATTTGATGATTTCGCTAAAGTGGACATGCGGATTGCGCTGATCAAAACCGCAGATTTCGTGGAAGGTTCGGACAAACTGCTGCGCCTGCAACTGGATCTGGGTGGCGAGACGCGTCAGATTTTCTCCGGCATTCGCTCTGCCTATCCTGATCCAAAAGCGCTGGAAGGCCGTCTGACCATCATGGTCGCTAACCTCGCACCGCGTAAAATGCGCTTCGGTGTTTCTGAAGGAATGGTGATGGCGGCTGGCCCTGGCGGGAAAGAGATCTTCCTGCTCAGCCCGGATTCCGGTGCACAGCCTGGTATGCAGGTGAAATAAGAACGTATGACGACTCCTCCCCCGTCAGGGGGAGGACGTTAAATCACTTCGGCCAGTTAGGCCAAACACTGCGTGGATATTCTCTGTCGATATCCGATTTCGCCAGCCCGATATCTTTCAGCTGATCCGCACTCAGTCCGTGTAAAATTTTGCGGCTGACCCGGCGCTCATTCCAGCCATATACCACGGCAAACAACTGTTTTAACCATCCGCCTTTTTTAACCGGCATCTGTACTGCACGCTCAGCCACCCCGACATCCGCACAAACCCTTGCCTCACACCCTGCAAACTGACGTTCTTCAATGATATTTTTCATATTCTTCTCCCGTTAACGACCTGACAACAGGATCGGATAAACGGCAAAAACATTACAGATTCAGTTTTTTAGTATTTCAACCATACAGATCTGGATCCAATCACAGATACGGGGTTAGATTGTATGCATCTGTACTGTTTTGTTTGCGCCGAGGTTGAGGAAAAGATAATGAACCGTTATGAAAATCTGGCGAACGTATTAAGTGACCGCATCGAACAGGGGTTGTATCCCGCCGGGATCCGTCTGCCCTCCGTGCGTGTATTGAGCAGTGAGCATGGCGTCAGCGTGAGTACGGTTCAGCAGGCTTACCGCGTGCTGGAAGAGAAACAGCTGGTGGAAGCGCGCCCTAAATCCGGCTACTTTGTGAAAGGCGCGAGGATACAGGCCGCCCTGCCCTCGGGATGCCGCCCGGCACAACGACCCGTTGAGATCTCACAGTGGGATCAGGTGCTGGATCTCATCACTTCCCCGCATCGTCCCGGCGTGGTGCAACTCGGCCGCGGCTCTCCCGATGTTACCGCGCCGACGCTCAAACCGCTCAGTCGCCTGATGGGGCGCGCCGGTCAGCATCAGAATCTCAACGCGTTTCATTACGACAGCATCTACGGCTCGGAAGATTTGCGCGAGCAGATCGCCCGGCTGATGATCGACAGCGGCAGTCATATGGATGCCAGCAATATCCTGATCACCACCGGCTGTCATGAGGCGCTGTCGATCGCCATCCGCTCCGTGTGCGAACATGGCGATATCGTCGCGGTCGATTCCCCGAGTTTTCACGGTGCAATGCAAACCCTGAAAGGCTTCGGCATGAAAGCACTGGAAATTCCTACCGACCCGGTCACCGGAATCAGCCTGGAAGCGCTGGAAATGGCGCTTGAACAGTGGCCCATCAAAGCGATACAGCTGACGCCTAACTGCAATAACCCGCTCGGCTACAACATGCCGGATGAGCGCAAAAAAGGCTTACTGCGTCTGGCGCAGCGTTACGATCTCGCGATTATCGAGGACGACGTCTATGGCGAACTGGCGTATCAGTATCCCCGCCCCGCCACCATCACCTCTTTCGATGAAGATGGCCGTGTTCTGCTGTGCAGTTCGTTTTCGAAAACGCTGGCGCCCGGTTTGCGTGTCGGCTGGATTGCACCGGGCCGCTATCATGACCGCGCCATCCACATGAAATACATCACCACCGGTGCCTCCGCGACGCTGCCACAAATTGCCATCGCCGACTTCATCAAACAGGGACACTATCTGCAACATATGCGCCGTATGCGCAATCAGTACCAGCGAAACCTGTGCGTAATGACCGACTGGGTCATGAAATATTTTCCCTGCGGAACGCGGGTCAGCCGTCCTCAGGGGGGATTTTTGCTGTGGATAGAACTGGATGAGCGTATTGATACGCTGCGGCTAAACCGAATGCTGGAAGAATATAACGTGCAGATCGCCATCGGTTCGATATTCTCCGCATCGGGAAAATACCGCAATTGCCTGCGGATGAATTACGCCCAGCCCCTGACGGCAAAAACCGAACGTGCGGTACAGCGGGTAGGGATGTTGGTTTCGCAGATGCTCGAAGAAAGCTGAACGTCATGACTCCGCCAAGCCTGATCATCAGAGACTGTCAGCCCTGAAACCCTGAGCCCCCCAATAAAAAGACGTTTGTGATTTTCTCACCCTCGAAATCCGTGGCCTGTTTCTCGGGCTCGGATTTTTCTCACCTCAGGTTGATATAGCGCATAAAGCGTTTCCTCCGAAGCTTATATCTTGCCCAACGCCCGGCACGGGTTGCACAGCGAATAAAACAATAAAAACTTCCAAAGGAATTGGATATGAAACACCTCATGACTGCGCTGATTCTGTGCGCACCTCTCGCCACCACGGCATATGCTTCATCAGTAACACCACAAACACTTCATGATTCCGTCAAGAAAATCGGCGCTGCACAGGCCATCAGCCATCTGAATGAACAAGAATTTCAAACACTGACGTCCGGTATTACAAAGGCCGATCCTGAATGGCTAAAATTGGTACCGGAAATCGCACCGGGGCTTGAGGGAGGCAACGCCAGCGCCCTCGTCGAAGCGCTGGCAAGGGCGTTATCAAAGGATCCCAAAAACGTCATCAGCGCCCTGTCCGATCCTGCATCCGCCAGTTTGCCGGGTAAAGAAAAGGTCTGTACGCTGCCTTTCCCCGGTGAAGCTGATGCTTCTCTCGCGCGCTATTATCGTCTGACTGAACCGGCACTGAAAAAAATGGGTGAAAAGGGAAAGTCCTGCCTCGACGAGTTACATAAAGCCTTTGGGAAAATAAGAACCACCGCCCAGGATCAGCAGAATTTTTCACTAAACCGGCAGAAAATTACGCCAGCCCTGCTGTGGGTTGCCATGGAGAAAAACGGTGCTGAAAAGGTCGCCAGTTCACTCTCCGTTGCCAGCCGAAAGACCCTGCAGGATGGGATTTCTCAGGGGGATCGCGAATGGCTGATGATTGCCGATGCCCTGGTCAATGTGACAGATCCGCAAACCCACGCGATGCTGATGCCCGCACTGGCGACAGCGCTCAGCCAGAATCCGGGCGATGTCCTCAAAGTGGCCGAAGGAAATATTGAAACCGATATCCTCTGCGCCATGCCCTTCCCCGATGCCAGCACAAATGCGCTCTCCGCGTACTATCAAAAAACGCAAACTGCACTGCTCAGGCTGCATCGCCGGGGAGAAAACTGCCTGAAGGTACTCCAGAGAGAAAATGAATTGATGGTGAATAAATCCCGTTAAACCGCAAATCACGCGTCAGGGATCTTCCCCGTCCTGTACCGGCTTTCAGAAATACACAGCAGTTGATGGTTTTTAATGACGATGAGCCGGGGGCGCGTTACATATCCTGACCGTCAGACATTGACCAGTAACAACAATTTGCTGGTCAACCGGGGTGTGCTTTGCAAATATAACAATACGTTAACTTTGTGAAGTGAATACGATGACCGAATTTGTAATTGCCGTACCTCAAACGCCTTCTCTGGCCGTTGAAGGCCAGAGTGCACGTTTCCCGCTACGCCGCGTCTACTGCGTTGGACGTAACTATTCTGAGCACGCCCGCGAAATGGGTCACGATCCCGATCGCGAGCCGCCTTTCTTCTTCTCCAAACCTGCCGATGCGGTTGTGCCTGCCAGCGGCAGCGTTCCCTATCCAGGCCTGACGGAAGATTTGCATTACGAAGTCGAGTTGGTGGTCGCCATCGCCAAAGGCGGTAAAGATATCGCCGTCGCCGATGCTCTTTCGCACGTCTGGGGTTATACCGTGGGCGTCGATCTGACCCGCCGTGATCTTCAGGCACAGGCGAAGAAAATGGGCAGGCCGTGGGATTTCGCAAAAGGATTTGATGCCTCAGCCCCCGCCAGCCCGCTGCTGCCGGTCAGCCAGACCGGTCATCCTGCGTCGGGTAAAATCTGGCTGGACGTCAACGGAGAGAAGCGCCAGCGCGGTGACCTGAGCGATCAAATCTGGCAAGTGGCGGATGTCATAAGTTATTTGTCGCAGGCCGTTGAATTGCAGCCGGGCGATCTGATTTACACCGGAACGCCAGCAGGCGTCGGTGCCGTGCAGCGCGGTGATGTGATCACCGGCGGCATTGAAGGCCTGAGCGATTTCAGCTTCACGATGGCCTGAAGATAACCGGACGCCTGATCTCAGGCGTCCTTTTCCCCGATTTTCTTCTGCATATCTTCTTCGATCAGCGGGATCAGCTTCTCAAACGCACAGGCACTCGCCGGGTCGAACAACGACAATGTCTCAATCTGGCTAAGCAGGATCACTTTGCGAAAATTCAGGGCATCCACCGGCTTCGATACCGGCGTGATGCCATGTTCGCTGTAATAGCGGGCGTAATTGTGTTCCACACGAAGTTCGAGCGTGTCCTTGTCGCAATAGCCACTGACCATCGGGATCACCACGACATTATCGGAGGAGGACGTTTCGCATCGTGCAGTATGCACCATGCCGATATAAACCCGGCGCGATTGCAAAGTGATGAACACCATGTCGCCCTGCTCCATGCACTGGTACAAAATGCCTTCCACACCGTTGGCGCGCGTCAGTTGCTTGTAGAGCTCCTTGCGTCCGGCGGTGTTGAGCCGTAACCCCTGCGACCAGGTCGTGCGCATCAAACACAGCATCACCGACACCGCGAGCATAATGACCACCGGCGCCTGGATCCCGAGGAAACTCCAGTTGATAAAATCACGGTGGTAGTGCACATCCTGATGTAGATGCGACAGCTCAGGCAGCCAGTTCACAACGGTGGAAATGCCCCACAGCGCCAGATACACCAGTGCAATCACCAGTACGCCCTGTAAGACAAATATGCAGCCGTACAGCGCCACCAGGAAATAGACATCCCAGCCGAACGTGCGTTTGAGTTTGAAACGAGATGAGATGTCGCGGGTGGTGTACCAGTACCCGCAGACCATTAACACCATAAATACCGCCGTTGCCATTACAACACGCTCATGCGTTTGACGTGACGGGCGAAGTCTTCCTGCATCTCCTGATTGGCAGGATTAACCGAAGCGGTGCCATTTTCGTCGATCAAAATGCGCTCCCCTTCTTCAAGCGTATTTTCAATATCGGCAGCGCTGAACAACCCTAAAAACTTTTCAGGGCTGGAAAAAATTTGTAGCAGGATCTTAAACATGCGTCTCTCTTGTCTTTGCAAAGACCTAAGACTAGTCAACTGATGGGGAAAAGGGACAAAGGCCGGGCAGTTTAGGAATAATTACTTGTGCTGGCTTAAAAAGCCGCAATGATTAAAAGGGCCGCCTTTGCGGGCAGCCCTTGGTCGTTTATCACAGCAGTACCCGGAAGGAATTACTTCACTTCTGCGCCGTCATGATATGCTTCTTCGTGCGCGTCCTGTGCTTGTTTAACTTCTGCAGCGCGTTTGCGCAGGCCTATCCAGCCCAGCACCAGCAGAATGATCAGCACCGGAATGGTCGCAATGGTGTAGGTACCGTTCGGGTAGTCAAACGCCATCAGCACCAGCACGCTCGCCAGGAAGGCCAGCGTCAGCCAGGAAGTCACCGGCGCCCACGGCATTTTAAAGGACACGTCTTTCGCACGGCCTTCTTTAATGGCGGTACGCAGCTTCATCTGGCAGACAATGATAAATGCCCATGAACTGAGGATGCCCAGAGAGGCGACGTTCAGGACAATCTCAAACACCTGCGAAGGCACGTAGTAGTTCAGCACGACGCCGATAATATAAATCCCAACGGTAACCAGAATGCCCGCATACGGCACCTGCTGCGCACTCATTTTCGACATGAATTTCGGCGCAGAACCGCCCATCGACAGAGAACGCAGGATACGACCAGTGGAATACAGCCCGGAGTTCAGGCTCGACAGCGCCGCCGTCAGCACCACGATGTTCATGATGGTACCGATGTAAGGTACGCCCAGTTTGCTGAAGAAAGTCACGAACGGACTTTGCCCCGCCTGATAGGCATTCCACGGCAGCAGCAGCACAAGCAGCACCACCGAACCCACGTAGAATAAGGCGATACGCCAGATCACGCTGTTGATGGCTTTTGGCAGCACTTTCTCAGGATCTTTGGTTTCGCCCGCCGCCGTCCCGACCAGTTCGATCGCAGCGAAGGCGAAGACCACGCCCTGTACAAGCACCAGCGCCGGCAAGAGGCCGTGCGGGAATATTCCGCCGTTATCTGTGATCAGATGCAGGCCGGTCGAATTGCCATCAAGTTCCTTACCGGTACCGAGGAATACAACGCCGACCACCAGGAAGATGGCGATGGCCGCGACTTTGATCAGCGCGAACCAGAACTCCATTTCGGCGAACCACTTCACACCAATCATATTCATGGTGGCGACAATCGCCAGTGCGCCCAGCGCGAACATCCATTGCGGAACATCACCGAAGGTTCCCCAATAGTGCATATACAGAGCCACTGCGGTGATATCGACAATCCCGGTCATCGCCCAGTTAAGGAAATACATCCAGCCAGCAACGTAAGACGCTTTTTCGCCAAGAAACTCACGTGCATAAGAAACGAAACTGCCGCTGGTCGGACGGTGTAACACCAGTTCGCCAAGCGCACGCAGGATAAAGAAAGAGAAAATACCGCACACGGCGTAAACAATCGCCAATGCCGGACCGGCCATCTGCAAACGTGCGCCTGCACCGAGGAACAAACCGGTACCGATAGAGCCGCCAATAGCAATCATCTGAACCTGACGATTGCCCATGCTTTTGTGATACCCGTCGTCGTGCGAATCCAACCAGCGTCTTTTAGCAGCGCGTTTGGCCTCTGCCGACTTTTTATGAGACTTCATTCGATCTTGTTCTCCAAAAATGACCTTCGCCTGGACGTCTTATAGGGCAAGCAACCGATTGCAAGCCTGGACGTTTACGTGGTTTATCCACTGTATTTTTTTAGCCGGAACTGTTTTCAAGCAATAACGGCGAAGGATGCTACCTGTTCTCACTTACCGAGGCAAAAAAAACGTCACTAAAAATTGTTATCACTCATATTTCGCAGGACGAATTTTGTGGATACGTGCGGTCAGGATGTCTCTTTTGGCAGGCTCTCTTTTCTGACCCGCTCAATGTTAATTGACAGGTACATGACCTCTTCCGTGGTCAGCTCACGCTGATATTGCGCGCTCAGGTAATCACCAATCTTTTCGGCGCAGGTCCAGGCCTGCGGGTAATTTTCTTTCACCGCCACGTGCAGCGTCATGTCGTCGTCAGCCACTACCGTACGGCTCAGCATACGCTGTGCGAAAAATTTGAGATGGGTGACAAACCGCTGATAACTTAGCGATTCTTCGTCATACTCGAGCCGCAACTGGTATTTCACCAGGTTAAGAATTTCCTGCATGACGCGGGTGATCTGCGCCACTTCCGGCATTTCGCCGTTAAGCTGAGCATTCACCAAATGGAGGGCAATAAATCCCGCCTCGTCGGGCGGCAGGCGAACGCCAAGGCGGCGGTCAATGATCTCCAGCGCGTCGAGCCCCAGTGCGTATTCTTTCGGGTACAGACGGCGGGTTTCCCACAGCAGCGCATTACTGATCGGCACACCCTTTTTCTGCCGTTCGATGGCAAAATTGCAGTGATCGGTCAGCGCGATATACAGATTTTCCTGTAATTTGCCCAGACGGGTGCGCGCCAGCGTGATGATGTGATCACAGGTGGTCATCACTTCCATCGGTATATGGGATAAAAGCTCGGTCAGGCGGGCAACAAGTTCATCATTTTGCAGCGCAAAGATTTTCTCGATTTTACTGTCGTCGAGTTCATCTCCCGTTTTTTTCATAAACGCCAGCCCGCAGCCCATAACCACCTGTTCGCGTTGCTGTTCGTTAACGACAACCACCACATTATTATTGAGTATTTTGGCGATTTTCATTCTAACTCCCTGAAAAGAAAAACCTGACCATCCGTACGGATGATCAGGTTTTGTCTGCCGCTGTCTACGGATCTGCCTGATAATATCAGGATTTCAACGATGCACCGTGAGATTTAATCACCTCGGTATACCAGAAGAAGCTTTTCTTACGGCGACGTTCCAGCGAGCCATTGCCCTGATCGTCGCGGTCAACGTAGATATACCCGTAGCGTTTGGAGAATTCAGCTTTCGACGCGCTCACCAGATCGATAGGCCCCCAGCTGGTGTAGCCCATCACTTCCACGCCGTCCTCAATCGCTTCACGCACCTGAACTAAATGGTCGTTGATGTACTGAATGCGGTAATCATCGTTGATACTGCCGTCGGCTTCGAGCTTATCGCGCGCACCCAGGCCGTTTTCAACAATAAATAACGGTTTCTGATAGCGGTCATACAACTCATTCATCAGGAAGCGCAAACCTTCCGGGTCAATCTGCCAGCCCCATTCTGAACTTTCCAGATGCGGATTTGGCACCATGTTCAATATATTGGCGCGCGCTTTGATATTCAGCTCTGCATCGGTGGTCACACAACCGGTCATGTAGTAACTGAAAGAAATAAAGTCGACGGTTTCTTTCAGCGCCTGTTTGTCTTCCGCGGTGATGATGATTTCCATGCCGCGATCTTTAAAGAAACGCGGCATATAGGCCGGGTACGCACCGCGCACCTGAACATCACCGAAGAATAACCAGTCACGGTTCTGTTGCAGCGTTTCCATCATGTCTGCCGGTTTGCAGGTCAGCGGGTAGAGCATGCCGCCCAGCAACATATTACCGATTTTGGCATCAGGAATAATCTCGTGGCAGGCTTTTACCGCTTTGGCGCTGGCAACCAGCTGGTGGTGGATCGCCTGATAAATTTCCTGTTTGCTGCTGTCTTCCGGCAAGCCCACGCCGGTAAAGGGTGCGTGCAGCGACATATTGATTTCGTTGAACGTCAGCCAGTATTTGACCTTATCTTTGTAACGGCTGAATACGGTGCGGGCGTAGTTTTCAAAGAAGCCGATGGTGTCGCGGCTTCCCCAGCCACCGTGTTTTTTTACCAACCCGTAAGGCATTTCGTAGTGAGAAAGCGTCACCAGCGGCGTAATGCCGTATTTTGCCATTTCATCAAACAGGCGGTCGTAAAAGGCCAGTCCGGCCTCGTTTGGCTGCGTTTCATCACCCTGCGGAAAAATACGCGTCCAGGCAATTGACGTCCGCAAAACGGTAAAACCCATTTCGGCAAACAGCTTCATATCTTCCGGATAGCGGTGATAGAAATCGATCGCCACGTCTTTGACGCCGAAATCCCCCTCCACACGCTCCTGCACCGGACCGAAAACGCCCTGCGGCTGCAAGTCTGAGGTAGACAATCCTTTACCGTCGGTCAGGTATGCACCTTCTACCTGATTGGCTGCCACTGCGCCGCCCCATAAAAAACCGTTTGGGAATTGCTTATTCATATGAACCTCCTGGCTCTGGTCGTTATCGAAAAAAAACTTATCGTAAAAGCGTAAGCAGTGGCGTTTGTTCACTGACGTCCTGGCCAATACTGGCCGGGATCACGTCAAGGTAATCGTCACTGTTGGTCATCAGCACCGGCGTTGTCAGATCGTATCCGGCGTCCGTGATGCCCTGAATATCGAATTCGAGCAGCAAATCGCCCTGCTTCACCACCGCATCGACGGCTACATGTGGGGTAAAGAACTTTCCGTCGAGCTTCACGGTATCGATGCCGACGTGGATCAAAATTTCCGCGCCGTCTTCGCCCTCAATTCCGATGGCATGATGCGTTTTAAACAGAGAAACCACCGTGCCGTTTACCGGTGAAACCACCCGCCCCGTAGTCGGTATAATGGCGACACCTTTACCCAGCAGACCGCTGGCAAATGTGGGATCTTTTACCTCTTCCAGCGCCACGCAGGTGCCGGTCATCGGGCTTGCGATCAGCGTTTTACCCCGCGGTGCCTGTGCCAATTCTGCCGCCACTTTCGGATCGGGTCCGGCTGCCACCTCTTCTTCTTTCATGCCGAAGAGATAAGTTGCCAGGGCAGCAAACACCAGGGCAATCAGCGTACCAACAATGGCCGCGGTGACTGTCTGGTCAAAACCTGTCGGAGGGATCACCTGAGTGAATGTGAAAATGCTGGCAAAACCGAAGGAGTAAGCCGTGGTCTGGAAATAGCCAAGGATCGCCGACCCTAATGCACCGCCGACGCAGCCAAAGATAAACGGCCTGCGGCGCGGCAGGTTGATGCCATACACCGCAGGTTCAGTGATGCCGAAAATCCCGGCGCTGATGGCCGACCCCGCCAGCGCTTTGGTTCGGGCATCTTTGACGCGCAGCATGACGCCGATCACCGCACCGACCTGCCCCATAACCGCAGGGAGTAACAGCGGCAGCATGGTGTCGTGACCGAGAATACTGAAGTTATTGATCATCAGCGGCACCAGCCCCCAGTGCAGGCCGAATATCACACAAACCTGCCACAGCGCGCCCATAAAGGCACCGGCGATCATCGGGCTGACGTGATAAATAAACTGATAACCGTTTGCCAGTTGCTGGCTCGCCCACGTCGCCACCGGGCCGATCACCAGGAATGTCAGCGGAACGATCACCATCAGGCAAATCAGCGGGGTAATAAAATTGCGCAGCGCGCCGGGCAGGATTTTCATCGCCCGTTTTTCCAGCCAGCTGGATGCCCAGGCCGCGAGGATCACCGGGATAACCGATGACGCATAGTTAATGAAAATCAGCGGAATACCAAAGAAATGCTCGGCCGGAGCACCGGCCTGCTGAGCGTCAAAAGCGGCAATCATCAGCGGATGCACCATGGCTGCGCCAATCATCATCGTCACAAACGGATTACCACCGAATTTTTTACCCGCTGTAAACCCAATCACCAGCGGGAAGAAATAAAACATCGCATCGCTGGCGGCAAACCAGACTTTATACGTACCGCTTTCCGGCACCAGCCAGCCGCAGGCAAGCGCCAGTGCCAGAAACCCTTTGAGGATCCCTGAGGCAGCCATGATGCCGATGAACGGCGTAAAGATACCGGAGATCACATCAATTGCCCGCGCAAACAGGCTGCCCTTATCGCCGGACTCTTCGTCACCCCCTTCGGAAAGCGGGCTGGTTTTCACCAGCGCTTCGTAGACTGCGCCTACGTGATTGCCAATCACCACCTGAAACTGGCCGCCACTTTCCACGACCATGATCACACCGGGATTTTTTTTCAGCCCTTCTGCATCGGCCCTGGTGGTGTCTTTTAATTTAAAGCGTAAACGGGTTGCACAATGCACCACGCTGTTCACGTTCTCTTTTCCGCCCACTCCGCGGAGAATTTCATCGGCTAACGTTTTGTATTCCATGGTGTTATCTCATCAGAGTAATGGCGTGGTGCACGATATTGCCGGTATATTCCACAGGGGCGGCCGGCCCCTGAATTCAGGCCAAAAAAAAACCTAAACGTCCGGTTTCTCCGCACAATGCGAAGAAACAAGAAGTTTAGGTTTTGCCTGTCAGACAGTAACAATCCTGCTCTCTGAGGGGATTCTCTGGTGAATCCCCTCCGGATACAAGCCGTAATCCCGGACAAATCGTGAAAATGTGACCGGCCTCAGATTATGTGCAGAAGTCTTGCCTCACAAGCCCCCGGCCGGAGTTCGTTGCGGGCATAAAGCGCTAAATAAGCGGCGTAAGGCTACAAAATTAGTAAGCTGTGTATTGCAACCTTGGTAACCGTTTACACGTTGCGCTATAATTCCTTGTCGCGGCAAAATCCGCGTCCGGGATTCTCAACCTGAATGTTCACTGGCGACATGGAATGCACACACATTCTATGTCTGAGTCTGCGCACACCTATTGCCTGTACAAACAACAAGCAATATCTCAATGGTGGCTCAGGCGGGGCTGACTTAGGTCAGGCCGGTATCCAGTAGAACCGGTGTTGAGAACCCCGTCAGGGCTACCACCAGCGAGATTCTCAACTCCAGTGGCGGCCAAACATTAATCTACTGGACAATGTGAAATGAAAGACAAGCCAAGGCAGGCACTCCCCCTCTCCCGGTCATTATGTGCCCCAGATACGCAGAGGCCGCATTATGACTAACTCCAGAGAAGACTGGCATCCCGCCGATATTATCGCGGCAATTCGCAAAAAAGGTTCAACGTTGACGGCACTCTCCCGGGAGTCCGGACTGGGTTCTTCCACGCTCTCAAATACCCTTTCACGACGCTGGCCGAAAGGCGAAATGATCATCGCGCAAATGATTGGCGTACCGGCCTGGGAAATCTGGCCTAGTCGTTACTACAATGCCAAGGGTGAGTTAGTTGTGCCGAAGTTGCGTACCCCTAAAGCGGAAGTTTAGCCCGTTACGCGGTGAGAGCCCCGCTTTCACCGCCTTTTGAACCCTGCCGTTTACCTGCCTTTTCCTGAATTGCAGAAAACAAAACGGACGCTGATGCGTCCGTTGCAGGATATTTTTGTCTGATTTCGGGCTTATTCTTCGTCGCGAGAGAGTCCGAAATGCTTATAGGCATGATTGGTTGCCATTCGCCCGCGCGGCGTACGCTGAATAAAGCCCTGCTGGATCAGGAATGGTTCAATCACATCTTCGATGGTTTCACGTTCCTCACCAATTGCCGCCGCTAAGTTATCCAGGCCGACAGGTCCGCCGGAAAATTTATCTATAATCGCCAGCAGCAGCTTCCGGTCCATATAATCGAAACCTTCAGCATCCACGTCCAGCATATCCAAAGCGCCATTGGCGACATCACCGTTGATCGTCCCGTCACCTTTCACTTCTGCAAAGTCGCGCACGCGGCGCAGCAGACGGTTAGCGATACGTGGCGTGCCGCGTGAACGGCGGGCAATCTGATGAGCCCCCTCTTCGGACAACTCCAGCCCCAGGCATAGTGCACTTCGCCCGACGATGTGTTGTAAATCCGCCACCTGATAAAACTCCAGGCGCTGCACAATACCGAAGCGGTCGCGCAAAGGAGAGGTCAGGGAACCGGCGCGGGTCGTGGCGCCAATCAGAGTGAACGGCGGCAAATCGAGTTTGATCGAGCGCGCGGCAGGGCCTTCGCCGATCATGATGTCCAGCTGGTAGTCTTCCATCGCCGGATAGAGAATTTCTTCAACAACCGGCGACAGGCGGTGGATTTCATCGATGAACAGCACATCGTGCGGCTCGAGGTTGGTGAGCATCGCGGCCAGATCGCCGGCCTTTTCCAGCACCGGCCCGGAGGTCGTGCGCAGGTTAACGCCCATTTCGTTTGCCACGATATTGGCGAGAGTGGTTTTCCCCAGCCCGGGCGGTCCGAAAATCAGCAGGTGATCGAGCGCGTCTTTGCGTTGCTTAGCCGCCTGAATAAAGATTTCCATTTGCGAGCGCACGTGAGGCTGGCCAACATATTCCGACAGCAGCTTGGGGCGGATCGCACGATCAATGACTTCTTCTTCGGTGAACACTTCGGACGAAATCAGGCGGTCAGCTTCGATCATCTCTTACCTCACAGCGCAGCGCGCAGCGCTTCTCTAATCAACGTTTCTGATTCAGCGCCGGGTTTGGCGACTTTGCTGATCATACGGCTGGCTTCTGGTGGTTTGTACCCGAGGGATATCAGGGCTGCAACGGCTTCGCCTTCAGCGTCAGATTCTTTCGCTTTCGACGCAGATGCAGGTAGCGTGATATCAGTATGATTGTTAAACAAATCACCGTTTAATCCTTTAAACCGGTCTTTCATTTCGACGACCAGACGTTCTGCGGTTTTCTTACCGACGCCAGGTAACTTGATTAAGGCGGTGATTTCTTCCTTTTCTACCGCACTGACGAACTGTTGTGCCGACATGCCTGACAGGATAGCCAGCGCCAGTTTTGGCCCGACGCCGTTAACTTTAATCAGCTCACGGAACAGCGCGCGCTCTTGTTTATCGTTAAATCCGTAGAGCAACTGAGCATCTTCGCGGACGATAAATTGCGTGAAGATGATAGCTT
Source organism: Rahnella rivi (assembly GCF_019049655.1). Classification (GTDB taxonomy): domain Bacteria; phylum Pseudomonadota; class Gammaproteobacteria; order Enterobacterales; family Enterobacteriaceae; genus Rahnella; species Rahnella rivi. The sequence continues at coordinate 154,463 of NZ_JAFMOX010000059.1, forward strand.
CCTGACCCAGTTCCGGCAATTCGTAAAAACAGGTCATCGGCATATGCACTTCATAGCCCACGCCGTTGGTTTCCAGCAGCACCAAAGGGGGCTGTTTTTCCAGAATAATGCCTCGTAGTCTGCCTATCACGTTCATTTTCCTTATCAGGTCAAAAGCTGCGATGTTTATATCATAAAAAAGGCTGGATGGATATCCAGCCTATGGGACTTGCGGCGTCTATCGCATACGTCCGCGTGCCATCTGTAATTTGTCCGTGCTGAGCCGGATGGCGTTCTGGCTCATGTGACAGTGAGTGATGGCAATCGCCAGCGCATCGGCCGCATCGGCCTGCGGATTAGCAGGCAGCTTCAGCAAGGAACGCACCATGTGCTGAACCTGCGATTTCTCAGCGGCACCGGTACCCACGACGGTCTGTTTCACCTGCCGCGCGGCGTATTCAAACACCGGCAAATCCTGATTCACGGCGGCCACAATGGCGGCTCCGCGCGCCTGACCGAGCTTTAAAGCAGAGTCGGCATTCTTCGCCATAAATACGGATTCGATAGCAAAAAAATCAGGCTGAAATTGCGTGATAATTTCCGACACACCGGCATAAATAAGTTTCAGTCGTCCCGGCATATCGTCCACCACGGTACGGATACAACCGCTGCCGAGATAACTCAGCTGACGCCCTGTCTGGCGAATAATGCCATAGCCGGTGATACGCGAACCGGGGTCGATCCCCAGAATAATAGCCATAGCCAGTCAACGCCTTGTGTTGTCGTTTTTTTGCAAAGTTGGGGGAGAGTATAAACTGCCGGGGGACAACAGGATAGCCAGCCGGTGGTAGCCACCGGCGGCACTGAGATTACAGAGTTTCTGCGATCTCGTCAGAGATTTCACCGTTGTGGTAAACCTCCTGAACATCATCACAATCTTCCAGCATGTCGATCAGGCGCAACAATTTAGGTGCAGTGTCTGCATCCATGTCTGCTTTAGTCGATGGGATCATGGTGACTTCGGCGGAATCCGCTTTGAAACCGGCGGCTTCCAGCGCATCTTTCACGTCGCCCAGACTTTCCCAGGCAGTGAACACGTCGATAGCACCGTCATCGTATGACACGATATCTTCTGCGCCCGCTTCCAGCGCGGCTTCCATCACGACATCTTCATCCAGACCCGGTGCGAAAGTGATCACACCTTTTTTGGAGAACAGGTAAGCCACGGAGCCGTCTGTCCCCAGATTGCCACCGGTTTTGTTGAAAGCATGACGCACTTCCGCCACGGTACGGTTGCGGTTATCACTCAGACATTCAACCATCACCGCCGAACCACCAGGACCGTAACCTTCATAAATGATGGTTTCCATGTTGGTGTCGTCATCACCGCCCACGCCACGCGCCACGGCACGGTTGAGGGTGTCACGGGTCATGTTATTGGACAGGGCTTTGTCGATAGCCGCACGCAGACGCGGGTTAGCCGCAGGATCGCCGCCGCCGAGTTTTGCTGCCGTTACCAGCTCACGAATGATTTTGGTGAAAATCTTGCCACGTTTAGAATCTTGCGCCGCTTTGCGGTGCTTGGTGTTGGCCCACTTACTGTGACCTGCCATAAAAATCTCCAAAAAGTCTCAAGTCTTAACAGACCGAATAGTTTACAAATTCTTCAATCGCCTGCTGGTTGCTCGGGGAGACCGTCAGCGCTGCGGCTGCCGGCTTATCGAGCCACCGGTACGCGTGATGTTCCGTAAGAGGCACCTCACGCTCGTCGGGTAACGCCAGACAGAACCAATGTTCTTTGTTGCGGGTTACGCCCGGAGCATAGCGATGGCGCAAATGCGCAAATATTTCAAAGTCCTCACAGCGATGGCAGTCCTGAAGAGTCAGGTTTTCACCTGCGATGTCGATTCCGACCTCTTCCATGACTTCGCGCTGCGTGGTTTGATTCGGGGATTCCCCGTCCTCCAGGCTGCCGGTTACCGACTGCCAGAAATTCGGGTCATCCTTTCGTTGAAGCATCAGCACCCTGCCGGTGTTTCTGGCGTAGATGACGCACAGTATCGACTCAGGACGCTTATAGCTCATTAGTTATTCTCTGTATTTGTGTCTGGCGTCACTTCTTTTTTCGCCACGACTGCAATGCCCAGTTCCAGCAGGGAAGCCGGATTGGCAAAGCTTGGGGCTTCGGTCATCAGACAGGCCGCTGCCGTGGTTTTCGGGAAGGCGATCACGTCACGGATGTTGTCCGTACCGGTCAGCAGCATCACCAGACGATCCAGACCAAATGCCAGACCCGCGTGCGGAGGCGTGCCGTATTTCAGGGCGTCGAGCAGGAAGCCGAATTTCTCACGCTGTTCGTGTTCGTTAATACCCAGAATGCTGAACACGGTCTGCTGCATTTCGCTGCGGTGAATACGCACGGAACCGCCGCCAACTTCATAACCGTTGATGACCATATCGTAAGCATTCGCAATCGCGGAAACCGGATCCGCCGCCAGCTCTTCTGCGGTCATGTCTTTCGGCGCAGTGAACGGGTGGTGCATAGCGCTCAGGCCGCCTTCGTCGGTGTCTTCGAACATCGGGAAGTCGATCACCCACAGCGGCGCCCACACATCGTCCTGAGTAATTTTCAGGTCGCGGCCCACTTTCAGGCGCAGTGCACCGATAGCGTCAGTCACGATTTTCGCGCTGGCTGCGCCGAAGAAGATCATGTCGCCGTCTTGAGCGCCGGTGCGTTCAGTCAGGGCAGACAGCAGTTCTTCGTTCAGGAATTTCGCGACCGGGCTCTGGATACCTTCCAGACCTTTCGCCACTTCATTCACTTTGATGTAAGCCAGACCTTTCGCGCCGTAGATTTCGATGAATTTTGCGTATTCGTCGATTTGCTTACGGCTCAGGGACGCACCGCCCGGCACACGCAATGCAGCCACGCGGCCTTTCGGATCGTTGGCCGGATCGGCAAACACTTTGAACTCGATATTTTTCATCAGGTCCGCAACGTCAACCATTTCCATCGGGTTACGCAGGTCAGGTTTGTCGGAACCGAAACGACGCATCGCTTCTGCATAGGTCATGATCGGGAAGTTGCCCAGATCCACGCCTTTAATTTCCTGCCACAGCTCGCGCGCCAGTTTCTCCATCACTTCACGCACCTGTTCTGCGCTCATGAAAGAGGTTTCGACGTCAATCTGGGTAAATTCTGGCTGACGGTCAGCGCGTAAATCTTCATCACGGAAGCATTTTACGATCTGATAATAACGGTCAAAGCCGGACATCATCAGCAGCTGTTTGAACAGCTGAGGAGACTGTGGCAAGGCATAGAATTTGCCTTTGTGCACGCGGCTTGGCACCAGATAGTCACGCGCACCTTCCGGCGTGGCTTTGGTCAGCATCGGGGTTTCGATGTCGAGGAAATCATGGCTGTCCATGAAACGGCGCACGAAGCTGGTGATTTTTGCACGCGCTTTCAGGCGGTTCGCCATCTCAGGGCGGCGCAGATCCAGATAACGGTATTTCAGGCGCGCTTCTTCGGAGTTGACGTGATTGGAGTCAAGCGGCAGGGATTCGGAACGGTTGATGATGTTCAGGCCGCTGGCAAACACTTCCACTTCACCGGTCGCCATGTCTTTGTTGAACTGGCTTTCAGGACGCGCGCGCACGGTGCCGGTAAGCTGAATGCAGAACTCGTTACGCAGTTCAGACGCCAGTTTGTAGGCTTCTGCCTGATCGGGGTCGAAGAAAACCTGAACGATGCCTTCGCGGTCACGCATATCGATGAAAATCAGACCACCCAAATCGCGTCGACGGTTAACCCAGCCACACAATGTCACTTCCTGGCCCACATTGGACGCATTCAGTTTTCCACAATATACAGTACGCATAACGGTATCCTTTTGATCCCACTACCCGGCCTTATGGCGCACAGGTACAGAAACGGTTATTCACTCTGGTCGCCCGCCCGCAAAACGCTGCGGCGCGCGGAATAGGTTTTATACGGGTCGAAAAAAGGCCGCTATTATAAAGGAATTTCCTTCGCAGGATAAGTGCGAACACGTCAACGCGGGCGCGGAAATTCACTCATGTTGCAAGCTACACATAATTTAACAAAATTATCCCCAATGCGATCCCCGCGTTAGCATAGACTCGCGCAATCCCCTTTGTACACGCAGTTCATAATTCCTTTCGCTATTAATGAGATAACCGGGAGCTAAACGCCATGAAACTTGACCCTAACACTACCGCGCTGGTACTGATCGATTTACAGAAAGGAATTTTACCTTTCGCGGGTGGCCCGCATACGGCGCAGCAGGTGCTGGATAATGCCACTGAACTGGCAAACCGCTTCCGTAAACTGGGTGCCCCGGTAGTCATGGTGCGCGTGGGCTGGTCGGATTCTTTCGACGAGGCGCTGAAACAGCCGGTGGACATTCCCGCAGCAGCCCCCGAAGGCGGCCTGCCTGCCAGCTGGTGGGAATTCCCGGAGCAACTGGGCGTGGCTGATAGCGATCTGCTGGTGATCAAACGTCAGTGGGGCGCGTTCTACGGCACCGATCTGGATCTGCAACTGCGCCGTCGCGGCATTAAAAGCATCGTGCTGGCGGGTATTTCCACCAATATCGGTGTGGAATCCACCGCGCGTAACGCCTGGGAACACGGCTATGAACTGGTCATCGCAGAAGATGCGTGCAGCGCGCATAACAACGATCATCATCAGTCCAGCGTACAGTTTATTTTCCCGCGCATCAGCCGCGTACGTTCAACCGCTGAAGTGCTTGCCGCTCTGCCGGAGTAACGTTACCCTGCCCTGACGCATTAATTTTGCTATCCTGACGCCGCCCGCAGAGGCGGCGTTTTGTTATGGAAAAATCGGGAGAATTCGGCATGTATATTGGTTTACCGCAATGGCATCACAGCGCCTGGGCAAAGATTGGTTTGCGCGATCTGGCTGATTACGCGCGGTATTTCAACTGTGTCGAAGGCAACACCACCTTTTATGCCCTGCCAAAGCAGGAAGTGGTGATGCGCTGGCGCGACATGACACCGGGATCCTTCCGTTTCTGTTTCAAATTCCCTTCTGCCATCAGCCATAAAGCTGCACTGGCAAACTGCCAGGAAGATGTCGATACGTTTTACCGCACGCTCGGGCCGCTCGGCGAACGCATCGGCCAGTTATGGCTTCAGCTGCCCGCAACCTTTGCGCCGCAACATCTTGACCGTTTATGGCAATTTCTCGATGCGCTGCCCGCCGGATTTGATTACGGCGTCGAGGTCCGGCATCCGGATTTTTTTGCGAAAGGCGATGACGAGCGGAGGCTGAATCAGGGGTTACGCCAGCGGGGCGTCAACCGCGCTATTCTGGACAGCCGTCCGGTACACAGTTCCGCCTCGGTGACAGAAGCGGTACTCGAGGCCAAACGTAAAAAGCCTGTGTTGCCACTGCACGCCGTAGCCACTGCATCGCGCCCGCTGGTGCGTTTTATTGGCGGTGACGTGCTGGAAGATAACCGGCCTTTGTTTGCGCAGTGGATAACCAAACTTCAGGCGTGGGACGCACAAGGGCTTTCGCCCTATTTATTCATCCACACGCCGGATTGCACCGACGCTCCCCAGCAGGCAAGAAGCCTGTGGCAGCAACTGCGCCAGCAAATGCCTTCGGTGTCGCCGGAACCCGACTGGCCTTTGCAGGACACGTTGTTCTAAGAAAATTCTCTTTTTCATGACGACAGTATTTAGTCAGACCGCTATCATAGCCGCGCAGCGGAGAAGAAAATGGCTCCGCCGGATTACCTGGAATAACCAAGGAAGTCATCATGATTAGCGCGTTATATGTCGTGCTTGCCGCCATACTTTTGATCAAACTCTCTTTCGATGTTGTCCGTTTGCGTACCCAATACCGCATTGCCACCGGCGACGGCGGCTCTTACGAATTGCAAACGGCCATTCGCGTGCACGGTAACGCCGTCGAATATCTGCCGATTGGTTGTTTGTTATTGCTGTTTATGGAAATGAACGGTGCTGCCGTCTGGATGATCCACGCCTGCGGCCTTTTACTGATAGTCGGACGTTTATGTCATTATTACGGGCTAAAGAATCGCGAATTTGCCTGGCGTCGCAACGGCATGGCCGCCACCTATATCTCGCTGGTAGTGATGGTCATGGTGAATATTTTTTACCTGCCGTGGTCGCAGTTCCTCAACTTCAACTGATTTTGGATCTTTTTCCCGTCAGTTTGCAGTGAACACCGGTGCGCAGGTATCTGCCTGCGCCAGTATCTGCTAAAATCTGCCCTCAACTTTTTACCCACACTCTTTTCTGGCCTGACTCACCACTATGGCAAACCACGATACGCTTTTTTCTGCACCAATAGATAAGCTCGGCGACTGGACGTTTGATGAACGTGTGGCCGAAGTTTTCCCCGATATGATCCAACGTTCAGTACCGGGATATTCCAACATCATTTCGATGATTGGTATGCTCGCCGAACGCTTCGTTCAGCCTGATACGAATGTCTACGATCTCGGTTGTTCGCTGGGTGCCGCCACGCTGTCGATGCGTCGCAACATTAAGGTGCCGGGCTGCGAAATTATTGCTGTCGATAACTCCCCTGCCATGGTAGAGCGCTGCCGCCGACATATTGATGCTTTCCGCGCCGAGACGCCGGTAACCGTCATTGAATCGGATATTTTGAATATCGAGCTGAAAAATGCCTCGATGGTGGTGCTTAACTTCACACTGCAATTCCTCGAACCTGACGATCGTCAACGCCTGCTCAATCAGGTGTTTGAGGGAATGCGTCCGGGAGCGGCGCTGGTGCTGTCCGAAAAATTCAGCTTTGAAGATAAAGATGTGGGCGAGTTACTGTTCAATATGCATCACGATTTCAAACGTGCGAACGGCTACAGTGAACTTGAAATCAGCCAGAAACGCAGCATGCTCGAGAACGTGATGCTGACCGACTCTGTCGAAACACATAAAACCCGCCTGCGTCAGGCCGGTTTCCAGCACACGGAAGTCTGGTTCCAGTGCTTTAACTTCGGCTCACTGATTGCGCTGAAAGCCGGAGAAGCACAATGATCGATTTTGGTGATTTTTACCGCGTTATCGCCAAAGGGCCGTTAAGTCCGTGGCTCAATACCCTGCCCTCCCAGCTGACCGCCTGGCAAAAAGAGTCGCTGCACGGCAAGTTCAAACTGTGGTTCAACTCCGTCGATCGCCTGCCGCTGATCAAGCCAGAACGTCTGGATTTGCTGCACAGCGTCAGCGCTAACATGGAAGTGCCTTTACCGGCCGGTCAGCGCGAAGGCATTGAAAACCTGCTGCGCAATATGATGCCATGGCGCAAAGGCCCGTTCTCATTGTATGACGTTGAAATCAATACCGAATGGCGTTCTGACTGGAAATGGGATCGCGTTCTGCCGCATATTTCCCCCCTGACCGGACGAACCATTCTGGATGTCGGCTGCGGCAGCGGTTATCACATGTGGCGCATGATTGGCGCAGGCGCACATCTGGCGGTCGGTATTGACCCGATGCAGTTGTTCCTGTGCCAGTTCGAAGCGGTGCGTAAATTGCTCGGTGGCGACCAGCGTGCACACTTATTGCCGCTGGGCATTGAACAACTGCCTGAACTCAACGCTTTTGACACCGTTTTTTCAATGGGTGTGCTGTATCACCGTCGCTCGCCGTTGGATCACCTTTACCAGTTAAAAAACCAGCTGGTCAGCGGCGGCGAACTGGTGCTGGAAACCCTGGTGGTCGAAGGCGACAGCCAGCAGGTGCTGGTGCCAGGCGACCGTTATGCGCAAATGGGCAATATCTACTTCATTCCTTCCGCGGATGCGTTAAAGGACTGGCTGGTGAAATGCGGTTTTGTTGATGTGCGCATTGCCGACGTCAGCGTCACCACCGTCGAAGAACAGCGCCGAACCGACTGGATGACCAGTGAGTCACTGGCCGAGTTTCTTGACCCGAACGATCCGACCAAAACCATTGAAGGCTATCCGGCACCGCGCCGCGCCCTGCTTATCGCCCGCAAACCATAACGCCTGCCCTTCCCTCCCGTCGCCCGGCGGGAGTTTTAATGTCGACACTTTCCTACACGTTCTGTAACACCATCAGCAACAACTTAAGTAAAAAAGGGCTAACCTTTTAGGGTTGGCTATCCGTTTGTTCTGACAGAGATCGTCGTTTACGTGTTGGGAGGAAATATGAAGTTCCCTAATGGCAGTATCGTTAAACACAGATCCGGAGACATCAAAGGTTCCGTCATGAATACTTTTGAATCGGCAAAGGGAGTGGTGTCGTACTACGTCACGTGGGGGGATGGAACCAGCAGCCTGCACCAGGAAAATGAGCTGCAGTGGGCCAATATTGACGTCGCAATCCGGATTAAAAATTTCTACGAAAAGTAACCTGCCTGCAAATAATCCCCCGTCACTGGCGATAAACCCGCCGGGTTTATCGCTTTTATCTTAGGTTAACGCGTGCTGTGTTACAGGCCTTTGTAAAGCTTCTGCTTTTTGCGCTTTATTAATGGATTGATGGATGCCGTTTCGTGTATAAAATCGTCCAAACTCCTTCATCTGATCGCGATGCCCCCCGCTTCGCGGAGAACGTCATGCGCAGAAAAATCCGCTTCCTGTTAGACAGAGCCTTTATCGTTTTTGGCATTTTCATTATGTGTCTGGTCGTCAAAGCTGGCATGTTTGGCGTGGCGCTGCTGACCTGGGGCTGAAAGCACGGCAGCAGGACTGCCTCGTTGCCATAATCCGCGCACAAAAAAAGCCCCGCCAAAACGACGGGGCCTGGTACTTGCGCAGGGCGACGCAATAAGGGTCGTAAGACCCAATTAAATCTGTTTAAACCTTGCGTCGATCACGCGGACCGGGATATTTCATCGTCGAACTGCAATGTGCTTTTCATTGCGGCAACAATATCGCCATCCACGCAATAACGACTGAATTCATCAAAATCTGTGTCAGAACTCATGGTGACACCGGCTTTACGGTAGCGCATGGCTGATTTCACCTGACGCCCCGCCGAACTGTGCAATTCTGTCAGCCCGATATCCACGAACTTTTGCAAATTGGTCAGACGCACACCTGCGCCTGCCATAATGATAGGACCACGCGTTAGCTGATTCAGTTCCCGAAGTATCGGCAATCCGACTTCGGCATTCTGTTGCTGGCCAGAAGTCAGAATGCGCGCCACCCCTAACTGAGTCAACTGCTCGAGCGCGACCTTCGGATTGAGGCACATATCGAAGGCTCGGTGGAACGTGACCGCCATATCTGAGCACAGCGCCATCACTTCCCACATGCGCGGCATATCGATATGCCCTTCCGCATCCAGCATCCCGACCACAATGCCGGGGAAACCCATATCACGCATACAGGCAACGTCACTTTTCAGCACGTCGAATTCACTCTGGCTATAGCAAAAGTCACCACCCCGTGGCCGAACAATCGGATGCACCGGGATAGTCACTTTTTCCCTCGCCAGTTTGAGGGTACCGTAGCTCGGGGTGATTCCCCCGTCAGCCTGGCTCGCGCACAACTCGACGCGATCTGCACCGGCCTGCTCTGCCGTTAACGCACAATCTACGCTGTAACAACACACTTCTAACTTAGTCATGTGACCTCTCCTGAAAACGGCATTATGCTACAACACTTGTTTGTAACCGACCATGTCGCGTAGGCTCTTACAGATGAGCATCCCCGCCCAATTGCTTACTGCTTATTTAGGAAAACTAACTATGACACTCAATTTTGATTTATGGGTAGACCGCAGTCACAGCGATAGCCTTAAGTGGCATAAATACAATAATCAGGATGTCATTCCGCTTTGGGTAGCAGATTCCGATTTTACCGCTCCGCCTCAGGTGATCACCGAATTACAACAACGCGTCGCCGAGGGCGTTTTTGGGTACGGTTTTACGCCACCTGAACTGACTGAACTCGTGGTTCATCGCATGCGCGAGCGCCACAACTGGCACATTAAACCTGAGTGGATTGTCTGGCTGCCGGGCCTTGTTTGTGGTCTGAACGTCGCGGTACGCGCTAACGTCACTCAGCATCAAACCAGCCTGTTACCCATGCCGATATATCCGCCATTTATACAGGCCGCACAGTCAGAAGGCCGCGGTTACAAAGCCGTACCGGTCATCCAGCAACATCAACGCTGGGTGGCGGACTTCGCCGCAGTTGAAAGCCAGCTTGATGGCAGCGAAAAACTGTTGATGCTGTGCAATCCCTACAATCCGGGCGGCACGGTGTATCGCCGTGAAGAATTGCTGGAGCAGCAGGCGTTCGCAAAACGGCACGATCTCGTGGTGTGCTCCGACGAAATACACTGCGACCTGATCCTCGAATCCGGTCTTCAGCACATTCCGTTTGCCTCGCTAAATGACGATGCCGCGCAACGTTCAATTACGCTGCTTGCGCCGTCAAAAACCTTTAATCTTGCCGGGCTGGGCGCCTCAATGGCGATCATCCCGAATACTGAATTACGCCGTAAATTCCTTGAAACCAGCAAAGGCATCGTTCCTCACGTCAACATTCTGGCCTTCATCGCGGCAACCGCTGCCTATCGTGACGGAGATGCGTGGCTTGAGGCGCAACTCGATTATTTACGCGCTAATCGTACGCTTGCGACAACCCGCATCAACGCCATGCCTGGCTTAACCATGCTGGCACCGGAAGGCACCTACCTCGGCTGGATAGACGCAAGCGCCTTGCCGGTGGCCGACCCTTACCGCTTCTTTGTTGACGCAGGCGTGGGCTTTACGTCAGGGGCAGAATTTGGTGCCCCTTCTTTCGTTCGCATCAACTTTGCCTGCCAGCGCGCTTTACTTGAGAAGGCACTGGACCGGATGGATGCCGCCCTGCAAGAGCTGACGCGTTAATCCACTTCCCTTTCGCTGGCGACAATCTCGCGCAGGCTGTGCGGGTGAAATTTGATCGTCACAGACCCGTCGGTGATCGCCAGCGTCGGGTTGGCCAGCCGCTCATGTTCACCTTTTGGGGCGCTTTGTTTGAGCTTGATGCCCGGCATTATCAGGGCATCGTCGGCAATCAGCGCCAGCGCACGCGTATACAACCCTTCTTCGTCGCCCGGCAATACAATCTCAATGTGTTCCCAGCCTTCATGCGGATACCGCTTCTCGCCAGGGTAAGGTAATTCAACCAGATCGATGTGCAGCGGCCCGACTGTGAGGGGCTCATCCAGCGTAAACAGGCAGATAGGACGCCCGTTAATCTCTGTCTCGTTAAGCAGTGTGCCGCAGCGGGCCAGCCCGGCACGCCAGCGGTCGGCCGTCGTGTTTTGATGACAGCGCACGGAAATGTGATCGGCGTGAAAATCTGCCAGATTGATCTGCAACTTCGCCGCAAATGCTGTTAACACGCTGACAAAACGCGGTAAATCATCGGCTAAATCCTGTAATTCAGGCACATGTTTCATGGCAGGCATCCTAACTCTTTTCAGTTTGCGAATCTTCAGGGTCGGGTAATTTACACAGGCTTTCATCCGGTTGCCAGAGACACGCCGCAGAATCACGCTTTACTGCGCCACAGACGTGCGCCAATACTGACTCCACAGGCCTGATATGATATAAACACGCATCATTTTCGGTTCATCCGAAACAGAACGGGCAGTTAATCAAAACATAAGGTAATCCGGTGAATATACAGTCACTTCTTTCAGAAAAAGTCAGCCAGGCGCTGATCGCAGCAGGTGCATCTGCCGACAGCGAAGCGCAAGTCCGTCAGTCCGCCAAAGCCCAGTTTGGTGACTATCAGGCTAACGGTGTTATGTCAGTGGCAAAAAAACTCGGCATGCCACCGCGACAACTGGCAGAGAAAGTGGTTGAACTGTTGGATCTGAGCGGCATCGCCAATAAAGTTGAAATCGCCGGGCCGGGTTTCATCAACATTTTCCTCGATCCAGCCTTTGTCGGTGCGCACGTCGACAGCGCGCTGACTGACGCCAAACTGGGCGTCGCGCCGGTGGAACCGCAGACTATCGTCATCGACTACTCCGCCCCTAACGTGGCGAAAGAGATGCACGTTGGCCACATCCGCTCCACCATCATTGGTGATGCGGCGGTGCGTACCAACGAATTCCTCGGCCACAAAGTGATCCGCGCTAACCACGTTGGCGACTGGGGCACCCAGTTCGGCATGCTGATTGCTTACCTTGAGAAAGTGCAAAACGAAAATGCCGGTGACATGAACCTGGCTGACCTCGAAGAATTCTACCGCGCGGCAAAGAAAAACTACGACGAAGACGAAGCCTTTGCCGAGCGTGCGCGCGGCTACGTAGTGAAACTGCAGGGCGGCGACGACTACTGCCTGCAGATGTGGCGCAAGCTGGTCGATGTGACCATGAAGCAAAACCAGCTGACCTACAATCGTCTTAACGTCACTCTGACTCAGGACGATGTCATGGGTGAAAGCCTGTATAACAGCATGCTGCCAGGCATTGTTTCTGATCTGCAGGCCAAAGGTCTGGCCGTGGACAGTGAAGGCGCTGTGGTTGTCTATCTTGATGAGTATAAGAATAAAGAAGGCGATCCAATGGGGGTCATCATCCGTAAAAAAGATGGCGGCTACCTTTACACCACCACGGATATCGCCTGTGCCAAGTACCGCTACGAAACGTTGGGCGCCGATCGCGTTCTGTATTACATCGACTCCCGTCAGCATCAGCACCTTATGCAGGCATGGACTATCGCGCGCAAAGCCGGTTACGTCCCGGATTCCGTCGCACTCGAACACCATATGTTCGGCATGATGCTGGGTAAAGACGGCAAACCGTTCAAAACCCGTTCAGGCGGCACGGTGAAACTGTCCGATCTGCTGGATGAAGCGATCGATCGCGCACGTAAGCTTATTACCGAGAAAAACCCGGAACTGAAAGACGCAGAAGAGCTGGATAAGCTGGTTAACGCTGTCGGTATCGGCGCGATCAAATACGCAGATTTATCGAAAAGTCGTACCACTGACTACATCTTCGACTGGGATAACATGCTGGCGTTCGAGGGTAACACCGCGCCTTATATGCAATATGCATATACCCGCGTAGCGTCCATCTTTAAACGTGCTGACATCGACGTGAACAGCCTGACACAGCCGGTTGTGCTGCGCGAAGAACGCGAAGCGGCGCTGGCCACCCGCCTGTTGCAGTTCGAAGAAGTGCTGACCGTTGTTGCCCGCGAAGGTACGCCGCATACCATGTGCGCCTACCTGTACGATGTGGCCGGCCTGTTCTCCAGCTTCTACGAACATTGCCCGATCCTTAACGCAGAAGATGAAACCAGCCGCAACAGCCGCCTGAAGCTGGCACTGCTGACACAGCGCACGCTGAAAACCGGTCTGGATACACTGGGTATCGAAACCGTAGAACGTATGTAATTCGCGGTTTTGTGAGATTAAAAAAGGGCGCTCAGGCGCCCTTTTCTGTTTCTGTCATCCGTGGAATCAATCCAGACGTCGCGCAAATTCCTTCACCCGGAAACCCAGCAGGCCGAGTACGGCGAAATACGCCACCACACCCGCAGCAACCACTGCCGCAAGTCGCACCAGGCGATAAGCCATTCCGCCCACGTCCCAGGCTGGCATCAGCCACATCATGCCGATAAGTGCAGCGGACATCGCAAGCACCGCCACAAACAGCTTAATCAGGAAGACTTTCCAGCCCGGTTGCGGTTGGAAAATATCCTGCTTACGCAATTGCCAGTAAAGCAGTGAGGCATTCAGGCAGGCGGCCAGACCAATCGACAGCGAAAGCCCTGCGTGTTTCAGCGGGCCGATAAACGCCAGGTTCATCACCTGCGTCATCAGCAAGGTAAACATGGCGATTTTCACCGGCGTTTTGATGTCCTGACGGGAATAGAAACCCGGTGCCAGCACTTTTACCACGATTAAACCCATCAGCCCGACGGAGTAGGCGACCAGCGCACGTTGAGTCATCGATGCATCAAACGCGCTGAATTTACCGTACTGGAACAGCGCAACGGTCAGCGGTTTCGCCAGAATGCCCAGCGCCACAGAGCTCGGTAACGCCAGCAGGAAACACAGACGCAGGCCCCAGTCCATCAGGCGGTTATATTCGGCATGATTACCGCTGGAGAAACTGCGTGCCAGCGAAGGCAGCAGGATAGTGCCCAGCGCCACGCCCAGTACACCGGACGGGAACTCCATCAGGCGATCGGCGTAGTACATCCACGAAACTGAACCTGAAACCAGAAATGAGGCAAAAATGGTGTTTATGATCAGTGAAATCTGGCTCACGGAAACGCCCAGAATCGCCGGTCCCATCTGGCGCATTACGCGCCAGACGCCTGCATCTTTCAGGTTCAGGCGCGGAAGTACCAGCATGCCAATTTTCTTGAGGTGCGGCAGCTGGTAACCCAGTTGCAGCACACCACCGGCGACGACCGCCCAGGCCAGCGCCAGCACGGGAGGATGAAAGTACGGGGCGGCAAACAAAGCAAAACCGATCATGCTGACGTTGAGGAACGTCGGCGCAAACGCCGGAATCGAAAAGCGGTTCCAGGTATTTAGGATCGCCCCCGCCAGTGAGGCCAGAGAAATCAACAGGATATAAGGGAACGTAATGCGTAACAGCGAGCTGGTCAGCGCAAATTTATCCGGCGAATCAACAAAACCGGGCGCGGTGATGTAAATCACCCACGGTGCGGCAAACATCCCCAGTATCGTTACCACCGCCAGTACCAGCGTCAGCAAACCGGAGACATAGGCGATAAACGTCCTGGTCGCCTCTTCGCCCTGCTGGGTTTTATACTCAGCCAGGATCGGGACAAAAGCCTGAGAGAATGCGCCTTCGGCAAAGATTCGGCGCAGCAGATTGGGGAGTTTAAACGCCACAAAGAAGGCGTCGGTGACCATGCCGGCACCAAAAACGCGTGCCACGATGGCGTCGCGCGCAAAGCCCAATACACGTGAAAACATCGTCATGGAACTGACGGCTGCCAGAGATTTAAGTAGGTTCATGTCATTTTTCTTAATTGCCGGTGGGACTTGTAAATCAACGCGTTAATCATCAAAAACCACCCGCCTGTCTCGAAGATGCGCATAGTCTACGCATCCGCCCTGCAATAGCCACCGGCAGTTGTTATATATTGTAACCATCTGAGCCGGTGCCGTTTTATCGCGACGCGTCAGTTTTCCAGCAATTTCTCAATGAAGGTCTGGGCATAAATCGCCTGTTCGCCGCTGGTTTCCGGTGCGGTCTGATTGGTCACGCAATCCACAAAGTGTTCAATCGCCCCGACGAATCCGCGCTGCGTCAGCGTGCTTTGCCAGCCCGGCACCGGTGGCTGCGTCAGAACATCTTGCTGTTCTTCGCGCCAGAGCCGCATATCGTCAAGCTGATAGAAAGCCCCGTCGGTCACGGCCTGCACGCTTTCACGCGAAGTACCCGCGCGGCGGTGCATTGAGGTCGTCACCAGCGTTTCACCGCACAGGAAATGGTGTTCGCCGTAAAGCATCTGGTTGGATTCATTCACCTGAATCAGCCCGCTTTCCAGACTGGCATTGCCGCCCGCCAGCCACAGCGCGGTATCAACCACATGCAGATAATCATCCAGTAAAGTGAAACGCAGATCGTTTGGCCCGACGCTGTCGGTACGATGTTTATCCATGCGCACGGAAGCCGGTTCGCCCATCTGTTGTTTCAGCTGGCGATACAACGGCGCATAGCGGCGGTTAAAGCCCACCATTAATGTTTTACCCGCTTTATGCGCCCGCTCAACCAACTGCTCAGCCTGCGACAGTTCCGCTGCCAGCGGTTTATCGACGTATACATGCACGCCCTGCGCCAGCAATTGCCCGACGACATCGAAATGGCTGGCCGTGCTGCTGTGAACAAACACCGCGTCACACTGGCTGGCCAGTTCATCGATGCGGGAGAAACAGGCCATGCGGTAACTGTCGCAAATGGCCTGAGCTTTTTGCTGATTAGGAGAAAAGCCCCCCACCAGCGTCCACTTTTCTGCATGGCTCAGTACGGGCAGATACGCTTTTTGCGCGATGCCGCCCAGACCGATAACTCCAATACGCAATTTACTCACAACCCGCTCCTGTTAATCGGCCAGATGTTGCAACACATTGTCCAGACGCTGCTTCAGTTCTGCCACTTCCGCTTCAAGGGTTTCCACACGCGCAGCCAGATCAGCGCTTTCCGGTGCGGCGCTGAACAGAGGTTCTTCAGCAGCGGTGGCGACATTGGTGACTTCGCCGCTGAACAAATGCATATAACGGCTTTCACGTTTACCCGGTTCACGCGCCAGACGCACGCAGAACGGGCCATCTTCGCGGTGGGTCAGTTCTGTCAGCGTTTGTTCAACTTCGGCAACGTCAGAAAAATCATGCAGACGATTGGTGCGCGTACGCAGTTCACCCGGCGTTTGTGCGCCGCGCAGCAACAGCGTAGTGACCACGGCCACTTCCTGCGGGGAAAACTTCAGATTGCCAAATTCGGAGTTACAGAAACGATGCTCGTATTTCATGGTGCGCGAACCGCTCAGGGTGCGGATAATGTGCTTTCTCAGCAGCAAATCCAGCGTTTGCTGAACGTCGCTTTCGCTAAGCTCCATCACCGGTTCACGGTTGGTCTTCTGGTTGCAGGCCGTGGTTAATCCGTTGAGGGTCATCGGATATTGTTCTGGCGTCGTCAGCTGTTTTTCCAGCAAACAGCCCACCACGCGGGCCTCCCGGGCACTGAGTTCATGTTTCATCTTGCTTCCTTATCGGGACGGGGGTGTCCATTCTCGCCAGGTCAGGGCAGTCAGTACGTGATCCTGCCATTTACCGTCGATCAGCAAATAGTCGCTGGCATAGCCTTCGCGCTCGAAACCAAGACGCTCGAGCAACTGACCGCTGCGTTTATTGTGCGGCATATAGTTCGCCATAATACGGTGCATTTTTTGCTGACGTTGCATATAACGGATCAGCGACTGCAATGCCTCCTGCATCAGTCCCTGCCCCTGCCATTCCTGCCCCAGCGAATAACCAAGAAAACAGGCGTGAAATGAGCCGCGTAATACGTTGCTGAAATTCGCCACGCCCATCACGCGATTTTCGTCAGGATCGAGCAAAATAAAATAGTACGCACTGCCCTGTTTCTGCATTTCGGTAATCAGGCTCAGACGAGCCTGCCACCCGGAGGGATAACAATGACTTTCGTCTCTGACCGGTTCCCAGGGTTTGAGAAACGCCCGGTTCTCCGCATAGTATTCCGCAAGCCGGTGCGCATCACGATCGTGCACCAGGCGCAGAACCATCCGGTCAGTGGTAAGCCGCACCTTAGGCGCGGCAGATTTATAGCCAAACATCCCTTCCCTCCACATCCCGCATGGGTCGATAAATAGAATTTATAGGAAACCATAAAACATGCCTAATTCTGCCAGTCAGAACGCGGCTTGACGATAAAAAAATATTATCTATAGCGCCCTATCTAAATGCCTGTTTCCGGTTCAGACTGGAACGGTCTTTTCTCCTTTCTGTATCTGCCGGACAGGATACAAATAATCGCTCATGGTGAAGCATGTCTCTGGTATCACAAGCTCGGAGCTTGGGTAAGTATTTTCTGTTATTAGACAACGCGCTGGTTATTTTAGGCTTTTTCGTGGTGTTTCCGTTGATCTCGATCCGATTTGTCGATCAACTGGGATGGGCCGCGATGATCGTAGGTCTTGCGCTGGGTGTCCGGCAGTTAACGCAACAGGGATTAGGGATATTCGGCGGTGCCATTGCTGACCGTTTCGGTGCCAAGCCGATGATCATCACAGGCATGTTGTTACGCGCCGCCGGTTTCGCCACCATGGCGATGGCCGACCAGCCGTGGATATTGATCGTCTCCTGCATTCTTTCCGGCCTGGGCGGCACTCTGTTTGATCCACCCCGCACGGCACTGGTCATCAAACTCACCCGCCCGCATGAGCGCAGCCGCTTTTTCTCGCTGATGATGATGCAGGACAGCGCCGGTGCGGTGATCGGCGCGCTGATCGGCAGCTGGCTGCTGCAATATGATTTCCATTATGTCTGCTGGGCCGGTGCGGCCATCTTCTGTCTGGCCGCTGCCTGTAATGCCTGGCTGCTGCCGGCTTACCGCATTTCCACCATGCGCACCCCGATGCGTGAAGGCATGATGCGCGTGCTGCGCGACCGGCGTTTTCTGTCCTACGTGCTGACGCTGACCGGTTATTACATGCTGACCGTGCAGGTGATGCTGATGCTGCCGATCGCGGTTAATGACGTGGCGGGCAGCCCGGCCGCCGTGAAATGGATGTACGCCATTGAAGCCGTGCTGTCCCTGACCCTGCTCTACCCGATTGCGCGCTGGAGCGAGAAAAGGTTCCGCCTCGAACAACGCCTGATGTTTGGCCTGCTGATCATGACGCTGAGCCTGCTGCCAGTCGGGCTGGTCACCTCAATCAATCCGCTGCTGCTGCTCATCGGCTTTTTCTATATCGGCTCGATCATTGCTGAACCGGCGCGTGAAACCCTCAGCGCGTCGCTGGCCGATTCACGTGCACGCGGCAGTTACATGGGCTTCAGCCGCCTTGGGCTGGCGCTGGGCGGCGTCATCGGTTATACCGGCGGTGGCTGGATGTACGACACCGGGCGCGCCCTCGAACTGCCTGAATTACCGTGGTTTTTACTCGGTATCGTGGGCTTTATCACCCTCACTGGCCTGTACTGGCAATTCAACCTGCGACGCATTGAGCCAGCCATGCTCAGCGGCGGCTAATGTTTGTGCTTTACACCGCGCTTCCCGGAGCGCGGTTTGATCTCCCCGCCTTAATTACCCATACTGAATCTTATAGTTAGATAAAATCCGAACCTACATCCGGCATTTTCCACGCACCCTACAGGTCACCGCCGGCGAAAACAGGAGCCATGAAATATGAAACTTTACGTTTACGAACATTGCCCTTTCTGCGTAAAAGCACGCATGATTTTCGGTTTGAAGAACATTCCCGTTGAACTCAAAGTGTTGCTGAATGACGACGAGCAGACGCCGATTTCGATGGTGGGCAAGAAGATGGTGCCTATTCTGCAAAAACAGGACGGCAGTTTCATGCCAGAGAGCATGGATATCGTGAATTACATCGATAAAAGTGACGGAAAACCGCTGCTGACCGGCCCGACGAATGCGGCCATTGCCACCTGGCTGCGCCACGTTTCCGAATACACTGGCCGTCTGTTCCTGCCCCGCTTTGCCACCGCGCCACTGGAAGAGTTTTCCACCCCCGAAGCGCGTAAATATTTTTCCGATAAAAAGCAGGCCGCCAGCGGAGATTTTCAGGAGCATCTGAAGCACTCTGACGGATTGATCAAGAAGGTCAGCCAGGATTTACGCGCCCTCGACAAACTGATCGTCGAACCGAACGCCGTGAACGGTGAGCTTTCTGAGGATGACATTCACCTGTGGCCGGTGCTGCGTTCTCTGTCCATTGTTCAGGGTGTTGAATGGCCCTCCCGCGTGCAAGCCTACCGCGACAATATGGCGAAACAGACGCAGGTTAATTTGCTCACCCGCCTCGCAAGCTAACCCGTCATTGAGCCGGAGATCGTTCTCCGGCTTATTTTTACTTTCCAACTGCGCCCTCAGCACTTAGGCTAATCAGCGTTGTCTGATTGGAGCCATGCCGTATTACGGTCATGCTGACAAATAAAGTGTTCATGTAATGAGGGAAGAATGACAAAACGAATTCTCGGTGCCGCATTTTTGCTGTGCGCCACTGTGCTGACCGGGTGTAACCAGCTCACGCAGTACACCATCAGCGAGCAACAGGTGAATGATTACCTGCAAAAGAACAATAATTTCGTGAAGCAACTCGGTGTACCTGGGCTTGTGGATGCGAAAATTGTTCTGACTCATCTCAGCAGCCAGATTGGCCGCGCTGAGCCGGGCGTCGTGACCCTGACCGGTGACGCCAGTGTGGATATTTCCTCACTGTTCGGTCCCCAGAAAGCGGATATGCATCTGACCCTCAAGGCTAATCCTTCGTTCGATCGCGAGAAAAGCGCCATTTTCCTGAAAGATATGCAGGTGGTGGATTACACCATCAAGCCGGAAAAAATGGACAGCGTGATGAAAGGGCTGATGCCGTACCTGAACAATTCGCTGAAAACCTATTTTGATCAGCGTCCGGCCTACGTGCTGAACGGCGATCGCAGTAAAGGTGAAGCGATGGCGAAGAAACTGGCGAAAGGCATTGAAGTGAAACCGGGTGAACTGGTGATCCCTTTCACTGAATAATCATCGTCCGTAAAAAAGCCCGGCGCATTTTCATGGCCGGGCTTTTGTCATTTCAGGGGACGATTTACTGATCGTCTTCCTCGTCATCTTCCAGATCGTCTGGCAGCTGTTCTTCCAGTTCGTCGCGCATCGCCTGCAAGGCTTCACGGCTGATTTCAGATAATGTGCGGTAGAAACCGCTGGTGGCATGCGCTTCCACTTTACCGAGGAACTTGCCACACCACGGGAACAGGAATTCATCAAACAGCGTGATTTGCGCGCTGACTTCATCTTCCTTCGACTGATCTTCCAGCCATGACGCCGCCAGCAGCATTGCGCCGAAATGGTCGGCAGGCCCCTCGCCCAGCGGCATTCCGCGCTGTTGCAGGAAAGTGCGCACATCCATTTCATTCGCGCCTTCCACATAATCACTGCGGAAAGGCGAAACGGCGCATTCTGAACCGACAAACAGATGATTAAATTCAGCCGCCAGCGTTTCAGGGTTGGCGCTTTCCTGTAAACGTATCAGCAGCGCATTTTGCTCCAGTGGCCAGTGCTCACGCAGTTTTCCGTCCTGAATCAGGCCAAAAAGTGGAACCAGTAACGGATCCTGCGGCTGGCGGTAAAACAGCGTACCGAGTACGCGGCAAACAATAGAAAACTCATTCATAACAGTAACCTGATCAGACAATGAAAAGGGCTAAACCCCTGCGATTTGGCGGCGACAATGTCACAGTTCGCTGAGTTCTGCAATTGGCGCACGGCCACGCTTCTCCAGAAAATCCAGGAAACGGCGCGGGCTGACGTTCAGAATACGGTCTTCAGGGAAATCCACTTCACGCAGAATTCGCTCGCAATGTTCAAATCCGCCGAGTGAATACGCGATATGCGAATCCGACCCCAGCGCCAGCCAGCCACCGGCTTCTTTCACCGCCAGCGCAATGGCGCGGCAATTAGGCTCGCTGCCCACGCGGGAGTGAATAAACGACGAATTATTCAGCTCCAGCGCTACGTCATATTTCGCGGCAGCCGCGGCGACGGCCGGAATGTCTATCGGGTATTTCGGGTTACCGGGATGCGAAATAATATGCACGTCTCCGCCCGCCATCGCGGCAATAATGGCCGCGGTGTGAGTTTCTTTATCGACAGGTTGCATCACCGGCTCGTGGAAACCGGCAATGATCACGTCGATCTCGGTGAGCATCGGGCCGGTACAGTCGATATCGCCATGAATATTTTTAATATTTGATTCGATACCGCGCAGGATGCCAACGCCGTTCACCAGACGCGGCCAGACCCGCATATTCATAAAGTGCCAGTAGTGCGGCGCATCGGCCATATCAGGACCATGATCGGTAATGGCAAACAGCTTAATGCCCTTTTCCGCTGCTTCATCAATGTAATCATGCAGCGTGCTGTAAGCATGCGTGCTGGCCACAGTATGCATATGTAAATCGACCGGGTACGGCATGTACTCTCCTTGAGAATGTTCCGCTGTGGCTAAATGACCACAGCTTTAATCATGTTAACAGACTCGTCAGTAACCTCGCGCAAGATCGACACGTCCTGCCGGTTCACGCCCCGCCTCTATCGCCAGAATATTATTCACAATGCTGTCCATCGCCTCTTCCGGCAGCGTGTCCGCCGCCACGTGCGGCGTAATGCTCACGCGCGGATGCGTCCAGAACGGATGCATAGCCGGTAACGGTTCTTCGACAAAGACGTCAAGCGTGGCGGCGGCAATCTGCCCGCTGTCGAGCGCGCGCAGTAAATCGCCTTCCACCAGATGTCCGCCACGGCCGAGGTTAATCAGGTAAGCATTATGATGTAAATATGTGAACAGTTGATGATCGAGAATACCGGCGGTGTGCGGCGTATTGGGCAACAGATTGATCAGCACTTTGCAACCGGTGGCAAATGCCTCCAGCTGGTCGTCGCCGAAGAAACTCTGCACGCCTTCCTGCGACTTGGCACTGCGGCTCCAGCTGCGCACGGTAAATTTCATCCCGGCCAGCGTTTTCGCCACGCTGCTGCCGAGCACGCCGGCGCCGAGAATACCGACGGTAAAGTCACTGCGTGAATGCGGCGCAAGAGGTCGCCACTGTTTTTGTTGCTGGAAAAGCTGATATTCATCCATCCGGCGGAAATAGCGCAGCACACTCGCCAGCGCATACTCCTGCATCTGCAACGCCATGCCGGTGTCTTCAAGGCGGATCAGCGGCACACCGGCGGGCAGAGTGCCGGGCTGACGCGCTTCCTGAGTGAGAATGGCATCGACCCCCGCGCCCAGCGCGAAAATGCCTTTAAGCTGCGTTCGCGGCGCCAGCATGGCATGAGGCGGACGCCACACCAGCGCGTAATCTGCCGGTTCTTCATCAGCCGCATTCCATACGCGGACGTTGGCCTGCGGTAATCTTTTGGTTATTCCGTCAATCCAGGGTTTGGCATCAAATGTAGGGTGGTAAAAAATTATGTTCATCTTTGTGACCTCCGGTGTGCTGATAGATTTCCCTGAATATCATCGGGATGCAACCCTGAGGCCGAAAAAAGAACAGGCCCCGAAAATCGGAGCCTGTGAAATAAATGATTGATGAGATAAAAAACTCAGGCAGCAGCAGGCTCACGGCTGATCAACCGGCGCAGCAGCGGGATCAACACCAGCAGTACCACACCGGTCGCAACAGATCCCCAGCCCAGCGCGTTGAACACCTGGCTGTAACCCGGATTGGTGACTAACGGCGTGCTGCCCGCATTTTGCGGCATCAGCCCGGAGATATAACTCGCCAGTACCGAAGCCACGCCGGTGACCATCATCCAGCAGCCCATCATCACACCCTGATAGCGCGCCGGAGCCAGTTTACCGATCATGGCGTAACCTATCGGCGAAATCAGCAGCTCACCGATACTTTGCAGCAGGTAGCTGATGGCAATCCATTTGAACGCCACCAGCCCGTCGCCGCCTGCCAGATGAATACCAAACGGCAGCACCAGCATACCCAGCCCCATGCAGAACAGGGAGGCGGAGAACTGCGTCGGGATATCAATGTTCCAGCCGCGCTGACGCAGGTTTTTAAACCACAGCGCCATCAGCGGCCCGCCAATCACAATCACCAGCGTATTGATGTTCTGGATCCATTGCGGTGCCACACGAATGCCGTACACGTTCAGATCAATATTGTGCTCAGAGAACAGCATCAGGCCCATCGGCGCCAGCTGATAGAGCGTCCAGAACACCAGCGAACCTAGCGCCAGCAGCAGATAAGCTTTCATCCGGCGGCGTTCGTCAGTATCACGATGACGGAACGTTACCAGCGCCATCAGTGCAAAAATAATCACGCCCAGCACCACCACGAAATAACTGCTGAACTCGGCGTGGGTCAGCAGCATACGGATAACCGGCACCAGCACGATCAGAATGGCGATACCGACCGCCATCCGGCGTAACATCTGGCTGCGGCTGGCCTCTTTCAGCGGTGTGCTGATATCAGCCAGAATCGACCAGCGGGACAGCGTCACGACGATCGCCGCAACATTTCCCAGCGTGGCGAACAGGAACAGCGCACGGTAGTTTTCGCTCAGCTGGAAATACCCGGCCACGGCAAAGCCGATGAAGAAACCGAGGTTCATCCCGGCGTAGTTCCACAGGAAAGCCGACTCGCGGCGATCGTCGTCCGGCGCAAACCGCTGCGTCAGCATCATGTTCAGGCAGGTGACGTTCAGTCCGCTGCCGGTGAGGAACATCGCCAGCCCCCAGTAAAGGCCGGTCACGCCTTCAAGTGCAATCAGCGCACAGCCAAACACCTGCAACACCATGCCCAGCACAAACAGGTTACGGTTGCTGAGATAGCGCCCGCCAAGATAGCCGCCGAACATATGCAGACCGTAGTTGAACGCGCCAAACACGCCCATAATGGCGTTAGCATTATCTTCACTAAAGCCGAGTTTTTTCGTGGCATACAGCACCAGCGTGGAATACAACACGGCGAAGCCGAGCGTCGCAAAGGTCTGAACGAAGAATAAAGTGCCTGCACCCGCGGGTATCGCGGGCCGGTGTTGCGACGTGGTCGCGTTGTTTGGCTGACTCAAGAATAACCCCTGTCCCGGTTTATGAAATAACGCTGCTTCGTCTGACGACTTGTACAGTTCTTATAGGAAGCAATTTTTCGAAGGGCAATGTTATACCGCCACGACTGGCGCTTTTCACAACATATGTTGCTATTTGAGCGTAACAAAACGTGTTTGCGGGTTAATCACACACTTATGCGGTTTACTCATTATTGACTCTGCGAGATTAGAAAAATTAATCTCCTGCGCAGCGCCCTCACGGTTGTTCAGGCTTAACGCGTTATTTGCTCTGTAAATCATCAAATTGCTCTAAGTTTGGCTAATCGGCACGGAACCTGCAAAAGAATGTTGACGATGAAGCGACTTTTCCCTACATTAGCGCCGGTCAGCAGCACTGCGGTGCAACTGACAGCTGGAGAGGTGTCTGAGTGGCTGAAGGAGCACGCCTGGAAAGTGTGTATATGAGCAATCGTATCGAGGGTTCGAACCCCTCTCTCTCCACCACATTAAACGGAAAAGGTTCTGATGAAAATCAGGACCTTTTTTGTTTTGGGCGCTCTAAAAATCCGGCTGCCCGTGAAATATTCCCGCTGAACAGACTCTGAGCGCCTGACACAAAACGCCGAAAATTTTCTTGACCCCTCGCGGCTGTCTCCCTATAGTAGCGCCCCGTTGCAACGCTCGCGCTGTAACGAACACGGTGAGGTGTCTGAGTGGCTGAAGGAGCACGCCTGGAAAGTGTGTATACGAGAAATCGTATCGAGGGTTCGAACCCCTCTCTCACCGCCAAATTAAAGAAAAGGGTCCTGATGAAAATCAGGACCCTTTTCTTTTGGTTGCAATTCTAACGCGTCAAATTTCATGATTTTCATCCATGAAAAAGGCGGGTGTCCCCCGCCTTATTGAGATCAGTTTCTTCAGAACCCATCGTATTCGTCATAAATCATGTTCATATGATCCTCCCTGAACCGTTTAATTACATCTTCGCGTAACAAGAACATGCAATGAATTCAACGCCATGCATAATCCGATGAACACAAATCACTCACAAGAGAACTATCTTGCAATACTGTATGAACAAATCAGGAAGACGTCTCGCAAAAATCACATCTTCACCAGCATCAGCCCTGCCCTTAATCCCAGTGCGACATTCGGGTTCGGGAACAGCACCGCTTCTTCGTCTGCTTCCACTTTATAGATCCTGCCGTTTTCCTGTGCGATGACAAAACCCTGGCTGAACACGGTGAAATTCACAGCATCAGCCGGGACAAACAGCTGGAAGTCTTCCTTTGAGCGGATCACGTCCTGCACCACGCGGTAATGCACCAGCGGCGCGGTGGCTTCACGTGCGGGTAAGGGTTCGCCGCTGACCAGCGTTTCCAGCGCACGGCGGATGCCGGTGAACTGCGCATGATCGTTACTGCCAAACGGCAACGCCTTACCCAGCTCCAGCGTGCAGCTGTCTGCCTGAAAAACGTCGCTGCTGAAATGGGTAAAGGTGCCGCCCGGTGAGCGATGATGCACCAGGGCGTCCAGCCCGGCAGCGTCGAGCCATTCGAGCATAGACTCCGCGGGTGGCCGCGCCTGAAAAGGCAGCAGGCCGAAACGCACATGCCGGGATCCGCGGATCGCCGTGTGCAAGTCATAATGCAACCGCTGCGTGGCTCCGGCGGCGGAGGCGCTGCGGTAGAACAGCGCCATCACCTGCTCCAGCTCCTGCGCGCGGCGGGTTTCATCGTTAGGTTTATAACGGGCGTGGCGGCCACCAAACATGCGGTTCATGTCGGTATCCACATAGCGTTTGTTGATGCGCATTGACGGCGGATTACCCAGCAACACCAGCAGCCGGGTTCGCAGCAGCCTTTCGCCCGACAACAGCTCGCTGACCAGCTGGCTGAGCAGCTCGATGGGCGCGGTTTCGTTACCGTGAACGCCCGCAGAAATCACCGCCGCCGTCTCACAAGGCTGGCGCGGTGAAAGCTCGAGGATCCCCTCGCCGCGCCACTGCCAGTCCAGCGTTTCCGTTTGTCCCGAAGGCTCAGACACCGGCTCGCCGGAAAGCGTCACCGCCAGAAAATCAAACATCTGTTCACTCCTGTGATGGCTCAGCGCTGGAACGGATAAATCGGCCCCAGACCGAGAATATTGGTCAGTTCATCAAGCGCGGTGCGCACTTCGGTAAGCAGTTGCGGATCGGCCAGATCTTTGGCCTGCATCCGGTCACGGTAATGTTTATCGACCCAGGTATTCAGGCTGATAAACTGCGTGTCGCTCATCAGGGAGCCCACATTGACCGCGTTCAGTTCATTGCGATTAAGTGCCACGCGCAGACGCAAACACGCAGGTCCGCCGCCGTTACGCATACTTTCGCGCAGATCAAACACTTCAATCTGATTCACCGGCCCGCCGCTTTCGATCAGCGCCGATAAATAAGACCAGACCCCCACATGCTGACGGGACTCTTCCGGCACCACCAGCAGCATTTTGCCGTCGGATTTGGTCAGTAACTGGCTGTTAAACAGGTAAGTCGCGACCGCATCGTCAAGAGACACTTTTGACTGCGGCACTTCAATGGGCTGGAAATCCAGATCCAGCGCGGCCATTTTGCGACGAATTTCCTCCAGTGCGACGGCAGAATTCACAAACGCCTGTTCGTGATGGAAAAGCACGTTGCCGTTGCTGACTGAAATGACGTCGTTATGAAACACACCGCTGTCGATGGCCTGCGGGTTTTGCTGAACAAACACCGTGCGTTGCTCATTCAGCTGATGCAGACGTGCCACCGCGTCACTGGCTAAGCGGGTCTGACGCGCAGGATAGCGCACCGGTTCGTTTTCGCCGGTGACCAGCCCGTCGCGCCCGTACACAAACACCTGCACGCCGGGCTTGTCATATTCGCCGCACAACCGGTTATGGTTGGCCGCCCCTTCATCACCCAGCGCGCCCACCTGCGGCAGCGCCCCGTGATGGGCAAAGTAGCGGTCAGCATGAAAGGTCGCACGCAAAATGGCCGATGTGGTGTCGGCTTCGATCGCGCGATGAAATTTATTGTTCAGATTCGCCACCGTGAAATGCACACGGCCATCTGCACTGTCGGCTGAGGGCGACACCGTGGCGGCGTTCGCCACCCACATAGCCGATGCCGAGCTCAGTGACGACAGCAGACGCGGCGAGTACGTCTGCGCTTTGGTCAGCACTTCACGGTCGCTGCCGCCAAACCCCATCTGCCGTAAGGTGCTCAGATGCGGGCGTTCATGAGGCGGCAAAATGCCCTGCGCAAAGCCCAGATCGGCCAGCGCTTTCATTTTCAGCAGACCCTGTTTGGCCGCCAGACGCGGGTTCGCCACCGCGTTCTGATTTTTGGTTGAGGCTTCGTTGCCAAACGACAGCCCCGCATAATGGTGCGTCGGCCCGACTAAACCGTCGAAATTTGCTTCACATCCAGACATGCCTGTCTCCTCAGGTTGTGCGGAAATCAATACCCGGCGACAGCGTCGCGGGGAGTTCCAGCCTGTCTGTTTCCAGCGAGGCCATTGGCCACGCGCAATAATCGGCTGCGTAATACGCGCTCGGACGATGATTCCCCGATGCGCCGATCCCGCCAAATGGCGCATTACTCGACGCGCCGGTGAGCGGTTTGTTCCAGTTCACAATCCCCGCCCGTGCTTCCAATAATAGCTGCTCAAAGCGATCGCGCCCGGCGGAGATTAATCCGGTCGCCAGCCCGAAGCGGGTCTGATTCGCCAGGGCAATGGCGCTGTCAAAATCGCTGTAGCGGTAAATACCCAGCAACGGCCCGAAGTATTCTTCATCAGGCACGCCCGCCACGCCGGTCAGATCGATAATCCCTGGCGTCAGCACGGTATTAAGAGGATCAGGGCGGGTCAGCAGCAGCAGCGGTTTGCCGCCCAGCGCCAGTAATTCGTCCTGCGCTTTCAGCATATTGCGTGCGGCTGCGTCAGAAATCACCCCGCCCATAAACGGCTGGGGCTCATCATTCCAGCCGCCAATGCGCAGCTGCAGGGTCACCTCCAGCAGGCGCGCGATAAACGCATCGCCCGCCGCGCCCTCTTTCACCAGCAGACGACGCGCACACGTGCAGCGCTGCCCGGCAGAAATAAACGCCGACTGAATGGTCAGGTTAACCGCCGCATCAATGTCTTCCACCGGCTCAACAATCAGCGCGTTATTACCGCCCATTTCCAGCGCGAGAATCTTTTCAGGCTGACCGGCCAGCTGGCGGTGCAACTGATAACCGGTTCCCGCGCTGCCGGTAAACAGCAACCCGTCGATATCTGCGCAGGCCGCCAGCGCTTCACCGGTGCTGCGCCCGCCCTGCACCAGATTCAACACGCCGTCGGGCAAACCGGCCTGTTGCCATAACTTCACGGTTTCTTCCGCCGTTTTAGGCGTCAGTTCACTCGGTTTGAAAATCACGGTATTGCCCGCCAGCAATGCCGGAACGATATGGCCGTTCGGCAAATGACCGGGGAAATTATACGGGCCGAACACCGCCAGCACGCCGTGCGGACGGTGGCGCAGCACCGCTTCGCCGTCCGGCATCGCGGTATGTTTTTCGCCGGTACGCTGCTGGTTGGCTTCCAGCGAAATCGCCACTTTGCCGATCATGGCCTGAATTTCGGTCAGCGTTTCCCAGCGCGGTTTGCTGGTTTCCTGGCTGATGATTTCCGCCAGCCGGGTTTTATGCTCCGTCAGTAAACCGGCAAAACGCTGAATAACCTCCGCGCGTTCTGCCACGGTTTTGCGCGCCCAGGCGGGAAATGCCGTGCGGGCAGCCCGGCAGGCCATATCAACATCTTCCGCGTCAGCGCTCAGCGCCGACCACAGCAGGGTATTGTCCGCCGGATTGATTTTGTTCAGCTGCGCGCCCTGTCCGCTGCGCCACTGGCCCTGAATAAAGAGTGCGGGTTGCATCATGCGAGAGTTTCCTTTTTGAGAGGTTGCGTGGGAGCGTTCAGGTTGCTGCCGGGAAACAGCGCCACGGCGCGCATCATGTCGCCCTCACGCAGCCCGAGAATGTCAGCTTCGGCTGAACTGAGCGTCAGGGACTGCGGCGATTCTTCGCCCGCAATCAGCAGCGCCCGGAAGTTCTGATACTGCTCATTGGCCACCAGATACAGCGGCTCATCATCGCCGTCCCGGTGGTCTGCCAGGCGAACCGGCCACAGACGACTCTCTTTCACCGCGCGCAGCTGGTCAATTTCACCTTCCAGCGTCGGGCCGGCATCGAAAATATCCACATAGCCCTGATAACTCAGCCCTTCGCCTTCCAGCACCGCACGCGCCGGGGCGGTATGCGGATGCACTTCGCCGATCACTTCGCGGGCTTCGTGGCTGAGCAGGTCGGTATATAAAGGATGTTTGGGCATCAGCTCGGCGATAAAGGATTTCTGCCCCATGCCGGTCAGGCGGTCGGCTTCGGCGAATTCCATCCCGAAGAAGTGCCGCCCGACGCTGTCCCAGAACGGCGAATGGCCGCTGTCGTCTGAAACACCGCGCATTTCGGCGATCACCTTGCGGGAGAAATAGTCTCGAAACGCGGCCAGAAACAGAAAACGGACTTTCGCCAACAGCTGACCGTTTTTGCCATTGCGGTAATCGGGATCGAGAAACAGCGTGCAAAGCTCGGTATACCCGGTGTGATCGTTGCTGAGAAACAGCGTCGGCACCGGTTTATAAATATTCAGACTTTTGGAGGCGTGCACCAGCGTGCCGAGGCGGAAGTTGTACCACGGCTCGCTCAGGCCCACCGCCACTTCGATGGCGCTCACCCCCACCACTTTCGGCTGTTCTGTGTCTTCGAGCACAAACAGATAGCCCTGATCGGGTTTATCCAGACGGCCTTCCCAGGTCGCCACTGAACGCTCAATGCGCGCGCGCAACTGCGCCTCATCCTTGGGCAAAGACGTTAAACCGATGCCGGTTTTGCCTGACAACTGCAGAATATCGGCGAGATCGCCGGGCCGCACAGGTCGAATCAACATCATGATGCTCTACCTCATTTATCCCAAAGAATCACGCGCACAGGCGCGCGACGGCACGCTCAAGGCGGTTCAGCCCTTCTTCAATATCAGCCCCCGGTATGATCAGGGACGGCGCGAAACGCAGTACATTCGGCCCGGCAATCAGCGCAATCAGCCCCTCTTCTGCGGCCAGCGTGTTCAGCTGTTTGGCCTGATCCTGATAACGCTCGCTCATCACGGCGCCGATCAGCAGGCCCTGCCCGCGCACTTCGCTGAATACCTGATATTGCTCATTGATACGTTTCAGGCCATCGGCAAACCACTGATGGCGCTTGTGCACGCCTGCCAGCACGTCCGGCGTATTGATCATCTCAAACACTTTGCCAGCCACCGCCGTTGCCAGCGGGTTACCGCCGTAAGTGGTGCCGTGCGTGCCCGGCTGGAACAGCACAGCGTAGCGGTCGGTGGTCAGCATTGCGCCAATAGGGAAACCGCCGCCCAGCGCTTTGGCGCTGGTCAGAATGTCCGGCACCACGCCGTAATGCTGATACGCATATAGCTCGCCGGTGCGCCCGACGCCGGTCTGCACTTCATCAAAAATCAGCACGGCCTGATGCTTGTCACACAACTCGCGCAGGCCTTGCAGGAATTCCGCCTGCGCAGGCACCACGCCGCCCTCGCCCTGGATCGGCTCGACAATCACCGCGCAGGTACGGGAGGAAATCTGGCTGGCGACCGCGGCCAGGTCGTTGAACGGCAGATGGGTAATCGCCTGCGGTAACGGCGCAAAATCTTCCGAGTATTTCGGCTGACCGCCGGTGGTGACGGTAAACAACGTGCGCCCGTGAAACGCGTTTTTGAAGGCGATGATTTCATTCTTTTCGCCGCCGGCTTTGTTGCCGTAAAGGCGCGCCAGTTTGAGTGCCGCTTCGTTGGCTTCCGCCCCCGAGTTACAGAAAAACACCTTGTCGGCAAAGGTGGCGTCGATCAGCTGTTTCGCCAGACGCAATACCGGTTCGTTGGTATAGCCATTGCCCAGATGCCAGACTTTATCCGCCTGCTCAAGCAGCGTTTTACGAATTTCCGGATGGGCATGGCCCAGTGCATTCACGGCAATGCCGCCCGCAAAATCGACATAATCTTTGCCCGCCTGATCCCACAGCCAGGATCCTTCGCCGCGCACCGGAATAAACGCGGCAGGGGCATACACCGGCACCATCCAGTCATCAAAGTTCTGGCGGCTGACGTTTTGTGGCTGCTGTTGGTGTTCCATATAAACCTCTTAATGTAAGGCCAGTGACTGGCTGAATTCAGGGTGCAGGAGCCCGCCCCCCATACCGGCAGGATTTCTGGTTATTGGTTTGTTATTTAAAAGTTAATAAATAATCTCACTCAGTCACATCATAGAGTGCAGGCTTCGTGCCAGCAAAGGATAAAAGTGAATAAAAAGAATCAGCACCAGAAAAAACAATCACTTAAACGCGACCGTTATTCACTTTAAATGCATAAAAAATGAATAAACAAAAAAATCCCCTTTCGCAGCAACGAGGGGCAAAGAATGAGTATGCAGGGAAATATTTTGATGTTTGGCGCAATGTTTTAGTCAGGATTGTGATCCGGCGCGTATCACCTGTGCTGTCGCGCAGTGCAATGCCAGAAAATGGGGCAGGCGCGCACGGTTTTGGCGCATCCGCTGCCGTGACCCTGTTCACACTCTGCGCAAATAAAAAAAACCACAGGCGCATCCTTTCTGAAAAGCCCCCGTGAGGCGCTTCATATGTATTTAATTTGTTAATTAATTGATTGCTTTTTGTTTCATTGTTATCGGTAACACCTGCCATAGCGCGCCCGCATGAACCTGGTGATAGATTTAATTAACCAATATTTTACATATAAAGTTATTGGATTTAACAATTAAGGGCTTTGATCACATTCTGTTTACGAGCGAGAGAAAACGGCTTTCCCGTTAAGTTAATCTCTGAGTGTGGAATAAATAACCACCGCCCGTTCCCTACACCAGAACAGAACATCATAAGAAAGGTACAGACATGAAATTTAACCTCGCATTAGTCAATGCATGTGTGGTTTCAGCATGCATGTTATTCACGACACCGACATTCGCCGCCAAGCCTTACGACATCGCCGTGGTCGCTAAAGTCACCGGCATTCCCTGGTTCACCCGCATGGAAGTCGGCGTAAAAGAAGCCGCGCAAAAACTGAATGTGAATGCCTATCAGGTCGGCGGTTCAACGCCTGATCCGGCACAGCAGGTTAAAGTGATTGAAGATCTGATCGCCAAAAAAGTGGACGCCATTATCGTGGTGCCTAACGACGCCAAAGTGCTGGAGCCGGTGCTGAAAAAAGCCCGCGATCAGGGCATCGTGGTGTTAACCCATGAATCGCCGGATCAGCAAATTGGTCAGTGGGATATCGAAACCATCGACAGCCAGAAATATGCCGAAGCCAATATGGATGAGCTGGCGAAAGACATGGGCGGCAAAGGCGGATACGCCATTTATGTCGGTTCCCTGACCGTGCCATTGCATAACGCCTGGGCTGACGCCGCCATTAAATATCAGAAAGAAAAATACCCCGATATGCATGAAGTCACCTCACGCCTGCCGGTGGCCGAAAACATTGATAAGTCTTACTCCACCACGCTGGATCTCATGAAAACCTATCCTGATCTGAAAGGGATTATCGGTTTCGGTTCGCTCGGCCCGATCGGTGCCGGTCAGGCCGTTCAGCAGAAACGTGCGAAAAACAAACTCGCGGTAGTGGGTATCGCCATGCCCGCTCAGGCTGCGCCATACCTGATGCGCGGTGATATCAAGAAAGTCCTGTTGTGGGATCCGAAAGATGCCGGTTACGCCTTAGTGACCGTCGCCGACCAGTTGTTACAGGGTAAAGAAGTCACCAAAGACCTGAGCATCGAAGGGTTGGGCAAAGCGGATGTGGATATGGATAAACACGTGATCCGCTTTAATAAAATTCTGGAAGTCACGCCAGAGAATGCAAAATCACTCGGCTTCTGATGTAGCTTTTTAATTCTTTAATTTACCGGAGACATATTTATCTCCAGCGCCACACCAGGCAAATAGAAACAGATACGGCGTTGTGTGCTGTGCCGTATCTGAATTTCTAATCAGACATTGAATACTTATTCTAAATAGAACGTTGTAAGGATAATGTGATGAACACTCTCACTCCGTCGTCCGGTTCGCGCACGTCCCCTGCCCCTGCTGAGGCTTTTATCAGCCTCGAAAAAATCGGTAAAAAATTCCCCGGCGTTTTAGCGCTGGATAATGTCAGCCTGACGCTGAATAAAGGCGAAGTGCACTGTCTCGCCGGTCAGAATGGCTGCGGTAAAAGCACCATCATTAAAGTCATTTCCGGCGTCTATCAGCCGGAAAAAGGCGCGGCAATTACGCTCGATGGAAAACTTTTTCATAGCCTGACGCCGCAACTTTCTTCTTATTACGGCATTCAGGTTATTTATCAGGATCTCTCTTTATTTCCGAATTTATCGGTTGCCGAAAATATTGCCATCCACCGTTATTTACCGGGCGGCGATTTTTGGGTACATCGCGAGGCAATGCGCAAAAAAGCTGTGGCCGCTATGCAACGGGTCGGAATTTCTCTGGATCCGGATCGTAAAGTCGAAAAGCTGTCGATCGCCGACCGTCAGTTAGTGGCAATATGCCGCGCAATCGCTGCTGACGCCAGCCTGGTGATCATGGATGAACCCACCGCGTCGCTGACCCGCACCGAAGTGAACGGCCTGCTGCGGGTGGTGAATGAGCTGAAGGCCGCGGGCATCTGCGTGGTGTTCGTCAGCCACCGCCTTGATGAAGTGATGGAAGTCGCCGACCGCATCAGCGTGATGCGCGACGGCAAACTGGTGGGCACGTATCCGGCCAGCGAACTCGACAGCAATGAGCTGGCGTTCCTGATGACCGGACAGCGCTTTACCTACAGCCACCTGCCGCACCGCGCACCGGCCAACGTCACGCCGCTGCTGGAAGTCAGCCACCTGAGCCGCAAAGGCCAGTATCAGGATATTTCGCTGTCGCTGCGCCAGGGCGAAATCACCTCGATTATCGGCCTGCTGGGTTCAGGGCGTACTGAACTCTGTATGAGCTTATTCGGCATGAGCCAGCCGGACAGCGGCGAAATCCGCGTTAACGGCAAGGCGGTGAAATTTCACAGCAACCGCGACGCCATCCGTCACGGTATCGCTTATGTATCGGAAGACCGTCTGACGCAGGGGCTGATCATGGAGCAATCCATTTACGACAACACACTGGTGTCGATTTTCGACAAGCTGCACACCACCACCGGGCTGATGGATCACCGTAAAGCGGCGTCAGTGGTGAAAGACCTGATTCGTGATCTGAACATCAAAGTCTCCGACAGCGGCCTGCCGGTGAAAACGCTTTCCGGCGGCAA
The DNA here is from genome assembly GCF_019049655.1 of Rahnella rivi. Taxonomy (GTDB): domain Bacteria; phylum Pseudomonadota; class Gammaproteobacteria; order Enterobacterales; family Enterobacteriaceae; genus Rahnella; species Rahnella rivi. The sequence continues at coordinate 189,208 of NZ_JAFMOX010000059.1, forward strand.
TGCGCAGCGTATCGCCATCGCCAAATGGGTGGCGACGCAGCCGCATATTCTGATCCTCGATTCGCCGACCGTCGGCGTGGATATTGCCAATAAAGAAGGCATTTACCGTATTGCCCGTGACCTGGCGGAATCCGGCATGGCGGTACTGATGATTTGCGATGAAATTCCGGAAGCCTATTACAACAGTCACCGGGTGCTGGTGATGCGCAAAGGCGAACTGGTGGCGGAATTCGCCCCGCACCAGAGCAGCGAAGCGCAGATTGCGGAGGCGATCAATGGATAACAACGCACTGTCGAAACTGTTCTCCCGGCACGAATTCTGGCTGGGATTACTGGTCCTGCTGCTGGTCATCGGCCTGAGCCTCAGCACCAGTGAATTTATGACGCTCGGCAACCTGACCGACGTCGCCACCAGTTATGCCATTCTCGGCATTCTGGCCTGCGGCCTGTTTGTGGTGCTGATTGCCGGGGGTATCGACATCTCCTTCCCGGCGGTGACGTCCATCGGTCAGTACGTGATGGCGAGTTACATCCTCCATCACGGCGGCAGTTTTCCGCTGGCGTTTGCCATGTCGATGGGCACCGGTTTACTGCTCGGGCTGGTCAATGGTTTTCTGGTGTACTGGCTGCGCGTGCCGGCCATCATCATCACCATCGCCACGCTGAATCTGTTCTACGGATTGCTGGTGTACCTGACCAACGGCACCTGGCTGTACGGCTTCCCCGACTGGTTTATGAATGGCATTAACTGGTTCTCCTTTACCGCCGCGGACGGCTACGACTATGGCCTGACGCTGCCGTTACTCAGCCTGCTCGGGGTGATTATCGCCACCGGTGTGCTGATGAACCGCACCCGCGTCGGACGGCAGATTTACGCCATGGGCAGCAACCGTGACGCTGCGTCGCGCCTTGGTCTGAACATTCTGCGGCTGCATTTTTACGTCTACGGCTTTATGGGATTACTGGCGGGTATTGCTGCGGTGGTTCAGGCGCAAATCACTCAGTCCGTCGCACCGAATTCCCTGCTCGGCTATGAGCTGACGGTGCTGGCGGCGGTGGTGTTAGGCGGCACCAGCATGACCGGCGGGCGCGGTTCACTCACCGGCACCATTCTGGGTGTCATGCTGCTGGCCTTCCTGCAAAACGGCCTGACGCTGCTGAGTATCTCGTCTTACTGGCATCAGGTGTTCAGCGGCCTGATCATTCTGATCAGCATCAGCAGCACGGCGTGGAATGAAAAACGCAAACTGGCAAAGGGGATGTGACATGACGACCTTAACCCGATTTTTCCCCGGTGACCGCATTATCCGTTTGCAGTTGCTGATCATCATTGCCGTGGCCGTGTTGTTCTCTTTCACGCTGGGCGGCAGTTTTTACAGCGTCGGCAATTTCCAGTCGATCTCTTCGCAGTTGCCTATTCTGGGCATGCTGGCGCTGGGGATGGGCATCACCATGCTTACCGGCGGCATCAACCTTTCGGTGATTGCCGGTGCGAATGCCTGCTCGCTGGCCATGGCGGCCATTATGGTGGCGCACCCGAATCAGCCGGAATATTTCGCGCTGGCGATGCTCGCCGGTCTGGGCGTGGCGGTGGCTATCGGTGTGCTTAACGGTGCGCTGATCGCCTACGTGGGTGTCTCGCCGATTCTGGCGACGCTCGGCACCATGACGCTGATTGCCGGGCTGAATATCCTGCTGACCAGTGGTGCGGTGATTTCCGGCTTCCCGGCGGCCATCCAATATCTGAGCAACGGCAGCCTGCTGGGCATTCCGGTCGCCCTGCTGCTGTTCCTGCTGGTGGCGCTGCTGTTATGGGTGTTGCTCGAACACACCACCCTTGGCCGCAGCCTGTATCTGATGGGCTCCAACGAACAGGCCACACGCTTTAGCGGCGTCAACACCCATAAAGTGACCATCGCGGTGTACGTGCTTTCCGCCCTGCTCGGCTGGGGCGCGGCACTGCTGATGATGTCCAAATTTAACTCGGCGAAAGCAGGCTACGGCGACTCCTATTTACTGGTGACCATTCTGGCCTCCGTGCTCGGCGGGATTAACCCCGACGGCGGCTTTGGCCGGGTCATCGGGCTGGTGCTGGCGCTGATCGTCCTGCAAATGCTGGAAAGCGGCCTCAACCTGATGGGCGTCAGCAGTTACCTGACGATGGCCCTGTGGGGCGGCGTCCTGATCCTGTTTATCGCTCTGCAAAACAGAAAATCTTAAGCGAAAGCTTTTTACCGAAGGGAAAGAACATGGCGAGTTATTTTATTGGAGTTGACGTAGGAACCGGCAGCGCCCGCGCGGGCGTCTTCGACATGACCGGCCGCATGGTCGGCCAGGCCAGCCGTGAGATCACGTTGTACCGCCCGAAAGCCGATTTCGTCGAGCAATCTTCCGATGAGATCTGGCAGTCCGTCTGTAACGCCGTGAAAGACGCGGTGAATCAGGCCGACATCAACCCGATTCAGGTGAAAGGTATCGGTTTCGACGCCACCTGTTCGCTGGTGGTGCTGGATAAAGAAGGCAAACCGCTGACCGTCAGCCCGTCCGGGCGCAGCGAGCAGAACATCATTGTGTGGATGGATCACCGCGCCATTACGCAGGCGGAACGCATCAACGCCACCGGCCACCGCGTGCTGGAATTCGTCGGCGGGATTATTTCGCCGGAAATGCAGACGCCAAAACTGCTGTGGCTGAAACAGCATATGCCCACCACCTGGAACAACGTCGGGCACCTGTTCGATCTGCCGGATTTCCTGACCTGGCGCGCCACGCAGGACGCCACGCGCTCCCTGTGTTCCACCGTCTGTAAATGGACCTACATCGGCCACGAAGACCGCTGGGATCCGAGCTATTTCCGCCAGATCGGGCTGGAAGATTTGCTGGAAAATAATGCGGCGAAAATCGGCAGCGAAGTGAAAACCATGGGCGAACCGCTGGGGCATGGTCTGACCCAGCGCGCCGCCGCCGAAATGGGCCTGATGGCAGGCACGGCGGTCAGCGTCTCGATCATTGATGCGCACGCAGGCAGTCTCGGCATTCTCGGCGCCAGCGGCGCATCCGGTGAATCGGCAGATTTCGACAACCGCATCGCGCTGATCGGCGGCACCTCGACGGCACACATGGCGATGTCACGCAGTGCGCGCTATATCGGCGGCATCTGGGGCCCGTATTATTCGGCGATTTTGCCGGATTACTGGCTGAACGAAGGCGGGCAATCCACCACCGGCGCGCTGATCGATCACGTCATTCAGTCGCACCCGTGCTATCAGGATCTGCTGAAACAGGGCAAAGACAGCGGCAAAACCATTTACGAAGTGCTTAACGCCATCCTGCGCAAAATGGCAGGCGAGCCGGAAGACATTGCCTTCCTGACCAAAGACATTCATATGCTGCCCTACTTCCACGGCAACCGTTCACCGCGCGCCAACCCGACGCTGACCGGTACGCTGACCGGCCTGAAACTCTCGCGTACGCCGGAAGATATGGCACTGCATTATCTGGCGACCATTCAGGCGCTGGCGCTCGGCACCCGTCACATTATCGAAACCATGAACCAGAGCGGTTACCGCATCGATACCATGATGGCAAGCGGCGGCGGCACCAAAAACCCGGTGTTTGTGCAGGAGCATTCCAACGCCACCGGCTGCGCGATGTTATTGCCGGAAGAAAGCGAAGCGATGTTGCTCGGCAGCGCCATGATGGGCACCGTCGCGGCGGGTGCGTATGACTCGCTGCCGGAAGCCATGGCCGCCATGAGCCGCATCGGCAAAACCGTCACGCCGCAAACCAACAAAATCAAAGAGTATTACGACCGCAAATACCGCGTATTCCATGAGATGTACCACGACAGCATGAAGTACCGCCGCCTGATGCAGGGGGAAACCGAATGAACGCAGAGGAAGAATTTGCTCTGGCGTGCCAGGGCTGGCAGACCTACAGCCAGGAATTACTGGCATTGCAGCGCCATCTCGATGCCGATATCTGGCAGCAGTTGCTGACGCTGGTGACCGGCTGTAAGGGCAAAATTGCGGTGACCGGCGTGGGCACGTCGGGGATTGCGGCGCGCAAAATCGCCCATATGCTGGCGTGCGTTGAACAACCGGCGGTGTACCTCAGTGCCACCGATGCCGCGCACGGCGACTTAGGTTTTATGCGCAGTGATGACCTGATGATCCTGATTTCGCGCGGCGGAAATTCCGAAGAGCTGACGCGCCTTTTGCCGACACTGAAAGCCAAAGGTGTGGCGATCGTCAGCGTGACCGAGAATCTGGATTCAGCCATTGCCCGTGCCGCCACGCTGGTGGTGAAAACCCATATACAGCGGGAAATCGATCCGCTGAATATGCTCGCCACCACCTCTATCGTGCTGGTGCTGGCGGTGTTCGACGCGCTGTGCGGCAACATCATGCTGCGCAACGGCTTTGACCAGCAACGTTTACTGAAAGTGCATCCGGGCGGAAACGTCGGTAAGACGCTGCGGGAACAGGATGTCTGACAACGCGCTTTTCACTGCTTAATCTCCTCCGCCACCAGCGCCGCCAGAATCGAGATGGCGCGCGCGGTGTGCGGAGCCCATTCGAAAGACGTGTTGATACGGATGCAGTGGCTGAAACGCTGATCGGCAGAAAACATGCTGCCGGGCGCCACACTGACGCCTTTTGCCAGCGCCAGCTGATAGACCCGCGCCGCATCGACGTTTTCCCCCAGATCCAGCCATAAAAAATAGCCGCCCTTTGGCTGGCTGACAGAAACCTGTGCGGGGAATTCGGCGAGAATGGCGTGATACATCGCCATTTGCCGCTGCTCGAGTACGCGGCGAAGACGGCGCAGATGGGTGTCATAACCTCCCTGCTGTAAATAATCGGCCAGCGCCAGCTGCACCGGCACGCTGGCCGATAAAGTGCTCATCAGCTGTAACCGCTGGATGCGCTCGGCGTATGCCCCCGCCGCCACCCAGCCGACGCGAAAACCCGGTGCCAGACATTTAGAAAATGACGAACAGTGCAGGATCTCGCTGCGGTAGGACGAGGCCTTCAGCGGCACCGCGCGTTCACTGCCGAAATAGAGTTCGCTGTAAACGTCATCTTCAATAATGGCGACCTGGTGCGCCTGCAAAATTTCCACCAGCCGGGCTTTGTTTTCCGGCGGCAAGGTACAGCCGAGCGGATTCTGATAGCTGGACATCAGCCAGCAGGCTTTGATCGGGTAGGTTTCCAGCGCTTTTTCCAATGCATCGGGATCCATGCCGTACCGCACGTCAGTCGGAATGGCGACCGCTTTGAGTTTGCGCCGCTCAATGGCCTGCAACACGCCATAAAAAGCCGGAGATTCAATCGCCACCCAGTCTCCCGGCTCGGTCACCATCTGCAAACTCAGCCCGAGCGACTCCATCGCGCCAGACGTAATGACGATTTCATCCGGCGCGACTTCGATACCGTTTTGCGCATAACGCTGGGCAATGCTGCGGCGCAGCTCTTCGTTACCCGGCGGCAGGTTGGCAGTGGCGCTGTGAGGGGACATCCGGCGCACGGCGCTGGCAAGCGATCGCGCCAGACGCGGCTGGGGAAATAACGTCGGATCCGGGAACGCCGAGCCAAGCGGCACCACGCCAGGATCTTGTCCGGCTTTGAGAATATCAAAAATGGCATCGTTGACGTCCACCTGCTCGGCGGCATGCAGACGCTCGTCCGGCTGATGCCGCACCGGACGCTGCAATCCGGCAGCCACGTAGTAACCGGACTGAGGCCGCGCGACAATCACTCCCTGACTTTCCAGCAGCTGGTAAGCCTGTAGGACCGTCATCAGGCTCAGGCCAGACTGTTTGCAGGTGTCACGCAATGAAGGCAGGCGATCGCCGGGCAGCCAGACCTGGGTGTCAATTTGTTTGCGCAGCGTGCGCGCCAGCTGGGCATAGCGGGATTCAGTCATAATGCGGATCACTGTTACAAGCGGTGTTAACGAAATGAAAACTATTATGCCTGTTTTCGCCTGTTCATCGCCAAGTAAACCGTGAGTAAACTTCAAACATTCTTTACACGCGGGCTATAGCGGCAAATCATTCATCATGTTAATGTTTGAATCCTTCGCATGACTCGGATTTATCCGAACCGCCATTCACGTCTGTTCGCCTAACCTTACGCTTTCTAAACATTTTCTCCATGATTGCGTGAAATGTGTCTCTCCGACTTTCAGAATTTTACATCTACCTCGCATTACTATTCATTGGATTCAGTAGACTTGCTTTCGTCGAAACAAAACGGGCAACGTGCCTGAATCTTCAATAAGGAATTTTATTATGCGTAAACTTACCGCAATGATTGTGGCTTCAACCCTGGCTCTGAGCTCTGCTTCTTTCGCGTTTGCTGCTGAGACGACTGCACCTCCAGCACCTGATGCTGCTCACGGCAAAATGCTGCATCATAAAGGCCCGCAACACATGAACCCGTTTGCCGGCCTGAACCTGACTGAGCAGCAAAAAACTCAGATGAAAGACATCATGAAAGACAGCGGCGCACGCCCTGACCGTGCCGCCATGAAAGCGCAGATGGATCAGATGCACAGCCTGGTGGCGACCGACAGCTTCGACGAAGCTAAGGTGAAATCGCAGATTGATACCATCACCAAAGCACAGTCTGACCGTATGCTCGACCGTGCCCGTGCAGAGAACAAAATGTATAACCTGCTGACACCTGAGCAGAAAAAACAGTTCAACGAGAACTACCAGAAACGCTCTGCCAAAATGGAACAGATGCGTGACCACAAACCAGGTCAGGAAAAACCTGCTGCTGCAGAATAATCCCCGACCTGACAGAAATAGACCGGCCTTCGTGGCCGGTTTTTTTTTGGTTTTTTCCTGCCCCGCCACAACTTTATTGTCATCCGACCAGTACTCTCTGTGCAAAGCGTAAACCGCATCACACTTCCGCTTTTAACTTCAAACTTTTCTGTTCAAAAACATTATTTTTGACCAGTAATTTAACATAGTCGCAACGTGCCGCTGGCGCGCCGACCCTTACCTCCCTACCTCACACTCTCACAAAAAAAGTGGCCAGCACGACAAAGGACCACTCACAAGGAGTTGTAATCATGAAAAGCGTCAAGTCCGGGATAACCTGGCTGGTGGTGGCGTTCATCGGAGCCTTTGCTTTTTGCATGCTGGCGTTAAGTCGTGGCGAACACGTCAACGCGCTCTGGCTGGTGGTTGCCGCCATTGCCTGTTACAGCATTGCCTACCGTTTTTACAGTCTGTTTATCGCCGAAAAAGTGTTTGAACTCGATGATAAACGCATGACCCCCGCCGAGCGCCACAACGACGGGCTGGATTATGTGCCGACCAATAAATGGGTGCTGTTCGGCCACCACTTTGCGGCGATTGCCGGAGCAGGCCCGCTGGTCGGCCCGATCCTCGCCGCGCAAATGGGCTTTTTGCCGGGCACCATCTGGATTTTAGTCGGCGTCATGCTGGCCGGAGCGGTGCAGGATTTCCTGATCCTATTTATCTCTACCCGCCGCGATGGCCGTTCTCTCGGAGAAATGGCGAAGCAGGAGCTGGGTAATTTCGCAGGCGTCATCACCATGCTCGGGGCGCTGGGCGTGATGATCATTATTCTGTCGGCGCTGGCGCTGGTGGTGGTCAAAGCGCTGGCCGACAGTCCGTGGGGGCTGTTCACCATTGCCGCGACCATTCCGATTGCCCTGTTTATGGGCATCTATATGCGCTTTCTGCGTCCGGGGAAAATTGCTGAAGTGTCGGTGATTGGCTTTGTGCTGATGATGCTCGCGATTATTTACGGCGGCAACGTGGCGGCGGATCCTTACTGGGGGCCGTTCTTTACCCTGCACGGCACCACGCTGACCTGGGTGCTGGTGATTTATGGTTTTATTGCCTCGGTATTGCCGGTCTGGCTGCTGCTGGCACCGCGCGATTACCTCTCAACGTTTCTGAAAATCGGCGTTATTGCCGGGCTGGCGGTCGGTATCGTCTTCGCCATGCCGGAAATGAAAATGCCCGCCGTATCGCGTTTTATTGACGGCAGCGGCCCGGTATTCTCCGGCAGCCTGTTCCCGTTCCTGTTTATCACCATCGCCTGCGGGTCGATTTCAGGTTTCCACGCGCTGGTTTCCAGCGGCACCACGCCGAAACTGGTGGAGCGCGAAAGTCACATCCGCTTTATCGGCTACGGGGCGATGCTGATGGAATCGTTTGTGGCGATCATGGCGCTGATTTGTGCGTCAGTGATCGACCCTGGCGTCTATTTTGCGATGAACTCACCGGCGGCGCTGATTGGCACCACGGTGGAAAGTGCCTCGCAGGTGATTAACGGCTGGGGCTTTGTCATCACGCCGGATATTCTGACGCAAATAGCCAAAGACGTCGGCGAGCAGTCAATCCTGTCCCGCGCCGGTGGCGCACCGACCTTCGCCGTCGGCATGGCGCACATCATTACTGAGGTGTTTAACAGCCGCGCGATGATGGCCTTCTGGTATCACTTTGCGATCCTGTTTGAAGCCTTGTTCATCCTGACCGCCGTGGATGCCGGTACCCGCGCCTGCCGTTTTATGGTGCAGGATCTGGTAGGCGTTGCCGTCCCTTCTTTAGCCAATAACCGTTCGTGGATCGGCACGTTCGCCGGTACTACCGTCGCGGTCGCGGGCTGGGGTTTCTTCGTGTATCAGGGCGTGGTCGATCCGTTAGGGGGCATCAATACTCTGTGGCCGCTGTTCGGTATCGGCAATCAGATGCTGGCCTCGATGGCGCTGATCCTCGGCACTGTAGTGCTGTTCAAAATGAAAAAGCAGCGTTATGCCTGGGTGACTATTTTGCCGACCATCTGGCTGTTCATCACCTCGATGACCGCAGGCTGGCAGAAGATTTTCCACGAAAAACCGTCGATTGGATTCCTGGCGCAGGCGAAGAAATTCTCTGCCGGGATCGACAGTGGTGAAATCATCAAACCGGCCAAAACGCTGGCTGATATGCACACCATCGTGCTGAATAATCAGATCAACGCCGTGCTGTGCGGCTTCTTTATGCTGGTGGCGGTGACGATGCTGGTGTCGTCGTTCTTTGTTATCCGCCGCGCACTGAAATCCGCCACGCCGACGGTACATGAAACAGCCGTGGTGCTGCGCCGTGAAGGCCGCCCGGTTGGCGAGGTGCGCCATGTCTGAGTCACGCGCATTGTTTAAAACACCGCGACCGGCGTCGTTTCGCATCATCAGCTGTCAGCCGCTGTTTATCGTCGAGCCGAAGCCGCACAACGTTTCCGGCTGGCTGAAGCTGGCTATCCGGCGCACTGCGCAGAGTTTCCGGCTGATGGTCGGCGTGCAGGATTACCAAAATTATGTGCAGCATATGAAGGTGCGACACCCGGATAACGAGCCGATGTCCGAGCGGGAGTTTCACTGCCGCTGTCTGGAAGCAAGATTCCCCAGCGAAGGCGGGAAGATGGGGAAATGTCCGTGCTGAGGCGCAGAGTTTCTGTGCCGTGAACTAAAACCTTGGGCAGCCCGTCACGGATGACGGGTTGATATGCTTAGTGTGCGAACAAAATTATCACGCGGGTTATCTTTCTGAAATTCAAACGCTATTATTTTTTTAAATTGCCGGCCGGTGTGTGGGATAAAAAACTCACTGTGCGGCCTAAGCCTTTCTGGTTAAGAAAAAACCTCGCCCGGTTGCGGCCTGCTCCCCTTTCGTCTTCTCACTTTTCGCGATTGCGCGGCTAAAAACCGTCACGCAAAAATGTGTGGCTATGTGATTTTTGCCCGGCGTCTTCTGGTGATAATTTAACCATACACAAGTTAACCGGTTTTATTCTTACCTTAGAGGAAAGCATCATGATTGGCGCAGCACATGCCAGAGATATCGTCACCATAGAGCACAGTATTGTTTTTGCCGTTATGGGAATGTCAGCGTGGGGTGGCGTCGTTCGCTACATCATGCTGAGACAGAAGAAGGCCTTCATGGATGAACTTAAGGCCTGTCTTTTACAGGTTATCGTCTCCTGTTTCAGCGGCATGATATTGAGTATTTTCGTTTTGTCGCACGATGCCAACGATGACAAGCTACTGGTCATCGCCGGGCTGGGCGGCGTGTTTGCCGGGCCGATTATCACCCTGCTCGGTAAGAAAATTTCGGCGTTCATTGACACCATGACCCCCGCGCCGAAACAACAAGGTTAATCCTTTCCCCCGACAGACCCACGTCTGCGGGGGATTTTTTTTGCCCTCTTCCCGCGCTGTACGCCCTCTTCGTTCTGCTTTAACTGTCTCAACCTCTCACTCTCCCTCAGTACGCCAGGCCACACCCTGCGCTGTCTCGGATACAGCCTGCTGAACCTGTGTGTCTGACGCGGGTTCGGCAAGCTGCATCAGCCCACCGTTGCAGCAAAAAAAAGCGGGACACCCGTAAGTGTCCCGCTTTGCGCTTTCATTAGCATGAGGTCAGAACCTCATGACGTCTGCGTGGTGTAATCAGAGTAACTTCCACTGTGACCATTCACCGGTGAACTCTGCCAGACCTGGCTCGTTTGCCTGAGTCCAGTAGTTAGCCACGTAATCTTTTCCTTTATGGCTGACTTTATCGCCGGTGTTGTACACCTTGCCGGATTCCCACTCGTCGTATTTACCTGCCGGTGTTGGCGTTGGTGTCGGTTCCGGAGTCGGTTCTGGCGTCGGTTCCGGCGTCGGTTCTGGGGTAGGTTCCGGCGTCGGCTCCGGGGTCGGTTCAGGCGTCGGTTCAGGCGTTGGCGTCGGGTCGATCACTTCTTCACCAAAGACCACCAGCGTGTAGTTTTTGGCAACGGAAGTGGCCGCATGGGTGTCAGTGACCGTCAGGGAGAACTGGAACTCTGCACGGCTGACCACGGTTGGCGCGATAAAGGTAATGGTTGACGTGGTGGTGCTGTTTGGCGAAATACCCGCCGGAACGCTCCACTTGTAGGTCAGCGCCTCGTTATCGGCATCGCTCGAGGCAGCACCGCTCAGACGCACTTTTGAACCGCTGATCACCTGCAACTGGATATCCGCAACCGGTGTGGTATTGGTAGCAGGTTTATCATCATCAGGCACTTCGCCGGCGACATTGATACCGTCGAAGTAGAACGGTGCCATATCGACAACCTGATTAGTCACGGAGCAACCCAGACCTTCACGGGCGGCGTTAACCAGCACACCGTTGTCCTGATCGATAGTCCAGGTAAACAGTGCGCCGAGCCCTTTTTTCGCTACATACTGACCTTTAGCCCTGACGCTGCGCGGAGTATCAAGGGAAACGAACAGTTTTGTGTCTTTGTTGTACAGGTAATCAGCGTCTGCGACCTGGTCGGTGTACACGCTGAAACCGTTACGGCCTTTCTGGTTTTCCAGATCGATATAGTTATTGATCAGGTCATACCATTCGCTGCAACCGCTTTCGAATGTGCCGGTGGTTTCAGCATTGGGTGTCGGTGAGTAGGTGCCTTTGAGCGGAGAGTAGCTTTCCAGAACCGCATTCTGGCCGTTACGTGAATATCCCGCATAACCTACGTTAATGCGGTCAGCCGGGAAGCCTTTCGCCAACAGGTAATCAACGATGGTATCCACGCCCCACCCGCCTTCTACCAGCGCGTGCAGGTTGGTGTGGTGATCGAGTTTCTCTGCCCACGGCGTACCGTAGAAGTCGTAAGTCATCACGTTGATGCTGTACAGACCGTTTTTCAGCAGTGTGGCGACATCTGATTTTTCCAAAATCGCCACCACCGCAGAACTGGCGATACTGATTTTGACGTCACTGCGTTTAATGGCTTTCAGCTCTTTGGTGATTTCAGCCAGCAGCAATGCATAGTTCGCACCATCAGAATCACTGTAGGCATTGTTGTTACCGGCGTTGCCCGGATATTCCCAGTCGATATCCACTTCAGAGAACATCGGGAAGCGGGTAAACAGTTTTGCCACGCCTTTTGCAAAGGTGCTGCGACCCGCAGACGTTTGCGACATGTTGTGGAAACCGCTGCTCATGGTCCAGCCGCCGATACTCATCGACAGTGCCAGGTCATGCCCCTGGGTTTTGGCTTTGGCTTGCAGATCACGCAGGCCGCCGACGATACCTTTTACTGTCGCCTGAGTGGCGGAGTTCACGTCCATTTCTTCCCAGCCGGACTCTTTCAGGCCAACGTTGTTGCTGGTCTGGAAGTCGCCCCATGGGTCGAGGAAGGTGGGTTCGTTAGTGGATTTGTTCAGATTGCTTGCAGCGCGGGCGATAACTTCCGCTTTTTCGCCGGTGCTGTCGCCGACAATGCCCAGGAAGCCAAGAATGATTTTGTCGTACGCCGTCGGGCTGACGTTGGCTAAATCATAACCGCGACCGCGATTAGCCGGGGTGTCATCTCCGTCGGTCTGACGGCTGTCATACTGCGACCAGTCAGTGTAGTAACCGAAGACTTTAGGTTTATTGGTGGTGTCATACTTGTTGTACACCGGTTTAGCCACGCGGGCAGAGGTATAGCTATATTTAACCGTGTCTTTCGACGCGTCAAAACCGTCCGCTTTATAAGATTTGTCAGTCAGAGAATCTGTTTTAATCAATTTACTGGTAGCCATAATAGTTTCCTGAATAGAAGTTAAGGGTCTAACAGCGTCTTGCTGTTGAAGCTATAATTAGTGAGAGGACGTTTTCTCTCAAATCATCATTCAGCATAAATATTTTTGACAACGATGATGTTCAGGAAATGAGCATCAATTTTTTATCTGATAGTGCAGGAAACTGGACAAGTAATGAGCTGCCGGGGTTTTGCAATCAAAAACATCACCCTGCCGGTTTAAGCAATGAGTCACAATACGGGTTTAATGTGCCACCGATGATATAAATAAAATCCTATAATTCAACGT